>NZ_JBHVTT010000002.1:0-595124 GCF_042884555.1 Arthrobacter sp. NPDC058127 | reverse complement strand
GGTCAGGTGCGCGTTCTTGACGGCCTGGAATTCGCCGCCCGCCGTCTGGAAGGAGATGGCGAGGTCCCGGATTTCCAGGAGCGGACGCTCTTCGGATCCGGCTTCGTCGATGGTGACGTTGGATGTTGCCATGATTGCCTCCTTCATCGCTTGCGGCTCTTGGGGTCAAGGGCGTCACGCAGCGCGTCGCCAAGCATGATGAAGCTCAGGACCGTGATGGACAGTGCGGTTGCGGGGAACATCAGCACCTCGGGGTTGGTGCGCAACGTGTCCTTCGCCGCGGAAATGTCGTTACCCCAGGACATGATGCTGCCGGGCAGGCCAATGCCGAGGAAGGACAGCGTTGCTTCCGTCACGATGAAGACGCCAAGCTCCATGGTGGCCAGGACGATGATCGGCGCGAGCGCGTTCGGAACGACGTGCCGGACCAGCGTGCCGATCTTGGAGACACCGAGCGAGCGTGCGGCGGTGACGAAGTCCGCGTTGCGGACCTCGATCACGGCACCGCGGGTGATGCGGGCCATTTGCGGCCAACCGAGCATCACAATGACCATGACCACCGTGAAGACGCTCTTGTTCTCGCGGAAGAAGGGCAGCTGGGTGACTACCAGCGCGCCGAGGACCAAAGGCAAGGCGAAGAAGATGTCGCCAATACGGGCAATGATGGTGTCAACCCAGCCGCCGAAGAAGCCTGCCAGTGCGCCGAGCGTCACGCCGATGATCAGGACGAAGATGACGGAGACGACGCCGACGGTCAAGGATGCCTGCGTGCCGTGAATGACGCGGGAGTAGATGTCGCAACCCTGGAAAGTGAATCCCAGGGGGTGGCCGGCCGAGGGGCCAGCGAGGGAATCGCCCAGCTGGCAGTTGTCGTTCGGGGCTGTCTGCGTGAACAGGCCCGGGAAGAACGCGACGACGAGGAGCAGCAGAATCATGAGCGCCGAGATAATGAAGAGCGGCCGACGGCGGAGCTTCCGCCAGGCATCCGCCCACAGGCTCAGGGGGGCTGCGTCGACCTTGAGGGTATCGGTCGCCAGCAGCGGTGTCTCGTCGATAGGGGCAACGTAGTGCTCGATCTGACGGTTACTTTTCATAACGGATCTACTTTTCATAGCGAATCCTGGGGTCAAGCCAGGCGTAGAGGAGGTCCACCAACAGGTTGGCGGCAACGAAGACCAGCACCAGCACGCTCACAATGGCGACGACGGTGGGGCCTTCGCTTCGGATCACGGCTTGGTAGAGCTTTTGGCCGACGCCGGGCACGTTGAAAATGCCTTCGGTGACAATCGCGCCGCCCATCAAGCCACCCAGGTTCGCGCCCAGGTAGGTGACCACGGGAATCATGGAGTTCCGCAGGATGTGGGCCAGGACCACGCGGGGGCGGGAGAGGCCCTTTGCGGTTGCGGTGCGGACGTAGTCGGCGTTCATGTTTTCAATGACCGAGGCGCGGGTCAGGCGCAGCACGTACGCAAAGGACACGAGGCCAAGCACCGTGGCCGGAAGGACCAGGGTGCCCCAATCCGCGTTGGATCCAACAGTCGGCTTGGCCCAGCCGAGCTGGACGCCGACGACGAGCTGAAGCACGAAGCCCAGGACGAACGTCGGGACGGCAATGACCACGAGGGAGGCGACCAGCACGGTGGAGTCGAAGATTTTTCCCTTGCGCAAGCCGGCAATCAGGCCGAAGGCCACACCGAAGACGGCCTGAATGGCCAAGGCCTCGACGGCGAGCATGGCGGTCACGGGAAAGATGCGGCCAAGGGTGGCTGCGATTGGCTGGCCGGTGAAGTCCACCCCGAGGTTGAAGGTGAACAGGTTCTTGAGGAACAGGCCGTATTGGACCCAGAACGGCTGGTCGAGGTTGTATTGCTGGCGCAGCGCGGCAATGACGGCTTCGCTGGGCGGTCGGTCGCCGAAGAGGGCGCGGATGGGGTCGCCCGGAAGGGCGAAGACCATGAAGTACACGAGCAGGGTGGTTCCCAGGAACACGGGAATGACCTGCAGCAAACGCCGGAGGATGTACTGGGTCACAGCAACGGTTCCTGGGCGCTCTTGGAAGTATGGGGATTCATAAGGGACAGCTTTCGTGCCGAATCAAGGCATGGGGGCCCGGTTTGTGGCCGGACCCCCATGCGCTAACGAGCTTGGAACAAGTCCAGAAGGACTACTTTGCGGTGATGTTGTAGTACAGCAGGACGCCGTTCCAGCCGGAGTCGACGTTGGTCACGTTCTGGCTCCATACGGCCTGGCGTGCCTGGTACCACAGGGGCAGGTTCGGCAGGTCCTGGAACAGGATTTCCTGTGCCTGGGTGAACTTCTTGTTGGCGTCGTCCGTGGTCTTGGAGGCGAGGCCTTCGTTCAGCAGCTTGTCGAATGCCGGGTTGCTGTAGCCCTCATAGTTGGCGCTGGCACCGGTCTGCAGGACCGGGCCGAGGAAGTTGAACAGCGACGGGTAGTCGGCCTGCCAGCCTGCGCGGGTGAAGCCCGGGAGGGTCTTCGCCTTGCGGAGGTTGAGGATCTCGGCGAACTTTGCGAACGGCTGGCCTTCGGCCTTGATTCCGAGGTTGTTCTTCAGGTTGTTGGCAACGGCGTCGATCCATTCCTTGTTGCCGCCGTCGGTGTTGTACGCCAGCTGGAGGGTCTTGCCGGCGGGCCACGGGCTCATGGCGTCGGCCTTGGCCCAGAGTTCCTTGGCCTTCGCGGCGTCGAACTTCAGGACATCGGAGCCGGCCACGTTGGCGTTGTAGCCATCAACGGAGGGCGACGTGAAGTCCTTGGCGGGGATGCGGGTGCCGTTGAAGACGACCTTGGTGATTTCGTCGCGGTTGATGGCCATGGAGATGGCCTGGCGACGGAGCTTGCCGGCGTCTCCCTGGAACTCAGGCAGGTAGTTCGGGATGTTGAGCGTCGCGTTGCCTGCGTAAGCCTTGTTGAGGTTGTGGTCCGGGAAGTCCGTGGTGTACGTCTTCAGGGCGTTCGTCGGCAAGACGTCGGTGACGTCAAGGTTGTTGGCCTGGATGTCCGTGTATGCCGGAGCAGGATCGGTGTAGAACTTGAAGGTCACGCCGCCGTTCTTGGCCATGCGGGGACCCTGGTAGTCGGCGTTCTTGACAAGGGCGATCTGGCTGTCGTGCTGCCAGGCGCCCTTGGCGGCCATCTTGTACGGGCCGTTGCCGATGGGGTTTTCGCCGAAGGCCTTCGGATCCTTGAGGGCATCGGACGGAAGCGGCATGAAGGCGGAGTAGCCGAGGCGCAACGGCCAGTCGGCTTCCGGCTGGGCCAGCTTCACCGTGATGGTCGAGTCGTCCTTCAGAACCAAGCCGGACATGGTCTGCGCGGTCGGCGCGGGAGTCGACGTGGACTTGCCGTCCGCGCCCGTGGTCTTCTTGGTGGCGCTGACTGCGTCGTAGCCTTCGATGGATTCGAAGAAGCTGCTGCTGGCCTGCGCGTTGGTGCTCAGGGCGGCGAAGTTCCAGGCGTCAACGAAGCTCTTGGCGGTGACTTCCTCGCCGTTGGTGAACTTGGTGCCCTTCTTCACCTTGATGGTGTAATTCTGGCCGTCAGTCGTGTCAATGGATTCCGCGAGAGCGTTCACGGATTTTCCACTGGCGTCGTAGCTTCGCAGGCCTTCGAACAGGAGTTCGACGACGCGACCGCCGTACACCTCGTTGGTGTTGGACGGCAGCAGGGGGTGCTGGGGTTCATTGCTGTATGCGGTGATGATTTTGTTCGGATCGCCGGCAGCGGTCTGGCCACTGCTCGCGGAGCCGGCGCTGCCGCATCCGGTAAGGGCAAGTGCGGCGACTGCCAGCAAGCCTAGAGCTTTGGAAGTGCGCGAAAAACGCATTCCGCCTCCTATGGATTCAGGGGGATGGGTCGGGGCAACTCATGGCTGCCTCCGGGGCCAGACACAGAATTATCCTGTGACGCGGCCTACGTGGATGTGTAATCCTAACCACACCTTGTCCGAAATATGGAATCCCATTGGCATGAACAACGAAGTGTGCTCTTGACAGTTTTAGTAATGAAGCAGTCATTTCAAGTAAATGAAGCAGTCATTTCAGGTAACGAGTTGGTCCTTGGTAAACTCGACATGCCTGACCCCTGTTTTCCCGCGGAAACCAGGGCCTTTTCGGGGACCCTAAAGGGAGTGCGACGGGCAAATCCTGTGCCCCACACAATGACGAAAAGAGCCCCCGCCGCCCATGGCGACGGAGACTCTTTTGTGGTTGCGACAGTCGGTTCGTGCCGCCGGGAATGCCCCCGGGTGGCTACTCGATGCCGGCAGCCATGAGCTGGGCGCGCAGTTCCCGACGCTCGCGCTGCTTCTCGGGGTCCGGAAGCGGGACCGCGGCCAGAAGCCTCTGCGTGTAAGGCTCCTGCGGATTGCGAAGGATCTGCTCCCTGGTGCCCTGCTCCACAATCCGGCCCCGCTGCATCACGCAGATCCGGTCTGCGAGCACATCAACCACGGCGAGGTCGTGCGTGACGAACAGGCAAGCGAATCCGAGCTCCTTCTGCAGGTTCTGGAAGAGTTCAAGAACTTTTGCCTGGACCGAAACGTCCAGCGCCGACGTCGGCTCATCTGCCACCATGAGCTTGGGCTGCAGGGACAACGCACGGGCAATACCGACGCGCTGCTTCTGCCCACCTGACAATTCATGCGGATAGCGGTTTCGGTAGCCGCGCGGCAGTTCCACCTGGTCCAGGAGGGTCTCGATCCGTTTCTGCAGATCGACTCCCTTCGCGACCCCGGCGAGGAACATCGGTTCGCCGATGCTTTCGCCGATGGGCAGCCGCGGGTTCAACGACGACGACGGATCCTGGAACACCATGCCGATGTCGCGCCGCACTTCGTGCAGTTGCTTTCCATTTCGCTTGGCCGCGGAAATGTCCTGTCCCACCACACGCATGCTGCCGGCGGCCACAGGCAAGAGCCCGACGGCGGCGCGTCCAATGGTCGTTTTGCCCGAACCGGACTCCCCGACAAGGCCCACCACCTGGCCGGGGTAGATCACGAGGTTGGCTCCCTCGACAGCTCGGAACGCGGGCACCCGTCCCTGTTTGGGGTATTCAATAGCGACGTCGATCAGCTCGAGCACGGGGTTTCCCTTGGGCTTGGCCGCTTCTTCCGCCGCTGCCTTCAACGCTGCCTGGTTCTCGCGTTCCCGGCGAAGCAGCTCGTCATGTTCAACGGATTCCAGCTCCGTGTTGGTTGCCGCAGCCAATGCCGCGGTCACGTCGACGTCGGCCTTGTCCGCCCCTTGCCCCAGGTGCGGGACCGCTGCCAGAAGCGCCTGTGTGTACTCATGCTGCGGGTTGCTGAAGATCTGCTGCGCGGTGCCGGTCTCCACAATGACGCCCTTGCGCATCACTGCAATGCGGTCGGCCAAGTCGGCCACCACGCCCATGTCGTGCGTGATGAGGACAATGGCGCTGTCCAGCTTGTTGCGCAGATGGCGCATCAGGTCCAGGATTTCGGCCTGGACAGTCACATCGAGGGCCGTGGTGGGCTCATCCGCGATGAGGAGCTTCGGATCGCAGGACAACGACTGGGCGATCATGGCGCGCTGGCGCTGGCCACCGGAAAGCTGGTGCGGATATGACTTGAAGGCCTTCTCCGGGTCGGGAAGCTCCACCAGTTCCAGCATGCGCAATGCACGCTCCTTGGCTTCGAGCGGAGAAACCACATTGTGCAGCCGGATTGTTTCAACAATCTGGGCACCCACTGTGTAAACCGGGTTGAGGGCCGTCATGGGCTCCTGGAAAATCACTGCGACGTCCTTGCCGCGGACTTCCCGGATAGCGCCTGCCTTTGCGCCAAGCAACTCCTTGCCCGAGAGCTTCACACTGCCGGTTACCCGGCTGTTGCTGGGCAGGAGGTCCAGCAAAGCCATGGAGCTCGCGCTCTTCCCGGAACCGGACTCTCCAACGATCGCGAGGACCTCGCCTGCCCGGACCACATAGTTCAGTCCGATGGCGGCCGGGATCCACTTCTTCTCCACGCCGAAGTCCACACTGAGATCGCGGACTTCCAGTACCACGCTCCCCGGCGCAGTCTTGTCCGAGGCAGTCTCAAGCTGCGTTGCCTCTGGTTCGGGGCTGGCGTTGTCAGTCATGTTGGGTATTCCCTTCCACCCGGGCCACCCTCCAAGGGGTGATTAGTGAAGTAGCCCGGAATCCTGAATTATTAGGGGCATGAGCCAAGAGCCGCATGCCGGAAATGTCGAAATCTTCAAGGCCCGCACCAGCAGGCTGTTCGCCTGGATTTGCTGGGCAGTCGCGGCCTTCGGGATAGTCGTGACCCTTGTGGTGGCCGGACCCGGTGCGCTTTTGGGCACCACTCCCCTGCTCTTGATTGCTTTCCTGGGCTGGTTGCTCTTTTGGCGCCCGGCGGTGGAGGTCCGGGACTCCGGAGTCACCCTGGAAAATCCCTACCGGACCATCGAAGTCCCGTGGGACGCCCTGGTACAGGTGGATACCCGGTATGCCCTCACCCTCATGACGCCGCGCAAGAAGTATCCGGCGTGGGCTGCGCCCGCCCCCGGTATCTGGGGCGGGCGCAATGCCCGCCCCGAGCACCTGAAAGGCCTCCCCGGCACTACGTACGGTCCGGGCAGCTCTGTCCGTCCCGGAGACCTGAGGAACACGGATTCCGGTATCGCGGCTGTCTTGGTCAGGAGTCGCTGGCAGAGCCTCGTGGAATCCGGCCGTGTCGAACCTGGCCGGGCAGAGGACACTTTGGTGACCGTGAGCGTTGCTTGGTTCCGCGTGGCCGCCACGGTAGCTCTCGTGGCGGCCAGTTACTGGGCGGTCTTCCTGCAATAGGTCCCCCAAGGTGGGTCCCACTCAGCTGCCCTGCGCAGTATCGGCGAGCGGCGCCGTCGTCGTGCTTGAATGGCGCGTTGTTTCGACGGCGCTCTTGGCTTTGAATTTCTTCTGCCGCGGATCGAAGGCGTCCCGCAGGCCGTCTCCAATGAAGTTGATGCTGAGGCAGATCAGGATGATGAAGAGGCCGGGGTACCAGAACAGCCATGGCCGAGTGGCGAAGGCCTCCTGGTTCTGCGAAATCAACAGGCCCAGTGAGGTGTCCGGTGAATGTACACCCAGGCCGAGGTAGCTGAGGGCCGTCTCAAGCAGGATCGCAGCGGACATCGTCAAGGTGACGTTGACGATCAGCACGCCAACTGCATTCGGGAGAATGTGCTTGAAGATGATCCTGGCGTTGGAGGCTCCGGAGATCCGGGCGGCATCTACGAATTCCCGCTCCCGCAGGGTCAAGAACTCACCGCGGACAAGACGGGCCAGGCCCACCCAGCTGACGAGTCCGAGGAAAATACCCAGGATGACGACGCTGTTGCTGGACGCGAAGCCGGCGATCCAGCTTCCTTCATCCCTTCGGCTGGCAATCTGACCGACGACGGCTGCGAGGAGCAGCAGCGGAATGATGATGATGACGTCGGTGAGGCGCATGAGGATGGCTTCGACCCAGCCGCGGAAATAGCCTGCAAGTCCCCCGATGATCGCGCCGATCGCACCCGCAATGCCGCCGATCAGGAGCATGACCGTGATGGACTGTTGTGCGCCACGCATTGTCATGGCGAACAGGTCGCGTCCAATCCGGTCCTGGCCGAAGGGATGCTCGCCCCAGGCAAACGGCCATAATGATGACGTCGGAGCGCCGTCGTTGACGAGCGGCGAAACGTCCAAATAGTTGTACTTCCACCATCCCGGTAGGCCAAAGGCACCCACCGCGGTAAAGGCGAGCAGGAAGATCACCACGAAGACTGCCAAACCGATCAGGGCGCCGGTGTGGCCGAAAAACCTCTTGCGGACGATCTGGCCTTGGCTCAGGCCGCTGGTGATTTCGCTGCCTGTTTGGGTGGCTGCAGCTTCAGCGAGCGCCTGTTGCGCGAGGAGTTCTTCCTCTTGTGTTGGCTGGCTCATGCTTTGATCCTTACACGTGGGTCGAGTGCGGAGTAAGCGAGGTCCGCTATCAGGTTGAAGACCATGGCCGTAACGGCCACACACAGGAAGACACCCATGACCGGGTTCGGGTCAATGTGCAGAAGCCCGTCGATGAACAAGAAGCCCATGCCGCGGACAGAGAAAACTGTCTCCGTGATGACGGCACCGCCGATGAGGGCTCCGATGTCGAAAGCAACAATCGTCGCGATCGGGATCAGCGCATTACGGAAGGCGTGACCCATGACCACCGAACGCTCACTCAAGCCCTTTGCCCGCGCCGTCCGGATGAAGTCCATGTTCATGATTTCCAGCATCGACGAACGCGTGAATCGCGTGTAGCTGGCCAGGGACACCAGGATCAAGGCGACCGTCGGCAGGACGAGGTGGGTGAGGGTGTCCGTTGACAGGATCCAGAAATCGCCCTGGATGTTCGGGGTTCCGGCCCCGATGGTCGCGATCGGACGTCCACGCACCCTGCTGTTGTTGAAGTAGGACGGCCACGCTTGCATGAAACGGTCCACGATCACGAGGGCCCCGACCAGGAAGGCGGTGATGGCGGCTGCACGCATTGACTGTCCCCGGTCGTAGCCGCCCATGAAGTACCCGACGGCCATGCCAACAAGGATAGTGGCGACGGCAAGAAGGAAAATCATCAGCCCGGTAGCCTCATTGAGCAGCGGTTGCACTGCAAAGTACGCGATGACGCCGATGCCGACCACGATCAAGCTCGATTGCAGCGCTTTCCGGTTCTTAAGCCCGGAAACCAGAATGGTGATTCCGACGGCGATTCCCGCACCAAGAATGGCGATGATGACGGGGCCCAAACCAGGGTTGCGGAACCACTGCGTCAAGGAGAAGTAGAAGAGGATGAGGGAGACAACCGCAAATACCGATCCACCGACGATCAGGCGGCGCTTGGCCGCTCCCCCGACGACCACAGCGGCGATGACGCCAAGAACGGCACCAATCCCCAAGGCCACGGCCGGTGGTATTTCCGGATTTCGAAGGAAGTCATTGAAGCCGATGGCGCCGAATTCCTTGAGGAGCACGGCAACCCAGAAGATCGGCAGGGAGAAGAACAGGAAGGCCATGAACGTCACGCCATAGTCCAAGGCGCTGTACTGACGGAGGGCAGTGACCACGCCTAGGGAAATGCCAATGAGAATGGCAAGGACTGTTGCGCCGGTGACGAGAGTCAAAGTTTGAACCAGCGCGAAGCCGAGTGCCTCCGTAATCGGCTGTCCCGCGATGTTCTTACCGAGGTTGCAGGCGTTCCCGAAAGGCACGAGACACTGGGCGGCGCCGCCGAGCCACTTGAAGTAGCGCAGCGGGGCAGGTGTGTTGAGGTCGAGCAAATTGGTTCGTGAGTCCATGAGCGCTTGCCGGTTCGGTGCGCTGCTGGCTCGGAACTCTGCCAAGGGATCCCCTGACAACGCTGTCAGGAGATACACCAGGAATGATGCTCCAAGAAGAATGAGTGCCGCCGTGACGAGCCGACGGACGATATAGGTCAACATGGTGTGAAACCTCGAAATCCAGGCCCGGGATCGCCAGTGCCTATCGCAGGATCGTGTCCCTTCCCTGCTTGAGGTCGGTGGGAAGCAGACAGTTTAGCTGGTGTACCAACCCGAAGGCGCCGGGACCATGAATCTTCGGTCCCGGCGCCCCGGCTAGCGGTGTTGCTCGCTGAGTTGGGACCTACTTCTGAGCCCACTCCCAGAAGTTCCACCAAACGCCAGTCTGGTTCGGCATGAGCTTCACGCCCGTGATGCGGTCGCTGTAAGCGTCCACGTTCACCGACTGGAAGAGCGGAACACCATAAGCGCTGTCCCAGATCTTCTTGTCGATCTGCTTCTCAAGGTCGTCCTGCTTGCTGCGGTCCGTAGTGACTACGAGCTCTTCCATCAACTTGTCAGCATCGGTGTTGCTGAACTGGTTGAAGTTGTTGCCACCAGCGGTCTTGAAGATCTGCGGAACGCCGGAGACTCCGACGCCCGGGTTGATCCAACCAAAGATCGTGGCATCGTAGCCGCCTTTTCCGAGCGCCTTGCCCCAGTCGGAGGCACCGAGGCCGCCGTCGACGATCTTGAAGCCCGCCTTGGTGGCGGATTCGCGGATCAGCGAGAAAGCGTCAACACGGTTCGGGTTGTCCTTGTTGTACATGATGCGGATTTCCGGTGTAGCGCCGTTGAGGAGCTTCTTGGCTCCATCGATGTCCACGTCCTGGTAGGCCGAGGAGCCATTGTTCTTGGCGGAATCAGCGTAGGCAGCCTGCTGGGGAACGAAGATCTGCGAGTCCAGCGGCTTCGCGTTCGGGTCAAGCTTGCCGATGATCTTGCTGACGATGTCCTTGCGGGGCACGGTCTTCATGAATGCCGTGCGCACGTTTTGGTCAGCCAGCGGGCCCGAGAAGTTCAGGTCCAAGTGATCGAAGGCCAGCTGGTTGCCCTGGTCAACGGTGACGCCCTGGCTGGTGAGTGCCTTGAGCTGTTCAAGGGTGTCGGCGGAAGCCTGCGGGGCAATGATGTCCGCTTCGCCGTTCTTGAGGGCCTGGACCTGTGCCGGTGCCGAACCGATGTATCGGACGGTGATTTCGTCAAGGTTTGGAGTCGGTCCCCAGTTGTAGTCCTTGTTGCGGACCATGGTGAGGGACTGGTCCTGGTTCATGCTCTTCACGATGTAAGGACCGTTAGAGAGGAACAGGGTGGGGTCTGCGGGAAGCGTCTTCGTGTCGAAGCCCGTGTTCCACATGTCCGACATTGCCTTCAGCTTCGGGTCCGTAGGCAGCGGTGCCTTGGTATTTCCGCGCGGCTTGCTCTTGAAGAAGTCAATCAAGGCCTGGGTGTCCTTCAGGCCGGCCTTCTGCGCAAGGACGTGGGCAGGAACGTCAATGCCGGGACCACCAAGCACGATCTCCCAGTCAGCGAACGGCTTGGAGTACTTGAGCGTCAGGGACTGGTTGTTGTCGCCGATCTCCGGGAAGTCCGTCAGGCTGAGGCCGGTGTTGTCACCAGCGTAGGAGAAGTAGGACGTACCGGTCTTGGCCTTGGGATCCGCGTCGTCGTAGTAACCGGAGAAGGCCGCCCACTGCAGGAGGAGGTCCGCGGCCGTAACGGGCGTGCCATCGGACCATTTCACGCCGCTGTTGATGGTGTACTTGACGGTCAGCGGATTGTCCGAGACCTTTTCCATCTTGCCGAACTTGTCGTTGTGGACGACGTTCAGCTTGTTGTCGATGTAGTAGAAGCCCGAGTGCGTCGCGTAGCTGACCTTGGAGTTGATGTCAGTATTGCCGTCGGCCGTGTTGGGGTTGAACGTGTTGAAAGCGTTGACCTCGACCACAGTGGCCGTGCCACCCGTCTTGGCTGCTCCGGTGGATGGGGTATTGCCACCGGAATTGCCGGCACAGGCGCTCAGTGCGATCGCGGCGATTGCCGCAATGCCCACTGCTTTGGAAGTACGTCCGAAACGCATTCCGCCTCCTATTTTTTTGAGTGGAAAAAGCCGGCGCTGTTGACTCCGGCAGACTGCCACAACCCCCTCAGCAGGCTTGTGGCTGGTCTCACATGAGCAGTAGCCTAGCGCCCGGAACGGATGTTTGGGTCTAAAGTTTCCCGCCGGTAAAGTTTGTTATCGAGATGCAATCATTGAAGGACGTCCTAGTGGTTCCGTAATCCACGCCAACATGACATAAGCCCCGATTCAAGGCGAACCGGGGGCTTATCTCGGTTATTTCTCCATCACTGAAGATGCCTATATGCTCCGCTTCAGCCCTACGTGGGCAGTCCGGTATCCGAGCCGCGTGTAGAAGGCGCGGGCCCGTTCCCGTGCTTCGTCGGTGGTCACCTGCGCCAGTTGCGCCCCACGCGCACGCCCGAAATTGTGTGCCCACTCAAGCATCGCGGTGCCCAGGCCCTGTGAACGTTCCGCGGCAGCAACCCGCAGTCCCTCGATCTGAAGTCGGGAAGAACCACCCCGGGAAAGTCCTGGAATGACGGTCAATTGCATCGTGGCAACGATGCGATCGGCATCATTGCGGACAACCCCCAGATAGTTGGAACTGTCTCGAACAACCAGGTTGTAGGCCGCCTCGTACCGTTCGAGCTCGACGCACTCACGATCGGGACCGAACTGATCATCAGACAGCAGCGCGGCGATGGCCTCGACATCATCGCGACTCGCCCGTTCCAGCCTGAAGGTGCGGCCCGCCACCCGCAGCAGTCCTCGAACCGAGGATCGCGCATCTGCCTGCAGCCGGGCGACCAGCAGATCAAGCCATCCGCCCACGTTGGCTCGAGCCTCAACGGTGTCGGGATAGCGGCATCTCAAGTGCAGACCGGACGCGTCCAGGATGAACCAAAGCATGACGCCGTCCGTGTCGATTGTCGCGCTCACATACTGGGCGTCGAGTCCGACAGAGTCGATTCGCACCGGCAGCCTGCGCAGGTCCAGCCAGGAGATCGCGAACATCCCAGGAGCTACGGGCATGCCGCCCCATGGAGCCAGCACGTCTGCGAGCGGCCACGAGCCAAGCTGCACAGCCTCTTTCACGGCGGCCGCCGCAGCGAGTGGCTCGGCGGCCGACGACTCAAGTACCGAATTGGTTATGAACCAGCCGACTGAGTCATGCCATTTGTCGTCGAAGCGGCTGTGCACGGGAAAGACGGCTCGCAATGGGGTCCCTGCCAACTCGCGGGTTACCGCTGTCATCGCAACAACTGCGAGTGCGAGCGTCGAGACACCGTCATTGCGGGCTTGCGCAGCAAATGCGGCACCGTCGTCGAGATCGAATACATCGCGAACTTCCACACGCTCGCGCTGCGGATCGGGCGCACCCAGGGGCAGGGGGAATTGCGGCATGACGCCGCCGCTATCCCCGATGATTTCTTCCCATCGGTGACGCACGTGATCCGGCGCCGCATTCCGATCCAGCAGTGCTTGCGTGTGTTCAACAAATGCCGGCGCAGGCCCGGGCAACGGTTCACGGCCCGCCCTCCCGGCGTCGAGCGCCGACAGCAGGTCGCGCGCGATCACCAGCATCGACCACATGTCGACGTGGGCGTGGTCGGCCGCAATCACGACCGTGAGTCCGGCAGCGGTCTCCAGTACGCACAGCCGGTGTGAGGGACGTTGGTATGGCGAACATGCGGCATCGAGAATGTCCCGCACCGCGTCATTGACGGCCTGGCCAGAAGGTACCTGATGCTCCACCCAGGTTCCCGGAGCAATATCAATTTCGTGAAGCTCCGGATCACCATCCGCGCCGGGCACGAATGCCGTTCGCAGTGTGCCATGACGGGCGACGACAGCCAGCCAGGCATCGGCAATTGACTCACGATGAGTTGGTGTAGGCAGCCGAAAAGACAATGCCATCCAGGAGCCGGGGCGGTCGCCTGCCCCCACATGGAGCCGCTGGTCAAAGGACACTGGAAGGCGTCGGCCGAGCGCAGACACACTGACGTCATAGCCCCAAAGTCGTCCGAATGGTAGGCGCAGGTGCGTGACGTTGGTCAGGCGCATGGCAGTATCCTATCGCCCCAGATAGCCTGAATGTTCAACGCGGCCGCAAGAGGTGACGCGGCCAGTCACGAAACGAGGAGCCTGATGCCCACTTTCGAGGTTCCCGGAGCCGAGCTTGCGGTTGCTTTGAGCGATGAAGGTGGACACCCGATTGTCCAACTGCATGGACTTACCTCAAGCCGCGCGCGCGATCGGGTGCTCAACCTCGACCTCGGCCGAGGGCTTAGTGGAACTCGACTGCTGCGGTACGACGCACGCGGCCATGGCCGGTCGACGGGTCGGAAGGTCCCCGAGGAATATCAATGGCAAAACCTCGCAGACGACCTCCTGCGACTGCTCGATCACTGGTTCCCAGGCGAACGTGTCCACGGAGTTGGTCCCTCCATGGGTACCGGCACACTCTTGCACGCCGCTTCCCGCGAGCCAGGCCGCTTTACCGGGCTCACGCTTATGGTGCCACCCACCGCGTGGGAAACCCGAGCTGCACAGGCTGCAAACTACCGGGTAGCCGCGGCGCTTATCGAGTCTGTTGGTGTCGAGGCGTTCCTCGCCACCACGCGCGGGGCAACGGCGCCGCCGGCCACAATTGGTGCGCCGGAGACGGTGCCCGACGTCGCCGACTCCCTCTTGCCGTCATTGTTTCGAGGCGCGGCACTCAGCGATCTGCCTGCTCCTGAGGCCCTCGCGCGAATCGACGTACCGACGACGATCCTGGCGTGGGTCGATGATCCGGGCCACCCGCTGTCAACCGCGGAAACCCTTGCCGCGCTGCTCCCGCAAGCAACGCTGACAGTAGCCCGCACCCCGGACGACGTCGAAACCTGGCCTAATATCCTGAGCCAGGATGTCGCCGGTTGGGGTTAAGACAGGATGATCGTTACCCGATCAGGTAGACCATGCCGCGCCCCTCGTCGGCGAGATTGGTGGCGAAGACCCGAGCCCGTCGAAGATAGCCAACGGCATACTCGACGTCAAGGTCCCGATCCACACATGGCGAATCCGGCAACCGCAGCCTCACCTCCGCATCAGAGATATCGTCCAAGTCCTGAGCAATCGCCAAAACCTCGGACGGAGTCAAGGCCCTTACCCACGGATCCCAACCTTCGCCATGCATGGTCACGTTGCCTTCAAACATACGAAAAGCGGGTCGCGCCGCCATGGCCTCCCCCAATGGGGCCGTGAGAACCTGCAGATGCCGCCATGCCTTGTCCAGATAGAGCATGTCGCGCTCCGATATCAATTGTTCGAAGGTGGTACCACTGATCCCGACACCAGGGTCAAGGCCCCAAGCATCAGCAAGCGGATCGACCGACACGAAGGTCATCGGGTCGGAAAGCACCTGTTCAGTGAGGTCGCCGTCGAATGCATATGCGTAATATCTGATTCCCATCCACCAAGTATTGCCAAAGCGCAAGCTGCGCAGGACGGCTGAGTTGCGCTATGTGGATAACTCGCGAGATGAACTGTACCGGCATGTCGATGACCAGCCGCACCGATTTGTTCACGCGACCTTGAGAGGCGTGAAGGCAGCGATCTGCCCAGCCGCACGATCTTCGGCAACGTCGAGATCGTAATGCGTCTGCAGGTTGAGCCAGAACTGAGCCGACGTTCCAAAATACTTGCCAAGACGTAGTGCCGTGTCGGGCACCTGACCAGGGTGTAAACGCCGTGCTCGCCGTGGGCAGCAGGCGTCCGGCCGGCGAAGTTGTCCTGGTCTACCCCGTGCCGGATAGGACGGCGTAAATATCGGCTCCACCGCAGCGAGCGGGTGGTTAGGCTGGGTGGATGGCGACAGTTATTCTCGTGCGGCACGGCCGCACCACAGCCAATGCCACTGGGCTGCTGGCTGGGCGGGCGGTCGGCGTCAGCCTGGACCAAGTCGGGCGCGACCAGGCGGCTCTGACTGGAGACCGGCTCGCGGCGGTGCCCTTGGTCGCGGTGGTGTCGAGCCCGCTTGAGCGGTGTCAGCAGACCGCCCAGCTCATCCTCGATCGCCAGGCTGGCACGCCGTACGCGCCGGTCGATCTCGATCTCACCGAGTGCGATTACGGCCAGTGGCAGGGCCGGACGCTCAGTGACCTCGCGACCGAGGATCTGTGGCCGGTTGTGCAGTCCCAACCGTCCGCCGTCGTCTTTCCCGGAGGTGAATCCATGGCCGCGATGCAGGCTAGGTCGGTGGCAGCGATTCGACGCCACGATGCAGCCTTCGAAGCCGAGTACGGGCCAGGAGCCGTGTGGGTGGCGGTGAGCCACGGTGACATCATCAAGTCAATCCTCGCCGACGCGTTCGGCATGCACCTTGACCTGTTCCAGCGTATTACCGTGGGCCCCGGTTCCGTATCGATCGTGCGCTACGGCGGTAGTCGGCCGAGCGTCTATGCGACCAACACCGACGCGGGTGATCTGTCGCGGCTGACGAACGGCATCCACTCTGGCGATGCGCCGGTGGGCGGCGGTGCAGGGCAAAAGGCGCCATGAACCTCATGTGCCTAGAATACTGACATGCCTACACGTGTTCACGAGTTTGCCTGGCCTGATCGGGTCGTCGTCGGCACCATTGGCCTTCCGGGGGCGCGCACGTTCTACCTGCAGGTGCGCGCAGGGACGCAGATCGTGAGTGTTGCCCTGGAGAAAGAGCAGTCGGCTCTGCTCGCGGAGAAGATCGACGAAATTCTCGACCAGCTCATCACCGTGGAGGGCAACCCGTTCAGCGTTCCCACGGGTACTCCCATTGAACTTGTCGACAATGACCAGCTCGAGGCCGTTCAGGAGCAGTTCCGCACCGGCGCCATGAGCCTAGGTTGGGACCCAACCACGGCCCAGGTGGTACTAGAGGCCTACGCCATCACCGAGGCCGATGCCGATGCCGATGCCAACGATGAGGACGGCGCTAACGAGACCGAAATGCTGCTGGTCCGCATGCCGGTCGGCACGGCCCGCGCCTTCGCCAAGCGCACCCGAGAGATCGTGGGCGCCGGGCGTCCGACGTGCCCGCTCTGCGGGTACCCCATCGACGCCGACGGGCACATCTGCACCCTTCCCGAGGTCTGATGCCGACGCCGGAGCTCGGGACCGCCGAGCTGACGCTCACCGGCCGCATCACGACGGCTTCAAACGCTACATTTCTGGGCAGCATCGGCGACGTAGTGGTCGTCTACAAGCCGATAGCCGGCGAAACTCCGCTGTGGGACTTTCCCCACGGCACCCTGGCCCACCGGGAGGTGGCCGCGTACCTGGTCTCGCAGGCATTCGGCTGGGACATCGTGCCGCACACCTGGCTGCGCGATGGTCCGATGGGCGAAGGAATGGTGCAGCTCTGGCAGGACCAAGACCCCGCCCAAAACGCCGTGGACCTCGTGGCGACAGTCCACGTGCCGGAGACGGGCTGGAAGCACGTTCTCGAGGGACGGGATGAGAACGGACGCATGGTCACCCTCGTTCACGAAGACTCGCCAGCGCTCAGGCGCATTGCGGTGTTCGACACAGTCGTCAACAACGCCGACCGCAAGGGCGACCACATTCTTGCAATGCCGGACGGACACCGGCACGGCGTGGACCATGGGCTCACCTTTCACCGTGACCACAAGCTGCGCACGGTGCTGTGGGGATGGCTGGGAGACCCTCTGACCGCCGAGGAACGCGAGGGCATCGATCGTGTCAGCGAAGGACTGCACGGTGGGCTGGGCCGAAACCTGGCGGAATTGCTCAGCGCCGAAGAAATCGCATCGCTCGCCGCGCGCTGCGCCCGGTTGCGTTCGGCAGGGCGGTTTCCGGCTCCGAGCGGCGAGATGTCGGCGGTGCCCTGGCCGCTGTTCTAGACGTTGAAGCGGAACTCCACCACGTCGCCGTCGGCCATGACGTATTCCTTGCCTTCAATACGGACCTTGCCGCGGGACTTGGCCTCGGCCATGGATCCGGCGGCGATGAGGTCATCGAATGAGACAACTTCGGCCTTGATGAATCCGCGCTGGAAATCCGTGTGGATGACACCTGCGGCCTGCGGCGCGGTGTCGCCCTGGTGGATGGTCCAGGCGCGGGCTTCCTTGGGACCAGCCGTGAGGTAGGTCTGCAGTCCGAGCGTATGGAAACCGACGCGTGCCAGCTGGTCGAGGCCGGATTCGTCCTGGCCGTTCATCTCGAGCATCTCGCGGGCTTCTTCCTCGTCGAGTTCGACGAGATCGGATTCCAGCTTGGCGTCAAGGAAAATGCAGTCTGCCGGTGCCACCATGGCGCGCAGTTCCTCTTGCTTTTCCGGGCTGCCCAGGATTCCTTCGTCGGCATTGAAGACGTAGATGAAGGGCTTGGCCGTGAGGAGGCTGAGCTCCTTGAGGTGCTCCATCTCGAGCTTGTCGCTCTTGACCGAGGAGAAGATGGTGTCACCACGCTCCAAGACGGCCTGGGCAGCCAGGATTGCTGCGAGTTCCGCGGCTTCCCGCTTTTTGATCTTGACTTCTTTTTCGATCCGGGGAATGGCCTTTTCGATCGTCTGGAGATCGGCCAGGATCAGTTCGGTGTTGATCGTCTCAATGTCCGAGCGCGGATCGACTTTGCCGTCGACGTGGACAACGTCGGGGTCGTCGAAGACACGGATGACCTGGGCGATGGCTTCTGCTTCGCGGATGTTCGCCAGGAACTTGTTGCCCAGGCCTTCGCCTTCGGAGGCGCCCTTGACGATGCCTGCGATGTCAACGAACGAGACGACGGCGGGCAGGAGGCGCTGCGATCCGAAGACCTCCGCCAACTTCTGCAGGCGCGGGTCCGGGAGGTTGACGACGCCGACGTTTGGCTCGATGGTGGCGAACGGGTAGTTCGCGGCCAGCACCTGGTTGCGGGTCAGTGCGTTGAAAAGAGTTGATTTGCCGACGTTGGGCAGTCCGACGATGCCAATAGTAAGAGCCACGAGCATTGATTCTACCCGTTGAGTGCCCTTCCCCGCTTTCGCGGGTGGAACCCTGGACCCCACGCCCGGGTGCCGTGACCCGGCTTCGCTAAATTGTCCGACCCCTATGCCAAGGTTGGAGACATGGATGGTTTTGCAGTAATACTCGCTTTGTTCATGCTTCTTCTGGGAGCGGCCGCCGGCGTGGTGGCTGGCTTCCTCCTGTTTCGGCGCCGCAATGCCGCGCTCGAACAAGATTTCGACGGCGTCTCGGCCCGGCTTGCCGCGGTGAACGCCCAGTTTGCCGCCGCCGACGCCGAACGACGGCTTCTGTTGTCGCAGAACCGTGAACTGAACGAGTCCAGGAACCAGGATGGCAGCGTCTTGCGGGCTCTCGCCCCTGTTGCCGAGAAGCTGACTGCCGTCCAGCAACAGGTATCGCTTCTGGAACGGGATCGCTTGGAGCAGTACGGCCAGCTCGCCCAGCAGCTCCAAGAAGCCCGGCTGTCCGATGAACAACTCCTGCGCTCCACGCATGCCCTGGCTTCCGCCCTCCGGTCCAACAGCGCCAGGGGCCAGTGGGGTGAAGTCCAGCTCCGCCGGGTAGTGGAAGCGGCCGGAATGCTGCGTCACGTCGATTTTCACGAACAGGTACATTCCGCTTCCGCCGACAACGCCGTCCGGCCGGATCTCGTGGTCCAGTTGCCGGGTGGAAAGCAGCTAGTGGTGGACGCAAAAGTTCCGTTGGCGTCCTACCTCGCCGCCCAGGAACAGGGCAACTCTACCCAGAGGGTCAACGGCCTTCAGTCTGTGGGCAATGGCGCGGATGCTTTGCTCCTCGCGCACGCGAAGGCCCTCAAGTCCCACGTGGATGCCCTGGGGTCCAAGAAGTACTGGGACATCCCCGGCAACTCCCCCGAACTGGTGATCTGCTTCCTGCCCGCGGAATCCATCCTGGCCGCCGCACTCGAAGCGGACCCCGCCCTCTTGGACCACGCCTTGTCCCGGAACGTAGTGCTCGCGTCCCCCGGCACCTTGCTGGCAGTTCTTAAGTCCGTCGCCTTCACCTGGCGCCAGGACGTCTTGACGGACAACGCCCGGGAACTCTTCGAGCTCGCCCGGCAGCTGTACGAACGGATGGGCACTCTCGGCGACAACGTGGGCAAGCTGGGTTCATCGTTGAAGACCTCGGTGGATCGCTACAACGCACTCGTCGGAACCCTGGAAGCACGCGTCTTGCCGACGGCACGGAAACTCAATTCAATGGACACCGACGGTCTGGTGTCACCGTCCGCAGTGGAAGCAGTGCCGCGGGCGCTTGCCGCACCCGAACTGATCGAAGGCGAATCCGCGGCCTAAGACCGGCCTAGTAGGGGTCCGGGCCGGGCACAGGGTGCCGCGCCCGGACCGGGACTACGATGTTGGCCGGTTCCCGCGTCCGCCCAAGGCCCGTGTGACATCTCCGGCCTCTTTGAGGGTAGCGCGCAGTTCCTTCGGCAGGGAGAACAGCAGGTCTTCCTCCGCCGTTACCACCTCTTCAACCGCACCGTAACCGTAGTCGGCCAGCAAACGGAGAACGTCCTGGACAAGGACCTCAGGAACGGAAGCGCCGGAGGTGACGCCCACGGTGGCGACGCCTTCGAACCAGCCCTCGTCCACCTCATTCGCGAAATCGACCCGGTAGGAGGCCTTGGCACCATATTCAAGCGCCACTTCGACGAGCCGCACGGAGTTGGAGGAATTCGCAGATCCCACCACGATCACCAGGTCGGCCTGCGGGGCAATCTTTTTGATGGCCACTTGGCGGTTGGTGGTGGCATAGCAAATGTCGTCGCTGGGCGGATCCTGCAACGTGGGAAACCGCTCCTTGAGCATCCGGACGGTTTCCATGGTCTCGTCGACGCTCAGGGTGGTTTGCGAAAGCCAGATGGTTTTCTCCGGGTTGCGCACAGTGACCTTGTCCACTTCGTGCGGACCATTGATGATCTGGATGTGATCCGGGGCTTCGCCGGCCGTTCCTTCCACTTCCTCGTGACCGTCGTGGCCGATAAGGAGAATGTCGTAGTCTTCCTTGGCGAAGCGGACGGCTTCGCGGTGCACCTTCGTGACGAGCGGGCAGGTGGCATCGATGGTGCGCAGACCGCGGTCTTCGGCCGATTGCACGACGGCCGGGGACACGCCATGGGCCGAGAAGATCACGAGGGCGCCTTCGGGTACCTCGTCCGTCTCTTCGACGAAGATGGCACCCTTTTCCTCCAGCGAGGTGACCACGTGCACGTTATGCACGATCTGCTTACGAACGTAAACCGGCGGCCCATAGTGTTCCAGTGCCTTCTCCACCGCGATGACTGCGCGATCGACGCCGGCGCAATATCCGCGGGGGGCCGCGAGCAAGACGCGCTTGGGGCCGGAGACCGGAACGGCGGCCAGCACCTCGTCCGGCGTCCGACGCCTACGCGGGACAGAGGGCATCGGAATGGAAACTGCTGAGCTGGTCATCCCTCCATGCTACCGGCAGCGTTCGCCCGCAAGCTCGGCCCGGCTTTGCGCGAGAAGATCACGACGAACAGGCCAAGAAGCGCAAGCACTCCCGCAGCAATCCAGGCGTTGGTGATCCAGCCGGTGAAATTGTCGACCGAGGCTGCCAGCAACTCGCGCGCGAAGAGGCCGCCCGTGCCGGTTCCGCCCAGGCCCGCGTCGCCTGCCCCCTTCAGCACAGTCGTAGCCATTTGCCACAACGCCGCGACTGCGGCCAGGCCCAGTCCGGCGAACAGGAGAACCACGCCCCTGCGCTTCGCGAAAAGCAGACCCAGGGCAAACAGCAGGACGGCGCCGAGGCCGGCAATCCACCACATCGGCGCATAGGCGGCGATGGCGTCTACCTGCTGGCGCTGGGCAGGGCCGCCGATGTTGATCAGTGTGGAGTCCGGCGTCGCAATGGGGAGGCCGGTTGCCGCGTGCAGCCGGTCCGCCGCGATCTTGACCAAGGGCCCGACGTCGAGCACCAAGGACGTCCCCGCGGTCGGGTTCCCGGAGCTGCCGTTGCCTGCGAAATTCAGTTGGTGGCTCCGGCCTACGGTTTCATTCCACGCTTGCGGGTATTCGGGCCACGTGGTCATTGCGGCGGCCGCGTCTTTGAGGAAGGAAGCGCCAAGTTGTTCCACCGGCGCCGGTAGGTTGATTTTGGATTCAAGGCTCGCGACGGCGGTAGCGGCCAGGCGCGCCTGGAACGCCTGGTCCTTCCCGATCGACGAGGTGAGCGCCACAAACCCGTCTTCCCGGACGATGTTGGCGTCCGTCCATGCCATCGGGACGGCGATTCCTGTGAGCAGAAGGGCAAAGATCACTGCGATTGCAGAGACGAACGAGCGCAATGGATTCCTCAAGTTTGGAGTGCAGCAGTTCCAGGCGGGGCAACGACGGGTAAATGTCGGTCATGCATGCTACAAGGTATGGATAGAGTTGGAAGCCTGCCGCCCGCTTTTCGGTAGCACAATCTTTTCGGTAGCAACGTTTCAGTAGCACCTATAGCAGGGATGCTTCCGGCACCCCCTAGCAAAGTACCAGCGAGGACAGAACCATGCACCAGCCACCAACAGGAGGCTACCCGCGTGTCCTATGATGCCGTACCCGGCGGCGCGCCACGGGCGTTGCCGATTTCCGGACTCCCGAACGCGGGAGACCAGGAAGAAGTGTCCGCCGGAGAAGAGTCCACGAAGGCAGAGTCAACCCTGCCCGCGACGGCGTCGGAGACAAGTCCCGACAATCCTTGGCCGCTGCAGCTTCTGTCCCGCAAGCTCAAGACCCATATAGAACGGGCCCCGGCCGCGTGGATCGAAGGCCAGGTCATCGAACTCAACCGTCGCGGGGGCAGCGCCTTCGTGACGCTGCGGGACACCGACGCCGAAATCTCCTTGCCCGCGTCACTGTGGTCCAACGTCCTGGACCGCCAGAAGATGCCGCTGGAGCGGGGCTCACGCGTCGTGGCCTTGGTGAAACCCGAATTCTGGCTCAAGACCGGCCGGCTCAACATGTCGATCAAGGACATCCGTCCCGTCGGCCTCGGCGATCTCCTCGCCAGAATCGAGCGCTTGCGCCAGGCCCTTGGCGCTGAAGGGCTGTTTTCAGACTCGAGGAAGAAGCGGCTGCCCCTGCTCCCCCACCGGATCGGGCTCATCACCGGCCGCGATTCCGACGCCAAGAAAGACGTCCTGCGCAACGCGGCCCTTCGCTGGCCCGCCGTCGAATTCGCCGTCCGGGAAGTTGCAGTCCAGGGTGTCACGGCAGTCAGCCAGATCCTGGCTGCGCTCAAGGAACTCGATGCCGATCCGCACGTGGATGTGATCGTGATCGCCCGTGGTGGTGGAGCCCTGGAAGATCTGCTTCCGTTCAGCAACGAAGAACTGGTCCGGGCAGTATCCGCAGCGGCCACCCCGGTAGTCAGCGCAATTGGCCATGAGGCCGACCACCCTATCCTGGACGATGTCGCCGACCTTCGTGCATCCACGCCCACCGACGCCGCGAAGAGGATCGTCCCCGACGTCGCCGAGGAACTGGCAAGGGTACGTCAGGCCCGCGAGCAGCTACGCCGCGGCGTCGGACGCCTCGTGGACCGCGAAACGGATCGACTCCATGCGTTGAGATCGCGCCCCGTGCTGGCGTCCCCCGAGGGAATGGTCATTGCACGGGAAGAGGACGTCGAACGGCTCCGGAAACATGCCCACACCGCGGTGAGCTCCGCAGTTGTACGCGCACTTGATCAGGTGCACCACCTCCGCGCCCAGGTGAGGGCATTGTCCCCCCAAAAAACGCTCGACCGGGGGTACGCCGTCGTCCAGGTCGCAGGGGCGGACGGAGTGGGCCATGACGTCGTCCGGAACCCGGATCAAGCCCCCGACGGCACGGAGCTGACCCTCCGCCTGGCGGAAGGCCGCCTTGCGGCCGTATCTTCCGGAGCTCCCGTATCTTCCGGAGCTCCCGGGCACCCCAGTAAGCACCAGCACAATGAGGACTGAGAAATGACAGCAGAGAACACATCCCCTGCGGCCAAGGCTTCCGCCGACAACCTGGACGCCCTCAGCTATGAGGAAGCCCGCGAGCAGCTCATGGCCGTGGTTGGCCGCCTTGAAGCCGGCGGAGCAAGCCTTGAAGAATCGCTCGCTCTCTGGGAACGCGGCGAAGCCTTGGCGAAGCGCTGCGAAGAGTGGCTGGAGGGTGCCCGCAGGAGGCTGGCCGCGGCCCGGAACAGCGGCGAGGATGACCCGGCGGCCAGCTAGGATCGGACCGCCAGGGCCCGTTCCGCCGCCACATCAAAGTCGGCTTTAGGCCAGCCCAGATCCATTTTCTCGAGCGCCTCCAGAAGAAGCTCCTGGACAGCGATCCTCGCAAACCACTTCTTGTTCGCCGGAACCACATACCAAGGCGCTACCTCGGTTGACGTTTTCTCGAACACGAGCTGATAGGCCTCCATGTAGGAATCCCAAAACGCGCGTTCCTTGAGATCGCCCGTGCTGTACTTCCAGTGCTTGGACGGGTCGTCCAAGCGTGACAGCAGGCGTTCCTTCTGTTCATCGCGGCTGATGTTGAGCATCACCTTGACGATCGCCGTGCCCTGTTCGGCGAGGCGTGCCTCGAACCCGTTGATGGCCGCGTAGCGCCGTTCCAGTTCGGCCTCATCAGCCCAACCGTGCACTCGGTGAATGAGCACGTCCTCATAGTGCGAACGGTCAAAAACCCCGACGAATCCGGCGGCGGGAAGTGCCTTCTCGATCCGCCAGAGGAAATCGTGGGCTTTCTCCTCGTCGGTGGGAGCCTTGAACGGAGCAACCTTGACACCTTGGGGATCCATGGATCCGACGACGTGCTCCACGATCCCGCCCTTGCCGGCAGTATCCATTGCTTGAAGGATCAACAGCACCCGTTTGGAGGAGCCAAACTTTCCCTCGGCAAAGAGCATTTCCTGCAGTTCGTCCAAGCGTTCGTCCTGGGCGGCCAGTAAGGCGACGCCGTCAGGCTTCTTCCCCTTGTAGCCCGGCGTCGATTCCGGGTCCACCTCGGACAACAAGAAGCCCGGCCGGGCTTTCAGTTCCTTTGACGGACTGTGCTTGAAACGCACTGCAGCGGCCATTTCGACGTCCCCTCTGGTCCGGCCGCATTCATCGCGGCTTGCACAACAGGCTAGTTGCCTTGGTACCGCCCCAGGAAGTCCGCCATGCGGCCGATCGCTTCTTCAATATCCTTGACGTTTGGCAAGGTCACCATGCGGAAGTGGTCCGGACGCACCCAGTTGAAGGCCCGTCCATGTGAGACGAGGATCTTTTGTTCCTTGAGTAGGTCGAGGACGAACTTCTCGTCGTCGCGGATGTGATAGACCTCAGGGTCCAACTTCGGGAACAGATAAAGGGCACCCCGGGCCTGTTGTGTGCTCACGCCAGGAATGGCGTTGAGCAGATCGTAGGCCTTGTTCCGCTGTTCAAGGAGCCTGCCGCCGGGCAGGATGAGATCGTTGATGCTCTGGTGGCCACCGAGGGCGGTCTGGATGGCATGCTGCGCCGGCACGTTGGCGCACAGGCGCATGTTGGCCAGCAGGTTGATGCCCTCGAGGTAGTCCGACGCGTCCTTCTTGGGACCGGAGATGGCCATCCAGCCGGCACGGTAGCCACATACCCGGTAGGCCTTGGACAATCCGCTGAACGTCAGGCAGAGCACGTCGTCGCCGGTGAGTGCGGCAAGATTCACGTGGACAGCGTCTTCGTAGAGGATCTTCTCGTAGATCTCATCGGCGAACACCACAAGGCCATGCTTCTCGGCCAGGGCCACGATCTTCTTGAGGGTTTCCTCCGGGTACACAGCACCCGTGGGGTTGTTCGGGTTGATGACCACGATGCCCTTGGTTTGAGGCGTGATCTTCGATTCCATGTCCTCAAGGTCCGGCTGCCAGCCCGATTCTTCGTCGCACAGATAGTGGACCGGACGGCCGCCCGCGAGTGCGACCGAGGCGGTCCAGAGCGGGTAGTCGGGAGTGGGAATGAGAATCTCATCCCCCACTTCCAGCAAGGCCATGAGCGACATGGTGATGAGCTCGCTGACGCCGTTGCCAAGATAGATGTCGTCAACGTGGATGTTTTGGATGCCGCGGGTCTGGTAGTACTGCGAGACGGCGGTGCGGGCCGAGAAAATTCCGCGCGAATCGCTGTAGCCCTGGGCATGTGGCAGATGGCGGATCATGTCCACCAGGATCGCGTCCGGCGCTTCAAATCCGAACGGTGCCGGGTTTCCGATGTTCAGTTTGAGGATGCGGTGACCCTCTGCCTCCATCTGCTGGGCGGCCTGAAGAATCGGTCCACGGATGTCGTAAAGGACATTATGAAGCTTGGTGGACTGCTTGAATTCTGCCATTCATCAAATATGCCATACCGGGGATGTACTTCCGTTGAGACATCACTCACATTCAGGACGACGGCGGCGAGGCCCCCAAAGGGTTCCACGCCGCCGTCGTCCTTGGCAGGGGCCTCCGCCGCCTGGGCCCCCGCTACCTCCCCAATAGAGCTTGCGAGATTGGGGAGGTAGCGGGGAGGGTTCCCTGGGCGAGCGGAGCGAGGCGAGGGAGGCGGTGGGGACCTACTTCACGATCCCTTTGTCCTTGAGCCAAGCGGCAGCAGCGTCCTTGGGATTCTGCTTTTGGTTGCCGCTGACTGCCCGGTTGAGGTTGATGAGGTCATCCGTGGTCAGGATCTTGGAAACGTTGTTGAGGGCTGCCTTCGCCTTGTCCGTCATCTTGGCCATGTTGTACAGCGGGAGGACCTGCTGGGCCTTGAAGTTGTTCTTGGGATCATCCAAGACCACCAGGGCGTTGTCCTGGATGGACGGCGTGGTGGTGTAGATGTCGGCAACCTGGACGTCGTTGGAGAGCAGGGCCTGCAGCGTGAGGTTGCCGCCGCCGTCGCTGAACGGCTTCAGGCCCTTGAGCACGCAGTTGTAGTTGGCCTTGAGGCCCGGGAACCCATAGGCGCGGGTCTCAAAGGTTGCAGGTGCTGCCATCGTGAAGTCCCCACAGACCTTGGCAAGGTCTTCGATGGACTTGAGCTGGTACTTCTCCGCCGTGGCCTTCGTGACAACCATGGCGTCCTTGTCTTCAGCCTTGGCGGGGTCGAGCACTCCGAGGCCCTGTGGAAGCTTCCCGGGCAGCGCTTTGTAGACGTCATCGGCCGAGACCTGCGTGGCGTTGGCGTCCAGGTAGGACAAGAGGTTGCCGGAATAGTCGGGGGCGAGGTCGATCGAACCGTCCTGGACAGCCTTGAAGTAGATTTCCCGGGATCCGATATTGGGCTTGGTGGTAGCAGTGACGCCGGCGGCGTTAAGTGCTCCGGCGTAGATTTCGGCGATGACTTGGCTCTCGGGGAAATCTGCCGAGCCCACAGTGAGCGAGCCGCCGGCCCCGGAGGGAGCGTTGGTGGACGGGGTGGACAGCGGGCTGCCGCCACACGCGCTCAGAGCAAGCGCAATGCCGACTCCGGCCGCCAGGCCGCCGAACCCGCGGCGGGTCAGGGTGACGGGTTGCTTCATGCGGTACCTCCTTGAACGGCAGCCCCTGCTGGTGCGGCGGCTGCGAGATCTCCGGCGGCCTTATGGCCGCCGCTGGAATCGATGGAAAGTCCGGGCGGGAGGAGGATCCTCTGCGCCATGGCCAGAATGAGGTCGACGGCGATTGCCAACGCCGCGATGAGCAGTGACCCGCCGAGCATGCGGGGGAAGTCCTGGAGGACCAATCCGTCAAAAAGATAACGCCCCAAGCCGCCCAACGGAAGGTACGCCACCACGGAAACCGTTGCGATGACCTGGAGGACCGCCGTGCGGATGCCACCGAACATGACCTGGAGTCCGTTGGGCAGCTCCACGCGGAACAAGATCTGGAGTTCTGTCATGCCCATGGCCCGGGCCCCGTCAACCACTGTTGGATCCACGCTGGAAATCCCCGCGTAGGTCCCGGCCAGGAGGGGCGGCACCGTCAAGATGACCAGGGCCCAGACGGGAGGCATGAGTCCGCTTCCCGCCAACAGGGCAAAGAGGACAAGTAGGCCGAGGGTGGGCAGGGCCCGCAAGGCGCCGGCGAATGCCACGGCAACGACGCGCCCATGTCCCGTGTGGCCTATGAAGAGACCCAGCGGCACGGAGATGGCCGCGGCAATCACCAGGACCAGCCCGGAATACTGCAAGTGTTCCAGGAGCCGCGTGGCGATTCCGCCGCTTCCCGACCAGTGAACCGGATCCGTGAGCCAAGCGAGCGTATCCACGAAGATGTTGCTCATCGGGCCGCCTCCGCGTGGATCTCGGCATCCGCGATGAACTGCGCTGCTTTGGCGTCTTGCTTGGCGGTTGCCGCACCGGCACGCGTCCAGGGCGTCAGCAGCTTCTCGAGCAGGACCAAGAACGTGTCCATGATGAGGGCCAGCAGGAGAATCGCGATGATGCCGATGACCACCTCAGTGACGAACGCTCGCTGCAGGCCGTCGGTGAACAGCATTCCCAAGTTCCCGACCCCCAGCAGCGCGGCGACGCTCACGAGGGAGATATTGCTGACGGACACCACGCGCAGGCCAGCGAAGAGCACTGGCAAGGAAAGCGGAAGGTCGATCTGCAGGAACCGTGCGGTCGGCTTGAATCCCATGGACACTGCCGCCATGCGGAGGTCGTCGTCCACGGAATCGAACGCGTCCATTGCGGCCCGCACCAGCAAGGCAACGGCATAGAGGGTGAGGGCAACCACCACGTTGAGCGGATCCAGGATCCGGGTTCCCAGGATCGGCGGCAGGATAATGAAAAGCGCCAGGGAAGGAATGGTGTACAGCAGGGAACTTCCCGTGGTGACGACGGTCCTGAGGGTACGGTTCCGCCGGGCCAGTTGCCCCAAGGGAACCGCAATGAGCAGACCCAAAACCATGGGAATCAAAGCCAGGATCAGGTGCTCGCCGGCCCGCTCGAAGACCATGCCGCTGTTCGCCAGGAACCATTCCATCAGGGGGCGTCCTCCCGGTTGTGCCGGGTCTGCTCAATGAGCGCCAGCACTTCATCGGCTTTGAGGACGCCCGCGAGCCTGCCGTCGTCGTCGACTACTACGCCAAGGCCCGAAGGTGAGGACAACGCGGCATCCAGCGCCCGGCGGAGCGTATCCCCGCGCCGGAACAAGGAGCCTCCGGGAATCAGTCCGGCGCCGTCGCGCGGCGAGGCCCATCCCATGGGCCGGGAGTCGCCGTCGAGCACCAAGGCCCATTCGTTGGTCCCTGCGGCCACTTGCGGGGCCTCGACCGTCTTGACCGGATGCACCGCAACAGCATCGGCGGGGTTGAAGGATAGGTGGCGGAACCCCCTGTCACGGCCTACGAAGGATGCTACGAAGTCATTGGCGGGGGCCCGGAGGATCTCTTCCGGGGCCGCGTATTGCGCCAATTTGCCCCCGACGGCGAAGACGGCCACTTTGTCACCGAGCACGGTGGCCTCATCGATGTCGTGGGTGACGAAGACGATGGTCTTGGCCAGTTCGCGCTGGAGCCGGAGGAGTTCCTGCTGGAGTTCGTCGCGGACCACGGGGTCCACCGCGCTGAAGGGCTCGTCCATGAGCAATACGGGCGGGTCCGCTGCGAGCGCGCGGGCCACCCCGACTCGCTGCTGCTGGCCGCCGGACAACTGGGACGGGTACCGCTTGCCGAGCACCGAAGCCAGCCCGACGACGTCGAGCAGCTCTTCCGCCCGTTTGCGGGCCGCCGCCCTGGAAACGCCGTTGAGCCGCGGAACGGTGGCAATGTTGTCCAGCACGGAACGGTGCGGCATGAGTCCCGAAGACTGCATGACGTAACCCATGGAGCGGCGCAACTGTGCGGCCGGTTCGTTCGAAACATCCTTGCCGGCCACAGTGATGGTGCCCGAGGTGGGCTCTACCATGCGGTTGATCATCCGCAGGGACGTGGTCTTTCCGCAGCCCGAGGGGCCGACGAATACGGTGATGGCACCCTTGTCGATAGACATGCTCAATCCATCAACAGCGGGTTGTCCGCCCTGATACTGCTTGGTGACGCTCTGGAACTCAATCATGGCTTCAGCCATTCCGGGGCTTACCTAACTTTTCGGGCCGCAAATATCAACGATGGAACTCAATCAACAGCGAACTGATGTTCTACAGCCTAACCAGCACCACCGACGATGTCAGCGCAGGCGCGAAGACCGTAATGAATCGGCAATGCTCAGGGCGTCGGCAGTTTTCCGTTGAGGGGCCGCTCACTGTGCAGGCGGAGGCCGATATCGACCAGGGACACCCGGTTCAGTCCGGAAACCTTGCCCAGCGGCACCCAGGCGGCGTGGGTCGTGCTGCCGTCTATCTCATGGGTCAATTCGCCGCCCGTGATGCTTGCCTCGTAGACCAGACGGATTGCCTGGAAATCACGGTCTGATCCGTCGAGCCGCTCCTCACCCGGCCAGTGGCCGACGTCGATGCCCAGCATCGCTCCGATATCGGCGTCGTACCCTGTTTCCTCCTGGATCTCGCGGCGGCAACCGTCCACGGGATGCTCCCCCAAATCAAGGCCTCCTCCAGGGAGGGTCCAGCCTTCCTTGCCGTCTTGCTTCCAATAGGCGAGAAGGATCGCTCCGTCGCGGATGACCACTCCGTACGCGGCCGGGCGGGTGTCGAACTGGATGCTCATGGAGCCAGCCTAGGCCTAAGCTGGGAGGAACACTGTTCAGCACATGGAGTTGTATTGTGACCAACTTGGAAACGGCCCCGTCGCAGGAAGTCTGCCCAGCCGGACATCCCGGGCAAGGACCCTTTGTGCAGCTCTGGCCGGCCCGCGAGGTTCCCCTGGGCGGCGTCCGGGCCATGAATGTCTCCCGCACGCTCCCCCAGCGCGGCATGCCGACCGTAGGCGCCTGGTGCTTCCTGGACAGCTTCGGCCCGGACCGCATCGCGATGAGCGTCCTTCCCCATCCGCACATGGGACTGCAGACGGTCACATGGCCCCTCGAGGGCGAGGTGCGGCACCGCGACAGCGTCGGCAGCGACGTCGTGGTCCGTCCCGGGCAGTTGAACATCATGACGGCGGGCCGAGGCATTTCGCATTCCGAGTTCGGCGTCCTGCCGGCAGGACTTCACCCTGACGCGCCCGACGGCGGCGCCCTCCTGCCGCTGTCCCGGGGCCTGCAGTTGTGGGTTGCTTTGCCCGACGCCGTAAGGCACCAGGCGCCGTCGTTCGAGCAGATCATCGAGCTGCCGGTGGTCGTGGCGGACGGTTTCAGGGCTACGGTTCTCGTGGGCGAATTCGCCGGGCAGCGCTCCCCCGCGGTCATGTACAGCCCGATTGTCGGGGTCGAAGTCTCAGCCTCGGGCGCCGTCGAGCTGCCGCTGAATCCCGATTTCGAGCATGCGGTTCTGGTCCTGGACGGTTCCGCGGTGATCGACGGCCAAGAAGTCGACCCCGGCCCCTTGGCCTTCCTCGGCATGGGCCGGGAATCGCTCCGCCTCGACGCATCTCCTGGAACCCGCTTCATGCTCCTGGGCGGCGAACCCTTCGAAGAGGACATCCTGATGTGGTGGAACTTCGTGGGCCGGACGCACGAGGAAGTGGAGCAGGCCCGCGAAGACTGGGAAGCCCAGGCGCTCCTGAGCGACGAGGACGCCCGCACCGCGCGATTCGGTTGGATCCATGGCCACGGGCCCGACGCCGGAGCTGAAGCCGGGCGCATCCCCGCACCGCCCATGCCGGGTGTCCAGCTCAAGCCGAGGTCACGGAACAGGGCTACTGACTAAGGTTTGGCGACGCCCAAAAGGTTTGGCGACCCCGGAATTCGCGCGTCGCCAGTCTTTCTCCGTATCCGCCAGCCGTATGCGCGTCGCTTTTAGGCCTGTTCCGCGACAATCCGCAGCACACCGAAAACCGGTTCCTGGTCCAGGACCCGCACATCGGTGATTCCGTGCGCGGCAAGTCCCGCCCGGAAAGCGGATTGCAAGGGCTCCACGTTCATGCCGAGCCCGCCGCCCAGAATCACCGGTCCGGGCAAGCCAAGCTGGCGAACGGCCTGCGCCGCCAGCTCCGCGAGATCCCGTCCTGCCTGGTCCAGCAGTTGGCGGCTGATCTCGAGCCCTTCGCGCGCGGTCGCGACCACGGCGTTCGCGCGCTGGGCCCAGTACCGCCGGTCGGTGTCCTCCGAATGGAACAGTGCGATGAGTTTATTTGGGTCGTCCACTCCGCAGGATTCCAAGAGGGCCACTGTGAGGCCATCGGGTTCGAGCCCTTTGTTCATGCGGCGCAGGCTGTGACGCACTGCTTCCCGGCCCAACCAGTAACCGCTGCCCTCATCGCCCAGGAGAAAGCCCCAGCCGCCGGCACGGGCTTCCTCCCCCTCGGCGTTCTTTCCCCAGGCCGCGGATCCAGTCCCGGCGATGACAGCCACTCCCGTGCTGGCCCCGCCTGCCGCCAGTAGCAAGCGGGAATCGTGGACCACCGTGACTTGTGCACCCGGAACATGGGGTTCGATCAGTTCGGCGAGGGCGCGGGCATCGGCGTCGGTGTCGATTCCGCCTGCCCCGGCAAGGACGCGGTCCACGTCGCCGCCACCGATCATGGCGAAGAGCTCGGCGAGATTCCTGGCCGCTGTCTCCCTGCTGACGTTCTGGACGTTGGAGCTGCCCGTGCTTTCGTCTCGGACCGGTTTGCCGTCTTCGAACCGGACACCGCGGGTCTTCGTGCCGCCGATGTCGAGCCCGATGACCGTTGCGTCGGGCCGGGGGGTCTTGTTTTCTGCAGTCTCCACGTCCAAAAGCCTAGCGCGGGCGCAACGGGTGGTCCTATTGGGTTCCGGCTCGCGCTTCGCTTCCGGACCGAGCCTTGACAAGCCCTGCGAGCAGCCCCGGCCCTTCGGAAAGCACCAGTTCCCGGAAAAGCCTGACGGGGTCCGGTTCCTTGCGCCGTTCGCGCCAGGCAATCCCTATCTCCCGGTATGCGAGCTCCGAGTCGAGCGGCACTTCCACCCACCCGAGGTCCGTGGAATCCAGGACCCCTTGTGGTCCCGGCCCCAGTCCTCCCGGCGGCAGGATGCTGTAGCCCAATCCGGCGGACACGAGCCCGCGGATGGTATGCGAGTCCTGGCTCTCGAAAGCCACCCTAGGGCGAAAGCCCGCATCCCGGAAGATCGCGTCGGTCAGCGAGCGCAGGCCGAAACCAGGTCCCATGGAAACGAACGGCTCATGCTTGAGCTCGGTGAGCCCCACGCTGGCCCGCCGGGCCACCGGATGGCGGTGATGCACCACCAGCCGCAAAGGCTCGCGGTACAGCGCCGCCGAGCCGAGGTTCCTGCCCGGAGCCGCCACGGGAGCCGTCAAGGCGAAGTCGGCGTCACCGGCAATGAGTGATTCAAGGCAGGCGGCACGCGCTCCTTGGCTGAGCTCGAAGGCCGTGAAGGGGTGCCGGCTCCGGAATGCGCTCATGAGCAGTGGCAACGTGGCCTCGCCGAAAGTGTGCTGGAAGGTCACCGCAATTCGACCGCGGACAACATCGGATTCGTGGCGGACCACGTCCAGCCCCGCTTGGAACTCCGCGAGCGCCGCTTCGATATAGGGAAGCAGCGTCTTCGCTGCAGGGGTCAGGCGGACACCGCGGCCCTCACGGATAAGGAGTTCGGTCCCGACGACGGCGCTTGCCCGGGCGAGCGCCCGGCTCACCGTCGATTGGGGTACTCCGAGCAGTTCGGCCGTCTCGGTGACATGTTCTGTCCGGCCAAGCTCAGCTAGCAGTGGGAGCAACGGCAGTAGTTGGACCAAGTGCTTGTGTTCGATGTCCACGCTTGTCCACCTCGGATCGACAATTTTCAAAACCATCCATACTCGCTATCAATCGTAAGTGAATCATGCATTGGAATCATCACTTCCGCTCGCCATACTGTGGAGAAGTGAGTAAAAGCGCAGTATCCAAGAGTCCCGCAGAGTCCGATTGGGAAGGCCATCTGAAGGGCTCCACCGCCTACCGGAGGATCCTCGCCGGGTTGGCCCTCGCCGGCGTGGCCACGTTCGCGCAGCTGTACTCCACCCAGGCCGTCCTGCCACTCATGGCGAACGAGCTGCACATCACCGCGGCAGAGGCGGCGCTCACTATTTCCTTGGCCACGGTAGGCCTCGCGGCAACGGTGCTGCCCTGGTCCTTCGTTGCCGACAAGATCGGCCGCGTGCGTGCCATGGCCATCGGAATCGCGGCGGCCACCGTCCTGGGCCTGCTCGTCCCCCTGGCTCCCACTTTTCCGCTTGTCCTCGCTTTGAGGGCGCTGGAGGGCATGGCCCTCGGCGGTATCCCGGCGATCGCGATCGCGTACTTGAATGAAGAAGTCAACAAGGTGCACGCCGCGCTGGCCGCTGGAAGCTACGTGGCCGGCACCACCCTCGGCGGTCTTGCCGGCCGCTTGCTCGCGGGCCCCGTCGGCGAATTGTGGGGCTGGCGAGCCGCCGCCTTCGCAGTCTCCATCCTTGCGACAGCGTCGGCCGCACTGTTTCTGGTACTGGTCCCGAAACCGCGCCGCTTCACCCCGCGTTCGGCCGGAGGTTTCCGCGGGGCAATGAAGACGCTGGCAGGCCACTCTTCCAATCCACGGCTGCTGGCCCTCTATATTCAAGCGTTCCTGTTGATGGGTGGATTCGTAGCCGTCTACAACTACCTCGGATTCCGTCTCCACGCCGCGCCCTTCGGACTGCCCGCCACCGTAGTCAGCCTGATTTTCCTCGCCTATTTGTCCGGAACCGTGAGCTCCCGATGGGGAGCCGGATTGTCCATGCGCTTCGGCCGGCGGACGGTCATGCTCGCCGGGATAGCGACCATGACGGCCGGCCTTGGACTCACTCTGTGGGACAACATCGCCGCGGTTCTGGCGGGCTTGGTGGTCTTCACCGGCGGCTTCTTCGCCGCGCACAGCATCGGAGCAGGCTGGACCGGGACCATCGCAACGAGCGGCCGCGCACAAGCAGCCTCGTTGTACAACCTCTCCTACTACCTGGGTTCCAGCGTTATCGGCTGGGCCGGAGGACTCGCCTTCCAGGCTTTCGGTTGGACTGCACTCGCTTGGACGGTCATCGCGCTGGGGTGCACGACGGCGGTGATCACCGCCGTCGTGCACCGATCCCCGGCGCGCCAAGTCGCCGTCGTCGTCTCCTCCGCGTGACCACGTACGCGCCGCACGGCACGGCAGATGGACCCCCGGATTGAATTACCTCTAGGCTGCCCGTTTAGGTTCGGACGCCGGAGCGATGTCTGCGCCCGCCCGTCCCGGAAGCGTGGGTTCCGCCAACAGGGTGCGCGCATGGAGCACGTCCCCGATGAACCAGTCGTAGATCAGCACACCGATCACTCCACCGACGAGGGGGCCGACAATCGGGATCCAGAAATACCCGCTGAACGCTCCGTCAACGGTGCCCGGCAGAGCCGTCTGCCCCCATCCGGCGAGCCACGCAAACAGCCGTGGTCCGAAGTCACGGGCAGGGTTGATGGCGTATCCGGCGTTCGCGCCCACGGACATGCCGATCGCCGCCACGGCCAGCCCGATCATGAACGGGCCCAGGTTCGACTGCACGGCCGTGTTGCGCATGTCGATGATGGCCACGACGAACAAGACGAGGAAAGCCGTGCCAACAATTTGGTCGACCAATGGACCCACGGGATTACCGTTGAAATACGGTGCCGGGAAGGTCGCGAAAATGGAGTAGGTCGCCAGCCCCTTTGGATCCGCGCGCCCGGTGCCTACAGCCTTGTTATAGGCGTCGATGGCATCGTGATAAAGCAGGTACACCAGCGCGGCTCCGGCGAAAGCCCCAACAATCTGGGCAAGGATGTACGGGCCTACCTTTTTCCACGGGAACTTCCGCCGGACCGCGAAAGCCACCGTCACCGCCGGATTGATGTGCGCCCCGCTGACCCCACCGCCGACGTAGATTGCCATCATTACCGCTATGGCCCATCCCCACGTGATCAACAGCCAGTCGCCGGCGGCCATGAAGATCGTGGTCGACGTCGCGGCCCGTCCCGAGCCGGGCAAGGCGGCAACCGCCATGGCCACAACCCCGTCGCCGAAAGCGATCAGCACAAATGTGCCGAGGAACTCGGCAAGGAGCTCACCCCAAGTACCACCCAGTTGCTTGAGGCCGCTTCCTTTGCGGACTGCATTCCGTAGTGGACTGACTTCACTCATTCCGAGTGCCTCCTTGAGTCATCCGATTCACCTTTGGAAATTGACAACCCCAGCAACTTCATGGTATGTCGAACGACCTACGGTAACCAGCCGATTGCCTTAGGTAACCAAGACTCAAGGTCCGGAATAGGGCTAACGGGTGGACTCGATGGCCTGGACCAGGTCGTCGATGATGTCGGCGGGATCTTCCAGGCCGATGGAAAGCCTAAGCATGCGCGCCTGGGGCTTGGCCTCCGGAGCCACAGGGCGGTGGGTCAACCCGGCGGGGTGTTGGATCAGCGTGTCGGTACCACCCAGCGACACTGCGTGCGTAATGAGGCGGACGGAGCCCGGAATGCGCTCCGCATGCTCGGCCGATTCAAGGTCGAAAGAGATCAACGAACCCGGACCGCTCATCTGCGTACCCACCAAGTGCAGCGGATCGCACTCGGGAAGCCCCGGGTAGTACACCTTGGCGACGAGCTCGTGGCCGGCGAGCGCTGCAGCGATCTTGTGGGCGTGATCCTGCTGGGCCCGCACCCGAATGGGAAGGGTCGACAGGCCCCGGTGCAACAGGTAGGCGGGCCACGGAGTCAGGATGCCGCCGGTCACGGCACGAACCCGGCGCAGGCGAGTGGCCCACTCTGGACTTGTTGCCACCACGCCACCCATGGCGTCGCCGTGGCCGCCCAGGAATTTCGTGGCGCTGTGAAGCACCATCGCGACGCCGTGCCTGAGCGGTTGCTGGAGGATCGGGGTGGCAAAAGTGTTGTCCACGAGAACCGGAACATCTCCGGCGTCGGCCACCAGTCGGTTAAGGTCCACCAGATCCAGGCTCGGGTTCGCGGGCGTTTCCACCACCACCAGTCCCGTGTCCGGACGAAGGGCATCCTGCACACCGTCGGCCTTGACGAAGGTGACCTGGTTGCCAAGCAGGCCGCTGGCCAGGACGTGGTCCGTGCCGCCGTAGAGAGGCCGCACCGCAACCACGTGCGTCTTGCCTTCCGATTGGGCGGCCAGCAGCACTGCGCTGAAGGCAGCCATGCCCGAGGCAAAACCGACAGATTGCGCTGCACCTTCGAGCGCCGCTACGCCGTCTTCGAACCTGGCTACCGTAGGATTCCAAAGACGCTGGTACACCGTGCTCTGGCCCTCGAGGGGCACGCCGCCCGTAGCCATCTGCTCGTAAGCGAGGCCGCCGTCGTGGACAGAAGGCAAAGGCGCCGTGGTTGATAGGTCGATCGGGACTGCGTGCAGGCCCTGTTCCGTGAGTCCTGTCCGGCCCGCGTGGACTGCGAGTGTATCGATGGCTGTCACTGCTCTCCTTGAATTATTCACCGTTGAATTCGGTTAGTATCTGGCAATAATTCGGAGATTGACAGTGCAAATGAATGGATTGAGCGGAAAATGGCATCTATGATGAATAGACAGCACTTTCAGGAGGATCCGTGAGCACCACCCCGAAGAACGTTCGGCCCGTCGGCATCAGCGAGCCCTTGGATGCGATCGACGAACGCATCCTCGCGGCTTTGGTTGACGACGCCCGGATCTCCAACAAGCAACTGGCCGAACTGGTCGGAATCGCTCCGTCGACGGCGCTCATGCGCACGCGGTCGCTTTCCGAACGCGGCATTATCGAGGGCTTCGAGGCTGTCCTCAGCCTCCCGGCAATCGGCCGATCGGTCCAGGCCTTGATCGCCGTGCGCCTACGCGCCCATGACCGCGACCAGATTGACCGCTTCACGGCCCGGGTTCCCGCCCTCCCTGCAGTGATCTCCACCTTCCACACTTCGGGCTCCGTGGACTATCTGCTGCATATCGCAGTTGCCAACACCGACGACCTTCGCGACTGGGTCCTGGACAACCTCGCCACCGACCCAGTGGTGGGCCACACCGAGACCACTTTGGTCTTTGCCCACATCCAAGGCAATCACGGGCCACTGCCGGAATAGCGGTCGGGTTAGACCCAGCTCAGTGACCTGGCTCGAGGCCCGAGTGAGAAGCCCCCATGGCGTCCCGGCGAAGATCACCGAGTTCCTGCCGCCGCCTGGACGCCGCTCGCTGCGCGGCCAGGTCGACCGGAGGAATGTAGCGCCTGCGCTCGGCCCAGGAAACCAGGCCGGCTCCGACTCCGGCTGCTGCCGATTCCAGCATGGAGGGCCGGCGGTAGGTGCCGCATGATGCGGTGGCAGTGCTCATGACTCTTTCCCTTCGGTGGCTGCTGCGTGCGACTTCGCGTCGCGGGATTTCTTGTCTCCGGCCCACGCCGGGACGCCCAGGATCGGGAATGCGTTGAAATGGATCTGCACAGGGCGGGCATCGTCCGCCTCGGGTTCGCTCCTGATTTCCTCCAGAAGATTGCGGGCGAAGGCTTCCATGGCGTGGGCGTAGCGTCCGAGCTGCTCGGCCGACATCCGGGCGTTGGCAGTGTTGACGATGGCAGCGTCGAGCCAGTCTTCGCTCAGGGAGTCCATGCCGTGCGCCATGAAGTCGGCGAGCACGGCCTGCCTGCTGCGTTCGAACTCACGGGTGACCAGCCGCGATGCCTCCTGCGTTGCCGGCGAATGTGCCAACTCGGGCGAAGTGATCTGGATAGCGCCCTTGGGCCGCTCCCACCACCGCTCCCGCGCAGTCCCCTTGCCTTGGACTTCGTGGACGAAGTCGAACTTGGCGAGTTGCCGCAAGTGGTAGCTGGTAGCACCACTGGATTCATCGAGGAGTTCGGCCAGGCTGCAGGCGGTCTGTGGCCCATAACGGGACAGCATCTCGAGGATTTGAACGCGCAGGGGGTGCGCGAGCGCTTTCAGGGATGCCGTATCGACCTTGCGGACGGGGAATTCCTGCTCTTGAACCTTGTCCATGCCGGAAACGCTACTCTTGCAAAGAAACCTTTGCAAGCATTTCTTTGCAAATCAATCTTTGCGAACTTGGACTTGGCGGATCAACCGCCCGTCAGCCGTTCCGGAGCACCCTACGAAGGGACAAGGCAGCCAAGACCGTCGCCGCAAGCCCGCACACCACAGTGAAATAGCTGGCAGCGGCGCCCAGCCCAATGACCGAGGCGGCCAGGCCCAGCCCGATGACCGGCACAGCACTGCCAAGGTAGGTGATCACGTAGACGGTGCTGATGATCTGGGCATGCCGGGACGCTTCCACCTTGCTTGCAACATCGTTGAACACCAGCCGGAAGGCGATCCCCTGCCCCACCCCCGCGGACAGGCTCGCTGCCACCAGCAGCACCGGACTGGACAGGGATGCCGCCGCGCCGACCAGGACAATGGAAACTCCCAGGACCGCCAGTCCCATGGGCACGGCGAACCGTCCGCGGACTGTCAGCAATTGGCTGAGCGCGGACGCACCGAGCGTCAGTCCGGCGAGCAGTCCGGTCATGGGGCGCGAATCTGCGTGCACGACGACGGCGAAGTAGCCGGGCGCGAGCGAAAGGCAGAATCCGAACACAGCAAAACTGAGGAATCCCACGCTTGAGGCCAGCCAAAACGCTCCCCTGGCTTCCCGCGACACGGAGGGCCGTCGCGGGGCGAGCACGGTGTAGGGACGCGGGCCTTCGGCAGGCCGAATCGCCGGGCGTGCCTTGAGAAGCCAAAGCGGGACAAGCAATAGGAGCAGGACGGCCGCGTGGATGAAGAACGGCGTCGAGGTGGCACCCGGGAGCAGCGAAAGCAATCCGCCGATTGCGGGACCCGCGGCCACCCCTCCGGAGGAAGACAGCAACGTGAAGCGGGAAGCCCACTCAGGCCGGGACGGAAGCAATTCGCGCAAAGCCGCCGAGCTCGCTCCGGTTGCGAGGCCTACGGCAACGCCTTGGAGCATGCGGCCGGCAGAGAGCATCAAGAGGCTGTCAGCGTTGGCGAAAACCAGCCCGCCCACGAAGCCCACTAGGACAGCCAGCACCAGCGCCGCACGCCGGCCGATATGGTCCGACCAGTGGCCGGCGAGCATCAACACGGCCACCAGCGCCAGGACGTAGCTCGCAAAGGCAATCGCCACGCCCAGTGACGTAATTCCCAGCTCCGCCTGAAGCAACGGATACAGCGGGCTCGCCAAGTTGGCACCGACAAGCAGTGTGAACGTGACGGCGCCGGCCAGGACCAGCCGTGCCGTGGTGGAAGCATCCCAGCCCCAGCGCCCGGCGGTGGCCGGTCGCATGCGCAGTTCGCTAAAGACAGTCATTTCCGTGCCTTCGCCTCAGCGGCCGTCGCGAAACCTGGCCTTGTGGGCCGGGACTGTACGGCCCAAGATATTGATGGCAACAGGATGTCGTAGATCTGCCATATAGATCAGATCTCCGTGGAAGAATTGATCAGGACAGTCAAAATTGACGTCCAAGGATGACCAAAAATGAGCTGGAGTGATGATTTGAACACCCTCGATCCGACGGACCTGAAGATCCTGCTCGAGTTGATCCGTGATCCCAGGGTTCAGGTCGGCGAACTCAGCGAGTCCTTGGGGATCGCACGCAACACCGCCCAATCGAGGATGCGGCGTCTGGTCCGCTCGGGCGTACTGAACGACGGCGGCCGCGAGGTCGACCTCGAAAAGGTGGGGTACGACGTCGTCGGCTTCGTGACGTTGGAGGTCACCCACCGGGAACTCGACGGCGTGATCGGAGCCTTGCGCCGCATCCCCCAGGTCCTTGAGGTGCATGAAATCTCCGGGAGGGGCGATCTCCTATGCCGGGTGGTGGCCACCGACACGCACAACCTGCAAACCGCGCTTCGCTCCATCCTCAGAACCAAAGGCGTCATCCGCACAGAAACGGTCCTTGCCCTGCACACCCATATCCCCTACCGGACAGAGCCGCTCATCGGCAGGCTCGTGGACGCGGCCGGGGCGGCCGGCGCCACGAAACGGGTCAAAGCGCAGGTTTCCACCGATTCGCCACTCAGGGAAGCCGACTAGGATTCCAGAATGGATTGGCTCTCTTCTCTTCAGCACCTCAATTGGCTGGCCATACTCCTGGCGTTCGTTTCCAGCATGGTCATCGGATTTGTCTGGTACATGCCGGCGGTCCTCGGCAGACGGTGGATGCAGGCCATCGGCAAGACCGAGGAAGACCTCAAGAAGATCGACGGCGGCCCAGGAATCTGGATCCCCATGATGGTGGCCGCAGCACTCACGAGCATCCTGTTGGCCGTCCTTATCGGCAGGCTCGGTGTGCATGGAAGCCTGGCCGGCGGATTTTTTGCGCTGGTCATTGCGGTCGTCTTCCGCGTTGGCGCCCACGTGATCCACAACGGCTTCGCGGGCAGACCGTCTGCCGTGACCCTCATCGACTCCGGCCATGACATCGTGGCCATGACTGTCGCCGGGTCAATCATCGGGGCTTTGCCGTAAGGGAGGAGAATAACCTCGTGACCATCATTGACAATGCCGTCTATGTGAACGGTATCCGGACCGCGACTCCGGAAAGCCTTGAGCAAAGCGTCGAAACACTGGCCGCCCACGGCGGGATGGTGTGGATTGGACTGTACCGGCCGGACGAGACGGAAATGGCGGCAGTGGCCGCCGAGTTCGGCCTCCACTTGCTCGCCGTAGAGGACGCCGTCAATGCCCACCAGCGGCCCAAGCTGGAGCGGTACGACAACAACCTCTTCACCGTCCTGCGGCCTGCGCGATACGTGGACGCTACGGAGACCGTGGAGTTCGGTGAACTGCATATCTTCACGGGGAGGAACTTCGTGGTCACGGTCCGGCACGCTGAAACACCCGGGGTGGCCAGGGTCCGTCGCGATCTGGAACAACAACCGGAGCTTCTGCGCCATGGTCCCGAAGCCGTCCTTTACGCATTGTTGGACCGAGTGGTGGACGACTACGGCCCCGTGATCTCGGGGCTGGAAAACGACATCGACGAGATCGAGGACCAGCTCTTCGGCGGGGATCCCCTGGTTTCGCGGCGCATCTATGAACTTGCCCGCGAGGTCATCCAGTTCCAGCGCGCAATCAACCCCCTCCCGGACATGATGGCCTCCCTGAAGCGCGGGTTCGAGAAATACGGTGTCGACATCGAACTGCAGCGCAAACTCCGCGATGTGGAGGACCACGTCGAACAAGTCATATCCCGCGCCAATGGTTTCCGGGACCTGCTTCAAAACGCCCTGACCCTCGACGGGACCCTGACCGCGAACCGGCAAAACGAGGCGAGTGCGGCACAAAACGAACAAACCAAGAAGATCTCCTCGTGGGCCGCGATCTTCTTTGCACCGGCATTCGTTACCGGGCTCTACGGCATGAACTTCGACATCATGCCCGAGCTCCATTGGACGTTCGGCTATCCCATGGCGCTCGGCATGATGGTTGCCGCGGGCTTTGTCATGTATGTCATCTTCAAGCGGAAGAACTGGCTCTAGTGTTCCCTGCCTCTGCCGGGCGACGCCTCGATGCGTCAGCTCTCATGGCGGAGATCATCGCCGACGCCGACGCTTCAGGTTTCGTCCTGGAGCCGGCCCAGGCCGCGGCCGCTGCCCGGCTCTGCCAGCTCGGCGAGGCCCTCACTGTCGGGCGCGAGGGACTCCGCCGCCCGGGACTCCTACGATGGCGGACCCCGCGCAGCGTCTACCTTCACGGTCCGGTGGGGCGCGGCAAAAGCTGGCTCATGGACAGCTTTTACCGCCAGTTGCCGGGGCGTAAAAGGCGCATCCATTTCCATGATTTCTTCCGCCAACTGCATCGAGGTGACGTCGAACTATCCACCGGATAAATTGTTGCCGAACCCTCTGTGGCACGATCACTTCGTGCCGACCATCGGGGTGATCAAGGAGATGATGGACATCATGGAGATCGACGGAGACACAGATTTCCGGCGTTCGCAGGTTCCCGGTTCCGCTGCGACACCCAGCGGCTCCAGTGGACTGAAGGCATTCAGCAGGGGCAAGATCATTACGCCCGGAACGCCTGCGCAACTCGGAGCCTTCGGTTTGTTCCCGCCATCGAAGGCACAAGAGCGGATCCTCACGCCCACGACGCAACGACTCACCGTCAAGGCGGCCGACGACATGCTCTGGGTCAGTTTCGCGGAATTGTGCGGCCGCCTCATGTCGACGGCGGACTACTTGGCTTTGGCGGAGGACTACGGAACCTGGGTGATCGACGGCGTGCCGTCGCCGACGATCGGGTCGACCGCCGGTTCTGCACCGGCCTGGCAACGGTTCAGCAATGTGGTGGATGTCCTCTACGACCAGGACATCACGCTGTTCCTGGTGGGCCACGGCCCCCTGGACTGGGATCTTGCCCAGGATCCGGCGCACCGGACTGGCTCCCAGCAAAGAAGCGCCCAGCCCGTTGACCTGGCCGGAATCGCGAGCCGGCTGTCGCTCCTGGGCCGGGTGGAGTCCTCGGTGCCTTTTGAAGAAGTGGAGGCCGGGGGCAGCTGAAGGCACGGCCTTGGCAAACGGCCCTACGCTTCAGTAATGGTCTACGCGAGGTAGAGATATGGCAGGTTTGAACCTGAGAACGACCGTACGGAAGCAGACGCTCGTCTTCGTCGTTGCCGTGCTGATGATCATCTTCGGCTTTGCCGAGGTCGTCACGGGCTTCGCGCATGACTTCGTGGGGTTGGTCACAGCAGCAGACGCGCTCACCACGATCATGGGGGTTGGCCTCGGCTTGTGCTACGTCGCTGGAGGAACACTCCTGTTGTGGTTCACTCGGCGCACCGTGCTTGCCGCGGTACTTCTGTTGCTCGTCGATATCCTCGGTCGCATCGCGATGACGCTGTCGGGGATGTACCCCGTCGATACTCCGAAACAAGTGATTGGCATCGTCGGTGGGACCGTTGCAGCCGTCATTTTCGCTGGTATCGCGTTCTGGAAGTATCGCGTGCTATCCAGGATCCGCGGCTCGAAGGACAACTGGGGCGCGAACAACCCGCTGCCTTAGCCTGGCTACGTCGGCCCCTACCGGCTACGTCGGAGATGCGGCTCATGAAAGATCCGGAGCACGTGGGGCGGTGTGTGAAAATTTTGGCATGTCTTCCCCTCAGTCACTGAGCGAGGCCGATCGCCGCATCGTCGCGGCATGGGCGGCGGACTGTGCTGAGCGAGTCCTGGTCTTCTTCGAGACGGAGGCCCCCACAGACGGCCGACCACGTGATGCCATCGCCCGCGCTCGGGCGTTTGCTCACGGTGAACTCGACGCCGCGAAAGCGGCCGGGCTGGCCACTCCGGATCAGCCCACGGCCATCTCCGACGAGATCTCCTGGCAACTCGCGAACATGAGTGCTGAAGTGAGGGCGGCGCTTCGGCAGCTGCCGCCGGTGGGTGAGGACTCCGCGGGCCCGCTCGGTTCCGGACTTCTCGCGTCGGGCCTTCTTGGGTCAATCGTTCGGAAGATTCAGGCCGCTATCGGCAGTAGCACGCCACAGGGGGGTGTCCGGTAGGCGATCGGGGGCGGTGACTTCAGTCAGAAGACGAAGGACGCCCTAGATCGCCCCTCCGGCGGTGGGCGGCGCACCGATGTCGTTGCCGCCGTCGCCGACTTGCTCCCGGGCGACATAGTTCTCGATGTCGAAGAGGTTGTCCGCGCGCTCTGCGATATTCAACAAAGTAGTCATCGAGGCAACTTCTTCGACCTGCTCCTTCAGGAACCACAACATGAATTGCTCGCCGAGGGGATCATTCTGATCCCTCGCTGCCCGGAAGAGCTCCTCGATGTTGCGGGTGACTTCCTTTTCCTGGGCCAACGCCAAGGCAATCGGCTCCTGCACGTTGGCAAAGTCGTTGCGGACGGCCGGAACTCCCGGAATCTGGACCGGCTGGTTACGGTCCAACATGTACTGGACCATCATCATGGCGTGGTTGCGCTCTTCCAGTGCCTGGCGGTAGAAGTGTGCCGCCAGCTGCGGTAGATCCTGGCCATCAAAGTAGACCGCCACCGCGATGTACTGTTGGGACGCAGCAAACTCGTTTCCAACCTGGGCGGACAGGAGCTCGTTGAATGTCTTCTTTGCCATGCGCCCGATCCTACCTTTGGCACTTGGTGCGGGCAGGAGCTTCAGAGCAAAAAAACGAGCCCGACGCCGGCTGCCGCGGCTCCGACGCATGCCGCCATAGTGCCTACTCCGTTGAGGAGGGCCAGGCCGGTGCGGCCGGCCTGGACAAGCCGGACGGTCTCCAAACTTGCCGTACTGAAGGTCGTGTATCCGCCGAGGAATCCGGTGCCGAGAATCAGCTGAAGTGATTCGGGAGCCTGATGTGACATCACGAGCCCTGCCAGGATCCCCATGAGCAGCGACCCGGAGAGGTTGATGAAGATCGTGCCGAGCGGCAGAGCAGTCCGGGCCCAGGAACGGACCACCCCATCCACCACGAACCGGGCGGCCGCCCCTGCGCCACCCGCGAGCGCTATCAGAAGGAGGGTCATGGCCGGGCCTTCTGCCTCTCTCGGGCGGACTTGTGCTGGAGCGCCCCAAGCCAAATACCGAGGGTTGTGGCCGCGACACCGCCTAACAGGCTGGCTACCAGATACCAGATGGCGTCCATCCCGCGTCCTGCTCCGAAGAGATGCACCGAGTCCAGGGCCAAGGTGCTGTACGTGGTGTAGGCCCCAAGGAAACCACTTCCGATGCCCAAGCGGGCAATCCGGCGGAGACCGGCGTCGGGCCCGCTCCGGGCGAGCGCTTCGAGGAGCCAGCCAAGCGCGAGCGCACCGGACAGATTGATAAGCAAGGTGGGCAGCGGCCACGCGTTTGGCGCCGGAAGGGCCATGCCGAACCCGTAGCGGCTCAAAGCCCCCAGGATTCCGCCCGCCGCGACAAGCAGAACGAACCGCCCGTGCAGATGGAGCGGGCGGTGCGGGTGCCGGTCCGGTGGTGCCGTCTGGGCTTTGGCTCCTGGCGGGGCGGTGCTGCTTTCCTTCATTGATCCCTGCTTGGGTCGTGACGGCCCAAGGGAACCATGAGCACGGGGCAGTTCTGGCGATGCGCCAGGTGCAAGGCTACCGATCCGGTGACCAGTCCTTCAAACTTCGGGCCGAGGCCGTGTTCCTTGGTTCCCACGACGATCATGGATGCATTGATACTCGCCGCATAACGGCCCAGTGACCGGGCAGGCTCGCCGGCGAGCGTCACGAAGGTCCACCGCACGCCCGTTCCGTCGAGTTGATCCGCGATGCGGGATTGGAGCGACTCCGAGATGGCCGCGGCGTCGTCGTCGATTCCGTCGGGATCGATCGGTTGGGCCGCCAGATGCCCATCCCGGTCCCCGGCGGCAGGGAAGCTCGTGACATCAGCGAAAGCCAGGACCAGTTCCAATCCGGCGCTGAGCGCTACTTCGGCGGCCTTCTCGACCACCGTGACAGGCTGGTGCGGGAGCACCCCGGCCAGCACCGGACCGGCCAAGCGGGCGGGGCTCGCCTTGGCCAGCGGCGTGTCCTCGCCACGCGGGTTGCTCATGGGGCCCTCCAATGTCCGTGTTGTCAGGGTGCGGCTTCCGTATTGCTCCAGTATGGGCTTCTACAGCTGGCGTTGTCCCAAGCGCTACGCGAGAATGTCGATATGTGCGGTCGGTTCAGTGTCGGTTTCGAAGCAGACTATCTCTCGAGGAAGCTCGGTGCCGTGCTGCGCGGTGATACCGACTACCCCTCGCCAACGCTCCAGATCAACCCGACAGACCCCGTGGTCTTTCTGCGGGGACGGGCCGGGGACGATTCGGTCGGACGCGAGCTCGCGGCCGGGCGCTGGGGCTTGGTTCCGACATTCTCCAAGTCCTTCGATTCGAAGGTACCGACTTGGAATGCACGCTCGGAAACGGCTGGGTCAACCCCGGTATTCAGGGCTTCCCTGCCGAAGTGGCGGGCGGTTGTCCCCGCTTCTGCGTACTACGAGTGGAAGAAATCGGGGCCTGGCCGGAAGGATCCCAAGCAGCGCTACATCGTCGAACCTCAGGATGAGTTGATTACCTTCGCCGGATTGTTTGCGCCATGGCGCGACGAGAGCATCGAGGACAAGTCCGCGCCCGGCGCCTGGCGTTTGTCCTGCTCGATCCTGACCATGGATTCCCCTCCGGAAGGCGTTCACGAGAGACTGCACAACTTGCATGACCGGATCCCGGTTCCGATTTCTCCAGACATGATCGACGATTGGATCGACCCCAAGGAAACCAGGGGCCAGGCCCTGTTGGACGCCGTGCTGGGCGAGGCGTATGGCTTGGCGTCGGCATGGATGATGAGGCCCGTGGAACTCGTGGACGACAACACCAAGTTGGTGGACGTCGCGAACCCGGCCGCCTGACTCAACGCTCTCAGCGCTCAACGTTCATAGCGCAGCTCGGCCCTCACGTCCGTATCCTTTAGCCAGGTCAATCTGGTAGCCGATCCGAAGGGGTTCGGCCACCACTGCACCAAGACCTTGCCCTCCGACGTCCGCGTGACCATGGCCGGAACATATTGAAGGTACTTCGGCCAAACGAGCTTGGCGATAACAGGCACCCTTGAAACGGTTGACAGCGGTTCCGTTTGCCGTGGGGGCGGGGCGCCGACTGAATTCAACGGCGCGGGATATTCGGGCTGGTCAGGCATGCCCGAATACTACTGCGAGGCATCGACAATATGGAGGCCGGGAGATTCGAACTCCAATCCCCCATGCGGAGCACCGGGCATGCGACGGCCACTCCCCGTGCCGCTGGGAATTAGCCGCCGCAGGACGAACCAGGCTAAAGCCGGATGTGGAACGAATCGCAGAACAGGTTCTCGTTGAACGTACGCGAAATACCCGCCGTCTAGCCGATGCAGGCCCAGTTCGAGCGCAGCCCATGACGGGCGGCGTATTTTCGTAGGCACTATCTGGGTGAGGTAATATGCATGCGGTGCAGGCACTGCAGGGCCCCTAATCAGGACTGCTACCAATAGATACTCCACGTGCGCTCCGCGTCGGTGGTCGAAGAGGGACTATGAAAAGCAGCGACAGAAATGTAGTTCCGATGAAAATCAATGTAGTTCCGATGAAAATCGGGTGGATAATTCCTTCTACATTCGGGGCGGTGCTCGCAGGCACCCTGGTCGCATTCGGTCGCCTCAGCCCTACAGCTCAAGGGACCATCTGGGCGGAGGACGGCGCAGTCTTTCTCCAAGACGCGCTGAGCCGCCGTGGATTGCTGGATGTGTTTGCTCCGTACCAGGGCTATCTGCATGTAGTTCCGCGGGCTATGACGAAGTTTGTGGTCAGGTTCTTTTCAATCGACGACTTTGCCATAGCCGTTTCCTCGTTGAGTTGTCTCCTGATTACCCTCATCGCCCTGATGGTGTTTCATTGTTCGAGGGCCCTCACCACAAATGTTCTGATCCGACTGGCGTGGGCATCGATCACTATTTTTGTTGCTCCCGGCGCGCTGGAGACTCAGGGTAACTTTGCCAACATTCATTGGTATCTGCTGTGGTTGGTACCCTGGCTGCTTATCAAGCCCACGCAATCGAAATATGAGGGTGTCCTACTTTTCGTCGTGGCAGCGTTGGCATCTCTCACCGAGATTCTGACGGTGATGTTCGTTCCGCTCTTCCTCTACCGGTTCAAGGACAAGGCACTTTTACCGGCTCGACTCGGCTTGCTGGTGGGCATCACATGCCAGATCATTACCACCCTGTCCTATCCGCGTTCTGCTCCTTTCGCGCCAGTCAACGTTGCTTCGGTAGCCGAAGGATGGTTCCTCAACAGCAGTTCGGCAGTAATCTTCGGCACATCAAGACAAATTTCCCGCAATATCCTGAACTTCGGAGTGTTGCCTGTAGTCTTGGCCGCATTACCATTTTTTCTTGCTTTTTTGTATCTTCTGTTGAAGGGCTCCATGCGTATTCGCGTGGCAGCACTTTCGTTCGTAGCGGCTTCGGTGGGTGTGTGGACTGCAGCGGCAGTATTCAACTTTTCGGACACGTTTGATTACTCAGAGTTTGGTGTGACCCAATGGGGCGCCTTCCTTTTGGGGAGATATAGCACTGTCCCATCGATGTTCCTACTTGCCCTGGTTCCATTGTTGGCAGTCTTATGGGAAAATACTTCTCCAAAGGCCACCACGGGTGTTTTAGCCGCCTTCCTTGTTCTGCAGTGCTTGTATTTCTTTCCGTCATCGGCATTCCGTCAGGAGGGACCGCTCTGGGCAACCGGCGTTGCAACTGCCAGAGTCGCTTGTATCGCTGATCCTGGGATGACCGAATATCCAATCGGAACGGCGCCGGGGGCATGGAAGGTGCAGGTCCATTGCAACGACCTGCGGCCTTGACGCGTCGTGTTCACTGCTTCATCAACATCGATCGTCCCTCCTGAAGGAGCCACCGTGAAAAAAATCGTCGAGCCTCTCCCCTCCTGGGGACGCCGGCTAGCCGGCATCGAAGGACTGCGCGCGGCAGCGGCTCTATCAGTGCTGGCATATCACGTCGGCCTCATGGCCTCGGACGAAGTTCATTTGGGACCAGTCGGCCAGGTTTTTCTGCCTCTTCTCGGCCAAGGGCTTCCACTCTTCTTTGTCCTGTCAGGGTTCCTGCTGTTCAGGCCGTTCGTCACGTCGATCATGCGAGGCAAAGAGCTCCCTTCAATTCGGCGTTATGCAGCCAACAGGTTACTGCGGATCTACCCCGCTTACCTTGTCATATTGGGAGCGACCGCCCTCGTTATGGGGTCTGTCTACATCAAAGGCAGCACACACGGGTTTGGCCCGGACAATATCGGACGCCTGACCGAGCCCATAAAGTTCCTTGCCAATGCGTTGCTAGTACATATGTTTATTCCACAGTTCGTCATGAGCGGCCTTCCCGTCGCTTGGTCGTTGACGGCCGAGATCACTTTTTACGTAGCGGTGCCGTTGATGGCGCTACTTTCGGCCCGGCTCGTGCGGCTGGGAACCAGCAAGGCAGTGGCTCTAGCGATTGCCCCGGTTGCCCTGGTCGTTATCGGATTGGGAGTGACTTCCTGGGGCCATGCGGCGGCCGATCACCTTGACTACACCCAACGCGTTGATTTTGCCTTTGGGCAGACTGGTACTGCAGTTTTACTGAGGAGTTTCCTGGGACAAGCTGACCTGTTTGGCTATGGAATCGCGGCGGCACTGGTTGTTGTCGCCCTGGATGAGCGTGGTGTTCAGCGTGTTGCGGCTTGGGTAAAGGTGGTCCTCCTTGCCGCAGCTGTAGCTGCCATATGGGCCGGTATGTCAGGCACAATGCCCTACTTGTCGAATATGGCTGGCGTCGCCTCGGCTCTTGTCCTTCTTGCCGTTGTCCTCCCATCATCACGAGACGGAGGGGCAAATAGACTCGCGCTATTGTTTGAATGGCGTCCGATTAGGTTCACAGGGACTATCAGTTACAGCATCTACCTGTGGCATCTCCCGGTCATTTTTTGGCTCATGACACACAAACTAACAGTTGGAGGAACCGTGCTGGCACTTCCCTTCAACACCATCCTTGTCCTCGGAATCGTTTTGCCACTGTCTGCCTTGACGTATTACTTGGTGGAGCGCCCCGCCATGTTGAGAAAGAAACCTTCACCCCAAGGGGAATCTAGTTCGCAGAAGGTACCTCTGGCGACTTCGGCCGCGCCGTGACGTACGTGTGAGAGTCTTTGTGAAGCACCATTTGGTCCACGTCAAGGGGTGGGAACGGTCGTTCCAGCAGGTGATGAACACGCCGACCTTGCGCATCAGGCCGGTCACGGACGTCAACGTGCCCCGGTGGATGCCTCGGTGCCTGTGCCGACCGGACTCCCTGCGGACTGACGCTAATCAGTCAGCAAGGAGTCCTTCCTAACCCCTAGAATTCAAGGAAAAAGAACCTAGAGCCGGGTGTCGAACGAGTCGCAGAACACATTCTCGTTGAACGTCCCTTGGAGGTCGGACTTGCCCTGGATTTTCTGGATGGTTGCCCGAATGGCCTCGCGGGTCCCTGCGTGGGCGTTGATGGCCGTCTTGACCATCGGCACATCGATCAAGTGGTTTGGCTGGTTCAGCGAGACGAACACCGTGGGTACTTCCGTGACGTACCAAGGGATTTCCGCCGCCATGGGACTGGACCACTTGATGCGGATCGCAGCCTCCTGGGCAAAGCCCTTGACATTGGCAAAGACGAACGCGGCATCGTACTTTTCCGCATAATCGCCGGTGGCTTCGTCGGAGATGACGCTCATGAAGTTCACGCCCGCCTCCCCCGCAGCTTCGCGTTGCTCCGCCGTCTTGAAGAGGTGGACCTCGAAACCGGCGGTTTCAAGTTCTTCTTTGACCGTATCCAGATAGGCCAACGGATCCGCCCGGGTGAAATCGGAACCGCCGGAGATGCCGTACAGGCGAATACGCTTATACGTTTCCGGTGTGATGGGCAGGTTGCCGGCAGTGTCCTTGATCAAGGTGACGGTCTTGTCGGCGATTTCGGCAGCGACGGCGAGGTGCGCCTCGCTGCCGATCAGCCGCAGCGCTCCCGGCGACGGCGTCAGTTCTTCCGGGAGTTTCTTATGCAGCCCCAGGCTGGCCTTCAACCCCAGAATCCGGCGCAGCGCGTCGTGCAGGCGCTGATCGGTGATCACGCCGGACTTGTAGCCGTCCATCATGTACTGGAAGTCCTCCGCCGGGTTGCGGAAGAACAGGAACATGTCGCAGCCAGCGGCGATGGTGGCTGGAACGAGATCCTTGCGTTTCTTGGCCTGAGTGAGGCCGACCATTTGCGATGCGTCAGTGAGGATCAGCCCGTTGAAGCCGAGCTCGCCACGGAGCAAGTCCTGGAGAAGCTCCGGAGCGAGGGTGGCGGGCAGGATGTCTTTGTCTTGCGTCCCGGGACGGAAATGCCGCGTGAGCTCAGGCGCCCCGATGTGTCCGACCATGATCGACTGAACCCCATGGCCGATCATTTCCCGGTACACGTGCCCGTAGCTGGAATTCCATTCCGCGTACCCGAGCGTGTTGTACGAAGTGACCACGTGCTGGTCGCGTTCGTCCACGCCGTCGCCCGGGAAATGCTTGATAGCGCAGGCAGTGGGCGATTCGCTGATGCCGTCGAAATACTCCTTGGCGCGCTCCACCACGATTTCCGGTGTGTTGCCGAACGCCCGGGTGGAGATGACTGTGTTGCGCCAGTTGTAGTGGATGTCCACGATCGGCGCGAAGGCCCAGTTGCAGCCCAAAGCCGCGGTTTCCACACCGGCCACCTGGCCCATTTTCCTGGCGATGGACTTGTCAGGGTGGGAACCGGCCTGTAGGTGCGTCGACACGAAAGTTCCGTCGTCGCAGCTTCCCGCTCCGCCCATTTCCGGGTTGGAGGCCACCAGAAGCGGGATGCGCGTCCTGGACTGGGCATAACGGATGTGTTGCTGGACAGCGGCGGACGGACCCGGCCTGTACCGCATCCCGCCGACGTGATAGTTCTCCAGCACACCGTCGAGGTACTCCGGGGAGTAATCGTTGTTGTGGTTGATGAAGAGCTGCCCGATTTTTTCCTCGAGGCTCATGCCGCGGATGGTGGAATCCACCCACGCAACAGCCTCGTCGTCGAGGTTGAACGGCGCCGACTGGAGGTCGACGTCGAACTGCCGCGCCGGGGTGCCCGCGGTACCGGCGCTGTCGGCCGCCGGAGCTTTGGAGCCTGCGACGGCGGCAATCCCGGCCAGCGCTTCCGCGACCACCTCGCTGACCGGGACGGCGATGTCCACGACGAACCCGGCCTCGTCGGCGTCGAGCGGTTCCAGGGTGGCGAGCTGCGAATCAAGGAGGGCCGGCGGCATGAAGTGGCCGGAACGCCCTTCTGTCCGTTCCCTGAGCACCTCTTTGCTGCCGTGCAGGTGCAGGAAGATGGTGTCCGGGGCTTTCTCACGGATGGCATCCCGGTAGCTGCGCCGGAGGGCGGAACAGGCGAGAACCAGCCCGCCGTCGCCGGCGTTGGCGAGTTCGGTGCCGACCGTCGCCAGCCAAGGCCAGCGGTCCTCATCAGTCAGGGGCGTGCCCGCGGCCATTTTGGCGACGTTTTCGATGGGGTGGAGCGAATCGCCGTCGAGGAACGGAACTCCCAGCGCCCGGGCCACGAGGTCTCCGATGGTGGTCTTGCCGCAACCGGAGACGCCCATCACCACAATGCGCCGCGGCTGTTCTGCAGCTCCGCTGAGGTCGCCGGCCGCGGCCACGTTCCTACCAGTCATGGACGGTGCCGTCCACGAGGCGGTTGTACGGCAGATAGGCCTGCTGGTACGGGAAGGAGTTGGCGGCTTCCTCGTTGAATTCGACGCCGAGGCCCGGCTTGTCGCCCGGGTGCAGGTAGCCGTCGGTGAAGGTCATGGACTGCTCGAAGACCGTATTGGTCTTGTCCGAGTGCTGCATGTACTCCTGGATGCCGTAGTTGTGGATGGCCAGGCCCACGTGCAGCTGCGCGGCGAAACCGACAGGGGAAATGTCGGTCGGGCCGTGGAAGCCGGACTTGATCTGGTACTGGGCGGCGAAGTCCATGACCTTCTTCAGCGGCGAGATCCCGCCGAAGTGCGTGGACGCGGCCCGGACATAGTCGATCAGCTGCTCCTTGATGAGCGTCTGGAAGTCATAGACCGTGTTGAAGATTTCACCGATCGCCAGCGGCGTGGTGGTGTGCTGGCGGACCAGTCGCAGCCCCTCCTGGTTTTCGGCCGGAGTGCAATCCTCGAGCCAGAACAGGTCGTACGGTTCCAGGGCCTTGCCGAGCTTGGCTGCCTGGATGGGGGTCATGCGGTGGTGGCCGTCGTGCAGCAGCGGGATTTCCGGGCCGAATTCGTTGCGCACCGCTTCGAACACGGTTGGCAGATGGCGCAGGTAGGCGCGGGTGTCCCAGTCCTCTTCCTGCGGGAACGCACCGCGGCCGGCGGGCTCGTAGTCGTAGCGCTCACCCGAGGCCTGCGCCTGGGCGGCCACGCCGTAGACGGCCTTGATGCCCGGGATGGCGGTCTGGATGCGGATCGACTTGTAACCCAGTTCCAGGTGCTCCCGGACCGAGTCGAACAAGGACGGGATGTCCGCGCCCGAGGCGTGGCCGTACGCGCGCAGCCCGTTGCGGGAGGCGCCGCCCAGGAGCTGGTAGACCGGCAGTCCGGCCACCTTGCCCTTGATGTCCCACAAGGCCATGTCGACGGCGGCGATGGCGGCCATGGTGACCGGGCCGCGGCGCCAGTACGAGGAGCGGTAAAGGAACTGCCAGGTGTCCTCGATGCGGTGCGGGTCCTTGCCGATCAGAAGCTGCGCGACGTGTTCCTTCAGGTATGCGGCCACGGCGAGTTCACGGCCGTTCAGGGTCGCGTCGCCGATGCCGGTCACGCCGTCCTCGGTGGTGATCCGCAGGGTCACGAAGTTCCGGGTGGGGCTGGTCACGAAGACTTCAGCGGCAATGATTTTCACAGCTGGTCCTTTCAGGGTTGCTGATCGAGGGCTGGCCTGGCCCGGATGCGACGTGCACCACAGGGCGGGTAAAGACGATCTTAGGATGGATGACAAATATTGGCAACCGGTTGCAATGCTATTTCGTGGAGATTTTTCCCGGTCCAGCAGTTTCCGCGGCGGTTTCCGAGTCGGAAACCGCTGCGAGGGTCGCGGCGGCGCCCTCCGCGCTAAATGGCCCCGCGCCGGAGCCTTCCAAGGCGCGACGGGCCTTGATCTCGCCCAGGATCTGGGCATGGAACGCGTCGGTCAGCTTGTACTTGGCCATGACGACGATTGCGAGGACGGTCATGATGGCGGGCAGTGCACCTGCGGCAAACTGGATGGCCTGCAGCGATTCGGCACTGTGCGTAGTTCCGGACTTGTAGCCCCCTGCCGCGAGCGCGTAGGCAGCAAGAGCTCCGCCGACGGCTTGGCCGGTCTTGCGGGTGAAGGAGAACAAGGCATAGGTGATGCCTTCAGTCCGGACACCGGTTTTCCATTCGCCGTATTCCACGGTGTCTGCTTCCAAGGCCCACACCACGATGTTGACGGCCATGACGCCAAGCATGCTCAAGAGCAGACCCGAGAATCCAACCCAGACCATGGTGGCCGGAGCGAAGAAGACGATTGCGCCACCGATGATGGCGAGGAAACCGGCAGCCACGTAGATGGTCTTCTTGCCGAAGTTTCGGACCAGCCTTGGCATGAGCGGAGCAAGGGCAAACGTCACCACCAGTTGGACGATGGAGAGGACCGCGTAGAGATCCAGCCGGCCGAGGACGTCGCGCAAGTAGTACAGCTGCACCGAAGACAGCGCCATATAGCCGGTCAGGAAGAGGAAGGAGCTAAGGCACAGCATGAGCAGGGGACGGTTTGTCTTGAGCGTCGCCATGCTCTGCTTGAAGGAAACCTTGGGTACTGCACGGTGGACCCGCTCCTTGGCGGTCAGGAACGTGAAGAAGTACAGCGCTGCGCCGATCACGACGAAGACCAGGGTGATGATAGTGAAAATGGACTGCAGGTTGGCGCCTGGCTTGATCAGTGGAGCTACGAAGATGCCCAACGCGGAACTGACCAAAAGTGCGCCAACCATGCGGGCGGAGCCCAGCTTGGCCCGCTCCCCCGGCTCTTGGGTCATCGCGCCGGCCAGCGAACCGTATGGGATGTTCACCAGCGAGTAGGCCAGGCCCAGGGCCGCGTAGGTCAGGTAGGCGTAGAGCAACATCCCCGTTTCGCCGATCTGCGGAATGGAGAAGGCTGCGACGCTCAGGAGCAGCAACGGGATGGAGCCGAACATGATGAATGGCCGGAATTTTCCGAAGCGCTTGCTGTATGCGCGATCAACCAATCGTCCGGCGAAGACGTCGGCGAAAGCGTCGAAGATCCTGACCGTAAGCAACAGGGTCCCGGCGGCCGCAGCGGATATGCCCGCGACGTCGGTGTAGTAGACGAGCAGGAACATGGTGGCAGTAGTGAAGGCAAGGTTGTTGGCGGCGTCGCCAGCCCCATAGCCTAGGATGCTGAGTTTGCTGAGCTTATTCATTGCGGGCTCCTTTACCCTTGCCGGTACCCCACGTTCCGGCTTGCGATGATCGAAAGGCTTCGGCCGAACCAGGCCTGAAATAGTTGAAGCTTGATGTAATTCTAATCACCATGGCAACCAATCGGCAAGCGGTTGCCAAATGTTTCCATAGAACTTTCCAACATCAGGGAAGTTTCAACGATCGCTCAGAAGAAGTGAGCGAGCGTTCGGGGAAAGTGCCCAATACCTGAGCGAGCGTTCGGGGAAAGTGCCACATATCTGAGCGAGCGTCGGTCCTTCCAAACGCCCGCTCACATATGGCGTTTGTCCGGCCAACGCTCGCTCACATATCCGGACCGACGACGGCGCCCGTCGCCTTCACGTGGAAGGCAACGGGCGCCGTCGAAAGTACCTGGCGGATTAGCTGAGGTTGCCGGCAGCCGCGAAGGACTCGGCCAAGCCCTCAACGAGGTCCACGATCGCCGCGTCGGAAACCAAGTCCGGATCCACGAGGCGGAGCAGGGCCTCGAGCCGTGCACGGCCCGTAAGGAGGTTCGCGGCGGCGATTTCCGCCGCCTGCGGGTCCTGGAGGCTGGTTGCCGTGGCAGTGTAGGCAGACCAGGCCGCGATCATCCGCGCAGCCGCTCGACCGCTGCGGCCTGCGGCGCGCTCGGCGCGGAGCACAGGCAGTGCTCGCATGCGCAGCTTGGTGCTGCCATCCATGGCTATCTGGGCCAGGTGGTGGGCGATCCGGGAATTCCCGAAGCGTTCCAGGAGGGCCGCGCGATACTCAGGGATGCGCAAGTCCCCACCGTGCAGACTGGAGGCGGCCTCGTCCCAGAAGTCCTCGACGGCCCGACGGCAGAAATCGTCAGCGAGGGCTTCGGCCACGGTCTTGTGGCCGCGCAACTGGCCGGCATAGGCCAGGAGCGAGTGGGCGCCGTTGAGGAGCCACAGTTTGCGGTTCTCGTACGGCTCGATCTCGTCCACGAAGAGGGCACCAGCGTCTTCCCAGTGCGGGCGTCCGGCGGGGAAGTCCCCGCTGAGGACCCAGTTGCGGAAGGGCTCGGCGACCACGGGTGATTCGTCGCGGTATCCGCAGGCGGAAGCGACGGCGTCGATGTCGGCGTCCGTGGTGCGCGGGGTGATGCGGTCAACGGAAGTACTGACAAATCTGACGTTGGCGTCGATCCAGGCGGCGAGCCCGGCGTCGAACGCCTTGGCCATCCCCATCACGGCGCTTCTGGCGACGGTCCCGTTGTTGGAGAGATTGTCGCAGCAGACGACGGCGAGTGGGCCGGCGTCGGCGTCGCGGCGCGCGGCGAGGCCCACCACCAGGCGGCCCAGCGGCGTCGTCGGCTTGCCGGAAGCAGAACGGTCAGCGAGCACGGCGAGGTCCGCGACGACGTCGGGCGCTTGGCTGTCCAGCTTGCCGTCGGCCCCAAGCCGGTAGGCGGCTTCGGTGATGGTAAGCGTGATGAGCGACGTCAGCGGCGCGGCGACAAGCTCGACAAAACGCTCGACGTCGGCACCATCGACAGCCTCGACAATGCTGCCGATGACTTCGAAGGAATCACCGGCGTCCGAACGCTCCACCACGGTGTACAAGCCGTCCTGGGCGGCCAGGACCTCTGCGGCATCCGGGCGGCGGCCCGTGAAGGAGGCGATGCCCCATTCCGATGCGTCACCTGCATGCTGGGTGTACCACGCCTGATGGGAGCGGTGGAAGGCCCCCAGTCCCATGTGCACAATGCGCACCGGGGCTCTGTCGATGGGCCTGATGGCACGGCTCAAGCGGGGAAGATCCGCGCTTTGCCCGGGTTCGTTGCTCACAGCTTGAAGACCCTCCGGGGCGAGGAGTCGACGACGTCGACGATGATTTCGTGGGCGCGGTCTTCGCTGACCCGATGCTCGGCGACGAGGCGGGCGAGGAAGGATGCTTCGATCCGGCGGGAGGCGTCGTGCCGGGCCGGGATGGAGCAGAACGCGCGGGTGTCGTCGATGAAGCCCGAGGACCGCGAGAAGCCGGTGGTCTCGGTGACAGCGGAGCGGAAGCGGAGCATGGCGTCCGGTGCATCGAGGAACCACCACGGAGCGCCGAGGTACACGGAGGGGTAGAACCCTGCCAGCGGAGCCAGTTCGCGCGAGAACACGGTCTCGTCCAAGGTGAACAGCACCAAGTGGAAGTCCTTTGCCGTGCCGAAGTCCTGGAGCAGGGGGCGGATGGCTTCGGTGTAGTTGGTGGCGAATGGTATGTCGTGGCCGGTGTCCGCGCCGTAGGCGTCGAAGGTGGGCTGGTGGTGGTTGCGGAAGGAACCCGGGTGGATGGTCATGACCAGGCCGTCTTCGACGGACATCCTTGCCATCTGGTACATCATGTGGGCTTCGAAGGTATTGCGGTCCTCGGCCGTGGCCTTGCCTGCGCGCGCAAGCTCGAAGATCCGCTCGGCTTCGCTCCGCTCAAGCTTGAGCGTTGCCGGGGTGAGGACGCCGTGGTCCGCGGAGACCGCGCCGTGGTCCACGAAATAACGACGGCGGTTTTCCAGGGCTTTGATGTAGCCGGTGTAGCCGCTAGCGCCGTCGGCGGCGGAATCGACAAGCCGCTCGACGTTGGCACTCCATGCCGGGTGCGCGATGTTCAGGTAGGCATCCGGACGGAAGGTCGGCAGCACGCGGCCGTTGAAGGAGGGGTCCTCGGCGATCGCCTTGTGGCTGGCGAGACTGTCCAGGGGATCGTCCGTGGTGGCCAGGACCTCGATGTTGAAGTCCTTGAAGAGCTGGCGGGGACGGAAATCGGGCTCCACGAGCTTGGCGGCAATGGCGTCATAGCTGGCATCTGCGGACATCTCGCCAAGGTCCGCGCCGAGCTTGAACACGCTGTCGAACTGCGTGCGCAGCCAGTACCCGGACGCCGTGCCTTCGAAGAGGGGCCACGCCTGGACGAATGTCCGCCAGATCTCCCGCGATTCGGACGCGTTGGCACCTCCCGAGAGCAGCTTGTCCATGGGGACTCCGCTGGCGTGGATCAGCCTGGTGACGTAGTGGTCCGGGCTGACCAGGAGCGCGGCCGGATCGGGGAACGGGGTGTTCTGCTCGATGACGGCGGCGTCAACGTGGCCGTGCGGAGAGATGATGGGCAGGTCCTGGACGCGCTCCAGAAGGGAGCGCGCAATGCTGCGCGTCCCCGGATCCGCGGGCAGGAGCCGGTCAGGATTGGCTGCGATCGACTGTGACATAGCTCAATTTTCAGCCGGAAGGAGCAGTCTGTCAACCGGTTGCCAACTATTGCCATCTCGTTGCATCTGCATTGGATAGTCGCTTGAAACTAGGCGATCAGCCGTCCGCTGGAGCCGCGCACCACGAGCTCCGTGTCCACGCGGACGGCTCCCTCGGGCCCATCATTGCCGAGCAACATGTCCAGCAGCAGGCTGGCGGCGCGGGAACCGCACTCCCCTAACGGCGACCTCACAGTGGTGAGCGCCGGCGTCGTGAAGTCTGCCCCGAAGATGTCGTCGAAGCCCACGATGCTGATCTGGTCCGGAACGTGCACGCCGGCGGCCTGCAGCTCCTGCATGAGGCCTATGGCGAGGAGATCGTTGTAGGTGATCACCGCCGTCGCACCGCTCGCCAGGACGTCGCGCGCTATTTGGCGGCCGCCGTCGACGGTCGGCTTGGACGATTCCAAGCGGAGCGCCTCCAATTTGTACCAGTCGCAGGCGGCTTGGACGCCTTCCCAGCGGCGGCGCGACATCCAGGACTGCGGCGGCCCCGCAACGTAAGCAAGCTGCTGGTGGCCGTTGGCCGCAAGGCTCCGCACGGCCTGGCTGATCCCCTTGTTGACGTCCGGGACCACGCACGGCACTCCCTCTATTTCGCGATTGATCACGACCACCGGTTTGTCCGCAGCCAAGACCCGGATCTTTTCGTCGTCCATGCGGGGGCTCGCCAGAATGAGGCCATCCACCGTGCTCAACATCCTGCGGGCCGCAATGAGTTCGGTTTCAGGGGACTCTGCGGACTCGGCCAGCACCAGGGTGTAGTCCCGGGCGGACCCCGTGGTTTCCGCACCGCGGATGATGTCGAAGAAGGTCGGGTTGGTGATATCCGCGACGATCAGTCCAATCGTCTGGGTACGGCCGGTGGGAAGTGCCCGGGCGAAGGGGTTCACCTGGTAGTTCAGCTGCTCGGCGGCATCCTCGATGATCTTCTGGGTCTTGGCACTGACCCTGCCCGGTTTGCTCAGCGCGCGCGAAACCGTAGATGGGTTGACTCCCGCCAGCTTCGCGATGTCGTAAATGGTGGGCGAGGATCTCTCCCCGCGTCCACGCTTGGCGGGGAAAGTTGCTGCTCCGGAATTCGTCGCTTCAGTCACGGCTCCATCGTAATCTGGTATGGCAACAAAAAGCAGGACGGTTGCCAACCATTCGGCCGGCGACCGCCCTGCTTAAGCGCCCTGCTTAAGCGCCCTGCTTGAGTGCCCTGCCGACTAGGAGCGTTCGGCGAACTTGCCTTCTTCGCTGATGCGCTTATTGAGCTCGCGCATGTACTCCTCCTCGTCGAAGTCCAGGGGGACTTCCCTGCCGGTCCAGCTTGACAGGTGGATGGCGTTGGCCAGGCGGACGCCTTTGATGCCGTCCGATCCGGGAGCCAACAACGGAGTGCCGTCCAGGATGTTGGCCGCGAAGTTCTCCAAAACTCCTGCGTGCTGGCCACCCCAGGCCGACTCGAACTCGATCACCTCGGTGGTGTAGTAGTCCTCGGCTTTCAATTCGCCCATGAAGAGCTTGCGGACATCGTCCATGTCCATGCCGTCGCTGAGTTCGCGCTCGGGCTTGACGAGGCGGGTGACTGTCGCGGTCTTGCTGTTTTCCACCACGATCTTGCCCTGGTCGCCCAGGATCTCGAAGCGGTCCGTGCCCACAAGGTCGTGCGTCGCCGTGACAAAGACACCGGTTGCACCGTTGCCGTAGTCCACGACGGCGGTGACCTCGTCTTCCACGGCGATGTCCCGCCGGAATCCGTACGCCACCTTGGAGTAGACGGACTTCGGCACGCCGCAGATCCACTGCCACAGATCGAGCTGGTGGGGTGCCTGGTTGACCAGTACGCCGCCGCCTTCGCCGCCCCACGTCGCGCGCCATTCGCTGGAGTTGTAATAGCCCTGCGGACGCCACCAGTTGGTGATGATCCAATTGGTGCGGCGGATGCTGCCGATCTCGCCGTTGTCTACGATCTCCTTGAGCTTCTTGTAGAGAGGGTTGTTGCGCTGGTTGAACATGATGCCGAAGGAAAGCTCAGGCTTGGAGGCCGCGAACTCATTGAGCTCCTTGACCTGCTTGGTGTAGACACCGGCGGGCTTCTCCACGAGGGCGTGGATGTTGCGCTTGAGCGATTCGATGCCCATTTCCGGGTGCAGGTAGTGGGGCACGCACGTGACGATCGCGTCGACGTCGCCGCTTTCAAGCATGGCGATGTAGTCGTCATAGAAAGGCGCATCAGGATACTGGGTCGCCGCCAGTTCCTTCTTTGCAGGATCGGTGTCGCAGATGGCGCCGATCACCATGTTCGGAACCAATCCGTCAATGATGAACTTGGCGTACGTGCCGCCCTGCTGGCCCAGGCCGATGATGCCAAGGCGTACTTTATTGCTCATGAGTGGATCTCCGTCTTTGTGGGATTAGAAGAGGTCTGCATGGCCCATGGCCACCAGGTTGTCGTAGGAAGTCTGCAGCGCTTCCCACACCGTGCGGCCATAGAGCTCGTCCTGCTCCACGAGCAAGTACTCCGCGCCGGCGGCCTGGGCTGCGGGAATGATGGACGGGAAGTCCAGGTTGCCTTCCCCTACTTCGGCGAACTGGACCACGTTCTTGAACTCGGCCATGAAACCCGCGATGTCCCCCGATTCCAGGAGCCCGAAGGATTCTTCGGGCAACTGTCCGATCCGGTAGTCCTTCAGGTGCACCATGGCCGTGCGTCCGGCGTATTTGGCGAGGGTCCGGACGGGGTCGAATCCGCCGCGCTGCACCCAGTGCACGTCGATTTCCATGCCCATGGCCGGGGAGTTTTCGGCAATGATATCCAGCATGTATTTGCCGTCGAACTTCGCGAACTCGATGTGGTGGTTGTGGTAATACAGTCCGATGCCGTGTTCACGGAGGCGTTCAGCGTATTCGTTGGCTTGCTTCGCGAAGTCCACCGCGGCGTCGATCGATTTCATGGCGGGGAACGGCATCATGCCGATCCGCAGGAGGTGGGTGTCAAGTCGCTTTGCGTCGTCAACGATCTTGTCGAAGTGGTCCCTGAGGGAGTCCCCCGGCATGCCTTTGGGCGTCTCCATGGCGACCGAAAGCGCCGCGATGTCCATGCCCAGTTCGCTCCGGGAGCGGTCCAGTTCGTCAACGTTTTCCGGTGTCATCGGGATCTGGGAAATCTCGACGGCGTTGTACCCGATGGCGCTGACCTTGCGGAGCGTTTCAAACGCCCCGGCTTCGGCAAAACCGCCCTTCAGCATCATTGCCTGCACGCCAATTTTGGCCACTTTGTCCTCCGTTAGTTCCGGGCCCCAAGGGCCGCGTGGTTAGCCCACTTGCCCGGAAATTTCCGGGTAGCTTTGGGCGTAGATGTCTTTGACGATCCTGAGTGATTTTTCGGCTTCCGCGGGGCTGATCCAGAAGGGAGCAGGATCCCCGAGCTTGGCATAGAAGTCCTTGATCAGGAGTTCGTGGGATACGCCCCAATACGCGCGCCCACCCGATTCCACGGCCCGTTCCGCGATGGTTTCCACAGTGCCGTCGGTGTAGCTGACAATGAGGTCGCCCCGGAGGCTTAGCGTGGCCTTTTCGGTCACGATATCCAGCGTCACCGGTGCGTTGGTGGCGTTCGCCAGGGTGGCGTAGAAGACGCTGGTGGCACCATTGGCGTGCCCGGCGATGAATTCCGCCGTATCCTCCACCTCGATCACGCCGCCCAGCGAGCGCGTGGAGGCGTGACCCTCCACCTTGGTCACGTCACCTACGAGCCACTGGAGCAGGTCCACCGTGTGGATGGCCTGGTTCATCATGAGGCCGCCGCCTCCTTCGGCCCAGGTGCCGCGCCACGGCCTGTCACGGTAGTACTCGGCCGTCCGGTGCCACATCACGGTTGCCGAGGCGCCGAGAACCTGGCCCAGCCCGCCGTCGTCGAGCAACCTCCGCATGGCCTGCGACGTCGCGTTGTAGCGGTTCTGGAAACATACAGCGATCTTCGCGGTGCTCCGTTCAGCCGCCTCGACCAGCCGCCGCCCCTCTTCAAGGGTGTGGGCGAGGGGCTTCTCGACGATCACGCTGACGCCGCGCCCAAGACAGTCCGCAGCCAGCGAGGCATGCAGGTGGTGCGGAGTGCAGATATGCACGACGTCGGGCCTCACCGATTCGAGCATCTCCAGGTAGTCCGCGTAACCCGGCACGCCGTAGGCGGCCGTTGCCGCCTGGAGACGACCGGCGTCGGTGTCGCAGACCGCCACGAGTTCAACGTCGTCCATTTTGGCGATTGCACCGAAGTGCACGCTCGATACATCGCCGCAACCGATGACTGCTGCTGTAGGCATTCTTCTCCCTCGAAAGATGTTTTCCTTTGAACCTACAGGCCCTCAGGCGAGGGCAACACCGTTCTTGGCTGCGAGTGCCGCAAAGGCCCGCGCTGCAGCGCCGAAGGCGACGGGTCCGGAGAATCCGCCCAGCTCGTGGGTGCTTGCAAGGTGCGGTTCCAGCGATGCGAAACCGGCAAAGCCATCGGCCTTGAGCGCGGCGATGGTGGCGTCCAACTCCCCGTCGCCTTCCCCTGCGGGCACCACTTCACCCGTCCCGCTGACAGCATCCTTGACTTGGAAATACTCCAGGTAGGGGCGCAGCACGGCGTAGCCCTCCGTGTACGGCTTGACGCCCACCTGGACAAAGTTGGCGGTGTCCCACGCAACGCGCAGCGCGGGTGAATCGACAGTCTCCATGATGTCGAGGACGCGCTCGGGCGTGTCGCCGTAGATGCCCTTTTCGTTTTCGTGCAGGAGGACGACGCCGGACGCGGCCGCCTCGTTCGTAAGTGCGGTCATGCGCTCCATGACTGAGTCGCGGATATCTTCCGGGCTCTGCCCTTCGGCTCGGTAGAAGGAGAAGATGCGGATGTATTTGGTGTCGAGCCCCTTGGCCACAGAAACAATCTGGCGCAACCGCGCGAGCTCATGTTCCACGGGAATACTGACGTCGACCTTGCCGATCGGACTCGCGACCGCGGAAACCTTCAGGCCCTTCTCGTCCAAGATGGCTTTGAGGCGCTCGACCGTTTCCGGCTCGAGTTCGGAGACATTAGTGCCCCACGCGCTGCGCACTTCGATATGGCTGGCACCGAGGGCCAGCAGGACGGCTGCCTGGACCACGGGATCGGGATCTACTTCGTCGCCGAAACCGGACAGGCTCCACACGGCATTGGTTTCAGTCACGGAAATCTCCTTTGGATCCGTTCGCCCGCACGGCGGCAAATGGCGCCAAATCGTAGTTCGCGGGCATGCGTTCGCCTCGAGTCTAGCCAGATTGACACAGCTTGACAACCGATTGCCAAATATTGGCAACAATCATGGCGCGCCCCGCGAACTAGAAATCGGGTCGACTGGTTTGTTTTGCAGGGGCGACGTCCGTATCCTCTCAAACACGGACGGGGACCCTCATGACTGATCAAATAGCTCGCAGCTCCGCGAGGCTCTGGAATCGCGACTTCAGCACGCTGTGGTGGAGCGAAGCGGTATCGTTCTTCGGAAGCCAGCTCACCCTGTTCGCGATTCCCATCGGGGCGCTCCAACTCCTTGACTCATCCGCATCGGACGTTGCGTGGATAAACACGGCAGCAGGATTGGGAACCGTGTTCTGTCTCGGGCTTTTGGGACCCTGGACCGACAAGGTGTGCAGGACGCGGTTCATGTCCCTGATGTCGGGACTTCGAGCACTGGTCCTCAGCGCGATGGCCGTTCTGTTCCTCACGGGAAACCTGTCACTGCTCGCCCTCGTGATTGCGGCCTTCCTTGTGTCTGGACTGACCGGGCTCTACGACAGCGCCTTTGCAGCTCTCCTCCCGAGTGTCGCCCATCGTTCCAAGCTGACGACGGCGAACACCTGGGTCGCGGGAATCAGATCCGCTGGCGACATTGGTGCTGGAGCGACGGCCGGAATACTCCCGCAGCTACTCTCACCTGTGGCCCTCTTTATTTCGGATGCGGTCACGTATCTAGTGTCAGCGCTGGCGATTGGCCAGATCCGGGAAGATCGGCAGGCGTCGGAAACATTCACTTTCAGGAATTGTTTCTTGTCGCTGGGTTCAGGATTCGCAATTCTCGTCCGGGATCGCGTGATGTGGCCAGTCACCTTGTCGATTGCCCATTTCAACCTATTCACCACGGCGATCCAGTCGGTCTATGTCACGCATGCACTGCGGAGTGGATCAATGACACCGGCCGAGATCGGAATCGCCGGAGCACCCGGAGGAATCATCGGCCTACTCTCCATGCTGATCGCGCCGCGGGTATGGGATGGATTTCGGCCGGTTCAGGCACTCATGGCAACTTTCATGCTCCCAGCTCTCGCAGGCCTCGGCATGCTCTTACTCACGCCTGGACACATCGTCGCGAACGTACTTCTCCTCGGACTTTCGCTCGGTTTCTGGGCGTCTTGCGTGATGGTCAACATCACCGGAACCGAAACACTCAAACAGCTTCTTATTCCCCACGAAGCCCTCGGAAGATTCTCTTCCGCCAGCAGGGTCCTCACGTGGGGTATCGACCCGATAGGCGCAGCTGTGGCCGGTGTTCTAGCCCTGTTCCTTCCGACCGGTGCCGTACTCGCCGTGGCGAGTTCCGGCGTCGTGATTTCAGCCTGTTGGATTGCCGCCTCCGCTGCCGTTCGGGAATTGCCGCTCCTGTCCGAGATCGAACAGCGCCGCGAATGAGCCGTCGTCAGGCCGGCGCTCCCGGGGCCTGGCCGCCAAGAGATCCGCTGCGATCCGCTATGGCACAGGGGCCAACGTGCTGCCAAGATGGGCTCCATGGACCCTCTTGACCTGGCGACACCCACTCTGGCCAAACCGGTTGTGCTGGTTGTCATGGGCGTTTCCGGCTCCGGAAAGTCCACGGTTGCCGCCCTCCTTGCAGGGCGGCTTGGCTGGCCCTTCGAAGAAGGCGATGCCTTGCATCCCCAAACAAACATCGACAAGATGGCAGCTGGACATCCGCTCACGGATGAGGACAGATATCCCTGGCTGGAGAAGGTTGCCGAGTGGGTCGACCAGAGGCTGGATCATGGGGAAAACGGCGTCATCACTTGTTCGGCGCTCAAACGGTCTTATCGAAACATTATTAATCGCCGAGGTTCAGGCGTCGTCTTCGTTTTTCTGTCCGGGACGCCCGAGACTATCAGCGCACGGCTGGCCGAACGCCACGGCCATTTCATGCCCGCCAGTATGTTGGGGAGTCAGTTCGCGGACCTTGAGGAACTGTCCCCGGGTGAGCCCGGAATCCGGATCGACGTTGGTCCGGCTCCAGGAGTGATTGCCCAACAAATCATGGACAAGTTCGGCCTGCGGCCGAGCGGAACAGGACGAGAACCATGAACGGAATCTCCATCCTCAGCAGGCCCCTCGCCGGGGTAGCCACAGACGCCACCACGGACGCGATGCATCAGCCATGGACCGCCCACGATACCCAAGTACTTGTGGTGGCCGCCGTCGGCATCGCGATCGTCGTCTTGCTGATCGTCTGGGCAAAGATGCATGCTTTCCTGGCGTTGAGCATCGGCGCCCTCTTCGTCGGCATCGCCTCGGGTATCGCCTTGGACAAGGTGACCACCTCCTACGAAAACGGGGTCGGCGGCGTGCTGGGCTACGTCGGTGTGCTCATCGCGTTGGGAGCCATGCTGGGCAAGCTGTTGGCTGATTCCGGCGGCGCAGACAAGATCGTGGACACGCTTCTCCATGGCCGGCCTGCAACGCTGCCTTGGAAGATGGCGCTCATCGCCGGCATTATCGGCATCCCCATGTTTTTCGAGATCGGGCTCGTGCTACTCATACCCGTTGTGATGCTGGCCGTGCACCGTTCCAAGGGCCCGGCAATGCGTCTTGGCATTCCGGCTTTGGCCGGCTTGTCGGTGCTCCACGGGTTCATCCCGCCACACCCGGGCCCGTTGGCCGCGATCGGCATCCTGCACGCCAATGTGGGTGTGACCCTCGCGTTTGGACTGCTCATAGCCATTCCGACCGTCATCATCGCAGGTCCCCTCTTTGGCCGTCTCGCCGCACGGATCGTGCCGATCGGAGCCGCAGGTGCTGGCCTCGCCGTTACCGTTGGAGCCGGCGATAGCGCCGAGCCGGCCAGGTCGCAAGGCCCCGGCGCAAAAGCCGCAAGTTCGCGCGGCGACGCACCCGTAGGCAAGGCCCAAGATCCGCAAGCGACTCGCAGCCCGTCCTTTGGCTGGACCCTGGTGACCCTGCTGTCGCCGTTGGTGCTCATGCTGATCAAAGCCGGGGCAGACATTTGGATGGACAAGAGCGCACCGCTCCGGCCCTTGCTGGACTTCATCGGCGATCCGGTCTTTGCGCTGCTCGTGGCGGTGCTTCTGGCAATGGTGACCTTCGGTACACGGGTCGGTTTCTCCGCCTCCATCCTGACGAAGAAGATCGGCGAGAGCCTGTTGCCGATTGTCGGGGTGATGCTGATCGTCGGCGCGGGCGGCGGCTTCAAACAAGTACTCGTCGACGGCGGTACCGGAACCGCGATCGCCAAGATCGCGGTAGCTGCCAGCCTGTCGGCCCTGGTACTGGGCTGGATCATCGCAGTACTGATTCGCCTCGCCACCGGCTCGGCGACTGTTGCTACGGTCACGGCCGCCGGAATTATCGCACCCCTGGCAACCGGTTTGTCGCCGGCTCAGCTAGCCCTGGTTGTGCTCGCCATTGGTGCCGGATCGCTATTCTTCTCCCATGTGAACGACGCGGGCTTCTGGCTGGTCAAAGAATACTTCGGACTGACAGTGGGGCAAACGATCAAGACCTGGTCAGTCATGGAAACCATAATTTCCCTCGTCGGATTCGGATTCACGCTGCTGCTATCCGTTTTCGTCTAGTTAGGACCGGCAAGACGAAGGCCCTCCAATCCTGCGTTTCCGCAGCTCGGAGGGCCTTCACGGCGTCAGCTGCCGCGATCGGCGCTAGAGCGCGGCACGCGCCTCGTCGGCATTCAGAAGCCTTCCACCAAGCCCGCCATTCTGGTGAAGGTCCCCTCGCATGAGCTCTAGCCTGCCGGCAGCCTCGATTCCTCCGGCTTTGACCGGATCGAAACCAGCGATACGAATGAGCCTCTCCACCGTTTCGGCCGCCGCGTCGTCGTCGGTTGAGTAAAACAGAACTGCCCGCTCGGATGGCCGGTTGGCTGCCGAGGCTAGGGCGTCGGCGCCCAGCGTGCCGAAGGCCTTCACGAAGTGAGCACCCGCAGGGAGCAGATCTGCCACGATCGAGGCTGCTGATTGGCCCTCCGGCAGCGTAGTGGTATAGCCGCCGTGGCCATCAGGTCCGATCGGGTTGGTCGGGTCGATTACCACTTTGCCGACCAGCGCCTCTGACAATTGGGAGATGAGTTCCTTCTCAGTGTCGAGCCAGACGGCCATCAGGACAGCATCAGCCTGTGACACGGCATCGACGACGCTCGCCGAACTCGCCAACGCGCCGAGCTCGGCGGCCAACGATTCAGCATGGGATTCATCGCGGGCCGCCAAGACGACAGGCTCGCCGCCCTGAACAAGATGGCGGGCGACACTGGACCCGATGTTACCGATTCCAATGATTGCAGTTGTCACGTCAACCTCCAGATTATGGTGAAAGACCCCTTGGCCTAGTGGTCTATTTGTCGTGAGATTGGGCAAGCTCCCCCGCTACGCCAGAGTGCCCTGTTCTGATGGTACGACCTGCTACTAGTGGTGTGTCTCAGTTTTGTTTGATGGTTTCGAGGGCGACGCGGCCGCGGGCTACTTTCTTGAGGATGGAGTCTGCGGTCGCGGTCCAGACCAGTGGTTTGGGTTCGGTGTTGTGAGCTGCGAGATACCTTTCGATCTTGCTGATCAGATCCGGCACGGAATGGAACGCTCCGCGGCGCAAGGCCTTGTCCGTCAGTTCGCGGAACCAGCGCTCGACGAGGTTCAGCCAAGAGGACGAGGTCGGGGTGAAATGCAGCTGGAACCGGGGGTTCCTCGCCAGCCACGCCTTCACGTCCGGGTGCTTGTGCGTGGCGTAATTGTCCAGAATCAGGTGGACATCCAGGCCCTGCGGGACTTCCTTGTTGATGGTCTTCAGGAACACCAGGAATTCTTCGTGGCGGTGCTTGGGCAGGCACGAGCCGATCACTTTTCCGGTCGCCACGTCCAGGGCCGCGAACAAGGTGGTCGTGCCGTTGCGCTTGTAGTCATGCGTCATCGTTTCCGCCCGGCCCTTTGTCATCGGCAGGGACGGCTGCGTGCGGTCCAGGGCCTGGATCGAGGATTTCTCATCCATGCACAGCACGATCGCCTTCTCCGGCGGGTTCAGATACAGACCGACGACATCAATGAGTTTTTCCTCAAAACGCGGATCGTTGGAGAGCTTGAAGGTATCCACCCGATGCGGCTTCAAGCCCCTGGCTGCCCAGATCCGCTGCACCTGCGCCGGGGACACCCCGACCCTCGCTGCCATGGTCCGAACCGACCAGTGCGCCTGCCCTGCGGGCCTGGAATTACGCGTCAGATCAACGATCTCATCGATCTTGGACTGCGGAATCACCGGCTTGCGGCCCCGGCCGGAACGCACCTCGCCCAGGTGGGCCAGGCCCTCTTCCTCGAACCGGGCCCGCCATGACCTCACCGTCCCCGGGCTCGTCCCGGCGACCTTGGCAATCGACTCATTGGCCAACCCCTCGGCGGCCATCAACAAGACCTGCGCCCGTTGAACCTCGCGATGGGACGCCGTCTGCGATTTCGAAAGAACCTCCAATGCCGCACGTTGACCATCAGAAACCACCAATGCCGGAGCCGGATTCGTCATATCCCAAGCTTAACAGGACACCACAACGCTATTTTGGAGACACACCACTAGCGGGCAACATAGGGCGCTTGTCGGCGCAAAAATACAGGAGGCCCGGAGATGCTATTGAGTACTGCCGGGGCGGTTCCCGACGTCGGTCGGCCGCAGCCCTACGAGGTTTCCGGCACGCCAGCGGACCGGACGCTGCGCCGGATGATGCCCAACTGCTCGAGCTGGGCCGACATCCCCGCACCGTCCGGAGAGTAGATCCAAGGGATCCCAGGGGTGGGCTGAGCTGCGGACTTCGACCGCCCGCCTGCGAGCACCGCTTCGCCCACCGAGAGCTGACGGATCGCGATGGCCCTGACGTTCTGCGGATGGCATTGGGCGAACTCGGCGTAGATCGCCTCGTCGTGCTGTCCGTCGTCGCCAACCAGCAGCCACTTGACGCCGGGGAACTCCGCTGCGAGACGTTCCAGAGAGGTCCTCTTGTGCTCCTGGCCGCTGCGGAACCAACGGTCGGGGGTGGGACCCCAGTCGGTCAGGAGCTTGGGACCGGCGGGATACAAATTGCGGGACAGGAAGCGCGACAGCGTCGGAGCGACGTTCCACGCTCCGGTCGACAAGTACACCACGGGCGCCGACGGCGCCGTCCTCACGATCCGCTCGTACAGCACAGCCATGCCCGGCGTCGGGGTCCTCGCGTGTTCGTCGAGCACGAAGGTGTTCCAGGCGGCAAGGAACGGGCGGGGCAGCGCCGTGACCATCACGGTGTCGTCGATGTCGGAGACGACACCGAAGTCTGTGTCGTCTCCGACGATCTGCACTGGGGCCTCCACGATCCTGGATCGCCCGGATTGTACGGAGATTGTATGCCAGCCGGCGTCGAGGGCTACCGGGAGACGCGCGTCAACCACACCTCCACGGTCGGCTTCGACGTCATGGACGGTGCCTGCGATGGTCACGCGCACGGCGGCGTGTGCCACGGGCGCACTCGTGAAGTTGCGCCAGCCGCGCATGCCATCCTGCAACGGTTTGAGCGCACATTCCTGAGCACCGCTCCCGGTGTCCCGAAGATCGCTACGGACAACGCGCGCCAACACCCGGACCCAGGAAGTGGTGCCGTAACCGGTATAAGGGATGACGGTCTCCACGCGGCCGCGCCGGATCGCGAGACGCGTCTGGAACCTGAGCCAGGCATCGTCGAGTCTCAGGGCGAGATGGCGGCCGGCGCTGCTCGTCGGCGTCGGGCTCCCGCCTTCTCGACTGTCGGACGGGGTAGATGGCTTCACGGAACGGGGACACATGGGTTCAGTCTGACATGGGCAGAAGATGACCGGTTCCTAAGGCCGTCTGCGAACGGCACTCAGGTGCAGCACCATATGCACGACCCTCAGTACGCCCAGGAGTCTTTCTCCCGTGATGAATCCGCCGTAAAGTCCGCGGTAGGCTCCGTCCTGGGCCGTGCAACGAACACCTGGGGGCTTTTTTATGTCGCGCATCATGCGGTTCGACCACGTCGGTGTCACCGTTCAGGACCTCGACCACGTGACGGCGTTCTTCGTTGGACTCGGGCTTGAGATCGAGGGCCGGACATTCGTGGAGGGCGACTTCATCGACACTGTCATAGCGATCCCTGATTCCCGTACGGAGATCGTCATGTTGCGGACGCCTGACGGAGGAACAGGGGTGGAGCTATCCAGCTTCGTCCGGCCAGATCCGGTGCCGGGATCGCCCGCCGCGATGGCCAACGAACTCGGACTGCGCAGTTTGTCCTTCGAAGTCGATGATCTTCAGGCGCACGTCGACCGGCTGGCTGCGGAGGGATACGGACTGGTCGGTGGCATCGGCCAGTATGAGGGAGCCTGGCGTATGGCGTACGTGCGCGGTCCAGAGGGAATCATCGTGTCCCTGGCTGAGCGGGTGAGCTGACGCGGAGCGCGGATCCTTCCACGGCACACGGCCTCCGGGCGCCAGATCGGGCCAATGCCTGATCACCTGCCAGGAGAATTGCCGCCCCAACGATCGTGCTCAATCTGCGTGGGCTCACGACTTCATGGAGGGCGGGCCGTCGAGAGACATGACGGGGCAATTTCGTTTCATGCATTCCAAATGCCACTTTTGTCCTGTACTAATAAGTGGACTTATCAATCGCGAGCGGCCTATGCCTGGCTCTCACATAATTTGGGGGATAATTTGAAAACCATCCGATCTCTTGGCCGCTCCACCCAAGTGGGCTTGGCCGCTACACTGCTGATGGTTATTTTGACCTTTACAACAGGCGCCCCCGCTGTATGGGTTCTGCTCCTTTTCGTTTTCCTCCTCGTCACGGCCTTGTACACTATGGTCACCGGACGGCGGTCCTGGGCCCATCTCCCGGGCCGCAAGATGGGCCTCGCGGCATTTGCGGGATGCCTGGTTATCGGTTTCGTCGCCATGGGCGGCGCCGTCGCCGCCACCCCGATTGCGCCGGCTTCGCATGTGCAGCCTTCAATCTCAAGCCAGCCCTCCACTGCTCCAGCTTCAATTTCGGCAAGTCCGAGCCCGTCGGCTTCAGATATTCCCACCACGAGCCCAGCCGTGTCGCCCAGCGTGACGCCCACTCCGACACCCGCGCCGTCTCCGACCCAGATCATCTCTACCGAGCCAACTACAGCCGCAGTCGTACCCGCAGCACCTGCGGCACCCATCGTTCCGGCAGCACCCCCAGCCCCAGTAGCGCCGCCGGCCGCAGTACCCGCCGCCCCAGCAGCGCCGCCGGCTCCAGCTCCTGCTCCAGCCACAAACTTGGTGCAAGGGGTGATCCCTGGTGCTTTCTGCCCAAACGCCGACGTTGGAATGCAAGGAATTTCCGCCGCAGGCAATATCTACACCTGCGGAGGCAAGGGCCCGGACAAGAATGGCCATTATCACTGGAACTCATAGGGAGAGCTCAGCGGGCTTCGCATTCCGCGAGAGTGTTCGGCTTGGAAAGCGGCCCTCGCTCGATTACGCAGTTTGCGCTTCCGCATAGCAACTGGAGAAACTTCCCCTCCGCCCGCAACAGTCAAACCTTCAACGATTACTGTCGCCTGCGGCATGTTTTCATCAAAGCCTGGGGTCTTCGCTCACCTCGTTCGGCACCGCCCAGTCATTCCGCCGCCGCATTGCCTGGTGCGGGAACGTGCCCCGCGGATCCCGGTGACCGGGGAGGTCCATGACCAGATCCAGGTCGACGATCCATGGACACCCGTCGGATTCTGCTGGATCATTCTCTTCGCCGAAGTTACCGGTCCCGTGATTCCGCGGGCCCGGGATTTGTCCATTCGAATGATTGAGCAGAATCCGACATCCCAGCGGAGGTGATCCCGGGACGGACATGACCAAGCCCAGGGCCGAGCGCTACAGCAAAAGCTGGGCGACACGCCAAATCCACGTCGACACCCGTATTCAGGTGTCGACAGGGATCTAGCGCATCCCCGGGTAATTTGCGCGTCGAGAGGTCGCCACATAACCCGGGTTATAGGACAAAACGTGTGTATGGGAGGGGCTTGCTTCCCAGTGTTGGCGGGCGAATTTCGGGATAGCTAAGCTTCGGAAGCTTAGGGTGGCTGGGGTGCTTGCATATCTCTGGAATGTCTGGTCTGCGGTCGGGCGCTGGTACGGAACGGAAAAACGGCCGCGGTTAAGCAGCGCTACCGGTGCCTAGGCTGCGGGGCCAGCCGCTCCGGTGAACGCCAGGACGTCAGCAGACGCTCCGAACTCGAGGCGTTCCTTGGCTGGCTGACAGGCACCTCCAATCAGTCATCGCTGACCTCGTTCGGCGCCGCCCGGCCATTCCGGCGCCGCCCGGCCTGGTGCTGGAACGTTGCCCCGCGGATCCCGGTGACCGGGGAGGTCCATGACCAGATCCAGGTCGATGGGATCTACGTCGGTTCGTGGTGCTGCCTGATCGCCGTTGGGCGGCGTTGCTTGGGCGCTTTCCGGCCCCGCGGGTCGTGATCACCGACGATGGTTCCGGGATCGCGGCGGCCCTGTCGGAGTGCTGGTCCGAAACAGCGGTGCAACGCTGCCTGGTCCATGTCCAGCGCAACGTCCGCACCTACCTGACCGGTCGGCCCAGGACCGAGGCGGGCAAAGCATTGCTTCGGCTGGGACGGGCCCTGACCAGGATCCACGCCCCGGCGGAAGCGGCGGCCTGGCTGGCAGCGCTCCATGACTGGCACCAATAGCACGGGGCATCGTCAAGCCCGCACCTACCGGACCACGACTGCGATGGTCCCGGGATGGGTGCGGCCGAGCCAGTCCTGGTGGTACACGCACGACAGGCTCCGCAAGGCCTACCGGCTCCTGGAACGCCTCGGCCAGGCGGGCACGCTCCTTACCTACCTCGAAGGCGAATACGCCGGACTGGACATCGCCTCGACGACCAACAGGATCGAAGGCGGCACGAACGCCCAGCTCCGGCTCCTGCTGCGGGCACACCGGGGCATGAGCCAGGAACACCAGAAACGTGCCATCGAGTGGTACCTCTACCTGCACAGCGAACAGCCCCTGCCGCCGGCCAAACCCATGGAAACCCGCCACCACCGACCGCCCAAGACCAAAGCCACTACCCCCACGCAGCAGCACCCCGGCCCAGAGCTCTACAGCACCGGGCTCAGCGCCGAGGAAGGCCTGTGGCGCCGCGCAGGCTGGCCAGGACGTTCATGACACACCCGGGATTTACACACGCTTTGGCCTATAACCCCAAGAAAGGCCCTCCCACCCAACGTTTCCGCAGGTCGGAAGGCCTTCACTGTGGAGCTAAGGAGATTCGAACTCCTGACCTCTTCGATGCGAACGAAGCGCTCTACCAACTGAGCTATAGCCCCTGGTCAACTGTGCGTTGCCAGTGTCCCTAGGCTACAAACTATCTTCGCGCTTTGCCAACCAAGACTCGAACGTGTCTATCCCCGTACGCTGGCTTGGGACCAAATTCAGGCCTTTCCGAAGATATTCGCCCATCGCACCCGGCAACGGCACCTCCACGATCCGACCGGCATGTCCCGTAGTAGTTTTTCGCCAGATCTCAGCGAGTTCACGCATGGTTCGGATGTCCGGACCGCCGATGGTCCGTGTCCGGTGTCGCTCCGTTGAAGGCTCCCCCATGCCTTCGGCAACTAACTCGAAACGCCACGTCTGACGGCGAAATAGTTTGAAAGCGCGCGCCCTTGAAGACAGGGATCAGGCGGACTTTGGCCCCGGCTTGGAAAACCGCCGCCACCAGGCTGTGGAACTGGGTGGCCCGCACAACAACCGTCTCAAGCTCCGACGTCGCGTAGACCCGCTCTTTGGCTGCTTTGGAGATATAAAAGGCCGCCGCGCTCCTGTCGCAGTTGATGATCGAGAGGAGAACCGCCTTGCGAACGCCGGCACCGGAGGCTGCGGCAAGCAGGCGTGCGCCGCCGTCGGCGTAATTCTTGCGGGCCTTCCCGAACTGCCCTTCCAGGCAATCGATCACGACGTCGGCCCCGCGGAGGGCTTCCGCGAGCCCAGCGCCTGTGGTGACATCAGCCTGAAAGTAGCGGGCGCCGTCGTGATGGGCTCGTGACGTGCCCGACGGCGGGCGGCGGCTCAGCACCGTCACGTCAAGTCCGGCGTCGAGCGCCAAACGGACGACTTCACGGCCCACTTGTCCCGTGCCACCTGCCACGCAGACGGTAGTCAAGGGAGGCTATGCCCGGCGGCGCTGCAGAACGTCGTCGAGGTTGCTGAGGGCGCTCTGAGGCTTGCCGTGCTGCGCCTGGACCGCCACGACCGCGGCCGGCGCGCTGGCCGGCTTCAAGGCGGGCTTGCCGAGGGGCTTGGGAGCCTCAGGCAAGTCGAGGGGTTCCGGTGCCGGTCGAGGCGCCTTGGCGGCGTCGACGTATGTTGGTTTGGGCACGTCCACGGGCTGCCATTCGGATTCCTTGGATTCCGCCGTAAACCGGACCGTGTTGTCGCCGGCGGCGACGGCAACGTTGAGGGCAGCCTGACGAAGTTCGACGGCGGTCAGGCGCGTCGACTCACGTGCGTGGGCTTCGGCGTCGAAAATCTTGGTGGCCGGGCGGTCCGATGCTGGAAGACTTACGCGGGGACTCTCAACTGTGGGACCCATTGCATTGCGGAAGGCCCTGTTCATCCTCGCCCTGCGATCCCTGATGGCCAGCCGGCGAAGCAGGAAGACGGTCCCGACCACGCCGACGATGGATACCAGTGGCACCCAGGCCGAAACGAGGCCCAGGATGCGCAACACGCCGGAAACGGCCGCCGTGAGCAGCATGAGAAGACCGGCGAGGGCAAGAGCGCAGCGCCCGTATCTGATTTTGAAGGCCCCCGCATCCGATGCAGCATCACGCCGTTCGCCGGCGTCGGCCGAGACCTCGGGCAATGCGGTAGGGGTGCTCTGCATGGTTTCCATTGCTTTCTCCTGCCGAGGGGTGATTGACAGAACCACCCCGGCTTGCAGTTCATGAGCGTCTTCGTCGATCACATCTGCTGGTATGTCACCCGCCACCTGGACGTGCTGGCGACGATTCCGCAGTATGTATGGCGCAACCCAAACAATCCACAGCGCGACAGCAATGACCAATATCACCGAGCTGCTGAGAGGGAAGTCCACAATCAAAACCGTAGAAGCAAATACGCAGGGGCCACCGCATTGCCAACGGTGTGTCGTCGGAGAGTCGGCAAATCAATGGATTTATGACCCTCATTCACCCAAGCGGACTAGTTGACTCCGCGTCTAAGCCAAGCAGCCAGCAAGCCCCCAGGGACCTCCTCCGAGGTCAACGCAAAGCTTCGATGGTCAGCCCATTGTCCATTGATGTGAAGGAAACGCTCACGGCGGCCTTCGTCGCGGAATCCCAGCTTCTCGACAACCCGTAGGCTCGGCCCGTTCTCGGGCCTGATGTTGATTTCCATCCGGTGCAAGCCAAGGGCTTCAAAGCAATGGTCGGTCGCCATGGCAACCGCTGTGGGCGCTATTCCGCGACCGGCCCGGGCCTGGTCGACCCAGTAGCCGAGCGTGGCCGTCATGGCCGATCCCCACATAATCGAGGAGACCGTCAACTGGCCTACGATCCTAGGCTCATGGAACCCGGGAATACGTTCCGTGATCACGAACGGAAGGGCACTCGCTTGCCGAGCCTGCGCGTTAAGGGACGCCACCATCTGCCGATAGTTCGGTAGGCGGCCACCCGGGGCCGGGTTGGAGGCTTCCCAGGGCGCAAGCCAATCACTATTGCGTGAGCGGACCTCGGTCCATTCCTTCTTGTCCCGGTATTGGATGGGACGCAAGACGAGGTCGCCGCATTCGAGCGTCACCGGCCAGATGGCCGACCCCCACACAAGGACCTACTTGCTGAGGCCGGCGGCAAAGCCCGGCAGCCACTCACGCAGGCCGGGACCGAGGTCTTCGCTGTCGCAGGCAAGCTGGACGCAGGCCTTGAGATAGCTGAGCTTGTCCCCGGTGTCGTACCGACGGCCGCGGAAAACGACTCCGTAAACACCGCTGCCTTCGCCTTCGCCCGCAGCGAGAACCTGAAGCGCATCTGTCAGTTGGATCTCTCCCCCACGGCCCGGTTCGGTTTTCTCGAGGACGTCGAAAACCGAGGGGTGAAGCACGTATCGGCCAATCACGGCCAAGTTGGACGGAGCTTCATCGACAGCAGGCTTTTCCACAAGTTGCTTGATGCGGACGTAGCCGTCCTCGCCGATATCCTCGATGTCCGCACAGCCATAGGCGCTGATCTGGGAAGGCTCGACTTCGATGAGGGCTACAACGGAACCACCGGTTTTGTGCTGGACTTCGATCATGTCGCTAAGGAGCGTGTCCCGGGCGTCGATGAGGTCGTCACCGAGAAGAACGGCGAAAGGTTCGTACCCGACGTGCTGCTTTGCACGCAACACTGCGTGTCCCAGCCCCTTGGGGTCGCCCTGACGGACGTAGTGAATGTCGCCGAGGTTGCTGGTAGCCTGCACCGAGTCCAGCTTGGTGGTGTCTCCCTTGGCCTCCAGGGTCGCTTCCAAAGCCGGTACCCGGTCGAAGTGGTCCTCCAGCGCGCGTTTGTTGCGGCCTGTGATCATGAGGACGTCATTGAGCCCGACGCTCACGGCTTCTTCGACAACATATTGGATGGCCGGCTTGTCGACTACCGGAAGCATCTCTTTGGGCATGGCCTTTGTGGCAGGCAGAAACCTGGTGCCGAGTCCGGCAACGGGGATAACGGCCTTGCGGACGGCGCAGTTATTGGAAGTCACCGGACTAATCTAACGGAAGGAACTGGACAATGGGCAAAAAGGAAGGTGCCGGAGGGAAGGGATCCCGCCGGGCCTTCCCCCCCCTGAGCCGCTCAGCAACGAGAACTGGAGCAAAAGTGACTTTGAAAGACGACATCCGCCGGGACAACCGGAACCGGCGGCTCGCCTTGACCGGGCAAGAGCGCGCCGACGCTGGAACGGGGATTGCCCGCGGTGGCCTCTCATGGGCGGATACCGTTGCCCACGGGAAGCCGGCGACTTTTGCGGCCTATGTCGGAGTAGCCGCCGAGCCGCCCACAATGCCCTTGCTTGCGGCTCTGCATGCGGCCGGGCACAAGGTCCTTCTTCCCGTCTGTGAACCGGAACGGCGTCTGAGCTGGGTCTATTGGACACCGGAGGCGGTTTTTGTCCGCTCAAAGTACGCACCGATTGACGAGCCGGTGGGCGAACGATTCGACAGTGACATCATCAAGGATGCGAGTGGAATCTTCCTCCCGGCCACCGCTGTCGATGAAAGCGGAAACCGCATCGGCCAAGGGGGCGGATACTACGACCGCCTCCTCGACAAGCTCGACGCCGACGGGCAGCGTCCGCCGACTGTTGCCGTCGTATATGACCGTGAGGTGCTGCCGGCCGGGACGATCCCGGCCGAACCGTTCGATAAGCCCGTGGCGGAGGCGCTTACCCCCCACCGGATAGTCCGGCTGGTTCCGGCAGCATGACGAGGCTTTGCCGGCCTGTCTACTCCGCCACATCTGTGGTACCGGCCTGGATGCCGGATGATAGAATTGGCACTCAGGCCCTGGGACTGCTAATGGACGGAACAATCCGGCTTGGCAGCACAGGACCTGTAGTTCGTCCCGGAGGAGGATCACCAGTGCCCACATATGCCTATGCCTGCAAAGACTGCGGACATGCCTTTGACATCGTTCAGGCTTTCACGGACAGTTCCCTGTCCGACTGCCCTGAATGCCAAGGATCGTTGCGCAAGAAGTTCAACAGCGTGGGCGTCGTCTTCAAGGGATCGGGCTTCTACCGCACCGATTCCCGGGACTCCAAGGGAAGCACCGTTTCGGCCGCTCCCGCCGCACCAGCTGCATCCCCGGCGCCAGCGTCTGTTCCGGCGGCTGCCGCGAGCTGATTGCGGTTTCCAGCTACTCCCGGTTTTTCCACATAGCTCAACGTTTCCACATAGCTCAATAGAGCCCTGCCACGGGCCTGCGTGCCCGGTTAGCGTGGCAGTATGCCAGCGACCCCGAACGCAGCCCAAGGCCCCACTCCTGCCGGGCCTTCATCGATTCCGCGCAGTAGATTCCTCGCGCCGAATGGGACAGCACGCATTAACACGGCGCGCACCCGACGCCTACAGGCTGTTCCTTACAGGGCTGGCGGGCATCTGGGTGCTCCCGCGGGACAAGCCGGGCACCGCAGCTTCGGTAGCTGGCTGAGCCGCAACCGCCGCCTCGTGGTGGCACTCCTGCTGTGCGTGGCGGTCGGGATCGCTGTCCATCAACTTACGCCGGCTTCGGAACAGCGGGCCACGGTCCTGGCCGCCGCGCGGGATCTTCCCGCCGGTTTGAGTTTGACGGATTCCGACCTTAAACCCCTGGAAGTCCTTCCTGATGGAGTTCCAGCCGGGGCACTCACCTCCAGCACTGGATACGGCGGGAGACAGCTTGCGTCGCCCCTGCAGAAGGGGCAGATCCCCACAGACGCCCAGCTTCTGGGACCGGGCCTGCTGACGGGCACCGCACCTGCGACAGCGGCCGTTCCACTACGCATGGCCGATCCCGCATCAATTCAGCTGGTCTCGCCCGGCCAGTTGGTCAACGTTGTGCTCACTGCGGAAGGCGGACTTGAGGACCCGGGCAAGAAATCCGAGCTCTTGGCAGCCGCGGTCCCGGTATTGTGGACGTCCGCGCAGGGAGGCAAAGCCAGCCAATGGTTGGGCACGAACGACGCGGACGGCCTGGTGGTTGTCGCTGCCAATCCCCATCAGGCCGAAATCCTGGCCGGAGCTTCCACGCGCGGGAAACTGTTCTTTGTCCTCGTCAATCCCTCTGACAACCGGTGATTCGAGACCACCGCCGGATGGTCGCGACCATGATGGAACATTCAGCCCCAGTGGGGCGGCCTTTGCTCCTTGAGCCAGGCGTCGTGGTCGTAGCCGGGTTCATCACCCCAACGGCGTGGATCATCTTCCGAGGCCCTCTTGGGCAGAATGCCTTCTCCTGCCGGCTTCGGCTCCGGTGCGGGCTTCAATGCTGTTTTCTCCTGCTCGTCCAACTCGGTGTCGGCGTCTTCCGCATCGGCACTGGTGTCCGCAGGGGGCTTGGATTGGGTGCTTTTGCTTTCCGCCATTGCGCTTCCTTAGGGGATGGCCGGTCCCGAGCCGGTGTCTTAGGTACGGCCGTGCTTGGCCGCGGCCGTCTCCGCGGGACTGTCCAGTTCCAATTGTTCAACATCGACGTCCAGGAATCCATCCTGGACGGCACCATACGAGGGCGCTACGGGCTTCTCGAGTCCAAGATAGGACCCGATGCGGTCAGCGCAGGACGAGGGATCCGTGAATACTTCGATGGTCCACAGGGACATGTAGCGCCAGCCGAGGCGCTCCAGGAGCTGGGGCCGGAGCCTACTGCGCTCCCTGACGCTCATGCGGCGGTATCGTTCCGTGCCATCCGATTCAATCGCCACCGGAGTGGGCAATTCGGTGGCGTCACGGCCTATGGTGTGCACGGGATCGGCCGCCGCGGCGATGTCCAAGGCTCCGTCATAGTGATGCCACACCCGGGCCCCCCGGGCACGGAGTCGCTCGCCCAGATCCGCCACCAGCGGATCCTCACCGAGCGCTTGCTCGCTGGCCGCGGCTCTTGTGGCCGGCGTTCCCAGATCCGAGTTCCCCGACAGTTCACGGTCGAGGAGTTCATGGAAATCAACCGCGCCGTGAGCCAACCTGTCCAGGTCGAGGTCCTCCGGACGGAAGCAGCTCAGGACGTGCAACGATCTCCGGGAGCGGGTCATTGCCAAGGCAAATTTGTTTCGTCCGCCTTCGACGGACAGCGGCCCGAAACTGTGCAACGCCCGGCCATGCGGAGTGCGTCCGAAGCCCAGGGAGAAGATGATGTGGTCTCGGACCAGTCCTTGTGCGCGCTCCAAGTCCACCACGCGGAAGGACTCAGCGCCGGCGTTGAAGAAACCCGACAACAGCGGATAGTTGGGAAGCTGGAGCCGTATGGCTTCGCCGATCCTTGCGGCATGCCGCAGGCTTGCGGTAACTACGGCGAGCGAGGTCCTTGGCCGGAGACTGGCGTGTTCAAACACCAGATCGACCACGCGGTTCACTTCGGCCGCGACCGATTCAACACCTTCGTGATCGGCTCCTGGCAGGCCGGTACCATCCGGGATGTACTCAACCACTACCGAGCGGTCCAGCCCGGTGACAGATTGGCCGTCCGGCAGTCGACGCAGGCCGCCGTCGTAGTAGTTCTTGCTCAGCTGCAGCACGAGGTCTTCATCAACTGCGCGATACACCCAGTTCAACTGCCACGTGGGCAAGACCCGGGCCAAAGCACTAAATGCACTGTCAACTGTGTCTTGGCTCGCGACACCCGCCATGGGAGGCTCCACGGCAACGCTGAAGGTGCGGGCATTGGCGATCTTAGCGTCACCAAAGGCAACCACTTGGTGGGCTCGGGCGATGGCCGGCAGCACGGCCTGCAAGGAGGTGCTCTCGGCATCAAGAATCACCACGGCATCGAATTTCTGCTCTGCAGGCAGGAGGCTGGTCAGCAGGTACGGACTGATGGACCACACGGGAACCAGCCGGGCCACAAGGGCAGGCGCCTGGGCGCTGAGCGCCGAGAGGGTAACGCGGCCGTCCTTGATCAGGTTCCGCAGGAGTTCCGATTGACGGGGATGTTCAGCGATTCCGGCCCGCCACATTTCGGCGAGTCTCCACCGCAGCCGGGCGGCTCCGCTGGCGATGTGCGCGTGGTCCGCCAGGCGGTACTCGGCTTCGAGGCGGCGAAGGGAATCACCGTCGGACATCGCGAGGTAGTCGTCGCCGCTGATCATCGCTTCCAGGGCGGACTGCCACCAGGCAAGGTCCAGTTCCGCGGCAACGGATTCGGCAGGGACTTCGCGTTCCGCCAAGTCCGCGAGAAGCTCGCCGAGTCCATGCTCGCGCATGTTCTCAACCAGAAGCGTGCGCTCCGGGAGCGTTTCCAATGTCCCGGTGTCGGCGACGAGGCGCTCAAGACGCTCCACGAGATCTTCGTAGCGGGTCGCGTGGAGGTCACCGCCGCCGGCCGTGTGCTTGAGGCAATCGCCCAGACGGCTGAGATCCCGGTCCAGTTCGCGGTAACTGGCGCCCAAGTCCGCGAGTCCGGATGGCACCGCAGGATGGCGTTGGGTGGTCGCGTACTCTGCCCACAGTGCCCGCTGTTCCTGAACGAGCGCCAAGGAGCTGTGAAGGTCCGCAATGTGGACACCGGGCCGGACATACTCCTTTGCCACGCGACGCAAGCGGGAGCGTTGCATCGAGGGCATCTCGACCCCCCGCTCACGTCGCCAAGCGGAGGTGGCGGTAGCCGAAATCAGGTCGTGGACTGGCCGGTCGAAAATATCCGGGGTGAACTTGTCCAGGCTCTCCCGTACCGCCATCAGGAGCTCAAGCTGGGCGCCCCATTCGGCGAAGTTCGCCCCAAGCCGGATTTCGGAGTGCTCCGCGACCTGGTTCATCGTTTCCCGCAACCGGGGAAGTTGTTCCGCGGCACTACTGGCCAGCTGCTGGGCTTCCTCGGTCTCCTTGCGAGTGACCAGGCGTGCTCCGTACCAGGGGCTCGACGTCGACTCCCGGCTGAAGCTGCCAAGCTCGGCAGCGCGCCGCAGTCTTTCAGCGAGCTCACCCCGGTCTTTGATATTGTCCAGCACGCTGCGCTTCAAGCGCACCGTCGTGGCGGGGGCAGGCTGGATGGAGGTCAGCTCTGCGAGCGACTGCATTGCCTGATAGGGCGAGCATCCCCAGCGCTGGCGTACGTTGTGCAAAGACGCGACATGGTCCATGAGGGCATGGCGGTGCTCGGTCAGGGTCTTGTGGAGATTCGCAAGTTGCGGTTCCAGCGACTTTTCGTTGCGGATGATCGCGCTGACCAGCTGACTCTTGAGCTGCTGGGGCGTGGCACCGTTGCCCGGCCTGAACAGCATCGATTCAAGGCCCAGGGCTTCAAAATGAGCCGCAAGGCCGTTGAGGCTCGCTCGCCTGTCGCCCACGACAAGTACCGATTTGCCCTCGTTGACGAGGGCGCCGATGGCGTTGATGGCCGTCTGGGTCTGACCGCTGCCTGGCGGGCTGCTGACCACCAGCGAATCGCCCGCCCGGACGGCATCCACGACGTACTGCTGATCCGAATCCGCATCCAGGAGCAGCGATTCTTCGGCGGGGTCGCGCTCGTCGAGGTTCGGGAACCGCCCGGACTTGATGGGCTCGGGTTCCACGTCCCCGCCGTTGGCGGCTTCAAACAGCGAGGCGACGACGCTGCTGTTCTCGTTGATCCAAGGGTCTTCCAGGTTCCCGGACAGATCCGCCAACGTCGTGATGAGGAGATTCGGGGTTACCTCGGCACCGGGGATCGGTTGCACAAGTGTGGCAAGACGGTCGAGGACAGGCAGGGGGTCGAGGCGCGCAGTGTTGTATGCCATACGGCTAACTGCGTTGACGTCAAAGACAATTCCATGGACGGACTTCAAATGCCGGACCAACGCCGGGTTGATGCCCGCTTGCTCGGTGAGTTGCAGCTCGTAGTCATCTTCGCCCGGCCGGGCGGTAAGCGAGATGGCGGCCAACATGACCGGAGCGGAGACGCGTTGGGGTTTTCCTCCGACCGCAGACGTCCACACGACCGTGCCGCAGGACAAATAACCGGCGTCGATCCCCCGGTCGTTTCCCAATTCGAAAATCTTCGAGCGAAGGTTCCTGGCGGCACGCGCGGCAACGAGATACTGCTGGCGGTCCCGGATCAGGGTGGAAAGCCGGGTTCGACGGCCGGCGAGGAGCTGTGCCAGGCCTGAGGGATGGCCGTTGCTAAGGTCTATCGACCCTTCCGGAGTCTTGACGAAGCGCAGCATGGTGTCCGCGCCAGTCACGGGCTTGAGCCCGGACAGCCATTTCCGGAGCTCTACGGAGCTCTCTTCGTGGCTTTGACCTACTGACACCGCTGCCTTCTTTTCTGTTCTAGCTCGAGACGACTTGGACCAAATCGGCATACTTTCGAGGGTAGCGGGAATCAACCGGCAGTCCGCACCGCAACACTGGTCGAAAGGCAAATTACCCCTGATTTCAGGGGAAATACAAAGTGACCGGCCTCTGGAGCAGAGACCGGTCACTCAGAATGCTATTCCCACTCGATGGTTCCCGGCGGTTTGCTGGTGACATCAAGTACCACGCGGTTGACCCCGTCAACCTCGTTGGTGATCCTGTTGGAGATCCTGGCGAGGAGGTCGTAAGGGAGCCTCGACCAGTCGGCAGTCATGGCGTCCTCGGAGGAAACGGGACGCAGCACGATGGGGTGTCCGTAGGTGCGGCCGTCGCCCTGCACGCCAACGCTGCGGACGTCGGCCAGCAGTACCACGGGCATCTGCCAGACGTCGTTGTCGAGTCCGGCCGCAGTGAGTTCGGCCCGCGCGATGGCGTCCGCCTTGCGAAGCAGGTCGAGCCGTTCCTTGTTCACGTCGCCGACAATGCGGATACCCAGGCCGGGTCCGGGGAATGGCTGGCGTCCGACGATTTCCTGCGGCAAGCCGAGCTGCGCGCCCACGGCACGAACTTCGTCCTTGAACAGGGCGCGGAGCGGTTCAACGAGTTCGAACTGCAAGTCCTCGGGCAGGCCGCCCACGTTGTGGTGGCTCTTGATGTTCGCGGCACCTTCGCCGCCGCCGGATTCGACGACGTCCGGGTACAGGGTGCCCTGCACGAGGAATTTGATGCTCTCGCCTTCGGACGCAGCCTGGGCGATGATGGCCCGTTCTGCTTCCTCAAATGCACGAATGAATTCGCGGCCGATGATCTTGCGCTTGGTCTCGGGATCGCTGACCCCGGCCAGTGCGGACAGGAATCGCTCCTGCTCGTTTGCGACGTAAAGTTTGACGCCGGTTGCGGCAACGAAGTCACGCTCGACCTGTTCGGCTTCGCCTTCGCGCAGCAAGCCATGGTCCACGAATACACAGGTCAGCTGATCGCCCACGGCGCGCTGCACGAGGGCTGCGGCTACGGCCGAGTCGACGCCGCCGGAGAGGCCGCAGATGACCTTGGAGTCGCCGATCTGCCGGCGGATCCGGTCCACTTGCTCTTCGAGGATGTTGCCGGTAGTCCAGTTCGGCTTCAGGCCGGCTCCGTTGAACAGGAAGTTCTCCAGGACCTGCTGGCCGTGGACGGAGTGCTTTACCTCCGGGTGCCACTGCACACCGTAGAGATGCTTCTCTTCGTTGGCGAAAGCAGCTACCGGTGCGCCCGCGGTGGTCGCCAGGACTTCGAAGCCTTCAGGAGCCTCATGAACGGAGTCTCCGTGGCTCATCCAGGTGTTCTGGGAGTCCGGAACGCCCGCAAGGATGGAGCGGGCTTCACCGACAGTGGTGGCCTCGGTGGCGCCGTACTCCCGCAAACCGGTCTGCGCGACCTTGCCGCCGAGAGCGTTGGCCATGGCCTGGAAGCCGTAGCAAATACCGAAGACCGGCACGCCGGCTTCGAAGAGGTCCGCGCCAACCCTCGGGGCACCCTCGGCATAAACGCTTGAAGGTCCGCCGGAGAGGATGATCGCTGCCGGGTTCTTGGCCAGAAGCTGCTCGGTGGTGAAAGTGTGCGGAACAATTTCCGAGTACACATTCGCTTCACGGACGCGGCGGGCAATCAGCTGCGCGTACTGGGCACCGTAGTCAACAACCAGCACCGGCTTCTGGGAAGTCTGAGCTTCAGAACTGAAGGGTGCGGTGGGAGTAGTCACCGTAACAGCCTACTTTGCCGGGATGCCCCGGTGCATCTTGAAGCCGGTCGTGAAGCCGGGAATCAGCCCACAAACCGTCCCGACGTTAGCGATCTCACAATGTCCGCAGGGGCGGGCCCGTCAGTAGCGCTTGGATGCCTGCGGATTCGCAGCGAGTTCCATCTCTACGTCCGCGTGGAATTTCTTCTCCACAATGAAGGACATGAGAGGGACAACGCCACCCAAGGCGAGCAGGATGAGCTTCATGAACGGCCAACGCATGAGCGACCACAAGCGGAAGTCCGAGATCAGGTACAGCACGTACATCCAGCCGTGGACGATCAGGACGGCGACGGAGACGTTGACTCCGCCAAGGACCGCCTTGGACTCGGCGTCTGCGAATCCGAAACCGAAGGGCTGACCGGTGATTGCGTTGGTACCGCCGGCGAAGAGATACACGCCGAACACATAGCGTGCAACGAGTTCGGCGCACAGGAGCAGCAGCATGGTGCCGGTGAGGTAGGCCATGACTTTGTAGAACTTCAGGGCCGAGCGGATCTGGGCCGTGGTTCCGCCGAAGCGGCGCTTCTTGGCCGCGGTTGGCTTGGCGGCGGATTCTCCGGACTGTTCGGGCTGGATGGCCGGTTTGGGCTCAATCATGGCTTTACCTGTTCTGGCTTGGTAATTGCTGGCAAATCGTCTGACGGGAATTCGTCGTCGGGCTCTTCCTCTTCTTCTTCTTCGAGGGTGCGCCGGTAGTCATCGGCCACCATGCGCCACCAGATGTAGAGGGCGAATCCTGCAAAGACCACCCATTCCACGGAGTAGAAAAGGTTGAGCCAGTTGATCTGTTGGTTGGGGGGTTGGGCCGGGATGTTCAAGGGCTTCAGCTGCGCCGGAAGTGCGAGGGTCTTGCCCGCCGATACTTCCGACGTCGCGGCGACGAAGCCGGGATAGCTCGAGACTTCCCACGTGTTGATGAGTTCCGCGACCGAAACCGCAGACGCGCGGCCCGCTCCGGCGTCGACGTTTGGCACCGGTGCCTCGGACGGCAGAAGCCGTCCGGTCAAGTCAATAGTGCCCGACGGCGGGGGCCCGGCTTGGGCGGGATCGGCGACCCAGCCGCGGGCCACAGGGATCCAGGTCTTCGCAGATGCGCCGGCGCCGTGCAGGACGGGGGCGCCGTCGACCGCAAACGCGTTCACTACCCAGTACCCTTTTTGCCCCGCCAGCAGCCGGCCCTCCACAAGGACCTGTTTGGTGGGGTCGTAGCTTCCCTTGGCGCTGACCATTTGGTCCGACGCGGAACCCGGGAAGAACGTTCCAGGCTGCAATTCCGCGGTAAGCGGCTTGACCTGCTCCACCGCGGGGTCGTCAACTGGGACGTCGCTCTGGGTGGATCTGCCGAACTGCCACTGGCTGAGCAGCACAAACACCCCGGAGAGCAGGAGCGCGAAGACAAGTCCTGCGATCCAGCGGGGCTTCAGAGCGGTTTTCAACACCCCTTAACCGTACTTCGTCAAGCTGTAGAACAGCTAAACGAGGGGTCCCTTCCCCCCAGAGTGGGGCAGCAGGGCCTGCCCCTTCCTAGAGTGGGGCAGCAGGGTCCCTACGTGGCGCGGAACGCGACACGAAAGGGCCTGCCCCTTCCTAGAGTGGGGCAGCAGGGTCCCTACGTGGCGCGGAACGCGACACGAAAGGGCCTGCCCCAATCTTTAGTGGTCGAAGAACACCAGGCTGGAGTTGATCAGTTCGGCGATGACTTCCGGGTCGTGGGCGCGCCGGAGGGATTCCCTGAACGATTCCTTGGACAGCGAGCGGGCCAAGGTCGCGAGAACTTCCAAGTGGTCCGAGAATGAACTGGCGGGCGTAGCGATGAGCAGGACCAGCGTGGCCGGTCCGTCGCTGGCGCCGAAGTCCAATGAGTGTCCGAACTTCGTGACACCAACAGCGATGGAAACCCGGGAAACAAACTCGCTGCGGGCATGCGGGAGGCCAATGCCGCCCGGTAGCCCGGTGGCAAGTTGGTGTTCGCGGGAGTTGACGACTTCGAGGAAGCCCTCAAGGTCCGTAATGCGCCCGGCGGCGTAGAGCCTTTCCGCGAGCTGCCCCGCGGCATCAGTTTTGTCGACCGCTTCCATCTCGAGGATGACGGTCTCCGGCGTCGTCAGTTCGGCATCATACGGGTCCAGTGGTTCCGCCAAGTCGTTTTCCCTCCAGTGTGCCCAGCCAACCCAGGCCGCTCAGCGGAGGGGAACGATGTCATCGACGCCCATGCGCGCAGCATCGGCCGATTCGTCGTCGGGCTGCTGTTGGCTGAGCCGTTCAGCTTCCACCCGGGCCAGGTAGTGCTTGATTTCGCTTTCCCGCTGCGCGTCGCTCCAGCCAAGAATTTCTCCCATCAGCTTAGCGACAACGGGGACAGCGGAAACACCTCTGTCCCATGACTCGATCGAGATGCGGGTGCGTCGGGTCAGGACATCATGGACATGCCGTGCACCCTCGTGGGTCGCCGCATAGACGACCTCTGCCGCCAAATAGTCGTCGGCGCCAGGCAGTGGCTCGGCCATGGCCGGGTTGTCCTTGATGATGGCCAGGACTTCCGGGGTCATGGATCCGTAGCGGTTCAGCAAGTGCTCCACCCTGGCCACGTGGACCCCGGCCTCATCGGCGGTTCTTGCCCGCCGGTTCCATGCAGCTTTGAATCCCTCGGCGCCCAGGAGCGGGATGGTATCGGTGCAGCTCGAGGGCACGCGCTCGTCCATGGCCCTGGTTGCTTCGTCCACCGCGTCCTTCGCCATGACCCGGTACGTGGTGAACTTTCCACCCGCGACCACCACCAAGCCTGGAACGGGGTGCGCCACCACGTGTTCGCGTGAAAGCTTGGCCGTGGAGTCGCTCTCCCCCGCCAGCAGCGGACGGAGGCCCGCGTACACGCCCTCGACATCCTCGCGGGTCAAAGGTCGTTTCAAGACACGGTTGACGTGTTCAAGAACATAGTCGATGTCCTTCGTGGACGCGGCAGGATGCGCTTTGTCCAGCTTCCAGTCGGTGTCCGTTGTGCCGATGATCCAGTGCCGCCCCCAGGGGATGACGAACAGCACGGATTTTTCGGTCCTCAGGATCAACCCGACCGTGGACTGGAAGCGGTCGCGCGGCACCACAAGGTGTATGCCTTTGGATGCACGGACCTTGAGCTGGCCGCGATCCGTCACCATGGCCTGGGTCTCGTCTGTCCAGACTCCCGTGGCATTGACCACTTGCTTGGCGCGGACTTCGATGATGCTGCCGTCTTCCTGGTTTTCCACCTTCGCGCCCACTACGCGTTCGCCCTCGCGCACGAACGACACCACGCGCATCCTGTTCACGGCATGCGCTCCGTAATGTGCCGCTGTGCGGACGACGTTGACCACCAGCCTGGCGTCGTCAACCTGTGCATCGTAGTAGCGGATGGAGCCGACAAAGGCATCGCTCTTGAGGCTGGGTGCGGCCCTCAGTGTTCCGCGCCGGAAGAGGTGCTTGTGCATGGGGACACCGCGGCTGTGGCCGGAGGTCAGGCCAAGCGTGTCGTAGAGGAAGATGCCGGCACCAACGTAGGGCCGCTCCCAAAAACGTCGGGTGAGCGGGTACAGGAACGGGACCGGACGGACAAGGTGTGGTGCGATCTGTTGGATCAGCAGTCCGCGTTCCTGGAGAGCTTCCTGGACCAGCGCGAAGTCCAGCATTTCCAAGTAACGCAACCCGCCGTGAATCAGCTTCGAGGACCTTGACGAGGTACCCGAAGCCCAGTCCCGGGCCTCGACGATGCCCACGGACAAGCCGCGGGTCACCGCGTCCAAAGCCGCGCCTGCCCCGACCACGCCTCCCCCGACAATAAGGATGTCGAGTTCCTTGCCAGGCTCGGTGGTTCCCTTGAGGACTTCGATGGATCTGGCACGCGCCTCCGGACTCAATGCACCGCTTGATGCATCATCCCTTTGCGAACCATCTGCAACACTGCTCATTGGACGCCTCCCATCGCACAAAGCCCGTAGTTCCCCACACTACTTCTTGTCCAGCGGCTTGGGCAGGGTTTACGGGCGACCGCTAAAGCGGTCCGGGCGGGAGCTACTGGCCCGAGTAAGGCGAGACGACGACGTCGACCCGCTGGAACTCCTTCAGGTCCGAATAGCCGGTGGTCGCCATGGAGCGGCGAAGCGCGCCGATCAGGTTGGACGTGCCGTTGGTGTGGTGGCCAGGGCCGAAAAGTACTTCTTCGAGGGGACCGACAGTGCCGACGTTGACCCTGTCGCCGCGGGGCAGCTCAAGGTGGTGGGCTTCCTGGCCCCAGTGCCAGCCCTTGCCCGGGGCTTCTTCCGCGCGGGCCAAAGCGCTGCCGAGCATGACGGCGTCGGCGCCCATGGCGATGGCTTTGACGATGTCACCCGAAGTACCCATTCCGCCGTCGGCGATCACGTGCACGTAGCGCCCACCGGACTCATCCATGTAATCGCGCCGGGCAGCAGCGACGTCGGAAATGGCGGAAGCCATGGGCGAATGGATGCCGAGTGCACGGCGCGTGGTGGTGGTTGCGCCGCCGCCGAAGCCCACCAGGACACCGGCCGCGCCGGTACGCATGAGGTGCAAGGCCGGGGTGTAGCCGGCGGCTCCGCCGACGATCACCGGAACGTCGAGTTCGTAGATGAACTGCTTGAGGTTCAGCGGCTCGTGGTTCTTGGAGACGTGTTCGGCCGAAACCGTGGTGCCCCGGATGACAAAAATGTCGACGCCGGCAGCTACCACGGTCTTGTAGTGCTCCTGGGTGCGCTGCGGCGTCAGCGAACCGGCCACCGTCACGCCGGAGGCACGGATTTCCGCGAGCCTGGTGGTGATCAGTTCGGGCTGGATGGGGGCCTTGTAGAGCTCCTGCATGCGCCGTGTGACCGCTGGGCTGGCCGTTTCATCCGCAAGGGCAGAGATCTCGTCCAGCACGGACTGGGGGTCCTCGTACCGCGTCCACAAGCCCTCAAGGTCCAGCACGCCCAGACCGCCCAGCCGGCCAAGGGCGATGGCCGTTTCGGGCGACATGGCAGAGTCCATGGGTGCGGCGATCACTGGCATCTCGAACTTGTAGGCATCAATCTGCCATGAGACGGAAACGTCCTTGGGGTCGCGCGTCCGGCGGTTGGGGACGATCGCGATGTCATCCAGGGAGTAGGCTCGACGCCCACGCTTGCCACGGCCAATCTCAATCTCATAAGTCACTGCTCTAGGTTATCCCAGTGCGGCGCGATGTACCGGCAGGGTGACGTACAGCGTGACCGCGGGCTTGCCGCGGAAATAGGCGAGCCCGCCACCTTCATGATGAAGGTGGCGGGCTCGCCTGAAACTGCCTATGACAGGAATTACGCCTAGCGGGAACCGTAGTTCGGAGCTTCGACGGTCATCTGGATGTCGTGCGGATGGGACTCCTTCAGCCCGGCCGCTGTGATGCGCACAAACTTGCCGCGTGCTTTGAGCTCGGCGATGGTCGGAGCACCCGTGTAGAACATGGTCTGGCGCAGGCCGCCGACCAGCTGGTAAGCCACCGAGGAGAGCGGCCCGCGATACGCGACGCGGCCTTCGATGCCCTCCGGGATGAGCTTGTCATCGCCGGAAACATCCGCCTGGAAGTACCGGTCCTTCGAGTAGGACGTGTTCTTGCCACGGGACTGCATGGCACCGAGGGAACCCATCCCCCGGTAGCTCTTGAACTGCTTGCCGTTCACGAAGATCAGCTCACCCGGCGACTCGTCGCAGCCAGCCAGCAATGAGCCGAGCATGACGGTGTCGGCGCCGGCGACGAGGGCCTTGCCGATATCGCCCGAGTACTGCAGGCCGCCGTCGGCGATCAGCGGAACACCGGCAGGGATAGCCGCCTTCGAGGACTCGTAGATGGCCGTGATCTGGGGGACGCCCACGCCGGCAACGACGCGTGTGGTGCAAATGGAGCCCGGGCCCACGCCCACCTTGATGCCATCGGCACCGGCGTCGATCAGTGCTTGGGCACCTTCACGGGTGGCGGCCTGGCCACCGATGATGTCAACGTGCGCAGCAACAGGATCGGACTTCAGGCGCGTGATCATGTCCAGGACGCCCTGCGAGTGGCCGTTTGCGGTGTCCACGAACAGTGCGTCGACACCTGCGTCGATCAGCGTCATGGCCCGTTCCCAGCCATCGCCGAAGAACCCGATGGCGGCGCCGACGCGAAGACGGCCTTCCTCGTCCTTCGTCGCGAGCGGGTACTGCTCGGCCTTGGTGAAGTCCTTGGTGGTGATCAGGCCCTTGAGGCGTCCCTGCTCGTCAACGAGGGGCAGCTTCTCGATCTTGTTGGTGGCCAGCTTGTGCGAGGCCTCTTCGCGGCTGATGCCGACGTGCCCCGTGATGAGCGGCATCTTGGTCATGACGTCGCTGACCAGCCGCAGCGGGAAGTCGGACTCCGGCACGAAGCGGGTGTCGCGGTTGGTGACAATGCCCAGCAACCGGCCATCGGGGTCGATGACAGGAAGGCCCGAAACCCGGTAGCGCGAACACAGTTCGTCCAGTTCCTGAATGGTGGCTTCAGGGTGGATGGTCAGCGGGTTGGTGATCATCCCGGACTCGGAGCGCTTGACGCGGTCGACGTGGTCGGCCTGGTCTTCGATGGACAAGTTGCGGTGAATGACGCCAAGACCGCCCTGGCGGGCCATGGCGATGGCCATGCGGGACTCGGTGACGGTGTCCATGGCGGCAGACAGCAGCGGCGTCTGGACCGAAATTCGCTTGGAGATCCGGGAGGAGGTGTCAGCTTCGGACGGAATGACGTTGGTGTGGCCCGGCAGCAGCAGGACGTCGTCATAGGTCAGGCCAACAAAGCCAAAGGGATCGTGTTCGGGCTGGGTCATGAGTGCGCCTCTTACCTTGGTTCTTGGGGGTTGCTCTGGTAGGGGTTGCAGCTGATGACCAGCCCGTCATTACGGGACTGGCCTGTGCACAAAGGTTCTGAATAAATAGTAGAACCTCGCCGCCGATCCCCATATTCCGCGAGGGCAATGTGAGCAACGGCACCCGGGGCCTTCCGTCGTCGAGCTGGCCGACCGCCTAGCCGGCCCAGTCAGCTCCACCCGGTGGCGGCCAGCCACCTTTCCTTGAACATGGGCGCCATGCTCTCAACATAAGTCTTCGAGAGGTGGTTGTTGTCCAAATAGACGAAGGTGTTCCCCACAACCCCAGGGCATTCGCCGCCGTTGCAAATCAGATCGGTCATGTCCAATATGGACAAGCCTGGATACTTGCCTTGAAGGGACGCGAGCGGGTTTTGGGCCGCAAGCAGCTGGGCCTCGCCGGGGTTGCAATCGGGGCTGTGTTGTCCTTTGACCGCGACGCAATCAGCCATATTGAAGTCGAATCTCGGGTTGTCACGCACGGCGATGACGTTGATGCCCTTCCCTGTGAGCATCTTCACCGTGTCTTCAAAGCCAACCGTCAGCTGTTCATCGGGCGACGAGGGCGATGCCGCCGTCCCCACGAGGAACACAGCACTCGGCGGATGCTCATCGATTTGCTGGACAACTGCGTCATCGAAGGTCTTGCATTGCGCGTCCAGGCCGGATGTATCCACGGTGAAAGGACAAGCGCCGAGCAACAAGTGATACAGGCGCCATTGCTCCTGATCCGCCATGGGGGCCACCGCAGCCATCCACTGCTCCGCATGCGAGTCACCCAGAACCAGGATGGTGCGGGCAGCATCAGCGGACTGATTGTTCTGGCCGCACGCCCCTTGAAGGATCTTCGAGGCGGGCTTCAGGTCTCCTGTGCATTGGCTGGGCAAGTGCATCCAGTCCTGGGCCAGCTTTTCCGCGGTGGGAAGCAGAACCGCGTTCGCACCCACTTCGTTGACGTAGCCCGGCACCAACGCAGCAGCTCCAGGGTTGTCCTTTTGTGCTTGGTCCATGGCGATTTTGGCGGTCACTGCCTGCTGCACATTGAAACCGAGCAACGGCACTATCGCGATCGTGAGGCAGGCGACGATCGCGACGGCGGCACGTCGGCGGTTTACTTCCGGCCACTTCCATTCCCTGAACGGCTTCTCGACGAATTTGGTAGTCAGGAAGGCCAAAACCAGGGCGGTTGCAATGATGACTGTCCCGGAGAGCCAGCCGGCGTGGTCTTTTCCAGTCCAGATGAGGGAGATGACCAGCAACGGCCAATGCCACAGGTACAGCGCGTAGGAGTTGTCGCCCAGACGGACAAGAGGCCTGGAGCTCAGGATCCGGTCCACTCCGAAACGGCTACCGGTCTGGCCTGCGGCAATAACGCAGGCCGCTGCCAAGGTGGGCCAGAGGGCCACGAAGCCCGGGAACGCCGTCTGGACCTGAAGCACAATCCCGCAGCTCAGCATGGCGACAACGCCGGCCCACCCCATCACCACGCGCACGGTCTTCGAAATCTTCAGCACCGGCAATACAAGGGCGGCCAGCGTTCCGAGGGCGAACTCCCACAGCCTGGCGAAGGTATCAAAGTAGGCAGTCGTTTGGTTCGACGCCGTGGCAATGATCGAGTAGGTGAGCGACACCAGGAAGATCAGCCCGAACACATAGGTCAGGGCAACCCTGTAACGAAGGCCATACTTTCTGCAGACCAAGGCGACGAGCGCGAAAATGACCGGCCAAAGGATGAAGACCTGGCCTTGAATCGAAAGGGACCAGAAATGCTGCAGCGGACTCGCCTGGCTGCGGTCGGCGGCGTAGTAGTTGACGGCCTCCCGTTGGAGCAGCCAGTTCTGGACGTAGAAAAGGGACGCCCAGACCTGGTCAACCAAAGCTGCCCAACGGGTCTTGGGGAGTACCAAGAAGATGGCAGCCAAGGTACCCAGGAGAACCACGACAGTGGCCGGAAGCAGCCGCCGGAACAGGTGAAGCCAGTGCCTCAGCAGATCCATGGGCCGGTGGTGCGCATAACGGTTTGTGAACTGCAATGTCATCAAGAAGGCGGAGACCAGAAGGAAGACATCTACACCGCCGGAAACCCTGCCGAACCACACGTGGTACGTAACCACCATGAGCACTGCAAGGGAGCGAAGGCCTTGAATTTCGGGCCGAAACTTCGACTTTCGCCCTGTGTCACTGGAACGACGCTGCTCCTTGGTTGTAGCCGTCGCTTGCGCAGTTGACACCACAATGCCCCTCAATGACCTAGATCGAACCATAAATCTTACTGATTCGTAATGTTCAATGCGAATCGGAAATCCATCCGAGAAGCATCCATCACTCAATTAGGTCATGCCCGGCTGGACGTTCACAGGACGAATGCCGAGTGCCAACTGTGGGCTCGTATTCGGGAGCGAAAGTGGTCAGGGGCGTACATGCAAGAGGCCCGGCCCCCTGAGGGGGACCGGGCCTTCTTTCACGCAGCTGGGCCCACGCCGCCCGGGTTCCCTGGCCGAAGCGAAGCGAGGCTAGGGAGGCGGTCTGGGCCCACGCCGCCCGGGTTCCCTGGCCGAAGCGAAGCAAGGCTAGGGAGGCGGTCTGGGCCCACGCCGCCCGGGTTCCCTGGCCGAAGCGAAGCAAGGCTAGGGAGGCGGTGGGGACTAGTGGCTGTGGCCTGCGTGCTCGTCTTCCTCGGCCGGCTTCTCGACAACCAGGGTCTCGGTGGTGAGAACCAGGGCTGCGATGGACGCGGCGTTCTGGAGCGCGGAGCGGGTGACCTTGACGGGGTCGATCACGCCAGCGGCGATCAGGTCCTCGTACACGCCGGACTTCGCGTTGAATCCGTGGTTGTCTTCCAGCTCGGCAACCTTGGCGACGACGACGTAGCCGTCGAAGCCGGCGTTCTGGGCGATCCAGCGAAGAGGCTGGGTCAGGGCGCGGCGGACGATGCCGACGGCGGCAGCCGCGTCACCTTCCAGGGCCTTGACTGCGGCGTCCTCGTCCAGTGCCTTGAGCGCGTGGATGAGGGCGGATCCACCGCCGGAGACGATGCCTTCCTCAAGGGCCGCACGCGTGGAGGACACTGCGTCCTCGATGCGGTGCTTCTTTTCCTTGAGCTCGACTTCGGTGGCTGCGCCGACCTTGATGACGCCGATGCCGCCGGCCAGCTTTGCCAGCCTTTCCTGCAGCTTTTCCCGGTCCCAGTCGGAGTCGGTGCGGGTCAGCTCGGCGCGGATCTGGGCGACGCGTGCTGCGACGTCCTCGGGCGTGCCAGCGCCGTCAACGATGGTGGTGTTGTCCTTGGTGACGGTGATCCGGCGGGCACTGCCGAGGACCTCGAGGCCAACCTGGTCCAGGGACAGGCCGAGCTCCGGGGAGACAACCTGTGCGCCGGTCAGTGTGGCAATGTCCTGCAGCATGGCCTTGCGGCGGTCGCCGAAGCCCGGGGCCTTGACGGCAACGACGTTCAGGGTGCCACGGATACGGTTCACGATCAGCGTGGACAGTGCCTCGCCGTCGATGTCCTCAGCGATGATGAAGAGCGGCTTGGCAGCCTGCAGGGCCTTCTCAAGGAGCGGCAGGAATTCCTGCAGCGAGGAGATCTTGCCCTGGTTGATCAGGATGAGCGCGTCTTCCAGAACGGCTTCCTGGCGTTCCGCGTCAGTGACGAAGTACGGGGACAGGTAGCCCTTGTCGAACTGCATGCCCTCGGTGAGGACCAGTTCGGTCTGCGTGGTGGAGGACTCTTCGATGGTGATGACGCCATCCTTGCCGACCTTGCCGAACGCCTCGGCGAGAAGCTCGCCAACCTCATCGCTCTGGGCGGAGATCGCGGCAACGCTGGCAACCTGGGTGCCTTCTACTTCGCGGGCGTTCTCCAGGAGGCGGGCAGCCACGGCCTGGACGGAAACCTCGATACCGCGCTTGATTTCGCCAGGGGCGGCTCCGGCGGCAACGTTGCGCAGGCCTTCCTTGACGAGTGCCTGTGCCAGCACGGTGGCCGTGGTGGTGCCGTCGCCAGCGACGTCATTGGTCTTGGTGGCGACTTCCTTGGCCAGCTGCGCGCCAAGGTTCTCATACGGGTCGTCGAGTTCGACTTCGCGGGCGATCGTCACGCCGTCGTTGGTGATGGTGGGAGCGCCCCACTTCTTGTCCAGAACGACGTTGCGGCCACGCGGGCCAAGGGTGACCTTGACGGTGTTGGCGAGCTTGTCAATGCCTGCTTCGAGCGAGCGACGGGCAGCGTCGTTAAACGCAAGCTGCTTTGCCATGGTTGTGTCCTTTCAAGACGGAAAACCCGCACCGCTGATTCGACCGGAAGAAGTCCGACTCGATCTGCGATGCGGGATCCAGGGAATTACTTAACGACGATCGCCAGAACGTCGCGGGCGGACAGAACGAGGTATTCGTTGCCGCCGGTCTTGACTTCAGTTCCGCCGTACTTGGAGTAGATGACGACGTCGCCGACGGTTACGTCGACGGGGACGCGGTTGCCGTTGTCATCGAAGCGGCCGGGGCCAACTGCAACAACTTCGCCTTCCTGCGGCTTTTCCTGTGCAGTGTCCGGGATGACCAGGCCGGAAGCCGTGGTCTGCTCTGCTTCGAGCGGGCGGACAACAATGCGATCCTCGAGAGGCTTAATGGAGACCGACACTCGGATCTCTCCTTTACGTGAGGTAGTACATGGACTATCAAACCAGGGGTGCCGTGGCGTGCTTACCGTCGTCGCGGTGCCGGTAAGTGCCTGGCGGCATGATTAGCACCCGCCTAGGGAGAGTGCTAATCAAGACTCTATGTAAGCATTAGCACTCGGTCAAGGCGAGTGCCAGAATTCCGTCACGGGTGAACGTCCCAAGAGCCGCTTCCGGCTCAAGTAGCTCATTGCCCGGCGAGGTCGTCGAAGTCAACGTCCTCACCGTCGTCGTACTCTTCCTTCGGCGCGTTTCCGCGGTTCAGGTAGAGCACTACGCCGCTGGCGAGCGCGACGACGCCGAACACCACCAGCCCGACGATCGCTCCGATGCGCGCACCGGTGTAGGTGTCGCGGATCTCCCGGGCCTCATCCGTGGCGTCCTGGACGCTCTTTCCGGTCATCGAGTAGGTGGCAGCGTTGAAGGAGTCGAGGAAGAAAATAATGATCAACAGCGCGATGCAGACAATGGCGATCAAGGCACCCACGATGAGCGCGGGGCGGGCATACTTGGAGAGATTTCCGGCGAACGGGCGTTTATCGGGGGCAAAGGGAGAACCATTGGCGTCGTCAGGCTGGCGTACTGGGTTGTCTTCCATGGCATCAACCCTATCCGCCCGGGTGCTCCCGGCTCCCCCTCCGCACTGTATGACGGGCGAGCACTAGGCTAGTTCCCATGGCTGACACACCCCCGGACCAGATTGCCCCCTTGCTGACAACGGAGGGTTGGGAACTGCTGGCATCCTTGGGACCATACCGTGACGGCGAAGCGTTCGCCCTCAATGCGCGCCTGCGCAAAGATGGCCACTCCCCCGCACTCGTGGCGGCCGTCCTCACCCAGTCCAGGCTCCGCACGCGGGCCGAGGCCAAGTTCGGAGAATTCGCCCGGCAGATGCTCTTCACCCAGGCGGGCCTGGAACAGGCCACCCGGCTCAATGTGGCAGCCAGGCACGCCGAGCGATTCGCCAAGGCGGGCACGCAGCACGTAGCGGACCTCGGCTGCGGGCTTGGAGCCGACTCCATGGCGATGGCCTCCATGGACATCAAGGTCACCGCCGTGGAACTGGATGAGACTACCGCAGCGTGCGCCACCATCAACCTCATGCCTTTCCCGCATGCGTCGGTGGTGCACTCTGACGCCACGTCCGTGTCCCTCGACGGGGTCGACGGCGTGTGGCTCGATCCGGCGCGCCGCACGACGTCGTCGTCGGGTACCAAACGGATCTGGGATCCGGAGGCGTTCTCGCCGCCGTTGTCCTTCGTTGAATCGCTTGCCGCTACCGGCAAGTCCGTCGGGGTCAAGATGGGCCCGGGAATGCCGCACGAATCGGTTCCGGCCGACTGCGAGGCACAGTGGGTTTCGGTGGGAGGGGACGTCACGGAAGTAACGCTGTGGTTCAACGACGTCGCCCGTCCGGGCATCCGCCGCGCGGCCTTGGTGCTCGGGCCCCAGGGCGCAGCCGAGATCACCAGCGGCGAAGATTTCGACGGCGGCCCGGTGCCCGACGTCGGGCCCGTGGAGGGATACCTGTACGAACCGGACGGGGCGGTGATCCGTGCGGGCCTGGTGGCCGATGTCGCACTCCGGCTCGGCGGCCACTTGGTGGACCAACACATCGCCTATATCTGCGCTCCGGAACTGGTTGAGACACCGTTCGCCCGCGCCTACAAAGTCCTGGAAGTCATGCCGTTGAACATCAAGGCCCTCAAAGCGTGGGTGAAGGCCAACGGCGTCGGGGTCCTGGACATCAAGAAGCGCGGCACCTCCGTCACCCCTGAGGAACTGCGCAAACAGTTGCTGCCGGCTGGAAAGGGCTCGGCAAAAGGCCGCGGCAACAAAACAGCCACCCTGGTCCTCACCAGGATCGGCGAGGAAAAGGTGGCTGTTGTGGTGGAGCCGGTAGCGGCTGCCTGAGCTGGTCTCTGGGCCGTGGTGCCCTATTGGGCGCGGGTGAACTCCTCGGCAGCGGCCACCTGCTCCGGCGTGGGCGTGATGCCCGTGTAGAGCACGAACTGTTCGAGCGCCTGGATGGTGGCTACCTCGGCGCCGCTGATCACGGTCTTTCCTGCCGCACGGCCGGCCTTGATGAGCGGCGTTTCGGAGGGGAGGGCGACGACGTCGAACACTACCTGCGCGGCCGCCACCGCCGCTTCGGGGAAGGACAGCGAGCCGGACTCGGGTCCGCCGGCCATGCCGATCGGTGTGACGTTGACGAGGACCTCCGCCGTCGACTCCCCCAGTTCGGCCTGCCAGCCGAAGCCGTAGAGTCCTGCGAGGGACTGCCCGAGCTTTTCGTTCCGGGCAACCACAGTAACGCGGGAGAATCCGGCGTCGCGGAAGGCCGCCGCGGTGGCCTTGGCCATACCGCCGGACCCGCGGAGCAGCACGGACGACGCCGGGTCGATCGCGTTGCGCTCGATCAGCTGGGCGATCGCGGTGTAGTCCGTGTTGTAGGCCGTCAGCACGCCGGCGTCGTTCACGATCGTGTTGACCGAGTCGATAGCGGCGGCCGAAGCATCCATCCGGTCGACGAGGGCGATGACGTCTTCCTTGTAAGGCATCGAGACGGCACAGCCGCGGATGCCCAGGCCGCGCACGCCGGCGATCGCGTTCGGGAGGTCGGTGGGAGCGAAGGCCTTGTAGATCCAATTCAGGCCGAGCGCTTCGTACAGGAAGTTGTGGAAACGCGTTCCGTTATTGCTTGGCCGGGCAGAGAGAGAAATACAGAGCGTCATGTCTTTATTGAGGATCGGCATAACGGGGCTTCCTTCGCGTAGCGGGTTCTCTGCCCAGCCTAGACGGGGAGCTAGCCTTGGCGCGCCTTGAAGCGCGGATTCAGCTTGTTGATGACAAAGGTGCGGCCGCGCCGGCGGATCACTTGAGCGCCGGGGATCTTCTTGAGGGCACGCAACGAGTTCCTGACTTTCATGGGGTTCTCCTTCTCGGGTTTTGACTTGTTTGATTCGGGCTTTGTTCCACCGAGGCTGGAGCTCGGCTAAAGGGTGGATTCGAGTTCAAAAGGGTCCTCGAGTCCGGCGAAGCCGTGCCGCAGCTCCGCTTCGCTTAGTGCACAACTGTCCAGCAGGGCCCGGATTTCCGCGGCGTCGAGGTCCTCCCCTCGTCCGGTCACGGCCAGCACAGTGCCGCGGTCACCAAAGCGGGGGTGCCAGTCGAGAACGGCGTCGACGTCGTGGAGTGCCTTTCCGTGCTGCAGCCCTTTGCCGTCGAGGACAGGGCCGGCGCCGGCGTCCGCAAGCCACTCGCCAGTGCTCTCGAGCCAAACACGCGGCCCGATTCCCTGCACCGCGATCCGAACCTTGGCCGCCGAAGCAATCCACAAGCGGCCCCGCATCCAGTGGCATCCCTCGGCCAACTTGGGTAGCGCCTCCTGGAAGCGCCCCGGATGAAGCGGACGCTCCACTTTGTGGAGCACTGTCCGGAAACTCCCCGACTCCTCCTCGAGCGGCACCCTCACGGAACCACGACGGAGTCTCGCGAGAGCCTCGGCGCCGTCGTAGCAGCCGGGCCGGAAGTCGTCGTCGCCCGCGGAAATGGCTGCGTGCGGCGCAAGCTGCCCAAGAAGTTCCACGCCGTGGGTCCAGGCCTCGCTTGAGTCCGGGCGCAAGCCGGTGAGCTCTGCCCCCAGACCGGCGTGCACCATGACAGTATCCGCGTGGCTCAATTCCCCAATGAGAAATTCTCCGCTGGTGCGGTCATCTTCGGGCATGGCCGTGAAGCCGGATTCATACAGCGTGTGTTTGTCCCAGATATGGTCTTCCAGGCCGGAGGGATCGATCGCCAACACGGCGTTGTCGATGACGGCAGGCCGCTCAAGGCCCCGTTTGAGTTCGGCCACCGCCATCTCCACGGAGACACCCGGTGGCAGGCCCAGGACGATGTGGTCATGGCCGGAGGACGCGAGGCGTTCCGCCGTCGGGACAACATCAAGGCGGACCGTGCAGCTGAGGCAACCGTGCTCCAAGACGGTTTGTGCCCGCTCCACCAGTTCGCCGTCGCGGAAAACCCTCCGCAAAACGACGGAACCGTCCAGGAGGTCGTGAAGGACCACCACCGAATCGCGGTGGGTCCGCCCAAGCCTGGCGGTGGCTGCTTCGCGGCATTGGCTGTCCAGTGAGCTGACAACAGAAAGATGCATGTCAACTATCATAGATGCAAATCATTCTCATTAGCAACAGCTGGTTTCCTGTTTTACCTTGCGGTTCCCATCATGCGGTACCGTACCGCCCCTGCATTAGACTTGAGCCAACCGCTGACGGCCCCACGGCGGGCATTGCTCAGGGCGTTTTTGGCAAATACCGAGGGGACCCACGTGCAGATTGATTTCGCTTCATCCAGGCAGTCGACCCTGGGGGTGGAATGGGAGCTCGCGCTCGTCAACGCACGCACCGGCGAATTGGTCTCCGTTGCGAATGAGGTCCTGCGGGGCGTGGCATCGCGGCATCCGGACTTGAACGAAGACGACGAGCATCCGCACATCAAACGGGAACTGCTCTTGAACACCGTGGAACTTGTCACGGGCGTGTGCAACACCGTCAAGGAAGCCAAGGAAGACCTGGCCCGGTCCCTGCGGGCCGTCAGGGAAGTCACCGACCCCATGGGCGTGGAGCTTTTCTGCGCCGGAAGCCATCCTTTCAGCCCGCCTCAGCTTCAGCCGGTCTCGGACAAAGAACGCTATGCCAAATTGATCGACCGCACCCAATGGTGGGGACGGCAAATGGTCATCTACGGGGTGCACGTCCATGTCGGCCTGGACCGAAGGGACAAGGCGCTCCCCATCCTCGATGGCTTGGTCAACTACTTCCCGCATTTCCAGGCATTGTCCGCTTCGAGCCCGTTCTGGGGCGGCGAAGACACTGGCTATGCGTCACAACGCGCCCTCATGTTCCAGCAACTGCCCACGGCAGGATTGCCTTTCCAGTTCCCCAGCTGGGCCGAATACGAGTCCTACGTCCAGGACATGTTCACTACCGGAGTCATCGATACCCTGTCTGAGATCCGCTGGGATATCCGTCCGGTGCCGAATCTGGGCACCATCGAGATGCGCATTTGCGACGGCCTGGCCACCCTCGAGGAAGTCGGCGCTGTTGCGGCCTTGACCCAATGCCTGGTGGACGAGTTTTCCACGATCCTGGACAACGGCGGCAGCATTCCCACCATGCCGCCGTGGCACATCCAGGAAAACAAGTGGCGCGCCGCCCGTTACGGCATGGAAGCGATCATCATCCTCGACGCCGAAGGAAATGAGCAGCTCGTCACTGAGCACCTGAAGGAAACGCTGCTGCGCTTGGCGCCTGTCGCTGAGAAGCTGGGTTGCTCCAAGGAACTGGCCGACGTCGAAAAGATCATCGCCCGCGGAGCAGGCTACCAGCGCCAGCGCCGCGTCGCCGCGCAGCACGACGGCGATCTCCACGCGGTTGTCCAGGATCTCGTTGAGCAAATGCGGTCCGTTCCGACCGCCTAGCCTCCGACCGCTTAGCCCTGCTGTCCAGCATGCAGCCGGACTCCGGCGCCTACACCGATACCGTGGTCACCGGTAGGGAAGAATCCGGAGCGAACGCGACGCCGCTAGGATCGATTCCCGCCATGATGAGCTGCGAGCCCAAGGCAGCAACCATGGCGCCGTTGTCGGTGCACAGTGGCAGCGGCGGCACATGCAAGGTGATCCCGGCAGAGCTGCAGCGTTGCCCTGTCAGCTCACGGAGCCGGGAGTTGGCTGCAACGCCGCCGCCCAGCAGGAGGTCCGTGATCCCGTTCTCCTTGCACGCCAGGACAGCCTTGGACGTGATCACGTCCACTACCGCTTCCTGGAATGCAGCGGCGATATCGGCAACGGGAACGTCCTCACCGCGCGCTTCGAACTGTTCAACGCAGCGCGCGACGGCGGTCTTGAGCCCGCTGAAGGACCAGTCGTAGCGATGGGGTCCCGGCTCCTCCGTGGTTCCCATGTACTTGGGTTGCGTCAGGCCGCGCGGGAAGCGGATGGCCTTGGCGTTGCCTTCCTTGGCGAGTTTGTCGATGGCCGGTCCGCCCGGGTAGCCAAGGCCCAGGAGCCTCGCCACTTTGTCGTAGGCCTCGCCCGCGGCGTCGTCGATCGTGGAGCCGAGCATCTCGACGTCGTCGGTGATGCTGCGGATGCGCAGGATTTCCGTATGCCCGCCGGAGACCAGCAACGCGCCGAGATTTTCCGGCAGCCGGCCGGCCGAACCGGGTCCCCCCGTGCCGCCGGCACCCCCGTCAAGGAGCGCGACGCCGACATGCGCCACTAAGTGGTTGATCGCATAGAGCGGTTTGCCCGTGGCAACAGAAAGCGCCTTGGCCGCGCAAACACCCACCATGAGCGCGCCCGCCAAGCCAGGTCCGGAGGTCACGGCGATGGCGTCGATATCGTCCAGCGTGACCCCTGCCTCGTGCAAGGCCTCCTGCAGCGTGGGAACAAAAGCGTCCAGGTGCGCACGCGAAGCGATCTCCGGAATGACGCCGCCGAAGCGGACGTGCTCGTCCATCGAGGAAGACACCGTGTTGGTCAGCAAAGTGGTGCCACGGACAATCCCTACGCCGGTTTCGTCGCAGGAGGACTCGATCCCCAGCACGAGCGGCTGGACGGTGTGGGAGCGGTTCATGCCGGAATTCCTTCAGTCAATGTCAGCCTCATGATGAGGGCATCCGTACCGTCGCGGTAGTACCGCCGACGCACATGGATCTGCTCGAAGCCGAACCGCACATACAAGGCCTGCGCGCGCGGATTGTCGGCACGGACCTCCAGGAGCACTTCCACCGCGCCGCGCCGTCGGGCCTCTTCGATCAGTTCCGTGAGGATGGCGGAGCCAATTCCCCTGCCTTCGAATTCGGGCACGACGGCGATCGTCTGGACGTCGGCGATCGGCTCGATGCACATGAGCCCCGCGTAGGCCACAATCTGGCCGTCGGATTCGGCAACCACGTAGCGGCGGGTATCAACCTGGGCAAGTTCATCGAAAAACATCTGCATCGGCCACGCATCCACCGGGAAGAGCCGACGTTCGAGGACCTCGACGGCGGTGACGTCGTCAGCGGTCATGTCGCGCAAGGTCACGCCGTCGAGTTTGAACTGGTACGAGGGGTTCACAGGGCACGCTTCCTCGGGCCCGGCACTTGCGCGTCGGATTCCCGCAAATACAAGGGTGTGGAATCCGGCAGCTCCGCGCCTGCTGCCAAGAGGGCCATGGCGAACTGGCCCAACGAGGCGGCGTCGGGCTGGGTGCTGCTGAATTCCTCGTTCGCGTTGACCACGTCCGCATAGATGCCTCCGCCGGCACCGAAGACCGGGAGATCGGGCAACTCCGATGCGAAACCGACGTGCGGACCGTCCACGAGCTCCGGGAGCTGGCTATCGTTGAGCGTGTAGCGCGCCCAGTAGACCTCCTTGCGACGGGCATCCGTGGCCACGAGGAACTCTGCCTGCGCCTCCGTTGATTCGGCCACTTCCAAAGCGATCGCGTCCAGGCTCATCAGACCGAAAAGCGGCTTGTTCCACGCAAATGCCAAAGTGCGGGCCGTTGCAATCCCTGAACGAAGCCCGGTGAATGGTCCTGGGCCAACGCCCGTGACGATGAGGTCGATGTCGGCGCCGCTGACGCCGGCGTCGGCCAGGAGTTTCTCAATGCCGGGCGCCAGCACCTCGGCATGGCTGCGGGTGTCCTCCGTGGCGAAGGACTCCACCACGCCTTCCAGGGCATCGTCCGAGATGAGGGCCGCACTCGCCACGGCCGAAGTATCAATGGCCAAAATCAGCATCAGGCGTTCTCCTCCAGTAATTCCGGCACGGCGCTCCACCGAGGGCCAAAGCCGCGGAAAACGATAGTGCGCGGTTCGTCGTCGTCCTCCGGGTCGAAGTCCAGCACAGCATCCTGGGTCGTGGCCGCACTGGCGACCGTCGAATCCGCGCCGCCCACCGTCCGGTGCATCTCGATGTCCAAGCGACTATCCGAAAGGTGTTCCACGCGCTCGCGCCCCCATTCGACAACCGTCACTGAGTTGTCCATGGTGTTTTCGAGGTCGATGTCGTCGATTTCCGCGGCGGACGCCAGCCGGTAAGCATCAACGTGGACCAAATCCGGGCCGCCGGGGCGTGGCCCGTCGGGCAGGTTGGGGTGAATCCGCACCAGGACGAACGTGGGCGAGATGACGCCGGCACGGACGCCCAGTCCTTCGCCGAGTCCCTGCGTGAAGGTGGTCTTGCCGGCACCGAGTTCGCCTGTCAGGACGAGCAGGTCGCCCGGCTCAAGGACCCCGGCGAGCGCCGAGCCCAACGCGTGCGTCTGCTCCGCCGTCGCGACCTTGACGGTCCGTTCCCACAATGCCGCACTCAACGGGGTCCTATCAATCGAAGCCCCGCTCACCGCGCATCCGCCGCCGGAGTCTCATTGACGTAGATGCGCGGCACGCGCGGGCTGATGCGGGTGACAATCTCATAGTTGTTGGTTCCCGCGGCGGCAGCCCAGTCGTCCGCCGTCGGGCCGCCGTCGGCTCCGTCACCAAACATGACGGCTTCGGCACCCAGCCAACCGGCTTCGTCCGTCACCGCATTCCCAAGGTCGATGACCATCTGGTCCATGGCGATCCGGCCCACAACGGGGTAGTTGACCCCGCTGACCCGCACCGGTCCGCCGGTGGCGACCCGCGGCACGCCGTCGGCATAACCGAGCGGGATCAGGCCCAAGGCACTCTCGCTGGAAGTCCGGTAGTTGAGTCCGTAGGACACCCCTTGGCCTTCGGGCACGCGCTTGCAATTGGAAACGAGGGTGCGCACCGTCATGGCGGGGCGGAGACCAAGTTCCGCAGAGCTTTGTCCTTCGAAAGGGGACAATCCGTAGAGGCCGAGCCCCACGCGGACGAGGTCGAAGTGGGCATCCGGGCGCGAAAGCGTGGCGGGAGTGTTGGCGAGATGCCGGACTTCGGTGTCCACTCCGGCGTCCTCGGCCACGGCAATCGCTTCCCGGAAGGCCGCCAACTGCTCGTCGGTCTCGGGACGGTGGGGTTCATCGGCCACGGCCAAGTGCGAAAAGATACCCACAACGCGCAGGAGGCCCTCGTCCTGGTATTCCATGGCCTGGCCCACCACTTTGTCCCATTGGGCAATGGTGGAGCCGTTGCGGCCCAGGCCGGTGTCAACCTTGAGATGGATACGGGCCGGCCGCTCCTGTTCGCGCGCCGCGGCGACCACCGCGTCCAGCTCCCAGCCGGATATCCCGACGTCGACGCCGGCGGCGACCGCCGCTTGGAAGTTGCTTTGGGTGGTGTGCAACCAAGCCAGCATGGGGGCATCGATTCCGGCAGCGCGTAGCGCCAAAGCCTCCGAAATATGGGCAACACCGAGCCATCGGGCGCCGGCTTCAAGGGCTGCCCGCGCCACCTGCACTGCGCCGTGCCCATAGGCGTCGGCCTTGACCACGGCCATGACGTTTGCAGGCGAGGCGATGGCCACGAACTGGCGTACGTTGTGCCGGACGGCGTCCAGGTCAATGACGGCTGATCGTTCGAGGACCGTTGCCGAACCCGATTTCGTCGAGGGCTCGAAACTGGCAGCTGCTTCGTAAGTCACCCTCACGATTCTAGTGCCGCGGCGGCGTGCGGGTTGACTGGGGGTGTAGGGGTTGTCCAGCAGGGTGAGCGGCTTGTCCGGCGAGTGAGCGCCGCTCAGGCGTCGGAGTTGTGGGCGATCGTGGCTGTTGCACGACGTTGGGCCCCGGGCGGGACGTCCTCCACAATGTCCTCGAGGAAGGCGAACCGTTTGAGCCACTGGCTGGACTGCCGCTCCCTGCGGGCGTTGGCTCGTTGCCACCAATCGGCGATGTCTCCCCAACCAGGCGCAGCCAGCGAGCCACCCACTTCCTGCACCGCCAGCGAGGCACAAAGATTGGCAAAACGGAGCCGGTCTCCCAAAGGCCACCCGGCCAGGCAGCCCACAACAAACGCCGCACCAAAGCAGTCGCCCGCTCCCGTGGGGTCGTACGCCGTCACGGGAAGGGACGGCACCCATTCCTCCTCACCGGATTCGGAATCCACGGCCATGGCTCCCTGCGCACCCAACGTCACTACAGCCACCGGAACGCGGTCGGCGAGCGTGTAGAGGGCAGACCATGGGTTGTCCTTGCCGGTAAAGGCCATCGCCTCCCGTTGGTTCGGCATGAAGGCGTAGAAATTGCTGAGCTGGTCCAGCCGCTTCGACGACCACGCCCCGGTCGGATCCCATCCTGCGTCGCCGAAGAGTTTGACGCCGGCTTTCCGCGCCGCCAACATCCATGGCTCCGGCTCCTCGGCGAGATCCGCGACGGCGGCGAGCGCCTTGGGCGGATCGCCAATCAGTTCGGACGCGCTCATGGGCGAGGGGTGGCCGTGGGTGACCATGGAACGGTCCTGATCGACGCACAAGGAGACGGTGACCGGGGAATGCCAGCCCTCGAACCGCCTGGACAGGGAAAGGTCAACATGCTCCTGGCTTTCCAGGATGCGCCAGTTGAAGTCCCCGTATCCGTCATCCCCGAAGGCCGCCGCAAGGCTGGTCCGCAGCCCAAGCCGGGCGGCCGCGATGGCTTGGTTTGCCACGCCGCCAGGGCAGGTCCCCATGCCTTGGCTCCACACTTCGGTCCCTGGTTCAGGGCTTCGGTCCAGTCCGGTAAAGATGATGTCCTGGAACACTGTGCCTGTCAGCAGAAGATCGCACCCTGAATCGACCCCGTCTTCCTGCTCAGCCCCGCGGATGGCAGCGAGGGGATCGAATCCAGTCCTGGGCGTTGCGTCCATGCACGGCAGACTACGCCGCAGCCACGATTGTGCAAAGCTCTTAGAGCTCCTGGTACATGACGTGCAGCCCCACGTAGCCAAGGGTCGGATGTTGGAAGGCCTCGGGGATCGTCGCCATGATGCGGAAGCCCATGGACTGCCACAGGCCCACCGCGCGGACGTTGCTCTCGACGACCGCATTGAACTGCATGGCCTTGAACCCGGAATCCCGGGCGGCAACCAAGGAATAGGCACACAGCGCTCGAGCGATTCCCTGCCCGCCGTGGTCGGCATGGACCATGTAGCCGGCGTTGGCCACATGGCTTCCGCCGCCGCCCTGGTTTGCGTGCAGTTCACCGGTACCCAGCACTTCGCCGTCGCGCACTGCCACGAAGGTCAGGCCGGGCGCCTCCTTGAACCATTTGCCCCGTGCCGTTTCTTCGGTGGTGTCGCGGTCCCAGGTGAATGTCTCCCCTGCCCGGATCACGGGTTCCAGGACGGCCCAGATCCCGGGCCAGTCGCTTTCCTCGGCGGGCCGGATCTCGTACTTAACGGCCGTCGGCGTTCCTGCTTCGCTGTTTGAGTGGCTCACGTCCGTTACGGTATCAGCCCGCCATGCGCAGAGGGCCCTCTTGGTCCGGCTGCAATGCCAGGGGGGTCAGGAGTAGTGTTTTCGCTGGGACGCAGAGGATTTGTCGCTTTGCGGGGCTTGTTGAATTGCGTTGGATACAGGAGGTAGAGGTGTCGTTGATCCGTCGCGTGGCCTTCCTGTCACTCCACACTTCCCCCATGGAGCAGCCGGGTTCGGGCGATGCCGGCGGCATGAATGTGTACGTCCGGGCGCTGGCCATGGCCTTGGCGGATCTTGGCGTGGAGGTAGAGATCTTCACGCGTTCGACGTCCGCCGGGCAGCCCGCCGTCGAACATCCCGGTCCCGGCGTCTGCGTCCATAACGTCCTGGCAGGCCCGCCCCGGAAACTGCCCAAGGAGGAACTTCCCGAGCTCCTCCATGCCATGGTTGCCGAAATCGAGAGGATCCGGCAACGGCAACCGCACGGCCGTTACGACGCCATCCATTCGCACTACTGGGTTTCCGGCGTGGCCGGCCTGGAACTCTCCGCATTGTGGAACGTGCCGCTGATCCACACGATGCACACGATGGCGAAGGTCAAGAACCTGGTGCTCGAATCCGGCGAGCGGCCTGAACCGCGCCTGCGTGAAGACGGCGAACAACGGATCGTGGATGGGGCCACACGCCTCGTGGCCAATACGCCCGCCGAAGCCCAGGAGCTCGTATCGCACTACAACGCCGATTTCGACCATATCGACATCGCACCCCCCGGCGTTGACCTCACCGTGTTCACTCCAGCGTTCCGGGCCCGGTCCCGCGCCGAACTTGGTGTGCGGCCGGGCAGTTTCCACTTGCTCTTCGCCGGACGCATCCAACGGCTCAAGGGCCCGCAGGTCTTCATCGAGGCTGCCGGCATCCTCCGCAAGAGGCGGCCCGACATCGACCTCGAGCTGACCATCCTTGGCGCCTTAAGCGGCGCCAAGGACTTCAATCTACAGTCCTTCATTACGGCCGCAGGGCTCGACGACGTCGTAACGCACCGTGCGCCGGTCAAGGCGCCCAAGCTGGCGGGCTGGTTCCGGTCAGCCGACGTCGTGCTGATGCCATCCTTCAGCGAATCGTTCGGGCTTGTTGCCCTCGAGGCGCAGGCTTGCGGCACTCCGGTGGTGGCCACCAACGTGGGTGGACTGTCCCGCGCTCTTGCCGACGGTCGGACGGGTATTTTGGTTAACGGCCACGATCCCTCCCGCTGGGCCGACGTCATCGAAGCCCTGTACGACGATCCCCGCACCCGCGAAGATATGGGTCGTGCCGCCGCCGTGCACGCGGAGTCCTTCGGCTGGCAGAGGACGGCAGCCATCACGCTCGAGAGCTACCACGCTGCCATCGGCGCTGTCCTCGTCCGCCCAAGCTAGACCCCCGCTCACCAATGTGCCCCCTCCCGGCGACGCTCGCTCACCTATGTGCCCCCTCCCGACGACGCTCGCTCACCAATGTGCCCCCTCCCGACGACGCTCGCTCACCAATGAAGGCAATCCCCCAAACGCTCGCTCACCAATGAAGGCAATCCCGACGACGCTCGCTCACCAATGAAGGCAATCCCCCAAACGCTCGCTCACCTATGTGCCCCCTCCCGGCGACGCTCGCTCACCTATGGGGGCACGCCTGATAGATTGTCGCGCACAGTGTTCCGCACGGATTTGAGGACAAGGATGTCTGAAAACAAGATCTTGAGCGACCTTGAAATTGCCCAGAATGCGGCGATGCGTCCCATCGAGGAGATCGCGGAGCGTGCCGGGATCAACGTCGATGCGTTGGAACTGTACGGCCGGTTCAAGGCGAAAATCGATCCCGCCAAGCTCCGTCTCCCGGATGCCAAACGCGCGGGCAAGGTAGTCCTCGTCTCGGCTATGTCCCCAACGCCCGCAGGTGAGGGGAAGTCCACAACCACGGTAGGCCTCGCCGATTCCTTGGCGCGGGCCGGTCACCGCGTGATGATCGCGCTACGCGAACCGTCCCTTGGACCGATCTTGGGCATGAAGGGAGGCGCGACCGGGGGCGGCTATTCCCAGGTTCTCCCCATGGACCAGATCAACCTGCATTTCACCGGCGACTTCCACGCGATCACCTCGGCAAATAATGCCCTGATGGCCCTCGTGGACAACCACATATTCCAAGGCAACGAGCTCAACATTGATCCACGCCGCATGACCTTCAAACGGGTTCTCGATATGAACGACCGCTCGCTGCGCGAGATCATCATCGGCTTGGGCGGGCCCGCTCAAGGAGTGCCGCGACAGGACGGATTCGACATAACCGTGGCGTCCGAAATCATGGCCGTCTTCTGCCTCGCGACGGACTTGGATGACCTCCGCGAGCGCCTCGGCCGCATCACTTTCGGATACAGCTATGACCGTCAGCCGGTCACCGTGGCCGATCTCGGCGTCCAGGGTGCCCTGACCATGCTGTTGAAGGACGCCATCAAACCGAATCTCGTGCAGACCATCGCAGGAACGCCGGCCCTGGTGCACGGCGGCCCGTTCGCCAATATCGCACATGGCTGCAACTCGCTCATCGCCACACGAACGGCCCAACAACTCGCCGACATTGTTGTCACGGAAGCGGGATTCGGCGCCGACCTCGGTGCCGAAAAGTACATGGACATCAAGTCGCGAATCGCGGACGTGGCGCCGTCCGCCGTCGTCGTGGTCGCGACTATCAGGGCGCTGAAGATGCAGGGCGGCGTCCCGAAGGAGCTGCTCAAGGAGCCCAACGTCGAGGCACTCGCCGCTGGGGTCGAGAACTTAAAACGGCACGTCCACAATGTGGAGAAGTTTGGCGTCACACCGGTTGTTGCAATCAATAAATTCGCGACGGACACAAGCGAAGAGCTCGAATGGTTGCTGGCTTGGTGCGCCCAGGAGGGAGTGCAGGCGGCAGTGGCGGACGTCTGGGGCCGAGGTGGAGGGGGCGACGGCGGTGACGAGCTCGCGGCGAAGGTCGCCGCGGCGGTGGCGGCAGCAACGCCGTCGGACTTCCGGCACTTGTACCCCCTTGGCCTGTCCATTGAAGACAAGATCCGCACGATCGTGCAGGAAATCTATGGTGCCGACGGTGTGGAGTTTTCGGTCCCAGCGCTCAGGCGCCTCGCGGACATCCGGAGAAACGGCTGGAGCGGAATGCCCGTTTGCATGGCAAAGACGCAGTATTCATTCACCGACGACGCGTCCCAGTTGGGCGCCCCCAAGGGTTTCACGGTCCACGTCCGCGAGCTGATTCCCAAGACCGGGGCGGGCTTCATTGTCGCTCTGACGGGTGCTGTCATGACGATGCCGGGTTTACCTAAGGAACCCGCCGCGATGCGAATGGACGTCGATGAGCATGGCAACCCGGTGGGCCTCTTCTGACCCTCGCTCACGTATGTGGCACTTTCGGGAAACCCTCGCTCACGTATGTGGCACTTTCGGGAAACCCTCGCTCACCTATCACCCCCGAGGACTACAAGACCTACTGCCGAATCCCGAGCCTGTGGATAACTTCTGCGGGCACCCGCCTGTTTGCGTAACAATGCGGGTATGAGAAACGAGTCTGTCCTTCCCATTGAACTGCTTTCTGGACCGTTCACGCTCGCCCAGGCCCAAGCCCAGGGTGTCCCGCGCGGTCGCCTGCTTCGCGCCGACGTCGAACGCGTCAGCCGTAGCCTCTACCGTCCGATCGGCTGGGACTTCGACCTTGAGTCCGCAGCGCGTGCGCTGTCGGCAGCCACGCCCGGCGCCTGGATCTCGCATGTAACGGCAGCGCGACTTCGATGTTCCTGCCTTCCGCCTTGGCTTGCCGATTCGACGGAGCTGCACCTCAGCAAGCCGCGATCGTTGCCTGGAGCCCGCCGCAAAGGCGTGATCGGGCACAGGGTGATGGCGGCCGCCGACGAGGTTGAATCCGTTGATGGAATACGGATCAGCACGCGCCCCCGCACTTGGCTGGACATGGCCCGGCTCCTGCCTTTGAACGACCTCGTCTGTATGGGCGACGAGCTGATCCGCGTGCCCCGCCAGGCGCTGGAAGGACGGGACACCCCGTTTGCGACCCTCGAAGAACTGCGTGCCCTAGTAGAGCGACATCCAAATTTACAAGGCGTCGTGCGTGCCAGGCAGGCGCTCGAACTGATGCGCGTGGGCGCGGATTCCGCGCCAGAGTCGCTTCTTCGCTTGGCCATGCTGGACGCCGGAATCCCAGAACCCGAACTTCAACTCAAGTTGCGAAGTGACGATCCGTTCTCGCCGTCGGCGGATTTGGGCTTCCGCCAAAGGCGGCTCGCCATTCAGTACGACGGCGGCCATCACCTCGCTGAGGCCCAGACACTCAGTGATCGACGCCGGAACAAAGCCTTCGAGGCAGCCGGCTGGACCGTCCTCGTGTTCCGCAAGGACGATTTGGCAGATGGTTTCGAACTGGCAACCAAGGAGATCAAGAAGGCACTGCGATCAGCGTGGGTCGATCCCGCCGTCGCATCCGGCTTTGCAAGCGCCGTATAGGTGAGCGAGCGTCCGCCCAACACGCCCCAAAAGTGAGCGAGGGTTAAACCACAGACGCCCGCTCACATATAAGCGAGCGAGCGTCCGTCGAAAACCCGACGCAAGTGAGCGAGCGTCGGGAGAGAGAAGGAGGGCGGGATGGCAGGAAGGCGCCGGGTTAGCGCTCCACGTCGCCGCGAATGAAGGCTTCGACCTTTTCGCGGGCGATGTCGTCGTTGAACTGCTCCGGCGGGGACTTCATGAAGTAGCTGGAAGCCGAAAGCAGCGGGCCTCCGATGCCGCGGTCCAGGCCGATCTTGGCGGCGCGGATGGCGTCGATGATCACGCCGGCAGAGTTCGGGGAGTCCCAGACCTCGAGCTTGTACTCGAGCGAAACCGGGGCATCGCCGAAGTTGCGGCCTTCGAGGCGAACGAACGCCCACTTGCGGTCATCGAGCCAGGCGACGTAGTCGGAGGGGCCAATGTGGACGTCGTCGGCGTGCAGGACGGCCTCGACGTTGGAGGTCACGGCCTGGGTCTTGGAGATCTTCTTGGATTCCAGGCGGTCGCGCTCAAGCATGTTCTTGAAGTCCATGTTGCCACCGACGTTCAGCTGGTACGTGCGGTCCAGCGTGACGCCGCGGTCTTCGAAGAGCTTGGCCATGACGCGGTGCGTGATGGTGGCTCCGATCTGGCTCTTGATGTCATCGCCGACGATCGGCACACCAGCGGCGGTGAACTTGTCGGCCCATTCCTTGGTACCCGCGATGAAGACCGGCAGGGCGTTGACGAAGGCGACACCGGCGTCGATCGCGCACTGGGCGTAGAAGTGCGCGGCTTCCTCGGAACCAACGGGCAGGTAGCAGACCATGACGTCGGCCTTGGCTTCGCGCAGTGCGGCGACGATGTCCACTGCCTCTTCCGAAGCCTCGATGATGGTTTCGCGGTAGTACTTGCCCAGGCCGTCCAGGGTGTGGCCGCGCTGCACGGTCACGCCAGTGGAAGGGACATCGGCGATTTTGATGGTGTTGTTCTCGCTGGCGCCGATGGCGTCAGCGAGGTCGAGGCCGACCTTCTTGCTGTCGACGTCGAACGCAGCGACGAACTGGACGTCGTTGACGTGGTACTTGCCGAACTCAACATGCATCAGACCCGGAATCGTGGCCTGGGGGTCGGCATCGCGATAGTAGTGGACACCTTGGACCAGCGAAGCGGCGCAGTTACCTACGCCGACAATGGCGACACGAATCGGATGTGAAGACACGGAACTCCTTTGAGAACTAACCTCAGGTGCCTAGCGCGTCGGTACCTGAATGTACGACGGCGTCTTAAAGGCACAGCGCCATTCGGCGCTCTTTGCATTGTAACCAACCCGAACGGGGCCGGCTTTGTTCCCGGCCGGCCCCGCACCTGTGTTAAGTTTCCGAATCTACTTCTGCCCCCACAAATTGATGTCGGATTCGACGGCGAACTCGTCAATCGCTGTCAGTTCCTCTGACGTGAAGCCGAGGTTGTTGATCGCGGACACGGTGTCCTCCAGCTGCGCGACGCTTGACGCGCCCACCAAGGCCGAGGTTACAGGCGAACCCTTGGGCTGATCGCGCAGGATCCAGGCGATAGCCATCTGGGCGAGGGTCTGGCCGCGTCCTTCGGCAATGGCGTTCAAACCACGCACCCGGCTCAGCTTTTCCTCGGTCAGCGCTGATTCGGACAAGAACCGCTCCTTGGCCGCGCGCGAATCCGCGGGGATTCCATTCAGGTACCGGTTGGTGAGCATTCCCTGTGCCAGCGGGGAGAAAGCGATGGATCCTGCTCCAACCTGGTCAAGCGTTTCGTAGAGGTTGGGCGAACCGTTCTCGGTCCAGCGGTTGAGCATGGAATAGCTGGGCTGGTGGATGAGCAGCGGCGTGCCCATCTCCTTGAGGATCCGGGCCGCCTCGAGGGTCTGATCAGGGGTGTAGGACGAGATTCCTGCGTAGAGCGCTTTGCCGGAACGGACGGCATAGTCCAGGGCGCCCATGGTTTCTTCCAGCGGGGTTTCGGGGTCGGGGCGGTGGCTGTAGAAGATGTCTACGTAGTCAAGTCCCATGCGCTGGAGCGACTGGTCAAGGCTGGAGAGTAGGTACTTGCGGGAGCCCCACTCTCCATAGGGACCGGGCCACATGTAGTAGCCGGCCTTGGTGGAAATGACGAGTTCGTCGCGGTACGGCCTGAAATCGTCCTTCAGGTGGCGGCCGAAGTTCGTTTCAGCGGAACCGTCCGGCGGACCATAGTTGTTGGCGAGGTCGAAGTGGTTGACCCCAAGATCGAAAGCCCGGCGCAGGATGGCCCGCTGTTCCTCGAAACGCTTGTCGTCGCCGAAGTTGTGCCACAGTCCCAGCGAGATCGCGGGAAGTTTGAGGCCGCTGCGTCCGACGCGGCGGTAGGGCATGGTTTCATGGCGGTTCTCCGCAGCCGAATAAGTCATACCTACCATCCTGCCACCGCCTTCGAGGCTCAAAGGCCGATGTCCGTCATGTGGTCGAGGTCACTGTAAAGGGAACAGTCACTTAAGGCGCACGACGGCGGCGCTCTCCCCCGGGAGGGTCAGCTTTCCATTCCCGACGGCGGCCGCGGAGGCCGTGGCGAGCAAGACTTCGCCATCCATGGCCTTCGTCAGCGTCAGCGTCAGGTCACCAAAGTTGCAGGCAACCATCACAGCGCCCCGGCTAAGAACCAGCCATTTGTCCTCTTCGCTGAAGTCGACGTGGGTGTCAGTGAATCCGCCGCCCGCAAGCTCCGGCGTCGAGCGCCTGAGGTTCGCCAGCGCCCGGTAAAGTTCCAGCAATCGGGCGTGATCGCCGTCGTGCGCTTCCTCCCAATTGAGCTTGGAGCGTTCAAACGTCTCCGGGTCCTGGGGGTTGGGCACCAATGCCGGGTCCCAGCCCATCCGTTCGAATTCCTTGAGCCTGCCCTTTGCGGTGGCCTCGGCCAACCATTCCTCGGGATGCGATGTGAAGAACTGCCAAGGAGTGGACGCGCCGAATTCTTCGCCCATGAAGAGCATCGGAGTGAACGGCGACGTCATGGTCAGCACCGCGGCCAGCGCCAACCTGCCGTAAGACAGGCTCGCACTCAGCCGGTCACCGGCGGCGCGGTTGCCGATTTGATCGTGGTTTTGGTTGCAGACCACCAAAGCGGCAGGATGAACCAGCCCCGGGCGAATGGGGCGGCCATGATGCCTGCCACGAAAGCTTGAGTAGCTCCCGTCGTGGAAGAAACCGTGCTCAAGCACCTTTGCCAATGCGCCCAAGGAGTCGAAGTCCGAATAGTAGCCGGCTGTTTCGCCGGTGAGGTTCACGTGCACGGCGTGGTGGAAGTCGTCACTCCACTGCCCTTCCAGGCCATAGCCGTTGGTGTCCCGACGGTAGATCAGGCGCGGATTGTTCAGGTCCGATTCCGCAATCAACGTCTTGGGGACGCCTGATTCGGCTTCGATGCCATCTGCAAGGCTTGCCAGGTCTTCAAGGATATGGACGGCACGCTCATCGCGAAGGGCGTGCACGGCGTCGAGGCGCAGCCCGTCCACGTGGAAGTCGCTCAACCACATAGCTGCGTTGTCCAGGATGAATTGACGGACTTCATCGGAACCGGGGCCATCCAGGTTCACTGAGTCGCCCCACGTGTTTCCTTCGCCGGACTTCAGGTAGGGGCCGAATTTCGGCAGGTAGTTCCCGCTGGGTCCCAGATGGTTGTAGACCACATCCTGGATCACACCGAGTCCGGCAGAATGCGCGGCATCCACGAATCGCTGATAAGCCTCCGGTCCGCCGTAGGCCTCGTGGACGGCGAACCACAGCACGCCGTCGTAGCCCCAGTTGTGGGGGCCGTTGAACGCATTGACCGGCAGGAGCTCCACGAAGTCGATTCCCAGTTCAACGAGGTAATCCAGCTTTCCCACGGCCGCGTCCAGTGTGCCTTCCGGTGTGAAGGTCCCGAGGTGAAGCTCATAGATGACTGCGCCGCCGAGCCCGCGCCCTTCCCAGTCCGAATCGTTCCAGGCATACGACGAGGCGTTGAAGGTGCGGGAAAGGGCATGGACCCCGTCCGGCTGGCGCTGCGACCTCGGATCGGGAAAAGGCCCCTCGCCGTTCACCAGATATCCGTAGTCGGTGCCGGCCAGCCGTGGTACGTCAGCCGTCCACCAGCCGGCGGCGCCGCCGTCCTGCGACCGCATTTCGTGGTGCTGACCCGCCGCGAGCAGGGTGACAGACTCTGCAAACGGGGCCCACACGTCGAACCGTTTCCCGGCGCTGGTCTTCTCGGCCATCGCTCCCCCTCAATCGTCTCGTCCGGGCTTCGTTGGCCCGCCGTCGTTGCTTGCTCTGGCTAGCTAATGGGTACGAGCAAGGCCACCGGATATCGCTGCAGAAGCCTTGCGACGTGAACCTCGCCCGGTGGGTAGCTGTTGCCGGTGAGCTCATCCTGGGCCGCGCTCCCAAGACGAATGGAGGTGTCCTGCCACCCGCCGTTTCGCTCAAGCTTCCGCGGGAGCCGAGTGGCCAAAGTGATGGCTCCGCCCCCGGCGGCAGGGGTTCCACGGTCGAAGGCGATCAGATGTTCAGTTGCGGGACCCTCGGCATTGACGGGATTGTAACCACCGAAGAGCTCCGGCCGGTCCCGGCGCAAACGCAATGCCCGGGATGTCAGCAGCAGCTTGGCGAGCTCGTCCCGCGCTTCAGTCCGGACACCGGCGTCGAGGGCTGCAAGGGCGGCCCTCCTCCGTTCGAAGTCGACCGCGCGCCGGTTGTCGGGGTCGGTGAGTGAACGATCCCAAAACTCGGTGCCTTGGTAGACGTCCGGTACGCCCGGCATGGTCAGCTGGACAATCTTTGCCGACAGTGAGTTGGACGTTCCATAAGGGTCCACAAGGGCAACGAACTCTTCGAGGGCGGCCGTCACCTCCGGCACGTCGAAGACGGCGTCGACGGCGGAGGCGAGCTTTGCTTCGAACGCCTCGTTCGGCTCCGTCCAGCTCGTGGAGTTGCCCGCTTCGCGTGCCGCTTTGAGGACGTACCCCTGGAGGCGTTCACGGCTGGCCGGCCAAGCACCGGCGATCGCTTGCCATACGAGGGCTGCGAGTGGCCCGTCGGGAATCGGAGCCAGTTCCTGCATGCGATCCACGAATGCTTCCCATTCGGGGACGGCCTCGGAGATAGCGGAGATCCTGGCCCGGGTGTCTTCGCTGCGCTTGGTGTCGTGCGTGGTCAGTGTGGTCATGGACAGCGGCAGCAGTGCCTGGCGGCGTACCATGCGCTCGTGGAATCCAGCCGTGGACAAGGCGAATTCGGTGGGATCCGCTCCCACTTCAGTCAGCGTGCCAAGGCGCGTGTAACGGAAGAACGCGGTGTCTTCCACGCCCTTGGCCATGACCATGCCGGAGGTCTGCTGGAAGCGGCGGCCGAGTTCACTGCTGGCGTCGAGCAGCAGCGGAAGCAGCTCCTTGAGGACCTGGTCCAGTTCCGGCCTGGTCCGGGCGGCCCGTTCAACGGCGTCAACCAAGGTGTCTTTGCCGTAGGGGAGATAGCTTCGGTAGACGTGAAACGAGGCAATGGTCTCAGCCAGGGCGTCGGCCGCCTTGTGGCGGGGCAGTTCCTGAGACTCGGGGACGAGCCTCGCGAGCCGCAGGATTTCCGAATGCAGGATGCCGTCCGTAATGCGCCGCTTGGTGCCGTGGATCATGGCCTGGTAATCGGCGGGCCCCACGGTGCCCCGGAGCCTGGCATCCAAGGCGTCAAGCTGCGCTTCGGCGTCGGGATCCACGAAAAGGCGATCGACGTCGGCGAGCGCGTCGTAGCCTGTGGTCCCCTCACAGTCGAAGTTCTCCGGAAGTTCCTCCCCTGGCTCGAGGATCTTCTCGACGAGCAGATAGGAACCGGCCGTGGTTTCCTTGAGGCGCTCAAGGTACCCGGCAGGGTCCGCGAGCCCGTCCGGGTGATCGATCCTCAGCCCGTCCACAAGCCCGTCTCGGAACCACCGGGCGACCTCCGCGTGGGCTTCCGCGAAGACCCACGGGATTTCGACACGGATCCCGGCCAGTGTATTGACCGCGAAGAAGCGGCGGTAATTCAGTTCGTCGTCAGCCCGGCGCCAGCCGAGCAATTCGTAGTTCTGGCGCGCATGGACGTCCCTGGCGTCGTCACCGGCGACGTAGCTGCCTTCGGCCAGCGGGAAGCGGTGGTCAAAGTAGCGCAATTCGCCGTCGACCACTTCCAGCTTGTCGACGTCGTCGTCGCTGCCGAGGACCGGGATCCGGAGCCTTCCGCCACCGAAGTCCCAGTCGACGTCGAACGCTTCCGCATAGCGGGAGGTCCTGCCCTCTTTGAGGAGGGACCACCACCAGGCATTTTGCGGAGGCGACGCAACGCCCATGTGGTTCGGGACGATATCCACCAGGACCCCGAGGCCGGCTTCCCGTGCCGCCTTGGAGAGCGCCGCGAGCCCTTCGGCTCCGCCGCGCGAAGCATCAACGGTGGAGGGGTCGGTGACGTCGTAACCGTGGTCCGAGCCCTCCTCCGCCGTCAGGATAGGCGACAGGTACACCCAATCCACTCCGAGCTCGCGTAGATAACCCGTGAGGGCCGCCGCGTCCTGGAGCGTGAACGAAGGCCTGATCTGGAGCCTGTACGTGGAGACGGGTGTCCTCATGATCCCCCGTTCTTGTGGGCGCGTGGCTTTCTGGGCTTCTTCGGCGCAGCGGCAGGCTTGGTTTCGGGGGCAGCCTTCGGCTCCTGAGCGTGGTGCTTTTTCGGTTCGGGTGCGGTTTCCGGTACAACCTGGAGCTTCCGTGTGGACGGTGCCGGTGTGGCCGGCGCAGTCAAGGAAGCCGTTTCGGTGGTGGTTGTCTGCGACAAGGCGGCGAGGGACGCCGCTACGGAATGGTCCGGATCCGTGTCCGGGATGCTGTGTGCCCGCAATACCACGAGCGATTTGGCCCCAACGCCCAGGACGGATTCCGCCGGCACAGGTTGAGTGTCCGCTCCGCCGCCGGCGGTGTCGATGATGATGTCCCACGCAGGTGCGTATTCGTCCGAGGGCACCTTGAAACCGACTTCGTCGTCGTGGGCGTTGAAGTAGAGCAGGAAGTTGACGTCCGTGATCCGCCGGCCCTGGTTGTCCCGGCCGCGGATGCCGTCACCGTTGAGGAACACGCCGACGGAGCGGCCGAAGCCGCTGTCCCAATCCGACGGCGTCATGGTGGTTCCGTCGACATCGAGCCAGACGATGTCCGGAAGCCTCTCGCCTTCGCCTCGCAGTACCGGGCGTCCGTCGAAGAAGCGGCTGCGCCGGAAGGTGGGATGCTTGGCGCGCAATGCGCTGACCGCGGCCGTGAACTCCACGAGCGGCTGGTCCACGCTCTCCCAGTTGATCCACGTCAGCTCGGAGTCCTGACAGTAGCCATTGTTGTTGCCCCGCTGGGTGCGGCCGAGCTCGTCACCGTGCAGGAGCATCGGAACACCCTGGGACAGGAGCATCGAGGCGATGAAGTTCCGCTGTTGGCGGGCACGAAGGCCCAGGACCTTCGGGTCCTCGGTGGGGCCCTCCACGCCGCAGTTCCAGGAACGGTTGTGGGATTCGCCGTCGTTGTTGCCTTCGCCGTTCGCCTCGTTGTGTTTCTCGTTGTAGGACACCAGGTCGGCCAAGGTGAAGCCGTCGTGGGCCGTGACGAAGTTGATGGAGGCTACCGGGCGGCGGCCGGAGTGCTCGTAAAGGTCCGCCGATCCGGTCAACCGCGAGGCGAACTCGCCCAGGGTGGAGGGCTCGCCACGCCAGAAGTCACGGACCGTGTCCCGGTACTGGCCGTTCCATTCCGTCCACTGCGGCGGGAAGTTGCCCACTTGGTAGCCACCGGGACCGACGTCCCACGGCTCGGCGATCAGCTTGACCTGGGAGACTACAGGATCCTGCTGGATGAGTTCGAAGAAGGTCGACAACTTGTCCACGTCATAGAACTCACGGGCCAGCGTGGAGGCGAGGTCGAAGCGGAAACCGTCCACGTGCATTTCGGTGACCCAGTAGCGCAGGGAATCCATGAGCAGTTGCAACGAGTGAGGGCTGCGCACATTCAGCGAGTTCCCGGTACCCGTGTAGTCCATGTAGTGCTTCTCGTCACCGTCCATCAGACGGTAATACGCGGCGTTGTCGATCCCCTTGAAGGACAATGTGGGGCCCAAGTGGTTGCCCTCGGCTGTGTGGTTGTACACGACGTCGAGGATGACCTCGATGCCTGCCGTGTGCAACGCCCTGACCATGGCCTTGAAGTCCTGGACCTGCTGGCCGGTATCGCCTTTGGAGCTGTAGCTGTTGTGCGGGGCGAAGAACCCGATGGTGTTGTAGCCCCAGTAGTTGTTCAGCCCCCTGTCCTGCAGGATGCCGTCGTTCGTGAACTGGTGCACCGGCATGAGCTCGATAGCCGTCACCCCGAGCTTCTGCAGATGGGAAATCACGGCCGGGTGGGCCACTCCGGCATACGTGCCGCGCTGCTCTTCCGGAACCTCAGGGTGGAGCTGGGTCAGGCCCTTGACGTGGGCCTCGTAGATCACGGACCGGTGGTACGGGATCCGCAACAACTGGTCCCCTGCCCAGTCGAAGAACGGATTGATGACCACGCCCATCATCATGTGGGGTGCGGAGTCCTTGTCATTGCGGGAGTCCGGATCCCCCATGTTGTAAGAGAAAAGCGCCGGATCCCAGTCGATCTGCCGGTGGATGGCCTTCGCGTAAGGATCCAGGAGAAGCTTGTTCGGGTTGAAGCGCTGCCCGGAGGCAGGGTCATAGAGACCGTGCACGCGGTAGCCATACTTCTGTCCGGGCTGGACGTGGGGAAGGTAGCAATGCCATACATACCCGTCCACTTCGCTGACGGTGTAGGAAATTTCTTCCCCGTCGTCAAAGAGACACAACTCCACCTTTTCGGCCTTCTCGCTGAACAGCGCGAAGTTGGTTCCCGTGCCATCGAAAGTGGCTCCCAACGGGTAAGCGGCTCCTGGCCAAACGTCCATGTGTTCTCCTTCACGTGCCGGATAACTTCCTGCCAGCCTAGCCAGACTATGTGACATTCACGGAACATCCGGGATCATCCGGGATCATCCGGCGCGATATTCCCTAAGAAATCGGAAGACGCCGGGAACCGCCCCGGCGATATCGGAAGCGGTCAATGGGCCGCCCGCCGAGGCTTCGCTGCCGGCCAATCCGTGGATGCTTGCGCCGACCGCGGCTACCGCAGCCCAGCGCTCTCCAGGGGCGATTCCCAGTGCAGCGAATGGGCCGTCGTCGTCCAGCCCGGACTCCGCGTACGCTGCAGCCAGAGCACCGATTATCCCGCCAAGGACGTCCCCGCTGCCTGCCGTTGACATCCACGGGCATCCATCCGACTGGCTGAAGACCGCCCCGGAAGGGGAAGCAACCACCGTTGTGGCACCTTTGAGCAGGACGACCGCACCGGTGTGCTCGGCCGCGAGCAGGGCGAAGTGCACGGTCCGCGATTCGACGTCCTCCCGTGTCACACGCACTTCGCCTCGGCCAAGAAGGGCCGCCAGCTCCCCCGCGTGCGGGGTCAGGATCCAGTTGGGCGGACAGCGTTCCGGCAGGAGCTCCAGGGCTCCGGCGTCGACGACGGCGGGCTGGCCGGCGTCGGACGCCGCGGCCAGTACGTCGCGGGCTCGATGGAGTTGTTCGGCCCCGTCCAGGCCAGGACCGAGCAACCACGCCTGGACCCGGCCGGGCTCGGCTGGCTCCCAGATAGCCTCGGGGGTCCGCGTCAGGACCTGTCGCGCCACGACTTCCGGGCCGAGGTACCGCACCATTCCCGCGCCGGCCCTGGAGGCGGCTTCGACACAGAGCGCCGCGGCCCCGGTGTAACGCTCGGAACCTGCCACTATGCCCAGGACTCCCCGGGTGTACTTGTGGGCCCGCCGCCCCGGGTCCGGCAGAACGGCAGCCAGGTCACGGGCAGAGAAACGGCGGAGGGCAGGTGCCGGAAGATATTCCTCGATGCCGATAGGTACCAGGATCACCCTGCCGGCACAGCCCTCACCCGGATCGGCCATCAGTCCGGCTTTGACGCCCCCGAAGGCCACGGTCAGCCGCGCCGTCAAGACGGGCCAGTGGACCTCGCCGGTGTCGGCGTCGACTCCGCTCGGGGTATCGCAGGCTACGACCAAATCGGGCTTCAGGTCCTGCAAGGCAGCAATCAATTCCGCGGCGGAACCGCCAAGGCCACCCCGCGCACCCGTACCGAGGATGGCGTCAATGACCACATCGTCGCCTGCAACCAGCACAGCTAGTTCTTCGGCGTTGTCCCCGCCTAAAACATGGACACGTCCGCCGGCGGACTCGAAGGCCGCGAGGGCGTCAGGATGGGCGGAACCGGCGGTGAGCACCGCCGTCGTGCGCATGCCACGCTTCGCGAGCATTGCCGCGGCGTAGAGACCGTCCCCGCCGTTGTTCCCCTTGCCTGCCAGCACCGTAACGCTCGAGCCGTAAAGGCTGCGGCCTTCCGATCGGAGTTCACGGACGACGGCGTGCGCTAGTCCGTGCGCTGCGCGCTGCATGAGGACAGCGCCCCCGCCGGCATCAAGAAGCGGTTGTTCCGCTGCCCTGATCTGTGTTCCGGTGAAGGCGCTGATCATGGTTGCTTGCGCTGCTAGGCTTCGGCGATGACCATGGCAGTGGCGATTCCGCCGTCGTGGCTCATGGACACGTGCCAGTGCTTCACGCCTTTGGACTCGGCCACTGCCAGCACGGTGCCCTTCACCTTGATGGTGGGACCGTACTGGTCCAGGCCGATCCAGCAGTCCTGCCAGTTCATGCCCGCCGGCGCTCCCAAGACCTTTGCCACAGCTTCCTTGGCCGCGAAACGCGCCGCCAAGGACCGCGTGTTGAGCTCGCGTTCCGCGGGAACGAACAAGCGGTCTCGGAGGCCCGGGGTCCTCTCAAGTTGGCGCCCGAAGCGCTCAATGTCTACGACGTCTACGCCTATGCCAACAATCATGCGGCTATTCTACGGTCACACTCTTGGCGAGGTTACGCGGCTGGTCCACGTCGTACCCCTTCGCCTTGGCCAGCTCCGCCGCAAAAATCTGCAGCGGAACAGTGGTGAGGAGCGGCATCAAGAGCGGAGGCGTCTGGGGCACGTAGAAAACGTGCTCGGCGTAAGCCCGCACGGCTTCGTCGCCTTCTTCGGCGATCACCAGGGTGCGCGCACCGCGGGCACGGATTTCCTGGATATTGCTGACAACCTTCGCGTGGAGGGAATCGCGGCCACGCGGCGAGGGAACCACCACAAAGACCGGCTGTCCTTCGTCGATCAGGGCAATCGGACCGTGCTTGAGCTCGCCGGCCGCGAACCCCTCAGCGTGGATGTACGCGATTTCCTTGAGCTTCAATGCGCCTTCAAGTGCCACAGGGAAGCCCACGTGGCGGCCCAGGAACAGCACCGACTTCTCGTCCTTCATGCTGCGGGCGAGCTCGCGGAGGGGACCTGCGTTGTCGAGGATCTTCTGGATGTGGGCGGGGATCTTGCCAAGGTCCGCCAAGACGTCCTTGATCTGGCCGGTGAAGATGTTTCCGCGCAGCTGGGCGAGGTAAAGACCAAGAAGATAGGCAGCCGTGATCTGGGCCAGGAACGCCTTGGTCGACGCGACGGCGATCTCCGGACCGGCGTGGGTGTAGAGAACCGCGTCGGATTCGCGCGGGATAGTGGAACCGTTGGTGTTGCAAATGGAGATCGTCTTGGCGCCCTGTTCGCGGGCGTAACGAACGGCCATCAGGGTATCCATCGTCTCGCCGGACTGGCTGATGGACACCACCAGGGTGTTTGCGTCAACGATCGGGTCGCGGTAGCGGAATTCATGCGCGAGTTCCACCTCGGTGGGGATGCGGCACCAGTTCTCGATGGCGTACTTGGCGACCATCCCGGCGTAGGCGGCCGTGCCACAAGCCAGGACGATGATCTTGTTGACCTGCTTCAGCAGCTCGGGGTCGATCCGGAGCTCGCTCAAGGTCAGCTGGCCGTTGATGTCCGAGCGTCCGAGGAGGGTCTGGGTGACAGCGTCGGGCTGGTCGTGGATTTCCTTCTCCATGAAGGAGCTGAAGCCGCCCTTTTCCGCAGAAGCCGGGTCCCAGTCGACGTGGTATTCCTTGCCCTGGGCGGGGGCGCCGAAGAAGTCCGTGATCTCGACGGTTTCGGCTGTGATGGTGACGATCTGGTCCTGGCCAAGCTCCACGGCGCGGCGAGTGTGATCGATGAAACCGGAAACGTCCGAGCCAAGGAAGTTCTCGCCTTCCCCCAGTCCTACAACAAGGGGGGAGTTGCGACGGGCGGCCACAACGACGTCCGGCCGCTCGGCGTGCACTGCGAGAAGCGTGAAAGCGCCTTCGAGCCGCTGGCAGGCGAGCTGCATCGCTTTGGTGAGCTTGCCGTTGGAAGAGTCCCCATTGAGCTGGTTGCGGAAAATATCGCCCAGAAGTGCTGCTGCAACCTCGGTGTCCGTCTCCGACTCGAAAGTGACACCCTTGGCGATGAGCTCCTGCTTGAGCTCTGCGAAGTTTTCGATGATTCCGTTGTGGATCATGGCCAAGCGTCCACCATCGGCCAGATGCGGATGGGCGTTCTGGTCGGTGGGTCCGCCGTGGGTTGCCCAGCGGGTGTGGCCGATGCCGGTCAGCGAGTCCGGGAGCGGATTGCCTTCGAGCTCGTTCAACAGATTGCTCAGTTTTCCGGACTTCTTCCGGGCTGTGATGGTTCCATTAGCCACCACTGCGACTCCGGCTGAATCATAGCCGCGGTATTCAAGCCGCCGGAGTCCTTCAAGCACGACGTCGAGAGCCGAGTGCCCGGCTTCTGCCCGGCGGGATGAATTGCCAACGTAACCTACGATTCCACACATGCCTACAAGAGTAGCGGTTGCCCCGCGAAATGGACGTAGGATATCCGGCCGCGCAAGCAGGCCAGGCCGCGGGAAATGCCGGATCGCGGACATTTTCCGGAGAGCATGCTCACACGAATTCTTCCCGCCGTTCATGCTGTATTTCCGGATCAGCCAACGGAGGGGCAGAATCTCTATAGTGACTTTGCAACGCAATGAAGCGAACGGCGACAGCTCCTCTCCGTTCGTGGAACTGGACAGGCAGACGTGGTCCCGGCTGGCTGCACAGATGGAGCAGCCGCTCAACGAAGAGGACATCGTTCGCCTTCGCGGCCTCGGTGACCCCCTGGACATGAAGGAAATCCGAGAGGTCTACCTTCCGCTCTCCCGCTTGTTGCATCTCTATGTCCAGGCATCACAACAGCTTCATGCCGCCACAACCACCTTCCTTGGCGAGCAGACCCAGCGCACTCCCTTCGTGATCGGGGTGGCAGGTTCGGTGGCGGTCGGCAAGTCCACTATTGCCCGTGTGTTGCGCGAAATGCTCCGCCGTTGGCCCGGCACTCCGAACGTCGAACTCATCACCACCGACGGGTTCTTGTATCCCCTCGCTGAGTTGAAGCGCCGGCATTTGCTTGAACGCAAGGGTTTTCCGGAGTCCTACGACCGCCGGGCTTTGCTTCGTTTCGTGAGTGCGATCAAGGGCGGCGCCGAAGAGGTCCGCGCTCCTTGGTATTCGCACGTCACCTACGACATCGTCCCGGACAAGGAAGTGGTGGTCCGACGGCCTGACGTCCTCATCGTTGAGGGCCTCAACGTGTTGGCGCCCGCCCGTCCGCGCCAGGACGGCCGCCAAGGCTTGGCCCTGAGCGACTTCTTTGATTTTTCCATCTACGTCGACGCCAAGACGTCGTACATCGAAGACTGGTACGTGGACCGTTTCCGCAAGCTTCGAAGCACCGCCTTCGCCCAGCCCGAATCCTACTTCCACCGTTACGCGACGCTCTCCGACGCCGAGGCGGAGGCCACTGCGCGCGGCATTTGGAAGCGCATCAATGAGCCCAACCTTGAGGAAAACGTCCTTCCTACCCGCGGCCGGGCGCAACTTGTCCTCACCAAGGATGCCGACCATTCGATCCGCCGCATGCTGCTCCGAAAGGTCTAGCACGGATGTGCTACCACTGCCGCCCCAGCCGAAGGTCCTTCACGACCTTACTTGCGGCAGGCGTGGGAATGGCGGCTTTGGCGGGCTGCACCCCGGATACCCCGGTCGCCTCGCCCACGGCCGCACCGTCCCCCTCAGGTCCCCAAACGGCAACGCCGACGCCGACCGTGGCGACCACGACGCCGGTTCCCGCCACAGCCGGGAGCCAGCCGCCGCCGTCGGGCGCCCCGCCGTCGAAAGCTCCGCCGTCAGGGGTCCTGTCCCGGCAGTTTTCACTGAGCGACCCCACGAGCCAGTGGGTCATCGTGAACAAGCACCGGCCGCTCGCCCCCTTGCAGTTTGTCCCCGCCGACTTGGTACAGCCCCGCCTGCAACTCGCAGTCAGCGGGGAGGCGTCCCTTCTCAACAGCACAACCGCCGGAGCAGCCGAAAAGCTCTTCGCGGCAGCCGCCTCGGCCGGCGCCACCATGACTCTGGCATCCGGTTACCGTTCTTTCCAGACCCAAACCGCCACGTACAACGGTTACGTAAACACACGTGGCCAAGCCTCGGCGGACACGGCCTCCGCACGTCCCGGCTTCTCGGAACACCAGACTGGCTGGGCGTTCGACATCGGCGACGGCGGCGGGGCGTGCAGCTTCGAGCCCTGCTTCACTGATCAGCCGTCCGCTGTTTGGGCCAAGGCCAACGCGCACAAGTACGGATTTGTAGTCAGATATCCGTGGATGCTCCATGAGATCACCGGCTATTACTACGAGCCGTGGCATTTGCGGTTTATCGGGGTTGAGGCCGCAACGGATATGGCCAACCGGGGCATCGCCACCCTCGAGGAATACTTTGGACTCGAAGCGGCGCCAGGCTACCTTTAGCGGTTGTTTAACCGGGGAAGTTCCCGACACCCCGCGGAATTGAACGGCTGCTCACTTTGAATTCACAAGCATGCACTAGCTTGGTGCCATGTTGAGTGGATTTAGGAATTTCATTCTGAAGGGCAACGTCGTAGACCTTGCCGTAGCCGTCGTCATGGGTGCCGCCTTCGGTGCAGTTGTTGATGCACTCGTCAAGAACGTCCTCATGCCGCTGATCGCTGCCTTGGTTGGATCCCCCAACTTTGACAGCTTTGCGAAAGTGACCATCAACGGAAATGACCTACAGTTCGGGGTTTTGCTGACCGCGATCGTTAACTTCGTCCTGGTAGCAGCCGCCATCTATTTCGTCGTGGTGGCTCCGATGAACCACCTCATCGAGCGCCGCAACGCCAAGTTGGGCATCACGGAAGATGAGCCGGCTGCCGACCCCGCGGTCACGCTCCTCACCGAGATCCGGGACAGCCTGGTTCAAAGGTAAGCGTGCTTCAACGGTAAGCACTGTTCAAAGGTAAGCATTTGAGACAACTGTGGCCCGCCTCCTCACGGAGACGGGCCACAGTTGTTTGCTGCTTCCGGTCTTAGAGAGCCAGTTCGCGTGGAATGGCGAGGCGGTTTTCGACGACGCCGGCGAGTTCGGTGCATATGCGGGTAGCGGTTTCCATGTCCGCGGCCTCCACCATCACGCGTACCAACGCTTCGGTGCCCGATGGCCGCAGGAGCACGCGGCCGGTATCACCAAGTTCGAGCTCGGCGGCAGCCACCGCAGCGGCTACGCCTTCGTCCGTTGCGGCGCGTGATTTGTCCACACCCTTCACGTTGATCATGAGTTGCGGCAGCTTGGTCATGGCGCGGGCAAGGTCCTGGAGGGTCCGTCCGGTGCCGGCTACCTGGGCGGCGATCTGCAGACCGGTCAGGACGCCGTCGCCAGTGGTGGCGTAATCGGAGAAGATCACGTGGCCCGACTGCTCTCCACCAAGGCTGAAGCCGCCGGCGCGCATGGCCTCCAGGACATACCGGTCCCCCACCGCGGTCTCACGGAGGGTGATTCCGGCTTCACGCAAGGCGATCTTGAGTCCAAGGTTGCTCATCACGGTGGCTACCAGGACGTCGTCCTTCAGTTTTCCGGACTTCTTCAGCGCGAGGGCCAGAATCGCCATGATCTGGTCGCCGTCAACTTCGTTGCCTTCGTGGTCCACAGCCAGGCAGCGGTCGGCGTCGCCGTCGTGCGCGATGCCGAAGTCCGCACCGTGCTTGACGACGGCTTCCTTGAGCTGGCCAAGGTGGGTGGAACCGACGCCGTCGTTGATGTTCAGGCCGTCGGGTTCCGCACCGATCACCACAACTTCGGCGCCGGCGCTCGCGAAGACCTGCGGGGAACAGCCACTGGCCGCACCATGGGCGCAGTCCAGCACAACTTTGAGACCTTCGAGGCGATGCGGCAGGGTGCCGAGAAGGTGGACGATGTAACGGTCTTCGGCGTCCGAGAAGCGTTGGATGCGGCCGACGTCGCCAGCCACAGGGCGTGAAGGTTCCTTGCCGAGTTGGGCCTCGATTGCGTCTTCAACCTCGTCCGGGAGCTTCTGGCCCCCGCGGGCAAAGAACTTGATGCCGTTGTCCGGTGCAGGGTTGTGCGAGGCCGAGATCATGACGCCGAAATCGGCATCGAGGTCCGCAATGAGATAGGCCGCTGCCGGCGTCGGCAGCACTCCGGCGTCGTACACGTCAATGCCGGAGCTCGAAAGTCCGGCTTCCACAGCTGCAGCGATAAACTCGCCGCTCGCGCGGGGATCCCGGGCGACCACGGCACGAGGCCGTTTTCCGTCAGCTGCACGCTCGTGGCCGAGGACCACTGCGGCAGCTTGGGCCAACTGAAGAGCAAGCTCCGCGGTGAGCAATCCATTGGCGAGACCACGCACGCCATCTGTTCCAAATAATCTAGCCATCGCGTCCCAGTCTAGACGACGGCTGCAGGGGCCGAGCGAAGGAGTGCCGGCGGCCCTGCCACTACTCCTTCAGCCGCGCGAGCGCAAGAGTGGAACTACTTGACTTGCGTTTTCCGCTCCACTCTAGTAATGCACCTTAACAAGTCTCTACGATTACCGCATGACACCTAGCTCTGGGGGCTTGGCGCTCGAAATAATTGTCCCCGTTTTCAACGAGTCCGCCATACTCGAAAGAAGCATTTACCGGCTTGCCGACTACCTTTCGCGGGAATTGTTGTACAGCTGGAAAATCACGATTGCCGACAACGCGAGCACGGACGCGACCGGTTTAATTGCGCGGAAGCTCGCCGATGAGGTTCCCAATGTCAGTTATCGGCGCCTTGAGACAAAAGGGCGGGGATTCGCGCTCCGCGACGCGTGGACATCGTCGGAAGCCAAAGTTCTGGCATATGTAGACGTAGACCTCTCGACCGATTTGGCGGCGTTGCCGCCGCTTATCGCTCCCCTGCTTTCCGGACACTCGGATGTCAGCATCGGCACGCGGCTTGGCCGGACTTCCAGGGTAGTCAGGGGTCCCAAACGGGAATTCATCTCGCGGAGCTACAACCTGATTCTCAAACGGACCATGCAGGTACAGTTTTCCGATGCCCAGTGTGGCTTTAAGGCTGTCAGGGCGGAAGTCGCACATCGGCTGCTTCCCTACGTGAAGGACAATTGCTGGTTCTTCGATACCGAGCTGTTGATCTTGGCGGAGCGGGCAGGGCTTCGTATCCACGAGATTCCAGTCGACTGGATCGACGATCCTGACAGCCGGGTGGATATCCGCCAAACGGCCGTCGACGATATCAGGGGCCTGGTGCGCGTCGCCGGTTCCATGATGAAGGGAAATATCCCTTTGCAAGCGATATATGCGGAGCTGGGGCGAGGACCTATCGCCGCGCCAACGCGTCCCAGTTTCTTCGGCCAAGTGGTGCGTTTCGGAATCGTCGGAGCGTTCTCCACTCTCGCTTTTGCTTTGCTGTATCTTCTATTCCAGGGTCCGTTCGGCCCACAGCAGGGAAACTTTCTGGCCCTATTGATCACGGCGATCGCGAACACGGCTGCCAACCGTCGCTTCACCTTCAGGATCCACGGACCCGAGCGGCAGTTCACACAACAGTTTCAAGGCCTTGTGGTCTTCCTGGCCGCCTGGGGAATCACTTCTTCTTCCCTGCTTCTACTACATGCCATCCACCCGGACGCATCGCCCAGTGCTGAGCTGTTCGTCCTGACCTGCGCAAACATCTTCGCCACCCTGGTGCGCTTCGTTCTGCTCCGGATCTGGGTTTTCCGGGTACGGCGGACGGAGGCGCGGCGTGGTGCGGCGCCCATCAAGCAGCTGGCAATGTGAGCAACCAAACCAGCCGGCTTCCTGGACCGACAGCCCTCAGCGGGGTCATCCAAGGCCGCTCCCAGGTCATTCTGAATTGGCTTCGCGGGAATCCCGCAAACGCGCAGTGGGTCCGTCCAGCACTTCTGGGCCTCTTGGTCGCAACGTCAATCCTCTACATGTGGGGACTCGACCGAAACGGTTGGGCCAACTCCTACTACTCGGCTGCCGCAATGGCCGGTTCGGAAGATTGGACGGCATTCTTCTACGGCTCCTCGGACCCGAACAATGCAATAACGGTGGACAAGCCCCCACTGTCACTGTGGATCATGTCCCTCTCCGTCCGTATCTTTGGGCTCAACTCATGGAGCATCCTTCTGCCACAGGCCCTGATGGGAGTACTCAGCGTCTATTTGCTCTATCGGACGGTAGCGAAACGAACCGACCCCGCTACTGGTCTGCTTGCGGGGCTCTTCTTCGCGGTTACACCCGTGGCCACCGTGATGTTTCGGTACAACAACCCGGACGCCCTGCTGACCCTGCTCATGATCGGAGCCGCCTACGCGACACTCGAGGCAATCGACCAGGGGAAGCTTCGCTGGCTGCTCGTCGCGGGAGCCCTGGTAGGCGCAGGGTTCCTCACGAAGCAGCTTCAGGTTGCCCTCATCCTGCCGGCGATCGCACTGGCGTACCTTGTGTTCGCACGGTTTTCCGTAATTGTCAGGCTGCTCCACCTAGGGGCGGGGTTGCTCGCCGCAGCCGTGGCATCTGGCTGGTGGTTCATGATCGCCCAGATGGCTGATCCTGCCCAGAGGCCTTTCGTAGGCGGTTCCCGATCCAACAGCATCTGGGAGTTAACGCTGGGATACAACGGACTGGATCGGCTGACTGGTGAAGATGCCAGCCGCACGATGTCCGGTGCAACGGCAACGCTGGACGTGAAACTTGACCCCGGAATAACCCGCTTCCTGCAACCACAGTTCTCCGGTCAATTCGGGTGGTTTCTCCCACTCGCCATTGCAGGACTCGGCATCACCCTCTGGTTCGTTATTCGTCGACAGGGCAGGTCGCAACAGCGCTCCTTTTTGATCCTGAGCGCAACGTGGTTTGTTTGTTCGGCCACGGTCCTGGCCATGATGTCAGGCATAGTGCATCCCTATTACGCGATCTCAACCGTGCCATCGCTGAGCTGCCTAGGAGGATTTGCAGCAACCTACCTTATGCGCCGCATGACAAACGGGTTGTTCCGTATCTTTTCCGGCGTTGTTCTGGCTCTCTCCCTGATTCTGGGGTACGTCTCCGCCTCGCGGTCGGTGCTGGATTTCTCGTGGTTACCCTTGGTTTTGCTGGTCGTGGGTGGGTTGGCAATCGCAATCGCATTGCTCCCACCCGTAAAGAAGAAATTTCGAACGGCCGCGGTGCTGCTGATGGGGGCTTCAATTCTCTTGGGACCGACAATCTGGTCTGTAAACACGGTACTTAGCCCGCACGTTGGGGCAGGAGTGGTCGCCGGGCCTAGCATCCTGGGCGTACGAACCGACAGTCCGGGTCGAACTCAGCTGCCGGCAAAGACGCCGTTGTCCTTCAGCGCAGTCATGTTCGGCGACGTGCCATCTCCAGGAGTCCTGGGAAGGATCAAGGCGAGTCCTGTGTCAGTGCGGTGGGCGGCCGCCGTTGTCGGCTCGGAGACGGCCGCCAACTATCAGCTGGACAGTTCCAGGGCGATCCTGGCGGTGGGTGGATTCGACGGTACAGATCCCTTCCCGACGCTGGAGCAATTCCAGAGCATGGTTCGCAGCGGCGAAGTCGGATCGTTTGTGATCCAGAACGTTCCGCCTTTGACTGCCGACGGGCGAGGGGAATCTGCGCGCATCGTTCAATGGGTCGAAAACAACTTCCGGCCTGAGATGATCGACGGGGCGTCTTTCTACCGCCTCACCCAATAGTGCAAAGTACGACGAAAGCCCGCCCCGCCAAACGGCGGAACGGGCTTTCGTACAAGCGGCTTTGGCGCTTGTGTAGGCGCATTTTTAGCGCTCGTGGTTCCGAGCGCTAAAAAGCGCCGAGGGCCCCGTGGTGATGTCGCGCCAGCGGCAACACCACGGGTAGGCGCATTTTTAGCGCTTGGAGTACTGCTGAGCCTTGCGTGCCTTCTTGAGACCGGCCTTCTTACGCTCGATGACGCGTGCGTCACGAGTCAGGAAGCCGGCCTTCTTCAGGGTGGCGCGGTTGTTCTCGACGTCGATCTCGTTCAGCGAGCGAGCAACACCGAGGCGCAGTGCACCGGCCTGGCCGGAGGGGCCACCGCCGTGGATGCGGGCAATGACGTCGTATGCGCCTTCAAGGTCAAGGATCTTGAAGGGCTCGTTGACGTCCTGCTGGTGCAGCTTGTTCGGGAAGTAGTTCGACAGCTCACGGCCGTTGATGGTCCACTTGCCGGAGCCGGGTACAACGCGAACGCGCGCAACGGCTTCCTTGCGGCGGCCAACAGCAGCACCGGCAACGGTCAGTGCCGGGCGCTCCTTCTTCGGCGCGGCTTCAGCAGCCGAGCTTTCAGAGGTGTAGCTGGTGAGGGTTTCCTCGGCCTCGACGGCTTCGGCGGTCAGTTCTTCGTTCTGAGCCACGATTCTCCTTGTATTAAAAGTTGTTTGGTGGCCAGGACTACTGGGCGACCTGGGTGATTTCGAAAGTCTTAGGCTGCTGTGCAGCGTGGGGGTGCTCAGCGCCACGGTAGACCTTGAGCTTGCCCAACTGCTGTGCAGCGAGGGAGTTCTTCGGGAGCATGCCCTTGATGGCCTTCTCAACAGCGCGGACCGGGTTGGATTCCAGCAGCTCCGCGTAGTTGACGGAGGTCAGGCCGCCCGGGTAGCCGGAGTGGCGGTATGCGCGCTTCTGCTCCAGCTTGGCACCGGTCAGGGCAACCTTTTCAGCGTTGATGATGATGACGAAGTCGCCCATGTCCATGTGGGACGCAAAGGTCGGCTTGTGCTTTCCGCGCAGCAGTGTTGCGGTCTGGCTGGCAAGACGACCAAGGACAACATCGGTGGCGTCAATGACGTGCCACTGGCGGTTGATATCGCCGGGCTTCGGGGTGTACGTACGCACGGTTTTGCCTCGTTCTTGTTCTGGCGTTCATGTTTTAGGCGGCACGCTTGAAACGTGTGCCTACTAGGTATGCGTTACCGGAGCAGAGGTGAGGGCTCTATGTACCAGTCATCCCGAGGTCCCGATATGCCTGTCGAGTTAACGATCCTGCAACTGGATCCCCAAGCGGGCATGTGTCATCGAGAAAGGACACGCACAACGACTATCAACAATAGCGGCAAGGAGCTTCAGGGTCAAAATAGGCTGTCAACCAACGTGAACAACTGAGACCGCTTCTAAGCTCCTAGGAGATGCCATGACAGCAACCGCCGCCCAGCCCTTGCTCGTGGCCTCCTTCGGCCTCCTGGGCCTGCTCACGAGCCCCCTGGCAGAGCTTCTGATAGCCCGATTCCTGCCCAGCCTTGGCGGACTCCCCTCGCGCGCCATCCGAATCACGACGGCGGTGGCCACTGCCGTGCTGTTTGCCCTCCTGACGCTCCGATTCGGATTCTCCCCGACGCTCGCCGCCTACCTGCTCCTAGCGGTGATGGCAGGGCAGCTGTCGCGCGTGGATGTCGCGCACCATTTGCTTCCAAACCCGCTGGTCCTGTCACTGCTTGCTGCCGGTTTTGGCCTGTTAACTATGTCCGCCGTACTGACTCTCGACTGGTCTGGACTGTTGCGCGCGATTGCCAGCGCCGTCATTTTGTTCCTTGCGTACTTGATTCTTGGATTAATTTCTCCGGGCGGTCTCGGAATGGGCGATGTGAAGCTCTCGGCACCACTCGGAATGTACTTGGGCTACTTGGGCTGGAGCCAACTGTTTTACGGGGGACTACTGGGCTTCGTGGTGGGCGGGGTGATGACGGTGCTGCTGTTGCTGCTGAAGCGCGGAATCAAGCCAGCTGAAGTGGCCCACGGACCGGCAATGTTTGCCGCAGCAATTGGAGTGGTACTTCTCATCGGGTGAGCCCACGGCGGGTCTCCCAGGTCCCCTCAGTTCCCAAGAGTCCCATACGTGTCAGTAGCTAGGTGGTACTTAGGCAGAAAAACCGAGTACCACGCGGGGCCTCTTCGAGTAGTCCATGCCACCAGTGCCAGAAAAGACGAGTACCACTACGCATTGTTTGTTAACCCTCCCAAGAGCAATTCTTGTCCTATCGAAATCCGAACCGCCAAAAGGGATATGCAAGCGGCAGGGATTCGTAAACAAATTCACTTATCTGGGAAAGGTTTTCCAATGTCATCTCTCATGGTTTCTGTCATTGCTTTCGTCGCCGGCGTGAAGGATCGCATCCTGTCCTCCGAGAAGGGCGCAACAGCCGTTGAATACGGCATGCTTGTCGCTCTGATCGCCGCCGTGATCGTTACCGTAGTCGCCGCGCTTGGCGGTCAGATCAACACCGCTTTTACCAAAATCAACACGGCGCTCTGAACACACCCGACGATCTCCGACCCGGGCCGGTCACGCCGAGGAAATCCTCAAGGCGAGGCCGGCCCGGACCTTTTATAAGGGGAAACGCAATGAACAAGTTTTTCCAAAGGCTCCGGGTTTCTGAAACTGGAGCAACCGCAGTCGAATATGGCCTCCTCGTCGCATTGATTGCGGCAGCTATCATCGCAACCGTGGCGCTCCTTGGACCGGAAGTTCAAGCCGGATTCCAAACCGTCGTCGATAACCTCTAAAGGCGCCGGCTATGCACTCCGGAAAGAAGTCAGAATCCGAGGCTGGCGCCGTCGCAGTCGAATTTGCCTTGATACTTCCGATTTTCCTAGTGCTGGTGCTTGGCATCTTCGAATTTGGACGCGGCTTCAACATCCAGGTCTCCTTGACCGAAGCTGCCCGGGAGGCTGCCCGCTACGCCTCCATCCACCAAACGGATACCGGCTACAGCGTGACGGCCGCCCAAGACGCGGGAGTTGCCGCAGCCCCATCCGTTCCTTTGTCTGAGTCGAACATCAGTGTCCAGTCTGTCGGCTCAAATCCGTGCAATGTGGTCGTCACAGTGGCTTACAGCACTCCGTGGATGACGGGGTTCCCCGGTTTGGTTCCCGGGATGCCGTCGCAACTTAGCCTGCAAGGCAAAGGGGTTATGCGATGTGGCGGCTAAGGCGAGACGATCCTGAGCGTGGCGTGGTAGCCCCACTCACCGCTCTCCTTATGGTTGTGCTTCTTGGCATGGCAGCCTTCGCCATCGACGTCGGTTCCATGTATTCGGAACATGCCCAACTTCAAAACGGCGCGGACGCCGCCGCAATTGCCATCGCTCAAGCTTGCGCCAAAGATCCGAGTTCCTCGGACTGCGTTGGACCGGCGGCCGCCGCCACCGCGTTGGCTGGGAACAACGCTTTGGACGGCGTCACCAATGTGCCCAACGCAACCGTCAATCTGGGAGCTTCAACGGTGGACATCACCACCCAGTCGCGCGATACCTCGGGAAACAATCATTTCTCCCTGGTGTTCGCACGGGTGCTCGGCATTCAAACTACCGACATCGAAGCTTCGGCCCAGGCCACGTGGGGTCCGCCGAGCAACGGAGGGGCTTTCCCGCTTGCATTCTCAGACAACTGCTGGGATTTGAGCGGTTCCGCGCCGACGGGCGACCTTCAGAAGATTTCCTGGAAACCCGGAATCACCTGCACCAACGCCTCGGGCCATACCATTCCCGGAGGTTGGGGATGGTTGACCCAAAGCTCGCCGTGCTACTCCACCACACAGGCCGGCAGCACCAGCATCGGTTCGGACCCCGGTAACAATTTTCCAAGCGCTTGCCAGACGGTACTTCAGGGCTGGGTCGACACCCTCAACGGCGGCGGCACAGTGAAAGTGCTATTTCCGGTCTTCGACACAGCAACCGGGAGTGGCAATACGGGGTCGTTCCACATTATCGGATACGCCACGTTCACCATCGTGGGCTGGAAATTTGGCAGTAATGGCAGCCCCTACGTCTATCACAACACAAACGCCGCGCTCGGAAACCCCAATTTGGCCTGTTCTGGTGGAAACGATCGCTGCATCATCGGACAGTTCATCAAATACCAATCAATTGGCACCGCTGGTGGAGGCGGAGGAACCGGGGTAGACCTCGGAACCCTCAATGTCCACCTCAGCAAATAACAACCCAATCTGGGAGCACAACTCCATAGTCAAACTAAGGGGAAAATAAATTGAAAACTCGCCTACTGGGAGGCATAGTCGCAATCGTCCTGGCAATCGCCGGCACGTTGCTGCTGGTTACGTATGTACAAGGATCGGAAGCACGGGCCCAAAAAGACCTCCAGCCCGTGGACGTCCTAGTAGTTCAAAGCAAAATTCCCGCAGGTTCCGATCTGCAGACGGTCAAGTCGGCTGTCAAGCTCGCGTCGCTACCGGCGGCTTCAGTACCCAATGGGGCACTCAAGAGCCTTGATGGGCTCGACGGAAAAGTGTCGGGTGTCGACTTGCTTCCAGGAGAGGCTCTTCTTGGGGCCCGACTCGTCGATCCGACGAGTCTGGCGGCCCCTGGTTCCGTGCCAGTCCCGGCAGGTCTCCAGGAGATTTCCGTCCATCTGGATGCCCAGCGGGTAGTCGGTGGGCGAATCGCGGCCGGCGACACCGTTGGTGTCGTGGTCCTGCTCGACGATTCCGCAGCACAGGGCAGCGCTGGCGGTAGTGCGCAAATGGTCTTCCACAAGGTACTTGTGACCAGTGTTCAACGGGCAGCATCGCAGTCGAAGTCCACCAGCAGTCAGACTCAGTCCGGCCAAGAACAAGCCAATACCCAAGTGCCGGACGGTGCCTTCATTGTGACCCTCGCCCGGAATGACGTTGACGCCACGAAGATCGCTTTCGGGGCCAAGTATGGCGACATCTGGTTGACCAAGGAACCGTCTACCGCGAGCGTGAGCCCCAATGTCACGATCAAGCGGGCAGAGGTCCTCCAATGAGTCGCTTCCTAGTTATCACACCGAACGCGGACTTTGAACGCCGGGTCCGGCAAGCGACTGACGGCATGCACGGTGAAGTTCAGTCCATCGCGGCCGACTATCTTCCACCAAGCCCTGACGACGTATTGCGGGTCCTGTCCGGCGAGTTGTTGGAAGTGTTGGTCCTCGGGCCGGGACTGGCGCTTGACGACGCTTTCAGATTGGCGAGCCTCTTCGATCTGCAGTATCCGGAGATTAGTGTTGTCCTGGCCGCCGATGACCACGCGCAAACCGCGTTGCCGGCCATGCGGGCGGGAATCAGGGACTTGCTTCCCCCGGACTCGGGAGTGGATACGATCCGTATTCTACTTGAGCGTGCGAGCCTGGCAGCCGCTGGCCGCCGACGTGGATTGGGCGCGACAGTCGAAGGAGAACGGCCTGGCGGGCGGATTATCGCTGTGATGTCGCCCAAGGGTGGAGTCGGAAAAACGACGATTTCCACCAACCTTGCCGTGGGTCTTGGCAAGCTCGCCGGAATGGGTGTGGTGGTGGCCGATCTGGATCTGCAATTTGGCGACGTCGCGTCCGGCCTTCTCCTCGAGCCGCAAAAGACTATCGCGGACGCCGTGACCGGAGCGGCCGTTCAGGACAGCATGGTCTTGAAGTCATACCTCTCTGTCCACCCGGCGGGAATTTACGCACTCTGCGCGCCTCACAATCCAACCCAGATCGAACACATCTCGGCCGACCAGGTTGGACATCTCCTTGAACAACTTGCGAACGAATTCCAATACGTCGTGGTGGACACGGCCCCGGGACTTGGCGAGCACGTGCTGGCAACTCTCGAGCGCGCTACCGACGTTGTCTGGGTGTGCGGAATGGACATTCCCAGCATCAAGGGTTTGCGGACCGGTTTGGACGTCCTGGACGAGATTGGGCTGCTACCGCGGCATCGCCATGTGGTGTTGAACTTCGCTGACAGGCGGAGTGGGCTCTCGCTGGCCGACGTTGAAGCGACAATCGGCTGTCCGGTCGACGTCACCCTACCTCGTTCCAGGGCACTGCCGTTTTCAACGAACAAAGGCATTCCGCTGCTGCAAGACGGTTCCAAGGATGCCGCGGCGAAAGGCCTCCGAAAGTTGGTCGACCGGTTCAAGCCGGACTGGGAGGCCCGACCTCACAAGCAATTGCACCGAAGGGCGGTAGTCCAATGAACCTCTCCAAGCGCCTCGACTCAGCACGGGGAATCGAACCAGCCGCCACAGCAGCAAGTCCTGTGGACGATCCTTGGTCCGCTCCGAGAAGTAGCGGCCCTGACCAGCTTCCCTTCCAGACTGATTCCCTACCCGGTTCCGCGGAAACCAGCCAAGCACTCTCGGCAATCAAGGAACGCACCAGCGAAGCGCTCTACGAGCGCATGGGTGCACGGATCTCGGACACGAACATGGATGAAGCCGAGCTTCATCAGTTCGTCAAGGACGAACTCCGCGCGGTCATTGATGAGGACGAAATTCCCCTGAGTTCGGCAGAGCGTCAAAGGCTTGTCCAGGAAATCGCCGACGACGTCCTGGGACTGGGACCCCTGCAGCGCTTTCTTGATGATCAGGACATCACTGAGATCATGGTGAACAGTGCCGATCGTGTTTACGTGGAGAGTGCTGGAAAGCTCTACCTGACGGGTGCCCGCTTCACGTCTGAAGAGCATCTTCGTAAAATCATCGAACGGATCGTGTCAAAGGTGGGTCGTCGAATCGACGAATCTTCGCCTTTGGTTGACGCACGCCTTGCCGACGGCTCACGTGTGAACGCAATCATTCCACCCCTGGCGGTGAATGGGTCGTCGCTGACCATTCGTAAATTTGCTCGGGTCCCTCTCACTGTCCAAAATCTCATTGGGCTGGGCACCCTGAGCCCTGAGATGGCGGAATTGTTGCATGCCTGTGTCCAAGCCCGTTTGAACATCATCGTCTCGGGCGGTACCGGTACGGGAAAGACAACTCTGCTCAATGTTCTCTCGTCGTTCCTCCCCGCAGACGAACGCATTGTCACCATTGAGGATGCTGTGGAGCTTCAACTACAACAAGAGCATGTTGTCCGTTTGGAGAGCCGGCCACGAAACATCGAAGGAAAAGGTGAAATTTCCATTCGTGACCTCGTGCGGAACTCCCTGCGCATGAGGCCCGACCGGATTGTTGTCGGGGAGGTGCGCGGTGGCGAATCCTTGGACATGCTCCAGGCCATGAACACGGGCCACGACGGTTCAATCTCCACTGTGCACGCAAACTCTCCGCGGGACGCGGTAGCACGCTTGGAGACTCTGGTACTGATGGCCGGCATGGATCTGCCACTAAGGGCCATCCGGGAACAGATCGCGTCTGCGGTCAACCTGATTGTGCACATCTCCCGCCTTCGCGACGGCACCAGGCGCGTCACCCACGTCACCGAGGTCCAAGGTATGGAAGGCGACATTGTGACTCTGCAGGACGCTTTCACTTTCGATTACTCAGCGGGAGTCGACGCGAATGGCCGTTTCCTCGGACGGCCCGTACCCACCGGGGTACGGCCACGTTTCGTTGACCACTTTGCCGATCTGGGAATACAGATTTCGCCCGCCGTTTTTGGCTCCTTGCACATGGGGGGTGGACTAAGGTGAATCCCACCGACCCCGTATTTCTCGCGCTCGGCGTTGTCTTCGCGTTCTTGGCATTGTGCGTCGTGGTGTTCGTGTTCCTCGGATCGCGGAATTCGGACATAGCGCTGTCCAGGCGTCGTCCCGGTGGGACGGTCCAAACTTCGGCGCTTACAAAGGTGACGGCATCTGCGGTCACCTTCGTTGACAACGCCGTGGGGAAAACCCGCTCATCAGGAACCCGCGCGACCTTGGAAAAGGCGGGTATCAAAATTAAGCCCGCAGACTATATTTTGCTGATTACTTGCTCGGCCTTCGTTGCCGGAATAGTCGGCTTCATCATCAGCGGCTTCGTTTTCGGCTTGCTTTTGCTGATCGCCGCGCCTTTCGTTGCAAAGCTCATCGTGAGTGTGCTGACGGCCCGCCGTAGGGCGAAATTTGAGCTCCAACTCGGTGACACCATTCAAATGCTCTCGGGCGGCATGCGAGCGGGGCATAGCCTGCTCCGTTCAATAGATGCCGTGGCCCAGGAGGCCGAATCTCCTACCCGCGACGAGTTTGCCCGGATAGTCGCGGAAACACGGCTCGGCCGCGATTTAAAGGATTCAATGAGCGATGCTGCCGATCGCCTCGACAGCGAAGACTTCGTCTGGACGGCCCAGGCCATCGAGATCCACCGGGAGGTAGGTGGCGACTTGGCAGACGTCCTGGACCACGTCGGAGAAACCATTCGTGAGCGGGCACAGGTCAAAGGCCAGGTTCGCGCCCTAAGCGCCGAAGGACGCCTCTCCGCATATATCCTCATTGCCTTGCCAGTCGGAATGTTTTTATACCTCAGCCTGACAAATCCTAAATACATCGGGCTGCTGTACTCCAACCTTCTCGGGTGGATCATGATCGTTACAGCCGTCATCTTGCTGGGGCTTGGGGCCTTCTGGCTCAGCCGCGTCGTCAAGATCAAGTTCTAAGGGGTCGCTATGAGTCCTATTGCATGGCTTTTCGTAGCACTGATTGTCGTACCCATCGCCGGAATGGCCTGGTCCTTCATTTCCATCGACCGCGCCGGATTGGCGACAGTCCGAGCGAATTTGAGAAGAAGTTCTGGAAGGCTTCAACAAGCAGGGTCTGAGGCCCAGCGGATCCCTTTCAAGGAACTTGGCGTTCGTTTCACGCCCAAGGGATACGTCGGTTGGCTGGACACGCTCCTCGCCCGGGCCGGTCGTCCGGCGGGAATGCCGTTGGAGCGGCTCCTCATTGCCAAACCGGCACTCGCCCTCGTTGCCGGGCTTCTGGGCCTTTACTTCTTCCTCCGCGCACCGAGCGGACCAGGCCTCCTGCTGTACCTATTCGTTATTGCGTTGTGCTATCTGGTGCCGGATGTCATGATCCACAGCCGTGGGGCGAAGCGCCAGGAAGCCATTCAATTGGAACTTCCGAACACCCTGGACCAGATGCTGATTTCGGTGGAGGCAGGTCTTGGATTCGAGGCGGCGATGTCAAGGGCGGGTCAGAATGGATCCGGCCCCTTGGCCTCGGAATTCCTGCGCACCCTGCAGGACATGCAGGCTGGGCGCAGCCGCAAAGAAGCATACTTGGCTCTCGCCAGCCGTGCGGACGTTCCAGAATTGCGAAGCTTTGTGCGGGCAGTCGTTCAGGCTGACACCTACGGAATCGCCATAGCCAACGTCCTTCGGACACAGGCCTCGCAAATGCGCGTCAAGCGTCGTCAGCGGGCTGAAGAGAAGGCAATGAAGCTTCCGATCAAGGTGCTGTTTCCCCTCATGTTGTGCATACTCCCTGTGCTCTTCACTGTGATCATGGGCCCGGCAGTCATCAACGTCATGAACAACTTCGTGGGTGCGTTCTGACCACCTAGGACCGGCGCATCTGGGGCGCTACCGACCGGCCACCCGCGAACCCAGAACCGCGGGTGGTCTTCGCAGGCCCCCTCCACGGTACCCAGAGCCGGGAGGGGGCCGTCCAAACGTTCCAAGGGTGGAACGTTTGGACGGCCCCGAACCTACTCCCGCCGGGCCCGGGTCAGCTCAGCCCGCGCAAACAGTTGGTCGTCAGAGGGATAGGCCACTTCCTCAAGCACCAAGGGGTGCGGCGCAGCCAACACGGACTTCGCGTCCCTGACCCCCGCAAGCAGGCGCTCGTGCAGCCACTCCGGACTTTCCAGGCCCTCCCCCACACGCAATGCGGACCCCACCAAGGCCCGCACCATGTTGTGGCAGAATGCGTCGGCCTGGACGTTGGCGACCAATACACCATCACTGCCACGCACGAATTCAAACCGCTGCAGCTCGCGGATAGTCGTGGCACCTTCCCTAGGCTTGCAATAGGCGCGAAAGTCCTGAAGCCCAAGGAGCGACGCCGCCCCGGAATTCATCGCGTCCTCGTCCAACTCCGCCTTGTGCCAAAGGGTGAGCCTGCGCAAGACGGGGTCCCAGCGTTCGGGGCCATCGGCAATCCGGTAACTGTAGCGGCGCCACAACGCTGAGAAGCGAGCGTCGAAACCGTCAGCCGCCAGTCCGACGTCGTGCACCTCGATGGCGCCGGTCTCACCATGCAGGACCCGGCTCAAGGCTCCGCGAAGCCTCCGGAGCAGCGCGGCGGCGGGGTCGATTTCGTGGCCCCTCGGCAGTCCACCCCACTCGGCCTCGGTGAGATCAATGTGCGCCACTTGTCCGCGCGCGTGGACGCCGGCGTCTGTCCGCCCCGCCACGGTGACCCGGACAGGGCGCCGGACGATCAGCGCCAACCCCTCTTCCAGCGATCCTTGCACTGTGCGAAGACCGGGCTGGAGCGCCCACCCGTTGAAAGGGCCGCCGTCGTACGAAAGATCCATCCGGACACGCAAAAACCCGCCGCCCCCCAAAACGGGGGCAGCGGGTTTTCGTTCGTTCATAGACTTAAGTCTACTGTGAAGAATTCAGTGAATTACTTCTTTTCCTCAGCGGCCGGAGCCTCTTCGGTTTCAGCAGCTTCAGCTTCAGGAGCCTCGGCTTCGGTCTCTGCGGCTTCAGCCTCAACGACCTCTTCCTCGGCAACCGGAGCGGCTTCTTCGGCAACCGGAGCAGCCTTCTCAGCGTCCTTCTTGGCAGCAGCAGTTGCCTCGGCAACTACAGCCTGCTTCGGGGAAACCGGCTCAAGAACCAGCTCGATGACAGCCATGGGAGCGTTGTCGCCCTTGCGGTTGCCGATCTTGGTGATACGGGTGTAGCCACCATCGCGGTTGGCAACGGCGCCGGCGATGTCGGTGAACAGCTCGTGGACGATGCCCTTGTCGCTGATCAGGCCGAGCACGCGACGGCGGGAGGACAGGTCGCCGCGCTTGGCGAAGGTCACGAGGCGCTCTGCGTACGGCTTCAGGCGCTTGGCCTTGGTGACCGTGGTGGTGATGCGCTTGTGCTCGAACAGCGATGCTGCCAGGTTCGCGAGCATCAGGCGCTCGTGAGCCGGACCGCCTCCGAGGCGCGGACCCTTAGTGGGGGTAGGCATAGTAATTTCTCCTGTAATGAAGGCCGTCCGGGTCCGAACGTGGACTCGGTGGCCAAGATCTGCTTGTTAGAGCTCGTCGTCGCTGAACGCGGCGTCGTCCTCTTCGATGGCTGCGGCGCGGGCTGCAAGATCGAAACCGGGAGGGGAATCCTTGAGGGACAGACCCAGTTCAACCAGCTTTGCCTTGACCTCGTCGATGGACTTCGCACCGAAGTTACGGATGTCCATCAGGTCAGCCTCGGAGCGGGCAACGAGTTCACCCACGGTGTGGATGCCCTCACGCTTGAGGCAGTTGTAGGAACGGACGGTGAGGTCCAGATCCTCGATCGGCAGTGCCATGTCAGCTGCCAGGGCAGCATCCGTCGGCGACGGGCCAATCTCGATACCTTCAGCTGCGGTGTTCAGCTCACGTGCAAGACCGAACAGTTCCACCAGCGTGGTGCCTGCCGAAGCAACAGCGTCGCGCGGGGCGATAGCCTGCTTGGTCTCGACGTCGACAATCAGCTTGTCGAAGTCAGTGCGCTGCTCAACACGGGTAGCTTCCACGCGGAAGGTAACCTTCAAGACCGGCGAGTAGATCGAGTCGACCGGGATACGGCCGATCTCGGAGTCGCCGGACTTGTTCTGAGCTGCCGAAACGTAGCCGCGGCCGCGTTCGATGGTCAGTTCGAGTTCGAACTTGCCCTTCGAGTTCAGCGTGGCAATGTGCAGATCCGGGTTGTGGAATTCGACGCCGGCCGGCGGAGCGATGTCCGCGGCGGTGACGACTCCGGGGCCCTGCTTGCGCAGGTATGCAACAACCGGCTCATCGTGCTCGGAGGACACGGAGAGGTTCTTGATGTTCAGGATGATCTCAGTGACATCTTCCTTGACACCCGGAACCGTGGTGAACTCGTGCAGCACGCCATCGATCCGGATGCTGGTTACAGCGGCACCGGGGATGGAGGAGAGCAGGGTACGGCGGAGGGAGTTTCCGAGGGTGTAACCGAAGCCCGGTTCCAGCGGTTCAATGATGAAACGCGAGCGGTTCTCGGAGACTACTTCTTCAGACAGAGTGGGGCGCTGTGCAATAAGCACTTAGGTTTCCTTTCGGCGAGCATCCGCTATATGACGCAACACAGGTGGTGGAAATCGGCTTGGTTCCGGCTTTGCCGGCCGGGGCGCCACGGAACAGTCAGACTGTTCCGTGGCGAACCCGGCCGGCAAAGGCCAAGAATCCAATTAGACGCGGCGGCGCTTCGGCGGGCGGCAACCGTTGTGGGCGCTGGGGGTGACGTCCTGGATGGAGCCAACCTCGAGGCCAGCGGCCTGCAGCGAACGGATTGCGGTCTCGCGTCCGGATCCCGGTCCCTTGACGAACACGTCAACCTTGCGCAGACCGTGCTCCTGGGCACGCTTTGCAGCGGCCTCAGCAGCCATCTGGGCGGCGAACGGGGTGGACTTGCGGGAGCCCTTGAATCCAACCTCACCGGCGGAAGCCCAGGAGATTACAGCACCGTTCGGGTCCGTGATGGACACGATGGTGTTGTTAAAGGTGCTCTTGATGTGCGCTTGGCCAAGCGCGATATTCTTCTTGTCCTTCTTACGCGGCTTGCGAACCGCGCCACGAGTCTTCGGGGGCATTATTTCTCCTACAGAAAGTTATCGGGGGAAAGTCGGCGCTATTTCTAGCGGCCGGCCTTCTTCTTGCCGGCGACGGTACGCTTCGGGCCCTTGCGGGTACGAGCGTTGGTCTTCGTACGCTGACCGCGTACGGGCAGGCCCTTGCGGTGACGCAGGCCTTCGTAGCTGCCGATTTCAACCTTGCGGCGGATATCTGCTGCTACTTCGCGGCGAAGGTCACCCTCAACCTTGTAGTTGCCTTCAATGTAGTCACGCAGCTGGACCAGCTCGGCGTCAGTCAGGTCCTTGACGCGAACGTCAGCGCTGATGCCGGTGGCAGCCAGGGTTTCGTGTGCACGGGTCTTGCCCACGCCGTAGATGTAAGTAAGCGCAATTTCCAACCGCTTTTCGCGGGGAATGTCTACGCCAGCGAGACGAGCCATAGTGGCAGTACTCCTTGAATAAACCGGAGGTCGTAGGCAGTACACCCGCACTTTCAGTGCGGCCCCAGCCTCCGACCGGGGGTTAGCTGTCCGGGCTCCATACGTCCCAATTCAGCTTGTGCTGCCTTTATTTACTTGCGTGGGTTAGCAACCCAGGTTGCCCTCGCGGGCGCTAGTTCCCTTGCGGGGAATTAGCCCTGGCGCTGCTTGTGGCGCGGGTTCTCGCAGATCACCATGACCCGGCCATTACGGCGGATCACTTTGCACTTGTCGCAGATCTGCTTAACGCTCGGCTTGACCTTCATGGCGTTCCTTTGCGTGTTGCAGTTGGTCGGCTGAAACGGCTATACCCGGGTTTCCCGAGGCTGCCGCCCAGCAATTACTTGTAGCGGTAGACGATGCGACCACGTGTGAGGTCGTAAGGGCTCAGCTCCACCACTACGCGGTCCTCAGGGAGAATCCTGATGTAGTGCTGTCGCATCTTCCCCGAGATGTGTGCAAGAACGATGTGCTTGTTGGTGAGCTCAACGCGAAACATCGCATTGGGCAGCGCCTCAGTCACAACGCCCTCGATCTCAATGACCCCGTCCTTCTTGGCCATATCCTCCGCTAACTGTTGTTTGCCGCAGCCCTCCGGTTAGGCACCGGAAAATCTGCGGACGTTTTTTGTTTGTTTGGCCGTCCGGCTCCTGCCACTCCACGAAGCAGGACTCGCGACCTGTTAAATGGGCGTGGCTGTGCAGACAACCAACAGACAACTCTACGCCAAGACGGCGCGAAAGTTAAATCCGCCCATGCTAGCGCAGACACCGGCACGGTGTCACCCTTCCCCTGGCCGCGGAACCCCCTTGGATCCCGCTAAACCGCGCCGTAGGCAGGGAAGGTGCTTGCCGCCGTCGTGATGGATTCCGCGGCCGCGACACCGTCGAGGACAGCCAGGCGGACGGCGTCTGCCGCTGCGCTTTGCAGGGTGATGAGCGACACCTGCCTTGCTTGTTCCGAACTGCGGTCAAGCCCGACGGCGCCGGTCGCCAGCGCGAACACGGTGTCGCCGTCGGCGAGGGTATGGGAAGGACTCAGCGCCCGGGCGAGGCCGGCGTGTGCGGCACTCGCGGTGCGCTTGCATTCGGCCGGGTCGAGGACCGCGTTGGTGGCGACGACGACGAGCGTGGTGTTCAGCGCCGGAGGCCCCGCCGGTTCGGAGCTGCCGGATTCCGTCCGACGGGACGATGTGCCGAAAGGCATTCCCAGAGCGTTGACCACTGCGAGCGCACCCACCACCACGCCGCTGTCCAGGGTGATGGACGAGGTGCCCACTCCCCCTTTGAACGCGCCGCGCCCAATCACGGCACCGGTACCGGCACCGACGTTTCCGCGCACGACGTCGGCGTGCTCGCTTGACGCCGCAGCCGCACCGGCGGCTTCGTAACCCATGGCTTCGTCGGGGCGGGCTGCGAAGTCACCGCCGCGACCCAGGTCGAAGATCGCGGCGGCCGGGACGATCGGTACTACTCCCCCGGTCACGGCGAAACCGCGCCCTTGTTCTTCGCACCATCGCTGGGCGCCGTGGGCCGTGACCAAACCGAAGGCGCTACCGCCGGTGAGCACAACGGCGTCGACCGTGGGCACCAGCGTGGTGGGGTCGAGGGCGTCCGTCTCGTGCGTGCCGGGGCCGCCGCCACGCACATCCACCGATCCCACCGTCCCCGGCGGCGGAAGGACAACGGTCACCCCGCTCAGCCAGCCACCGCCGATCCGCTGGACATGTCCCACCCGGATTCCTGGCACATCAGTGATCTTGGAAGTCATGGGCCTATTCTGCTCCTCCCCACCCAAGTAGCTCGCAGTTGTTGTCGTTATCAGCCGTCTAAACGACAACAACTGCGAGCCAGTTGGGTGTGGACGGTGCAGTCGTGCCTACACCGCTGCTCCGATCCGGGACAGCGCGTCCCTCAAGGCTTTCGCCGAGACGTCGATAAAGTGCGCGCCGTCGTACGGGGCGGCGCGCAAGTCGCCGAGCCGCGGCGCGTCGCCCCGTTCCGCGCGTTCCGCGTAGTCCGCAGCCATGTTCCGGATGCTGGCCACCTCTTCGGGGTCCAGGTCAGGGTGCATGGCAATCCATTCAGGATCGTCGAGGCCGATCGGCAAGTGCAGGGTGGGACCTGCGTTCTCGATGGAGAGCGGCAGGTCCGGGTTTTCGGCGCGCAGGATGCCGAGAACCGCATCCCAATCGATCGAGCCCTGGCCGATCGGTGCGAAGACCCGCCCGAACACGCCGTCTTGTTCGCCCAGGACAAAGTCCCGCAAGTGCGTGGCCCGGGTGTACGGTGCCACGCGACGCGCAGCGGCCACAGGGTCTTCCCCGCGCACCACCACGTTGGCCGTGTCGAAGGTAACCCCGAGGACGTCCGGCCCCACGGCTTCCACCAAGCGGACGATTTCGTAGCTCGTGATCTCTTCGTGGGTCTCGATGTTCATGTGTACGCCGTGATCCCGGGCCACCGGCGCAAGCAGCCGCAGGAACTTCTCGATCGCCACGAGCTGGTCTGCCCACGGTGCGTCGGTCCGAAAGCGGTCGAAAACGTAGTAGCCCGGCATGCCGCGCTGGTAGTTGGCACACGCCACCCACAAGTCGGTCACTCCGGCGGCTTCGTGGGCGGCCTCGATCATCTTGATCATGCCGCGCGTGTAGTCGCCGTCGCCGAGCCTGCGGACCTGGGGCGCTTCGGCCGTCGCGTACGGGTTGACCTTGGCCAGACCCATCTGGAGGTACAGGTTGAGTGAGTCCGCACAGTCCCGGACTTCTGCGAGCAAGCCGCGGTCCAGGGTTGGGGAGACGTCCATGACGCTACGGAAATACACCCCTTCCATCCCCATGCCGTGCGCCCGCTCAAGGATACGGATCGCCGAGTCGTCCGCTTCGTGGGGGATTTTGCTTCCATCGACACCAATTCGCATTTTCGCGTCCTTAGCTAGTTCTTCGTGTTTGTCTTGTCCGCCGCGGGTGCTCTCCGGAGCCCCGAGCGGTACCCAGAGAGGTCGCCCCTAGCGTCCCCAGTTGTAGAAAGTGGTTGACGAGGCGTAGTCAAAGGCCTTTACCGAGTGGGCCAGCACCGCCGTGAACTGCGCACGGTAGAGGATGATGGTGGGCGAACTGGCCCGCCACGCGTCCACCAGGGCATTGATGTACGGCTGCTGCGCCTGGAGATCCGGGGCGTTGTCGAGCTTCTTCATGAGATCCGGCGTGCCTGGAATGCAGATGTGCTGGTTGTTGAAGCTGCTGCCACAGGTCATCTTCTTGCGGAGTTCGTAGGCAGCCACCGCACCGGCGCTCTCGAAAAGCAGCGCAGACTGGTATTTGCCCGTGTTGAACTTCGTGGCGAAGGCCGTGGGCGTCTGCGAATCGATGTTGACCGTGACCCCTATGTCTTCCCACGAGGCTTTCAGGATCGTCGCAAGCGTGGAGACCCCTGGCGATGTCGGGTTGATCATGAGGTCGATCTGGGGGTTCACCAGACCCGACTCCTTGACCAAGGCCCGTGCCCTGTCCTTGTCGAGCGGGCGCGCGGCCGAGCGTTGCGCGTCGAAGCCGGGTGTTCCTGGAACGAAGGGACCGTAGTAGCTGTCCGCGTAGCCGTATGCCACGCTGGCCTTGATTTGTTCGTACGGCACCGCGTACGTCAGCGCCTCCCGCAATTTTGGATTCGACGTGACGCCGGAGGAGTTGTCGAATGACACCGTGACCGGAGCAAATGCCGGGGCCGCGGTGACCGTGCAGCAGTCGTTCTGGCTTAGTTCGTGAACCACGTAGGGTGGCAGCCCCAGGGTCACATCCGCCTCTCCACGGCGGGCCTGCAGCATCAGGGTCGGGATCGAGGTGATGAAGTTGACGCGGACCACCGGTTCCTTGGCGGCTTGGCCGTAGTAGTTCGGATTGCGCTTGAGGACCGCGTAGTTGTTGGCCACGTACTCGTCCAGAACGTAGGGGCCGCTACTGCTGGCTGTGTGCGCGGACAACCATTGATTCGGCACGCCTTTCTTGTCCTCGCCATGTTCCTTGATGACTTTCGGGTCATAGATCGACCCGCGGCTCTGCGCCAACGTCACCAGGATCGCGGGGTATGCGCGTGATAGCTGGAGCCGGACAGTCTCTGGGTCCACCACGACGACGCTGCTAATCAGGGGCGGGTCCGTCAGGCCGATCTGCAGGCCAAGGGATCCGCACCCTCCGATGGTGAGGTTCCGCATGATCGAGTACCGGACGGCCTCGGCGTCCAAAGGGTTGCCGTTCGCGAATTTGGCTCCCGGATGCAAGGAGAACGTGTAGGCCTTCCCGTCGGGGGAAACCGTCCAGGATGTGGCCAAGTCCCCTTTGACGCGGGCAGGATCAGTATTGGCCACGAGCGTGCCGTCGGGCTGTTGATCCTCGTCGAGCTTGACCAGCCGGGCGTAAAAGTTGCTAGCAAAGCTGTTCTCATTGCCCGCGCAGACGAAAGCCGGATCAATGTTGGTCAGCGTCGTGGCCCAGTTTACGGTGAAGGGCCGGCTGCTCGGGGCCGACGAAGCAGCCGGACTGGCACAGCCCGCCAGGGCGAGCAGGCCCGCCGCGGCGAGGAACGCCGTCGTCCTCTTCGTCAGGGTGCGCAGGGAGGGCAGGGTCCTCATTTCACTTTCCTTCCATGGCTGCGGCCGTCCCGGCCGCCGCAAGCGCATTTGCCCGACGGCGAGCGCCCGGCACCGCGTCAAGCAACGCACGGGTATAGGGATGGGTGGTGTTGTCGAAGACGTCCGCTGAAGTTCCGGCCTCGACGATCTGTCCCGAATTCATGACGGCGATGTGATGGCTCATGAGCCGCGCCACCGCCAGGTCATGGACGATGAACAAATAGGTCAACCCGAGCTCATCCTGGAGGTCGCTCAGGAGGTTGAGGACCTGGGCCTGGATGGAGACGTCCAGCGCGCTCACGGGTTCGTCCAAGACCACGAGGTCCGGATTGAGGACCAGTGCCCTGGCAATCGCGATCCGCTGGCGTTGACCGCCGGAGAACGCGAACGGATAGCGTTGCGCCTGCTTGAGGGTGATCCCCACGCGGTCAAGCACTTCCTCGACCCGGCGCGAGCGCTCCGCCGGGTCCGAGACGCCGTGGATGACCAACGGCTCTTCCACGAGGTCGGCAACTGTGAAGCGGGGATCGAGGGATCCGTTGGGGTCCTGGAACACCATCTGGATGCGCTTGCGCATCCGCCGCATCTCCGGCTTCGACAGGGACGTGAGGTCGACGCCGTCGAACTCGATCAGTCCGCTGTCTACTGCGGTCAGGCCCATGACGCACGCAGCCGTGGTGGACTTGCCGCTGCCCGATTCCCCCACGAGCCCCAGTGTTTGTCCGCGGCGCAGTTCGAAGGAGACATCCCGCAGGATCTGTGTCCGGTTCCGGGAACCGACACCCCTGCCGTAGGACTTATTGAGGTTCTCCACCCGCAAGAGCGGGGCTGTGGCTGCGTTGCTCATGCTGCATCTCCTGGAGTGTCGCTTGCGAAATGGCAGCGGACGACGGCGCCGCCCGCCAAGGCGCGCGCCTCGGGCCGTTCAGTTGCGCACCGTAGTTCGTCCCGGCCGATCGGGCATCGGGACACAAAAGGACATCCGGGCTCATTCACGGAAAGGTCCGGGGGCGAGCCGGGGATGGCCGGCAACGCTCCACGCTTGGCAGTGGCGGGGTCGATGACACAGTCGAGGAGCGCCTTCGAGTAGGGGTGCGCCGGCGAGCCGAAAAGGGACCGGGTGCTGCTGGATTCGACGAACCGTCCCGCATACATGACGTTGACGCTGTCGCAGAGTTCTTCCACGATCCCCAGGTTGTGGGTGATCATCACCAGCGCATTGCCGCGTTCGTCGCAGATCTTGGCCAGGAGGTCGAGGACTTGCGCCTGCGTGGTGACGTCCAGGGCCGTGGTGGGTTCGTCGGCGATGACCACGGCGGGGTCGTTCGCGATGGCCATGGCAATGAGCACGCGCTGCCTCATGCCCCCGGAGTACTGGTGTGGGTAGTCGGCGATCCTCCGTTCGGGATCGTTGACGCCCACTTCGGCGAGGAGTTCGCAGGCCATCCGCCGGGCCACCTTGGCGGACACGTCCTGGTGCACCCGGATGGTTTCCACGAACTGGGTTCCGATGGTCTTGAGGGGATCGAGGGCAGCCATCGGGTCTTGGAACACCAAGCCGATGTCGCGGCCCCGGATCTTGGAGATCCCGGCGTCGTCAAGGCCCACGAGCTCTGTCCCGTTGAGCTTGACGCTGCCGCCGACAATGCGTCCCGGTGGCGGAACGAGCCCCACGAGGGACATGGCGAGGGCGGATTTCCCGGAGCCCGATTCACCGACGATCGCCAATCTCTGCCGCTTGTAGAGGTCGAACGATACGTCCCGCACCGCGTGGACGGTTCCCGAGGCTGTATCGAAGTTGGTGGTTAGTCCGTTGACGCTCAGTACGGGCGCCTGGTCCGTGATCACGTCGCGGGCCATGCTCCGGGAAGGAAAAGGAAGTGCGTTGGTGTGCGACATTAGCGGGCTCCTACTCGGGTGCGGGGATCTGCCGCGGTCATGATGAGGTCCGCGGCAAGGCTGACCACCACGTAGAGGATGGCGGCCAGCAGGAGCACTGCCTGGACCACGGCAAAGTCCTTCTGGATGATGGCGTCTGCGGTCATGGAACCGATGCCCGGCCACCCGAACACTTTCTCGACCAGCAGGCTTCCCGCCAGGAGATCGGCGAACAACAGCGAAGCAGCCGGCAACAGTGCCAACAGGCCGTGCGGAGCCACGTGGCGCGAGTAGACCGGGAACCTGCGCAGGCCGTGGCTCTGGGCGACGGTGACGAAGGTTTCGCGGAGCGTGCCGCGGAGCTGGTTCCGGTACAGCCGGCTGAGGAAGGCGAACGGACCCAGGGCGATAATTATCGCGGGCAGAATCAGGTGCCAGCCCGCATTGACGAAAGTTCCCCACTGTCCCGCAAGCAGGGCGTCCACGGTAAACATGCCGGTGACGTTCGGCGGACGGAGGGTCCCTGGTGACAGTCGGCCCTCGGGACCCGGGAATATCCCGAGCTGGATCGAGAGAACCAGCAAGGCAAGAAGGGCGATCCAGAAGGGTGGCGATCCCATGGCAAGGGAGGAAGCGATTCGAAGAAGCCGGTCCGGCCAGCGGCGTCGTGAGTAGACCGAGATGCTCGCGGCGAGGACCGCCGCCACAATGGCAATGATGACCGACAGCAGCCCCAGTTCGATCGTCGCCGGCAGCCGTTGGGCAAGGAGGCTGCCCACGCTGTTGCCGGTGCTGTACGAGAAACCGAAGTCGCCGCGGAGGAGCGAGCCCATGTAGTTGCCGTACTGGACGAACAGGTTGTCATCCAGTCCCATCGACTTGCGCAGCGCGGCGATGGCGTCGTCGGTGGCCGCATCGCCGGCAATGGCCCGGGCCGGGTCGCCGGGAACCTTGCGAAGGAGGATGAAGGCGAAGATCGAAGCCCCGAAGACCGTGGCCAGTGCTACTCCGAGCCGTTTGAAAATGGTGTTAATCATCGGGAAACCTCATTTCGCCTGGATAAATTCACCGCGTGGGTCCAGGACTTCCCGGGCCCTGTCGGCGATCATGGTGGTCAGGCTGACGGCAAGGAGCAGGCCCAGGCCGGGGAAACCCGCGATCCACCATTGACCGGTCAGGAAGAATTGCTGGCCGTCGGTGATCATTTCTCCCCATTCGGCCGTCGGGGGTTGCGCACCGAGGCCCAGGTAGCCGAGGGCAGCCAGGGAGAGCACCGCCGCGCCGAAGACGGCGGCCATCTGCAGGATCATGATCGGGACCAGGTGCGGGAAAACGTGGCGGAACAGCACGCGGGCGGGGTGTGCTCCGAGTGCGACGGTGGAGCGAACGAAATCCTGGCCGTACAAGCGCATCACCTCGCCGCGAAGGGTCCGCATGTACCAGGGGAACGAGTGTAGCGAAAGCCCGATGACCACCGCCGCCACGCCCGGCTGCAGTGCCATCGCGATCGCCATTGCCAGAAGAATGGCCGGGAAGCAGAGGATGGAGTTGGTCAGCCACGTGAAGAGTGTGTCCACCCAGCCGCGCATGGATCCCGCCAAAAGGGCCGCAATACACCCGGCGACCGCGCCGATCAACGCAATGGTCAGGCCCGCCAGGATCGATGTCCGGCCACCGGCCAGGACGCGGGCCAACACGTCACGGCCTGTGTCGTCCGTGCCCATGGGATGTCCCAGGCTGGGAGCCTGAAGGACGGCGCCGAGGTTGATGGCATCGGGCTGGACGCGCCAGACCAAGGGGCCAATCAGGGTGGCCACAATGAGGGCGGCCAAGAACGACAAGGTCAAGGTCAACGCCCTGTCCCGCCGAAGGAAGCTCCTGAAGGGTCTCCTTCTGGCCGGGACAACGATCTGTGGGGCGGCAATGGCTGTCATGAGAGTCCTTCCTCTCCGGAAAGGATCGTGGCCGGCTTTTTCACGCCGGCACCGATCGATGTGAGGATCGTCCGCACGGTGGCGGCACTGTGGAGCAGTTGGCGACGGCGCTCGGCAGGGGCGGGTTCGTCGTCCCAATCGGCGAGCGCCGGGATATGCCCGCGCGCCACGCCGTCGTGCGTCGCAACACCGAGCCGGGCCAACTGGCCCAGCCCCGCGGCGTCGAGGTGGGGTTCGTGGGTGAACCACGAACGGTCGAAAACCGGAGCGTCGAACTTTCCCCGATGCTGTTCCAGGGTGAAGTCGCGTACCCCGGCACGGAACAGGTGGCCAAGGATCGCTTCCCAATCGAAGACCCCCTCGCCGATTGCCCGCAAGCGACGCCGGTAGCCGTGCGGCAAGGGGAACAGGACCGCGTCCTCCAAATGGGTCATCATGACCTGAGGTCCAAGCACCCGGGCTGCCTCGACAGGGTCTTCTCCCCGAACCACCAGGTTGGCTACATCGAATCCGATTCCGAAGACTGCAGGATCCAATGCCTGGACAAGCGACTGCACTTCCGGTGAAGCCAAGTCTTCGTGCGTCTTGACGTTGATGCGGACCTTGGCGTCACGCGCCGCGGGTGCGAGTGCCTCCAGGTTCGCGCGGATAAGCCGGAGCTGGGCAGGGTGGTCGAGGAACCTGCCTTGTTCCACGGCCCCTTCGCGAACTGATCGTGTGTAAACAAAGAACTCAGTGACGCCGAGTTCCAGGCCGCGGGCCAGGGTCCTGTTCAGCCCGGCCCGAATCCTGGCGGGATCATCGAACGGTCCCGCGCAGCCCAGGCCAAGCTGGAGCTCGACGTCTCCGCGCCGGGCTTCCTCCGCCACCTCGTTCAGTTCGTCAGGAGCTTCACCGGAAAGTTCCGCCGCGATGCTGTTGAGCACCACGAGGGTGAAGCCATCATCCAAGGCGGCCCGCAGCGATTCGACCTGTGGCCGGTCTTCATGGCCCGGGTAGCGGGTGAACTGGACTCCCAGCCGCGTCTCCGGCAGTTCGCCGGCGCCGAGGGCCCGTGAATCAGGTAGCAGGTGTGTGATCTGGGTCATGTTGGCCAAGATACACTCGTAAGACGTCTTACGAAAGAGTAGATTTTTCGAACACCATGTGAGACGCTTCGTTGACGGAAGTGGATCGGCGAACAGCATGCCTAGCAAGGAGGGCACCATGACGGTGAATGGCCGGCGCAGCGTCGTCGACGATGCGATCGATGACATCCGCCTGCGGATCCGGGAGGGCGAATGGGGCCTCGGAGACCGCATTCCCCCCGAGCCGGAGCTTGGAAAGGCCTTGGGCCTCAGCCGGGCACCCCTCCGGGAAGCCCTCCGCGCCTTGGTACACGCAGGCCTTCTGGTGACGCGTCAAGGTGACGGAACCTTCGTCGCCGCCGTGGACGAGCAAGAAGTCGCCTTGCGCAAAGGCCTCCAGGGAGCGGACAGGCTCGAGGCCATCGAAGTCCGCCGCAGCCTTGACATTCCTGCGGCCGCCCTCGCGGCGCAGCGCCGGGACCAGGAGGACCTCGACAAGCTCCAGGACGCGCTCGATCGACGCCGCGCCGCCGCGGAAGCCCACGACGAAGACGGATTCCGGCTGGCAGACATCGACTTCCACCGGGCCGTGGTGGGCGCCGCGCACAACCAGCTCCTGGCCGGCATCTATGGTTCCCTCGCGGAGAGCATCGACGGTTCGTGGACATCGCCCGAGGGCCTGAACCGTGCTGCCCACGCCGAGCACGATAGCCATGACGAGCTTTTTGACGCCATCCGCGACCGCTCCACACAGGACGCCATGCTGGTGGCTGGAGCGATCCTGGACAACCAGGCTTCGGATTTGGAGGGCAAGGCCGTGGGCTCCACCGGCACCTAGGATCTCCGAACGCGACAACACCCTCAAGGAGAGCCGTGATCACGCGCATCAAAGCCGCCTTCATCATTGGCTATGCCGACGGCGACCACTGCATCCTGCCCGACGCAGAACTGGTCCACGAAGACGGAACCATTGTCTTCGTGGGCCGGGACTACCCCGGAGTCGTGGACATCGACGTCGACGCCGGACAGGCAATCGTCTCCCCCGGATTCATCGACTTGAACGCCCTGGCCGATATCGACCACGCTCTCTTCGATTCGTGGCCGGATCCCGATCGGCGCCTGGGCCTCGTCTGGTCCGAGTCCTACCTACGGAACCACGGAGCCGTGTTCACCCGCGAGCAGGCACGGTTCCGACGTGAGTTTGCCCTATCGCAATTGGTCCGCAACGGCATCACCACGCTCATGCCCATTGCGTCCGAGAGCTATCACGAATGGTGCGAGGACTACGAGGACCTTGCCGACACCGCTGCCGCCGTGGAGGCCCTCGGCCTCCGGGCCTACCTGGGGCCGAGCTACCGCACCGCGGTCCCCTATACGGACGGCAAGCGGGTGATGCTCCACGAAGACGAACGGCGCGGCCTCGATGGCCTGGATCAAGCTGTCCGCTTCGCCCAGGATTACGAAGGGCGGGCCCAAGGGCTGATCAGGACGGCCCTGCTACCCGCCCGGATCGAAACGCAGACCGAACAGACGCTCCGCCTCACCCGGCAAGCCGCCGATGAGCTCAAGGTTCCGGTGCGCCTGCACGCCGCCCAGGGGCTCTTCGAAGTCGAGACCGTGATCGCCCGCACGGGACGGCGCCCACTCCCCTATTTGGCCGATCTCGGTTTCCTCGCGGAACGCACCTACATTCCCCACGCGTGGACCATCCCCGGACACCCTCACATGCCTGCGGCCGCCGGCACGGGGGACGACCTGGCGTTGCTCGCCGGGTCCGGAACGTCGGTCCTGCTCTGTCCCATCCCCATGGCCCACTACGGCGGGATGCTCGACAACTATGACTCCTACCGAGAGCGCGGAGTGCGGATCGTACTGGGCACCGACTCTGCCCCGCCCAACATGATCCGGGCCATGGACCTGGCGATGGGAATGACCAAGACCCTCACGGGGGACCGTACAAGCGCCCAGGCCGCGGACTTGTTTCGCTCGGCCACCCTGGACCCGGCCGAATCGCTCGACCGTTCCGACCTGGGACGCCTGGCGCCGGGGGCGCAGGCCGACTATTTCATCCTGGACCTGACTCGCAGTCACATCGGCCCGCACGCCGACCCCATCCGCACCCTGATCATGAACACGGACGGACGGGACATCACGCGGGTGGCGGTGGCCGGACGGACCATCGTTGACAAGGGAGAAATCGTCACCGTGGATACGAGCGACTACCGGGAACGCGCCCAGGATTTCCTGGACCACTACATTGCGTCCCTGACCGCCTCGGATTACGCCCAGCGCCCCATCCACGAACTCCTTCCACCCAGCTTTCCCCTGCGCTGAACGAGCACAGCATGCGGATTCCGCACAAACGGTAGTCGTGCCTCGAATGTAAACACGGCCCTATCCGCCACGAAACATCGAGTAAACGAACGCAGAAGGCTTGTCCAACAATCCCGCGAACGGTCCGTTTTTTGACTTGACAGGTGTTTCCGTGTGGTGAGGTAAAACTAGCCGCCCCCCCTTGACCCAACAGTTCGGGTCCGGCGCGCCCCGATATCTGCGAACCGTTAGAGACCTCCCATGACAAGACAACTGACTGGCAGCCCTGCGGCCCCCGCGCAGGCTCTCCCGGCCCTTCAGCGCCGGGGACGTTGGTCCGGCCGAACCCGACGCGACTTCTTTGTGTTCCTGGCACTGGCTTTGCCGAACCTGGCGCTGATCGCGGTATTCACGTATCTGCCCCTGATCAACAACATGTATTACTCAACCCTTGACTGGACCTTGGGCTCCACCTCGGCCACCGTTGTGGGCCTCGACAACTACGTCACCTTCTTCACCAGTTCCGACGCCCCCCAAGTACTCGGCACCACCCTTATCTTCACTGTCGTCACTGTCGGCGGTTCCATGGTGCTGGGCCTCTTGGTGGCCCTGGCCCTGAACGCGAAGGTCCGGGGCACCACATTTGCGCGCTCTGCTGTCTTCGCCCCCTACGTCCTCAGCGGCGTAGGCGTCGGCCTCGTGTGGCTGTTCATCTTCGACCCCGGATACGGCGTGCTGTCATGGCTGCTCCGGGGCATCGGCCAGCAAAGCCCCCAGTGGATCAACGATCCACAACTCTCCCTCGTGATGGTCATCATCGTTTACGTCTGGAAGAACCTGGGCTACTGCGCGGTCGTCTACCTCGCCGGGCTCCAGTCGCTCCCGAAGGACGTCATGGAGGCGGCTTCCCTGGATGGCGCCAACGGCTTCCGCCGCTTCATGAGCATCTCCGTTCCCCTGCTTTCGCCCACCACGTTCTTCCTGCTGATCACCACGATGATCAGCTCGCTTCAAGCGTTCGACCTGATCCGCATCATGACGCCGCTGGGCAACGGCACCAGCACGCTGATCTACGAGGCCTATCTGCAGGCCTTCGGAGCCTACAACCGCGCCGGATACTCCGCCGCCATCTCGGTAGTGCTCTTCGCCATCCTGCTCATCATCACCGTGCTCCAGTTGCGGTTCGTCGAACGGAAGGTGCACTACTCGTGAGCACGCTCTCCCCCGTCAGCCCCAACTCCGCAAGCGGCGTCGGGACCCTGAAAGCTCCCGACGCCGGTCCGGAGCTCCCGGCGCGGCGCGACAAGCCGCTCTCCCGCTCGAACCTTGTCCAGACACTGGCAGGCGGCTACATCCCGCTGATCGTGGCCACCCTCGTGGTGGTCCTGCCGCTGTTGTGGATGCTGCTGAGTTCCTTCAAACAGCCCGGCGAGATCGTCACCACGGACCTCAAGATCCTTCCGCAGGGCCTGAACCTGGAGAACTACCACACGGCCATGACCACAGTGCCGTTCGCACAGTTCTTCCTGAACAGCCTGATCGTCACCACGGTCGGTTCCACGGTCAAGGTGATCCTGGCGATCCTGACGGCGTACGCCCTGGTTTTCGTCCGTTTCCCGTTCAAGAACATCATCTTCGTCGTGATCCTCGTGGCCCTGATGGTGCCGCCGCAGGTGTCGATCCTCCCCAACTACATCCTGATTGCGGGAATCGGCGGGAAGAACACCCTGTGGGGAATCATCCTTCCGGGACTCGGCACGGCCTTTGGAACCTTCCTCCTTCGCCAGCATTTCAAGACCCTTCCGGGGTCCATCCTCGAGGCCGCGGAAATCGACGGCGCGGGCCATTGGCGCAGGCTGTGGCAAGTGGTCGTCCCCGTATCACTCCCCTCGATCGCCACCGTTGCCCTCGTCACTGTCGTCAGCGAATGGAACGACTACATCTGGCCGCTGATCATCACGGACCGGCCGGAAACCATGACCCTCCCGGTCGGCCTGACCTTGCTTCAGAACTCTGAAGGCAACGGCGCAGGCTGGGGGATCTTGATGGCTGGAGCCGTCCTGGTGATCATCCCCATCCTCCTGGTCTTCGCAGCGTTGCAACGCTACATAGTTGCCGGGCTCACCCAGGGCAGCGTCACCGGCTAATAACACAGCACTTCCACACAACCCCCATCACCACCTTTGCATCCTTGAGAGGACCAACCATGGCAATGAATCTTGATCGCAGAAACTTCCTGGGGCTCGCCGGACTCGGAGTCGGCGCAGCCGCCCTGGCAGCATGCGGCGGTCCGTCGACGAGCGGCAGTGCAGCGAGCACCAGCCCTTCGGACATCGACTTCACGGGCGTCAAGCCGGCCGGCTCGTTCGACTTTTGGACCAGCCACCCCGGGCAGTCCCAGGCCGTCGAGCAATCCATCATCGACAAGTTCCAGGCGAAGTTCCCGGACATCAAGGTGAACCTCGTAACGGCAGGCGCCAACTACGAGGAAATCGCGCAGAAGTTCCAGACCTCGCAGGCAGCGAAGTCTGCCCTCCCCGGCCTCGTAGTGCTCTCCGACGTCTGGTGGTTCCGCTATTACACCAACGGCAACATCATTCCGTTGGACGGACTCATCAAGCAGTTGGACGTCAAAATCGACGACTTCCAGAAGTCCCTCGTAGCGGACTACCAATACGCCAACAAGCAGTGGGCACTCCCCTACGGCCGTTCCACCCCGCTGTTCTATTACAACAAGGACCACTTCAAGGCCGCTGGCCTTCCGGACCGGGCTCCCAAGACCTGGCAGGAGTTCGCCGAGTGGGCCCCCAAGCTCCAGGCCAGCTCGGGCGCGAAGTACGCCTACATCTACCCTGCCCTTGCCGGATACGCCGGCTGGACCTTGCAGAACAACCTGTGGGGCTGGGGCGGCAGCTGGTCCAACGGCTGGACCTTCAACTGCGATTCCACCGAGTCCGTTACGGCCCTGCAGTGGGCCCAGGACTCCATCTACAAGGACAAGTGGGCCGGCGTCTCCTCCAAGAACGCTGCGGACGACTTCTCCGCAGGCATCACGTCCACCACGATCTCCTCCACGGGAGACCTGTTGGGCGTGCTGAAGTCCGCCAAGTTCAACGTCGGCGTCGGCTTCCTTCCGGGCGGCCCCAAGGCCGAGACCAACGTCTGCCCCACCGGCGGCGCGGGACTCGGGATTCCCAGCGGTGTCAGCAAGGAAGTCCAGCTCGCGGCTGCCACTTTCCTGAAATTCATGACCGAACCGGAGAACACCGCGGCATTCTCCGCCGCGACCGGCTACATGCCCACGCGCGTCTCCGCCGACATGACGGCAGTCCTCGCCAAGACTCCGCAGATCAAGACGGCCATGGACCAGCTCGCCGTCACCAAGGTGCAGGACAACGCCCGCGTATTCCTGCCCGGTGCCGACCAGGAAATGGCCAAGGCTGCCGCGAAGATCCTCACGCAGCAGGGCGACGTGAAGGCCACCATGACGGACCTCAAGGCAACCCTCGATGGCATCTACACCAAGGACGTGAAGCCCAAGCTCAAAGCTAGCTAAAGCTCCCGAAACGAAAAATCCCTGGCGACAACGGAATTCCGGTGTCGCCAGGGATTTTCTGTATCGGCTCCCAGTTTGGGGGTCAGGGAATCGGAACGGGTACGACGCCGAGCGGCACCAGGTGCTCCGCACCGCCGTCGGGCGCGGAAAGCACCCAGATGCCCTTTTCGTGGACGGCGACCGAGTGCTCCCACTGGCACGAACGCTTCCCGTCGGTGGTCACCACGGTCCAGTCGTCGTCGAGGGTTGCTGTTTCGATGTTGCCACGGACGAGCATGGGCTCGATCGCAAGGCACAGCCCCGGCCTGATCTTCGGGCCGCGGTGCGTGGTGCGATAGTTCAACACGTCAGGGGCCATGTGCATCTCGGAACCGATGCCGTGGCCTACGTAGTCTTCCAGGATGCCCAGCGGCTTTCCCGGGACGGAGGAGACGTAGTCATCCACGGCGTTGCCGATGTCGCCCACGAACTTTCCCTTGGCCAAGGCAGCAATTCCACGCCACATAGCGGCCTGGGTGACATCCGAGAGCCGCTGGTCTTCAGGATCGGCCGCACCGACTATCACGGTGCGCGCGGAGTCGGAATGCCAACCATCAACGATCGCTCCGCCATCGATCGAAATGATGTCCCCGTCCTGGAGGACGCGGTCGCCGGGGATGCCGTGGACTACTTCCTCGTTGACGGAAGTGCAGATGGTGGCCGGGAAGCCGTGGTACCCGAGGAAATTCGACTTTGCCCCAGCGTCGATGAGGACCGCCGCGAACACGGCGTCGATCTCACGCGTGGTCACCCCCGGTTTCGCTGCCTCAACGGCCGCGTCGAGCGCTCTGCTGAGGACCAAGCCGGCCTCGTGCATCTTGCGCATTTGCTCATTGGTCTTGTATTCGATGCGGGGCTGGCCGAACGCCATGGTCTCCTCTTGTCGTGTACTGCTTATGGTGGGCTGCGGAACCAGATCACCCTTTGATCTCTTATTTTCCCGCATCAGCGGCCATGCCCGAAACCGGAGCCGGGAACGACACGGAAGCGTCACTGGTCTCGGTCCGGCAGAAGGGGAACAGAAAAGGGTGTGTCCCGCCTGGGAGCAGTTCGCTCCGGCGCGGGACACACCCTTTCAACAGTCATGCAGCTGACTAGACCGCCTTGGCCGCCTCGATGGCCAGCAACACACGATCCGTGACCTCGTCGATGCCGCCAATGCCATCGACTTGGGTGAGGATGCCGCGTTCGGCATACTTGGCCACAACGGCCTCGGTCTGCTCGTGGTAGAGGTCCAGGCGGTGGCGGATAACACCTTCGTTGTCGTCCGAGCGTCCGGTCTCCTTGGCACGGCCCAGCAAGCGCGAAACAAGTTCCTCGTCGTCGGCCGTCAGCTGAAGCACGACGTCGAGCTTCTCTTCCGTGTCGGCGAGGATCTGGTCCAGGTATTCCACCTGGGCCGTGGTGCGCGGGTACCCGTCGAGCAGGAAGCCGTTCTCGACGTCGTTCTCGCTCAGGCGGTCACGGACCATCTTGTTCGTGACGCTGTCCGGAACGAAATCGCCGGCATCCATGTACTTCTTGGCTTCAATACCCAGCGGGGTTTCGCCCTTGACGTTCGCACGGAAGATGTCGCCCGTGGAAATGGCGACTACGCCCAAGCGCTCGGAAATCCGCTCAGCCTGGGTTCCCTTGCCAGAACCCGGAGGTCCAATGATCAGCATTCTCGTCATCGCAAAAGCCCTTCGTAGTGACGTTGTTGTAGCTGCGCATCAATCTGCTTGACGGTTTCCAGGCCCACACCCACCATGATCAGAATTGATGTGCCACCGAACGGGAAGTTCTGGTTGGCGCTGATCAGGACGAGTGCGACCAGCGGAATCAACGCCACGAAGCCCAAGTAGAAGGCGCCGGGGAGGGTGATCCTGGAAAGCACGTACTGCAGGTAATCCGCGGTCGGTTTGCCCGCCCGGATGCCCGGAATGAACCCGCCGTACTTCTTCATGTTGTCCGAGACCTCTTCAGGGTTGAAGGTGATCGCGACGTAGAAGTAGGTGAAGAACACAATCATGACGAAGTACAGCGCCATGTAGATGGGGTGGTCGCCCTTGGTGAGGTTGTTGTTGATCCACTCAACCCACGGGGCGATGGACTCTCCGGCCTTCGGCTGGTTGAACTGCGCAATCAGCCCCGGCAGGTAGAGCATGGAGGATGCGAAGATGACGGGCACGACGCCGGCCATGTTCACCTTGATGGGGATGTAGGTGCTGGTGCCGCCCACGGTGCGCCGGCCGATCATACGCTTGGCGTACTGGACCGGAATGCGCCGCTGGGACTGCTCGACGAAGACCACGAGTGCGACGGTCACGAGGCCGATCGCCAAGACCGTGAAGAAGGTGCCCGGTCCCTTGGAGTTCCAGATGGCACCAAGCGAGGTTGGGAAGCCGGCAGCGATGGAAGTGAAGATGAGCAGCGACATGCCGTTGCCCACGCCCTTCTCGGTAACCAGTTCGCCCATCCACATGATGAGGCCCGTACCGGCCGTCAAAGTGATGACTACAAGAATCGTGGCGATGATGCTCGTGTCGGGGATGATCGGCAGCTGGCAGTTGGGCAGCAGTTGCCCGGAGCGCGCCAGGGACACCAAAGTAGTGGCGTTCAGAAGGCCCAACGCAATGGTCAGATAACGCGTGTATTGCGTCAGCTTCGACTGGCCAGAGGCACCTTCGTCATAGAGCTGCTGGAACCGCGGAATGACCACGCGGAGCAGCTGCACGATGATGCTGGCCGTGATGTACGGCATGATCCCCAGGGCAAAGATCGAAACCTGCAGCAGTGCACCACCGCTGAACAGGTTGACGAGCTGGTAGAGGCCGCCCTGGTCCTGATTGCTTGACAAACATTGCTGAACATTTTGGTAGCTCACACCAGGCGAGGGGATAAAAGCTCCCAAGCGGAAGATTGTGATGATTCCCAGCGTGAACAACAACTTGCGTCGCAGATCAGGCGTCCGAAATGCCCGGCCGAATGCGCTTAGCAAGCGTCCTCCTGAGTTAAAAGTCCAAGGGTGTCGAAAGGGGTCATTGAAACCCAACACCCGAGTCTAACGGTTTGATGCGCCATGCGAACAATCGAGGGGTGCGCGCCATGTGAAAAAACTCCCGGTGCGAGGGGCCGAAGCCCTCCACACCGGGAGTCCTTTCACAGCGGGCGATAGCCCCAGAGCCCTTTAGAGGGCAGTGGTGGTTCCGCCTGCTGCTGCGATCTTCTCAGCTGCGCTGGAGGAGAAAGCGTGGGCGGTGACGTCAACCTTGACGGTGATGTCGCCGGTGCCCAGCACCTTGACGGGCTGGTTCTTGCGAACGGCGCCCTTCTCAACCAGGGACTCGACGGTGACAGCGCCACCTTCCGGGAACAGCTCGTTGAGCTTGTCCAGGTTTACAACCTGGAACTCAACCCGGAACGGGTTCTTGAAGCCGCGAAGCTTCGGCAGGCGCATGTGCAGCGGCAGCTGGCCGCCGGCAAAGCCAGCCTTGACCTGGTAGCGGGCCTTCGTACCCTTGGTACCGCGACCGGCGGTCTTACCCTTGGAGCCTTCACCACGACCAACACGGGTCTTGGCAGTCTTGGCACCGGGGGCAGGACGCAGGTGGTGGACCTTCAGGGCGTTCTGCTTGTCGGCAGCCACGTTCTCTGCCTTATCGGCGGTTTTGTTCTCAGCCATTACTTCGCCTCCTCTACATTCACGAGGTGCGGAACCGTGTTGAGCATTCCAACAGTCACGGCGTCAGCGGTACGGACAACAGTGTGTCCGATGCGCTTGAGGCCGAGGGACCGCAGGGTTTCACGCTGGTTCTGCTTGGCGCCGATGACGCCCTTGATCTGGGTGATCTCCAACTGAGCGTCGGAGGGAGTCAGGTTCTTAGCCATGACTAAACACCTGCCTTCTGGTTCTGGAGTGCGCGCACCAGAGCAGCAGGAGCAACCTCGTCCAGCGGCAAGCCACGGCGGGCTGCCACGGAAGCGGGCTCTTCCAGTCGCTTCAGGGCGTCAACAGTCGCGTGAACGATGTTGATGGCGTTCGAGGAACCGAGCGACTTGGAGAGAACGTCGTGGATACCGACGCATTCCAGTACCGCGCGGACCGGACCACCGGCGATAACACCGGTACCCGGGGAAGCCGGACGCAGCATGACAACGCCTGCTGCGGCCTCACCCTGCACGCGGTGCGGGATGGTGTTGCCAACGCGGGGAACGCGGAAGAAGGACTTCTTGGCTTCTTCAACGCCCTTTGCGATAGCTGCCGGAACTTCCTTCGCCTTGCCGTAGCCGACGCCAACCAGGCCGTTGCCGTCACCGACGACGACGAGTGCGGTGAAGCTGAAGCGACGACCACCCTTGACGACCTTGGCAACACGGTTGATGGTTACAACGCGCTCTACGAACTGGCTCTTCTCGGCCTCGCGACCGCCGTCGCGGCCACCACGGCCACCACGGTCGCCGCGGCCCTGGCCACGGTCACCACGCTCGCCACGACGGCCGCCGCGGCGGTCGTCGGTGGCAGCAGCAGTCTCAGTTGCCTCAGCAGCTGCAGCTTCAGTCACCTGAATGTCCTTTTCGTTATTCTCAACGGTCACAGTGCCAGCCCACCTTCACGTGCGCCGTCAGCGACGGCGGCGATGCGGCCGTGGTACTTGTTACCACCGCGGTCGAAGACAACAGCTTCGATGCCTGCAGCCTTGGCACGTCCGGCAACGAGCTCGCCGACGCGCTTGGCCTTGGCAGTCTTGTCGCCGTCGAATGCACGAAGGTCGGCTTCCAAAGTGGAAGCGTAAGCCACGGTTACACCCTTGCTGTCATCGACAACCTGGACGAAGATGTGGCGTGCGGAGCGGTTGACGACCAGACGAGGACGAGCAGCCGTGCCGGTGATGCGCTTGCGGATACGAAGCTGGCGACGGCTGCGTGCAGCAGACTTGCTCTTGTTCGTACGCTTCTTGTTAATTGCGATGGCCATGGTTTACTTACCAGCCTTTCCGACCTTGCGGCGGATAACTTCGCCGGCGTAACGGACACCCTTGCCCTTGTAGGGGTCGGGCTTGCGCAGCTTGCGAATGTTGGCAGCAACCTCGCCGACCTGCTGCTTGGAGATACCAGCGACGGAGAGCTTGGTCGGCCCCTCCACCGTGAAGGTGATGCCTTCGGGAGCGGAGACATTGACCGGGTGGCTGAAGCCGAGAGCGAACTCAAGGTCAGAACCCTTGGCCTGAACGCGGTAACCGGTACCAACGATTTCAAGCTTCTTTTCGTAGCCCTTGGTGACGCCCTCGATCATGTTGGCGATCAGGGTGCGGGTCAGGCCGTGCAGGGAACGCGAAGCGCGCTCGTCGTTCGGGCGGGTGACAGTCAAGGTGCTTTCGTCCAGGGTGACCTCGATCGGGCTGGCTACGGTGTGGCTCAGCTCGCCTTTGGTGCCCTTGACGTTGATGACAGAGCCATCAACCTTAACTTCAACGCCGGCAGGAACGGTGATGGGGAGACGTCCAATACGTGACATTATTCTCTTCCTTTCCCGTTACCAGACGTACGCGAGGACTTCGCCGCCCACGCCCTTCTTGCCGGCCTGCTTGTCAGTCAGGAGGCCGGAAGAGGTGGACAGGATTGCGATACCCAGGCCACCCAGCACGTGAGGCAGGTTGGTGGACTTCGCGTAAACGCGGAGGCCAGGCTTGGAAATGCGGCGGACACCAGCGATCGAACGCTCGCGGTTCGGACCGAACTTGAGGTCGATGGTCAGCTTCTTGCCGACTTCGGCTTCCTCTTCCTTCCAGGCAGCAATGTAGCCTTCTGCCTTCAGGATGTCGGCAACGCGTGCCTTGAGCTTGCTGTACGGCATGCTCACGGTGTCGTGGTATGCCGAGTTGGCGTTGCGCAGACGCGTAAGCATGTCTGCGACAGGATCTGTCATAGTCATTTTGGGCTCTTGCCCTTCCTCGTAATGGTTTCCGCGTTGGCTACAAAGCAGCCGCGGCCGGACCTACTACGTAGTTATTAGTCTTCGGATTTGAACGGGAAGCCAAGTGCCTTGAGCAGCGCACGGCCTTCGTCATCGGTCTTTGCAGTGGTGACAACCGTGATGTCCATACCGCGAACGCGGTCGATGGAGTCCTGGTCGATTTCGTGGAACATAACCTGCTCGGTCAGACCGAAGGTGTAGTTGCCGTTGCCGTCGAACTGCTTGCCGTTGAGGCCGCGGAAGTCGCGGATACGGGGCAGGGCGAGGGTTACGAGGCGGTCCACGAATTCCCACATACGGTCCCCACGCAGAGTTGCGTGTGCACCGATGGGCATGCCTTCGCGCAGCTTGAACTGGGCGATGGACTTGCGGGCCTTGGTTACCTGCGGCTTCTGGCCGGTGATCAGGGTGAGGTCGCGGACAGCGCCGTCGATCAGCTTGGAGTCCTTGGCGGCATCTCCAACACCCATGTTCACAACAACCTTCACCAGGCGGGGAACCTGGTTCACGTTCTCGTACTTGAATTCCTCAACCAGGGTCTGCTTGATGGAATCGGCGTACTTCGTCTTCAGACGCGGAACGATCTTCGCTGGAGTCTCGAGAGTCTCAGTCATTAGATGTCCTTCCCGGATGCCTTGGACACGCGGACACGGACGGTCTTGGAGACGCCGTCCTTCTCAACGGTCTCGAGACGGAAACCAACGCGGGTCGGCTTCTTGGTCGAGGGGTCAACAAGAGCAACGTTGGAGACGTGGATCGGGGCCTCAACGACCTCGATGCCACCGGTCTTGGTGCCGCGCTGCGACTGACCGACCTTGGTGTGCTTGGTGACTCGGTTGATGCCTTCTACCAGGACGCGGTTGGTCTCGGTGAACACGCGAAGAACCTTGCCCTGCTTGCCACGGTCGCCGCCACGTTCCTGCTTGGCGCCGGTGATGACCTGAACCAGGTCACCCTTCTTGATCTTTGCACCCATGGGTTACAGCACCTCCGGAGCCAGCGAAACGATCTTCATGAACTTCTTGTCACGGAGTTCACGACCAACCGGGCCGAAGATACGGGTACCGCGGGGGTCGCCGTCGTTCTTCAGAATCACAGCTGCGTTCTCGTCAAACTTGATGTAGGAACCATCCGCACGGCGGCGTTCCTTCTTGGTACGAACGATGACAGCCTTGACGACGTCACCCTTCTTTACGTTGCCGCCCGGGATAGCGTCCTTGACGGTTGCGACAATGACGTCGCCAATGCCTGCGTAGCGACGGCCGGATCCACCGAGAACGCGAATGGTAAGGATTTCCTTAGCACCCGTGTTGTCGGCGACCTTCAGTCGCGACTCCTGCTGAATCAATTTTTACTCCTTGCGTCGCGCCGGTTCTCAGACCGAAATGGAGCATACGGAATGAGCCTTGCGGAACGGTTGATCGGGGTGTCTCTTGACCTGCCTGGATTTTGCCAGAGCAGGCCTAAACTCCCGTGCCGCCAGCATCAGCTTCCCTTGCGGAAATAACTGCGCGGGGCAGTATGCCGCGGCACGATTGTTTACGAGGTGGTTGTTGACGCACAACTGGCGCCATACAAACTCAATATCCTAGCACGTTTTGTGCTCCGGACCGAAACGCGGAAAGGCCCGCATTCCTAACGGAATACGGGCCTTTCCACCAATCCATATCGCTGCCGGACAAAGCCCGGCGCGGGATTACTTAGCCTTTTCGAGGATCTCGACCAGGCGCCACCGCTTTGTAGCGGACAGCGGGCGGGTCTCAGAGATCAGAACGAGGTCGCCGATGCCGGCGGTGTTCTGCTCGTCGTGAGCCTTGATCTTCGAGGTGCGGCGAATGACCTTGCCGTACAGAGCGTGCTTCACGCGGTCTTCAACCTGAACAACGATGGTCTTTTCCATCTTGTCAGAGACAACGTAGCCGCGACGCGTCTTACGGTAACCGCGCTGTTCAGCGCTGGCTGCTGCTTCCGTCACAGTTTCCTTCTGTTCGCTCACTTGGCGTCCTCTCCAGCCTCGGCTTCGGCCTTCTCAGCCTTGGCTTCTGCCTTCTTGGACTTCTTTTCTTCCTTGGCTTCCACAACCGGTGCGGCAACCTCGGCACGAATGCCCAGCTCGCGCTCACGGAGAACGGTGTAGATGCGTGCGATGTCCTTCTTTACCGCGCGCAGACGACCGTGGTTCTCCAGCTGTCCGGTGGCGGACTGGAAACGCAGGTTGAACAGCTCTTCCTTGGACTTGCGGAGTTCTTCAACGAGACGCTCGTTGTCGAAACCGTCCAGCTGTGCGGGTGCGAGATCCTTCGACCCTACTGCCATTTCTATTCACCACCTTCGCGACGCACAATGCGTGCCTTCAACGGCAGCTTGTGGATTGCCAGGCGCAGTGCCTCGCGAGCTACCTCTTCATTGACACCGGCGAGCTCGAAGAGAACGCGGCCCGGCTTGACGTTTGCGACCCACCATTCCGGAGAACCCTTACCGGAACCCATGCGGGTTTCGGCCGGCTTCTTCGTCAGCGGACGGTCCGGGTAAATGTTGATCCAGACCTTACCGCCACGCTTGATGTGGCGGGTCATCGCGATACGGGCAGACTCAATCTGACGGTTCGTGACGTAGGCCGGGCTCAACGCCTGGATACCGTACTCACCGAAAGTGACCTTGGTGCCGCCCGTTGCAGCGCCGGAACGACCCGGGTGGTGCTGCTTACGGTGCTTGACTCGACGTGGGATAAGCATTTAAGCCTGTCCTCCTTCTGCTGCGGGAGCAGCAGCTTCAGCTGCCGGAGCCTCTGCAGCAACAGGTGCTGCGTCAGCTGCCGGACGGTCGGTACGACGACGGCGGTCACCACGGTCGGCGCCACCCGGGCGGCCCGGGCGGTCGCTGGGACCGCGGCCGCGGGACGGAGCGGAAGCTGCCTGCTGAGCCAGTTCCTTCGCGGTGACGTCGCCCTTGTAGATCCAGACCTTCACGCCGATGCGGCCGAAGGTGGTCTTGGCTTCGTAGAAGCCGTAGTCGATGTTCGCACGCAGGGTGTGCAGGGGCACACGGCCTTCGCGGTAGAACTCGGAGCGGGACATTTCTGCGCCACCCAGTCGACCGGAGCAAGCAATACGGATACCCTTGGCACCCGCACGCTGTGCGGACTGCATGGCCTTCTTCATCGCACGGCGGAAAGCCACGCGGGAAGTCAGCTGCTCAGCAACGCCCTGGGCAACAAGCTGTGCTTCCATCTCGGGGTTCTTGACCTCGAGGATGTTCAGCTGGACCTGCTTGCCGGTGAGCTTTTCGAGCTCGCCGCGAATGCGGTCCGCTTCTGCGCCGCGGCGGCCGATGACGATGCCCGGGCGAGCCGTGTGGATGTCCACGCGGACACGGTCACGGGTGCGCTCGATTTCGACCTTGGCGATACCAGCGCGCTCCATGCCCGTGGACATGAGCTGGCGGATGCGGATGTCTTCGCGAACGAAGTCCTTGTACCGCTGGCCAGCCTTGGTGCTGTCAGCAAACCAGTGCGATACGTGATCGGTGGTGATGCCGAGTCGGAACCCGTGCGGGTTTACTTTCTGTCCCACTTAGCGAGCCTCCTCTTTCTCCGGGGTAGCGACTACCACGGTGATGTGGCTCGTGCGCTTCTTGATCTGAAATGCGCGACCCTGAGCACGCGGCTGGAACCGCTTCATGGTCGGGCCTTCATCAACAAACGCTTCGCTGATGTAGAGGTCTCCTTCGTCAAAGGCAACGCCGTCGCGGTCCGCGAGGACCCGTGCGTTTGCCATTGCCGACTGAACTACCTTGAATACCGGCTCCGAAGCTGCCTGTTCGGCGAACTTCAGAATTGCCAGAGCCTCATTCGCTTGCTTACCACGAACAAGGTTGACGACGCGCCGGGCCTTCATAGGCGTTACGCGGATGTGACGCGCAATAGCCTTGGCTTCCATTGCTTTCCTTCTCTCGTCTTAGCCGTAGAGCGAGCGCCTTAGCGGCGCTTGCCCTTACGGTCGTCCTTGACATGGCCGCGGAATGTCCGCGTGGGAGCGAATTCGCCGAGCTTGTGCCCGACCATCGACTCAGTGACAAACACCGGAATGTGCTTGCGTCCGTCGTGAACGGCAATCGTGTGACCCAGCATGTCCGGGACGATCATCGAACGGCGGGACCAGGTCTTGATGACGTTCTTGGTGCCCTTTTCGTTTTCCCTGGCGACCTTCACAAAGAGGTGCTGGTCTACGAAAGGACCTTTTTTCAGGCTGCGTGGCATGTGTCCAGGCTCCTATCGCTTGTTCTTGCCAGTACGGCGGCGACGAACAATAAGCTTGTCGCTCTCTTTGTTGGGGCGGCGGGTGCGGCCTTCACGCTTACCGTTCGGGTTGACCGGGTGACGTCCACCGGAAGTCTTACCTTCACCACCACCGTGCGGGTGATCGACCGGGTTCATGGCGACACCACGGACGGTCGGGCGAACGCCCTTCCAGCGCATACGGCCGGCCTTACCCCAGTTGATGTTCGACTGCTCGGCGTTGCCGACCTCGCCGACGGTTGCGCGGCAGCGCACGTCAACGTTGCGGATTTCACCGGAGGGCAGACGCAGCTGGGCGAAACGGCCTTCCTTGGCGACGAGCTGAACCGAAGCACCTGCGGAACGGGCCATCTTGGCGCCGCCACCCGGACGCAGTTCAACTGCGTGGATGGTGGTACCAACGGGGATGTTGCGCAGCGGCAAGTTGTTGCCCGGCTTGATGTCAGCGTCGGGGCCAGCCTCGACGAAGTCACCCTGGGACAGCTTGTTCGGGGCGATGATGTAACGCTTGGTGCCATCAACGTAGTGCAGGAGGGCGATGCGAGCCGTGCGGTTCGGATCGTACTCGATTTCGGCAACGCGGGCGTTGACGCCGTCCTTGTCGTGACGACGGAAGTCGATCAGACGGTACTGGCGCTTGTGGCCACCACCCTTGTGACGGGTAGTGATCTTACCGGTGTTGTTACGGCCGCCAGTCTTGTGCAGCGGACGCAGCAACGACTTTTCCGGAGTCGATCGCGTGATTTCGGAGAAGTCGGCTACGCTCGAGCCGCGACGGCCCGGGGTAGTCGGCTTGTATTTACGGATTCCCATAATTCATTTCCTCGTTAAAGTGGTCTCCGCTACGCGAGCGGACCGCCGAAGATGTCGATTGTGCCTTCTTTGAGGGTGACAATTGCACGCTTGGTGCTCTTGCGCTGTCCCCAGCCGAATTTGGTCCGCTTGCGCTTACCGGCACGGTTGATGGTGTTGATCGATTCGACCTTGACGGAGAAAATCTTCTCCACGGCCAGCTTGATCTCGGTCTTGTTCGAGCGGGGGTCCACCAGGAAGGTGTACTTGCCCTCGTCGATCAGGCCGTAGCTCTTTTCCGAAACGACGGGTGCAATGACGACGTCGCGCGGGTCTTTGATGGTGGCTGCACTCACTTGGCATCCTCCTCGTTCTTTGCCTTGTCAGCGATGAAAGCCTCGAACGCAGCCTTGGTGAAGACAACGTCGTCGGAAACCAGCACGTCGTAGGTGTTCAGCTGGTCTGCGTACAGAACGTGAACATCTGCGAGGTTGCGCACGGACAGTGCGGCAACATCGTTGGCGCGCTCGATAACAACGAGCAGGTTCCGACGCTCGGAGACTGCACGCAACGCGGCGAGTGCTGCCTTGGAGGACGGCTTGGTGCCGGCGACCAGTTCAGCAACGACGTGGATGCGGCCGTTACGGGCGCGGTCGGACAGGGCGCCACGCAGTGCGGCAGCCTTCATCTTCTTGGGGGTCCGCTGGCTGTAGTCACGCGGCGTCGGGCCGTGGACGATGCCACCACCGGTCATGTGAGGAGCACGGATGGAACCCTGACGGGCGCGGCCGGTGCCCTTCTGCTTGAACGGCTTGCGGCCTGCACCGGAAACTTCGGCGCGGGTCTTGGTCTTGTGGGTACCCTGGCGAGCAGCAGCGAGCTGTGCGACGACGACCTGGTGCAGCAGCGGCACGTTGGTCTGGACGTCGAAGATCTCTGCAGGCAGGTCTACCTTGACAGTGCTAGTCATCTAACTAGGCTCCCTTCACGGCGGTGCGTACGAGGACGACCTGGCCGCGGGCACCGGGGACGGCACCCTTGATAAGGAGCAGCGACTTCTCGGCGTCAACAGCGTGAACCGTGAGGTTCAGCGTGGTGTGACGTTCTGCGCCCATGCGACCGGCCATTTTCAGACCCTTGAAGACGCGGCTCGGGGTGGATGCGCCACCGATTGAACCGGGCTTGCGGTGGTTCTTGTGCGCACCGTGGGAGGCTCCAACACCGTGGAAGCCGTGACGCTTCATAACACCGGCGAAGCCCTTACCCTTGCTGGTGCCGACGACGTCGATCTTCTGACCGGCTTCGAAGAGCTCAACAGAAAGCTCCTGGCCCAGTTCGTAAGACGCGGCGTCTGCAGTGCGCAGTTCGACGACGTGGCGGCGAGGAGTTACGCCAGCCTTTTCAAAGTGACCAGCCAGCGGCTTGGTGACCTTGCGGGGATCGATCTGGCCGTAGCCGATCTGAACGGCGACATAGCCATCAGTCTCTGCATTGCGCAGCTGGGTGATGACGTTGGAGTCAGCCTGGACGACAGTTACCGGGATGAGCTTGTTGTTCTCGTCCCAGACCTGGGTCATGCCGAGCTTCGTGCCCAGCAGGCCCTTTACATTACGGGTTGCGGTCATAGTTTTCTCAGCACCTCCCTACAGCTTGATTTCGATGTTCACGTCGGCCGGCAGGTCGAGACGCATAAGCGAGTCAACAGCCTTCGGCGTGGGGTCGATGATGTCGATCAGACGCTTGTGAGTACGCATTTCAAAGTGCTCACGGCTGTCCTTGTACTTGTGGGGAGAGCGGATAACGCAGTACACGTTCTTCTCCGTCGGCAGCGGCACGGGGCCCACTACCGTTGCGCCTGCGCGCGTGACCGTCTCAACGATCTTCCGCGCTGAAACATCAATGACCTCGTGGTCATATGACTTCAGCCGGATGCGGATTTTTTGTCCCGCCATGTCGCCTGACTCTCTTTCAGTCTGTGCTGCCCTCGAATAAAGGCTGCCCTGTTCACTTACGTGTTGCATGTGGCTGCCGAAGCATTTGAAGTAGTACTACCACCCGCCGCACAAGCTGAATCCGGAGGGATCCGGGTTCCTCAACTTGCCGGTGTAACCGACCCCCGCGGTCGGGCGTGTCGCGCTTTCCGCGCAAAATCGTCCGAATTCCTTTGGGGATCTGGGTTATGTTTGGGCTTCAGCTTGGACCCTGACACCCGGCATTATCCGGATCGGGACGCGAAGAAGCGCTTGAACAACTCACCTAGTATGCCGGAATTCCCCGGCATAAGCCAATCGGGCCTCGTCGGACCATTGCCATCAGCTCCTGCGCTCGGGATGATGGGGTCATGACTGTCCAAGATGCCGCGGTGGGGGATCTTGCAGGCCGCATCCGGCCGGACTTCACCTTGGGCGTCGCTGCTGCGGCCTTTCAGATCGAGGGCTCGCTCACAGCGGACGGTCGCGGACCGTCGAGCTGGGATGCATTTGCCGAGAAACCAGGCGCGATCGTCGACGGGCACTCCCCTGCAGTCGCCTGCGACCACTACAACCGGACGGACGAGGACATTGCCCTCATGCAGGACCTGGGCGTGGACTCCTATCGGTTCTCTCTCTCCTGGCCACGGATCCAACCCGGCGGCAAGGGACCGATCAACCAACAGGGACTGGATTTCTACGACCGCCTGATCGACAAGCTCCTGAAGGCCGGCGTGTCCCCCATGGTGACCTTGTTCCATTGGGATACTCCCCTGCCGTTGGAGCACGACGGCGGCTGGCTTAATCGGGCGACGGCGGAACGGTTCGCCGAATACTCGGCCGCGGCCGCACAGCGCTTCGGTGACCGCGTGGCGCAATGGGTCACCCTGAACGAACCAGTTTCGGTCGCGTTGCAAGGGTACGCGCTCGGCGTCCACGCTCCCGGCAGGCGCCTGCTTTTCGATGCCCTGCCGGCTGCCCACCACCAGTTGTTGGGGCACGGCCTGGCCGTCCAGGCCCTGCGCGCTGCCGGAGTAGCAGGAACTGTCGGCGTAGCCAACGTGCATTCTCCAGTCCGGCCCGCAAGCAAGCGGCTGGCAGACGGCCTCATGGCCAAGGCCTTCGACCTCATCTTCAACCGGGTGTATGCCGATCCCATCCTCCTGGGGCAGTACCCGAAGCCGCCGCTACAGGTGAGGCCTTGGTTCCGCGCCCTGGGCAAAGTCCGGGACGAAGATCTCAAGACCATCCACCAGCCCTTGGATTTCTACGGCCTGAACTACTACTACCCCGTCAAAGTAGCCTCGGGCCACGCCGACGGAACCGCGCACTGGAACACCCCGGACATGATGGCCAAGCTTCCGTTCCACCTTGCGGCCTTCCCCGAATACGAAACGACAGGATTTGGCTGGCCTGTGGCCCCCGAACACCTCGGAATCCTGCTCCGGGAGTTAAAGGACCGCTACGGAGCAGCGCTGCCTCCCCTCTTCATCACAGAGAGCGGCGCGAGCTTCCCGGAACCGGACCACACGCGGGGTCCAGTGCACGACGCCGACCGCATCAGCTACCTTGCTTCGCACCTTGGCCAGGCCTTGAGGGCCACGGCCCCTGGCGGGATTGCCCACGACGTCGAACTTCTGGGCTACTACGTCTGGACGCTGCTGGACAACTTCGAATGGGCCGCGGGCTATTCGCAGCGTTTCGGCCTGGTGCACGTGGACTTCGACACCCTCGAGAGAACCCCCAAGGACTCGTATTACTGGTACCAGTCCTTGAGCAAGGCGCGCAGGAGCTGATTCGAAGTCCTGTTTGTGGACCGATCGTGCTAAATCAATCTTTCCTGTTCGCCCGATTGATTCGCTTGGCGCGCTCGATCTCGCGGCGGAAGTATTTCCTTCCCCAAAAGACCCCGGCTACCACAACAACCACCAAGACCAGAAAAATCAGCGTTCCCATTTCGCATTCCTCCCTTGAGGCAACGGTATCAGGGCGCGGTCCGGTTGAGGCGCCAGACCGCAAGGACAATCAATGCCAAGGCGATCACGGCGAGCATCGCGAAGGCATAGGAACGAAGGGCCCACATCACGCTGAGGGCAACGCCCGCGGCACCCCACCACACGAACATGCGCTCGGCGAGGACAAGTCCGGCAAGCAGTAACACGGCATATCCGACGAGGACCCATAGTTGCTGTGGCTCAGTGCCCGGGAAGAGGCTTCCTGGCACTACCGAGAGGAGGCCTCCGAAGGACAACAAGCCTGAGGCGATCCCCAATCTGATACGCCCCTCCAGATTGTCCCCTACGTAATAGCGCACCCCTGCCAAAACGGCACCGAGGACCGCGAACCACTGCACCACCCAAAAGAGCTCGGGCCTGGCTCCATGGACGAAAAGGACCGCCCGTTGGGCGGCGGCAAGCACCAGCACCGCACCCAGCTCCGCGACAGTGAATCTGATGGCCCGGGGTACTTCGAGGTAGGCCACGGCCACGGCGGCGCCGAGCAGGCAAGTTCCTGCCAGAGCGGTGTCATCGTGCAGTAGGCCTGCAGCTGCGGCCAGCGCAAATCCCCCTCCTGCCGCTGCCGCGAGCGACAACTTGCGCACAGGCTGCGACCCCACTCCCGGGATCCGGGACCAACGGGCAGCGTAGAGCACAGCGGCCGATCCTGCGCAGCCCAGGAGCCACGGGAGGAAATCCTCCCATTGAGCCCCGGCCTGCCCCAGAAGGGGAGCCTCATCCAGGGCCGTAGCGACCAGGACAGTAGCACCGACGAGGCTTGCGGCGGAGGCAAGCGGGTAGAAGCCCGGCATTCCCTCGACGTGGGAGGCCACGAAGCACACTAGCGCCAGTACCAGTCCCGCCATTCCCGTGGCGGTGTGCGGAACGTCAACCGACAGCGCGCCTCCGGCACCCGCGAAAGACAGCGCCGCCGCCAGCCAGAACCAATGCTCGGGGACGCCGCTTCCCGGCTGGACCAGCAGCCTCACAACAGTCACCAGTAGCGACATCGCGAGCAGCACCAGGATCACCGCGAACTGACCGAACAGGGGTTCCGCGAGCCACGTCCCGGCAGGGAATGACACCTCGGGTCCGGCTGCCACCACCGCGGCAACCGACGCCGGAATGGTGAAATACCCGGCGCCCCGGGCGGTGAAGATCCGGCTCGCCACGACGGCGGAGACCAACAACGCTGCCAGCTCGAGCAGCAGGACCCAGCGGCCGCCGTCGTGGGCTTCCTGCTGAGCCAAAAGGTACATCGCCGGCAGCACGGCTTGCGCTCCGAGCGTCACCCAGACTGCCGCCTGTTGGAAGGGAATCTGCTGCAAGCGGTTCCGCAGGAGCCAGCGGGCGATGTGCTGCAGCACCAGGACGCCCGCGAAAGTCAGCGACACAACGGTGACGGAGGCCGACACGTCGTGCGCGAAGACTGCGGCGAGGGCGGCCGTGAGAATCCTGGCGGCAATGAAGTAGATGCCCTTCGCCGTCCGCCCGGGTGCCGCAGCCACCATGACGGCGCTGAACCCGGCGAAGATGGCAAGCAACGCCTCGACCTCGTGAATGTGCCCACCGCGAAGCAGCAGCAAGAGCGCCAATGTCGCCGGCACGAAGACTGAGGAGGCGCCCTCCGTGCGAAGCATGAACCCGGCCGCCACCGCCGAGGCCGCCATGATGAGTGAGACCGCGGCCGCTTGCCAGCTTCCGGCCACGGAGCCGTCGACGTAGCGCCCGGAAATGCTCACGACGGCGACGGCGCCGGCCGTGAAGGGCAGCACCACGGCGGCGTCGAGTGTCGCGAGGCCTCGGTCAGGACCGCGGACCGCCTCCACGAGGGGCGGAATGACCTGGAGGGTCAAGGCGATGAAGACCGCAGTTGCAAGCTGAAGCCTCTCCCCCGCCAACTCCAGGCCACCTCCGTCCCGGAGCAACTGCAGATAGCCTGTGCCTGCGAGAAGGGTGACGAGGGCACGGACCGCCCACCAATAGCTGCGGCGGTGCAGGGTGCGGGGAAGACGGAGCGCCTGAACCGTGAAATACAGCATGCCAACGAGCAACACAGCATTTCCCGACGCCACGGACAGGGCTCCGAAGGACAGCACTCCCGCCCAGGCTAGGGCCGCCGGGGCGAGGAATTCAACCACCCTTCCGCGCAGGGTGACTCTCGCCGCATTCGGGAACAGCGTCCAGCCAACCAGCGCGGCAGCAAGGACATGAATTCTGATGGCCGACGTTGTCAGGGGTTGGTCCGGGGCTTGCTCGAGCAAAATAAGCAAAGGCATCACGGCCATGCCGGCCCCGGCAAAGGCTGCGAGGCAGGCGGTCGGCGCGAAGGTCCCGACACCCAAGCGGATCAGCGCGGCTTCCAACAGCAACTGGAACGTCACGGCGGCAAGGAACGCCATGACGACGGCGGCAGCGCGGTCGGGATTCTCCGGCGCTACAGCTGCTGTCGCTGCCGGGATGCTGAGAGTGAGCGCAATGCGCCCCGCGAGGACAAAGACCCTGCGTTTGCCCTCCATTGGCCTGCTGGCCCGCAGCAGCCAGAACGCGCCGGCGATAGCCAACAATGCCGCCGTCGGCCAACCGCCGAGTTCATCGGCAAACGGCGCCGCCACCACAAGGGCGCCCACGGGGAGCCACTCGGCGTGGCCTCCCAGCTTCCACGCCAGGACCAAACCGCACAGGAGGCTCGCGAACAACGGGAGGCCCACGGGCGTCCCGGAATGCCGGACCAGGATGGCGAAGGCCGCCATGGAGGCAGCCGCCAGTTGAAGGCCAAAGCACACCACGGCATCAATCCGGCAGCGCCGGATCGCCTGGGATGTGCACGGACCCGGGAACCAACGGGCGAACCGGCTGCTGTCGAATGCCGGCCACAGCGACTGCAGAGCAAGAAGAACGACGGCGGCCAACAGTACCTCCGGCAACCCAAGCCCGGCGTCCGAAAGGAACACGAGGAAGGCCACGGTGAATGAGAGCCTCGCCGCATAGAACTGTTGGAGCCGGAACACGCCCTGGGGAAGGGCCGCCATGACGGCGAAATACACGCCGCACACCATCATGATGATGGCGTACTCGTCCTTCCCCAGATGTTGGGGCACGAAACTGGCGGCAAGTGCAACGAACGGCACCACATAGGGGTGGAGGGACATCAAGGGCCGGATATAGACCGGCGGAAGCCAGTGCGGTTTGCGCGTGGCTATCAGGGTCAGGAACACGGCGAAGCCGATCAGGGAAGCGAAATACCAGACAAGGGCGCCGCCCAGCATGGACACACCGGACCACGCCGAGGAGACCACAAAGCTCAAGGACAGGAAGGCGAGAACCCTGTTGTCGAGTCGAACTGCGGCGACTACATAGGCCACCGTCCCGACGACGGACGTGACCAGCCAGGCGGCCGGGCCGTTGTTCAAGGCGAAGTTGTACATCGCCAGCCCCGTCACGGGGATCAACGCAAGGCCCGTTCCCGCGAAGGCGATCGCTGCGGGCCGTAGCCTGGGAGCCCTCGCATGGAGGATGAAGCCCGCGGCATAAAAGGCCGCGGTGATGGTCCATGCACCGGCAAAGCGGAGAACGGTCGGGAGGCTGGTGCCGATGAACAGCGCTGAGGCGGCGACCAGCAGAAGGCTTGCCACGTACAGCGTGATGTTGATGTTCTGCCGATCCCGCTTCTGTTTCCGGGCCGTTCGTTCGTCGCGAAGGGCCTCTGACGAGATCCGGGCTGGTTGCACCTGCGCTGGTTGCGAATGAATCGGGAGCGGCCACGGTTCAACTGGCACGGGCCCAACCGGGGCGGGCTGGGCTGGTGTGGCTTGGACTGGTGCGATTTGGTTCGGCGCGATTTGCTCCGGGGCGCCCTGCACGGGAATAGGCGGGAACGTTTGCGGGCCCTCCGGGCCAGGCGGGCGGGAGGCCCGTTCCTCCGCAGGAGCAGATAGGTGCCGGGCCTCGGCGTCTCGCCACCCTGCCAAGTGGCCGGCTAGATAGCCTGAGCGATACTGCCCAACGGAATCGTCAACCAACCGTTGTGCATCCCCTTCGGCAAGCCACCGTCCTTTCGATTTCCCCGCGGAGTAGGACACTAAAGCGGCGACCAAGACGATAGCCAATACGAGGATGGTGCCAAAGAAGCCAGACATTGCTGCTCTCCTATCCCATGGGGCGACGAAGCCGCACGGGCTTCGGCTTCGCAAAGTCACGGATCCACCATCCGCCATTAATCCATTCGATAGATAAACGATAGCAAAGAAGAACCCCGCCACGATAGTGACGGGGTTCTTCTTTGGTTTGCTACCGGACGCCAGGCAGCCGGTCCTCCACCGACTCTACAAGTAGAAACTACTTGATGATCTTGGTAACACGTCCCGAACCAACGGTGCGGCCACCTTCACGGATTGCGAAGCCGAGGCCCTCTTCCATAGCGATGGGCTGGATGAGCTCGACGGTCATCTCAGTGTTGTCGCCAGGCATAACCATTTCCGTGCCTTCCGGCAGGGTGATAACGCCGGTTACGTCCGTGGTACGGAAGTAGAACTGCGGGCGGTAGTTCGAGTAGAACGGGTTGTGACGTCCGCCTTCGTCCTTGGAAAGGATGTAGACGTTTGCCTCGAAGTCGGTGTGCGGGGTGATGGAACCCGGCTTGACGACAACCTGGCCACGCTCGACGTCGTCGCGCTTCAGACCGCGGAGCAGGAGGCCACAGTTCTCGCCGGCCCATGCTTCGTCGAGCTGCTTGTGGAACATCTCGATACCGGTAACGGTGGTCTTCTGGACCGGACGGATACCAACGATTTCAACCTCAGAGTTGATCGCGAGGGTACCGCGCTCGGCGCGACCCGTAACAACGGTTCCACGACCGGTGATCGTGAAGACGTCTTCGATCGGCATCAGGAACGGCTTGTCGCGGTCACGAACGGGGTCCGGAACCGAGTTGTCGACAGCTTCCATGAGGTCCTCGACGGACTTGACCCAAACCGGGTCGCCTTCGAGTGCCTTGAGGCCGGAAACGCGAACAACGGGAGCGTCGTCGCCATCGAAGCCCTGAGCGCTGAGCAGCTCGCGAACTTCCATTTCAACGAGGTCGAGAAGCTCTTCGTCGTCGACCATGTCGGACTTGTTCAGCGCGACCAGCAGGTAGGGAACGCCAACCTGGCGGGCGAGCAGAACGTGCTCGCGGGTCTGAGCCATCGGGCCGTCAGTGGCGGCAACCACGAGGATCGCACCGTCCATCTGGGCAGCACCGGTGATCATGTTCTTGATGTAGTCAGCGTGACCCGGAGCGTCTACGTGTGCGTAGTGGCGCTTCTCGGTCTGGTATTCAACGTGGGAGATGTTGATGGTAATACCGCGCTGGCGCTCTTCCGGAGCAGAGTCAATCGACGCGAAGTCGCGCTGCTCGTTGAGAGTGGGGTACTTGTCGTACAGCACCTTGGAAATGGCGGCAGTCAGCGTCGTCTTACCGTGGTCAACGTGACCAATGGTGCCGATGTTGACGTGCGGCTTAGTCCGCTCGAACTTTGCCTTTGCCACAGGTTCCTCCTAGAACGATTTCAAGTGAGTTGCTCCTCGGCCGCGCTTTTCGCGGCAGAAACTCCAGCAAGTCTACTTGGGGGCTTTGGATTTGGTGAAATTGCAGATTCAGGGACCAATGCTAGTACCTGGAGTCTGTTCGCGCAGGGGCCGGACTGCGGCCTGGGCTACAGCCCGGCGCCTGCACTGAATGCTTTCCCGGAACGGGCCAGCATCCTGGTTTATCCGTCGGTGATTACTCGCCGCGGGTCTTCTGGATGATCTCGTCGGCAACTGCCTTCGGGACCTCGGCGTAGCTGTTGAACGTCATGGAGTACACAGCACGGCCCTGGGTCTTCGAACGCAGGTCACCGATGTAGCCGAACATGCCGGACAGCGGAACATGCGCACGGATCACCTTGACGCCGGCGGCATCTTCCATGGACTGCATCTGGCCACGGCGGGAGTTCAGGTCACCGATTACTTCACCCATGTATTCCTCAGGGGTGCGGACCTCAACATCCATCAGCGGTTCGAGCAGAACCGGGTTCGCCTTGCGTGCGGCTTCCTTGAAAGCCATACGGCCGGCGATCTTGAACGCCATTTCCGAGGAGTCAACATCGTGGTACGCGCCGTCAATCAGCGTGGCCTTGATGCCGACAACCGGGTAGCCGGCCAGAACGCCGTCGTTGAGTGCATCCTGGATGCCCGCGTCAACGGACGGGATGTACTCGCGGGGCACGCGGCCACCGGTGACCTTGTTCTCGAACGCGTACAGCTCGCCGTCGGCGGTGTCCATCGGCTCGATGGCGATCTGGATCTTTGCGAACTGACCCGAACCACCGGTCTGCTTCTTGTGCGTGTAGTCGTGACGCTCTACAGCGCGCTTGATGGTTTCGCGGTAAGCAACCTGCGGCTTGCCGACGTTTGCCTCGACCTTGAATTCGCGGCGCATGCGGTCCACCAGGATGTCCAGGTGGAGCTCGCCCATGCCGGCGATGATGGTCTGACCGGTGTCCTCGTTGAGGGAGACCTGGAAGGTCGGGTCCTCAGCGGAGAGCTTCTGGATGGCCGTGGAGAGCTTCTCCTGGTCACCCTTGGTGTTCGGCTCGATGGCAACCGAGATCACAGGCTCCGGGAAGCTCATGGACTCGAGGACGATCTGGTTGTTCGCATCACACAGGGTGTCGCCCGTGGTGGTGTCCTTCAGACCGATCGCTGCGTAGATGTGGCCAGCGGTAGCGCCTTCAACAGGCATTTCCTTGTTGGCGTGCATCTGGAACAGCTTGCCGATGCGCTCCTTCTTGCCCTTGGTGGAGTTGACCACCTGTGCGCCTGCTTCCACGTGACCGGAGTACACGCGGATGAAGGTGAGCTGGCCGAAGAACGGGTGCGCCGCAATCTTGAACGCCAGGGCCGAGAACGGCTCGTCGGCGGAAGGCTTGCGGGTGAGCTCCTTCTCTTCGTCGCGCGGGTCGTGACCGACCATGGGCGGGACGTCGAGCGGGTTCGGCAGGAAGTCAACAACAGCATCGAGCATCGGCTGTACGCCGCGGTTCTTGAAGGCAGAACCACAGAGAACCGGGTAGAGCTCAGAGTTGATGGTCATCTTGCGGATGCCGGCCTTGAGCTCCTCGACAGTGAGTTCTTCACCGTCGAGGTACTTCTCCATGAGTTCCTCGGAAGCCTCGGCAACAGTCTCAACGAGCTGTGCACGGTATTCCTCAGCCTTGGCCTGGAGATCGGCGGGGATCTCCTGGACCTCGTACTTGGCACCCATGGTGACGTCACCCTTGGCATCGCCCGGCCACACCAGGGCGCGCATCTCAAGGAGATCCACGACGCCGATGAAGTCGTTCTCTGCACCGATCGGCAGCTGGAGAACCAGCGGCTTGGCGCCGAGGCGGCTGATGATGGTGTCTACGGTGAAGTAGAAGTCAGCGCCGAGCTTGTCCATCTTGTTGACGAAGCAGATACGCGGCACGTTGTACTTGTCCGCCTGGCGCCAAACAGTCTCGGACTGCGGCTCGACGCCTTCCTTGCCATCGAAGACAGCAACGGCGCCGTCGAGGACGCGCAGCGAGCGCTCGACCTCAACCGTGAAGTCCACGTGGCCCGGGGTGTCAATGATGTTGATCTGGTTCTTGTCCCAGAAGCAGGTCACGGCGGCAGACGTGATGGTGATGCCGCGTTCCTTTTCCTGTTCCATCCAGTCGGTCGTCGAAGCGCCGTCGTGCGTTTCGCCGATCTTGTGGTTCACACCCGTGTAGAACAGGATGCGCTCGGTGGTAGTGGTCTTGCCGGCATCGATGTGGGCCATGATGCCGATGTTGCGGACCTTGCTAAGGTCGGTAAGCACGTCCTGTGCCACGGTGTCTCCCTTTCGGATGGACTACACGTTCGCCGCCGGCTCAGGGAGCCGGCGGCGTACGGGAAGATTTACCAGCGGTAGTGTGCGAAGGCCTTGTTCGACTCGGCCATCTTGTGGGTGTCTTCGCGACGCTTCACAGCGGCACCGAGACCGTTGGACGCATCCAGGATTTCGTTCTGGAGGCGCTCGGTCATCGTCTTCTCGCGGCGGGCCTTGGAGTAGCCAACCAGCCAGCGGAGAGCGAGGGCGGTGGAGCGGCCCGGCTTGACCTCAACGGGAACCTGGTAGGTTGCGCCACCGACACGGCGGGAGCGGACCTCGAGGGAAGGCTTGACGTTGTCCATGGCCTTCTTGAGGGCGGCAACGGGGTCGCCACCGGACTTGGCGCGTGCACCTTCGAGGGCGCCGTAAACGATGCGCTCTGCGGTGGACTTCTTGCCGTCGATCAGAACCTTGTTGATCAGCTGGGTGACCAACGGGGAACCGTAAACGGGATCGGAAACTAGCGGCCGCTTCGGGGCCGGACCCTTGCGAGGCATATTACTTCTTCTCCATCTTTGCGCCGTAGCGGCTGCGGGCCTGCTTGCGGTTCTTGACACCCTGGGTATCGAGGGCACCACGGACGATCTTGTAACGGACACCCGGGAGGTCCTTCACACGACCACCACGGACCAGCACGATGGAGTGCTCCTGGAGGTTGTGGCCAACACCGGGGATGTAGGCGGTAACTTCAACGCCACCGTTGAGGCGCACACGCGCAACCTTACGGAGAGCCGAGTTCGGCTTCTTCGGGGTGGTCGTGTAAACGCGGGTGCAAACACCGCGGCGCATCGGGCTGCCCTTAAGCGCGGGAGCCTTGGTCTTGGAGACCTTCGGCGTGCGGCCCTTGCGGACCAGCTGGTTAATCGTAGGCACTTTCGTGTTCTCCGTTGGTTGATCTCTGCTCCGCGCCCAGATGTTGACCTGTGTTTGCGTGAGAGCTTTGGCGTTGTCCATGCGGCCCTGGTCCGAAGACCCGGTGGGCGTGCAAAAGTGCGGCATTCGTTGCGCACGTAGCCCGCAACCCGGAAACAGGCTCCACCCAACATCATGAGAACAAAACCGAAATGATGCTGCGGCGGCCTTCATCCACTGCCACACAGAACAATTACCAAAATTCTAGCATGGCTTGATCTGAGGCATTAATCGGGTGTAGAGGGGTGAACCACGATGGCGGGTGCCGGCCGCCGTCGTCGGGCCCTAACGGGAAGGACCCCGCACTCAGTGAGTACGGGGTCCTTACCTTGACTAGAAGACTAAGGGCAGGGCGGCAGGTTCCCTACGTGGCGCGGAACGCGACACGAAAGGGCCCGCCGTGCCCGTTAGCGGAAGTCGTTGCCGAGATCGTAGTCATCCAGCGGGATGGCGTGGAACTCGGGAGCTCCGTCGCCGCCCAGGGCGTCATACGAGAAGTCGGTGAAGGCGCTGGGGCCCGTGAACAGGCTTGCCTTTGCTTCTTCAGTCGGCTCCACGGTGACCTCGGTGTAACGGGGCAGGCCCGTACCGGCCGGGATGAGCTTACCGATGATGACGTTCTCCTTGAGGCCGAGCAGCGGGTCGCTCTTGCCTTCCATGGCCGCCTGCGTCAGAACGCGGGTGGTCTCCTGGAAGGAAGCGGCCGACAGCCAGGACTCGGTTGCCAGAGATGCCTTGGTGATACCCATCAGTTCCGGACGGCCGGAAGCCGGGGTACGGCCTTCGGACACCACGCGACGGTTCTCGTCTTCGAAGCGGCTGCGCTCAGCGAGCTCGCCCGGAAGCAGATCGGAGTCGCCGGATTCGATGACGGTCACACGGCGCAGCATCTGACGGACGATGACTTCCACGTGCTTGTCGTGGATGCCGATGCCCTGGCTGCGGTAAACGCCCTGGACCTCGTCCACCAGGAACTTCTGGGCGGCACGCGGACCCATGATGCGCAGAACCTGCTTCGGGTCCACAGGACCGTTGATCAGCTTCTGGCCGACGCTGACGTGCTCGCCATCCTCGATGAGGAGGCGGGAACGGCGCAGCACCGGGTAGGCGATCTCCTCGGAACCATCGTCCGGGGTGATGATGAGGCGCATCTGGCGCTCGGACTCTTCGATGGCGATGCGGCCGGCTGCTTCAGCAATCGGTGCAACACCCTTCGGAGTACGGGCTTCGAAGAGCTCCTGGATACGGGGCAGACCCTGGGTGATGTCGTCGCCACCGCTGGCGGAAACAGCACCACCGGTGTGGAACGTACGCATGGTCAGCTGGGTACCGGGTTCACCGATGGACTGTGCGGCGATGATGCCGACGGCCTCTCCGATGTCCACGGTCTTGCCGGTGGCCAGCGAACGGCCGTAGCAGAGCGCACAGGTGCCGACCTTGGACTCACACGTGAGCACGGAACGGACCTTGACCTCGGTGATGCCGGCCGCGAGCAGCTCGGCAATGACGACGTCGCCGCAGTCGGTGCCGGCAGCTGCCAGCACGGCACCCTTGGAGTCGACGACGTCGACGGCGAGGGTACGTGCGTAGGCGCTGTTCTCGACGTTCTCGTCAAGGACCAGCTCACCGTTGGAGTCCGGCACGGCGATTGCGGTCATGAGACCACGCTCGGTGCCACAGTCCTCTTCACGGACGATGACGTCCTGCGAAACGTCCACCAGACGACGGGTCAGGTAACCCGAGTTGGCGGTACGCAGTGCGGTGTCGGCCAGACCCTTACGGGCACCGTGCGTGGCGATGAAGTATTCCAGCACCGACAGGCCCTCGCGGTACGAGGACTTGATCGGACGCGGGATGATCTCACCCTTCGGGTTGGCCACAAGACCACGGATACCCGCGATCTGGCGGACCTGCATCCAGTTACCACGTGCACCGGAGGACACCATGCGGTTGATGGTGTTCATCGGGGACAGGCTGTCACGCATCGCCTGGGCGATTTCGTTGGTGGCCTTGTTCCAGATCTCGATCAGTTCCTGGCGACGCTCGTCGTCGTCGATCAGGCCCTTGTCGTACTGGCCCTGGATCTTGGCAGCCATGGTCTCGTAACCGGCCAAGATGGCCGGCTTGGAGGTGGGCACCTCGATGTCGGAGATTGCCACGGTGACGCCCGAGCGGGTCGCCCAGTAGAAACCGGCGTCCTTCAGGTTGTCCAGCGTTGCAGCCGTGACCACCTTCGGGTAGCGCTCTGCGAGGTCGTTGACGATCCGGGAAAGCTCGCCCTTGTCGGCAACAGCCTCAACCCACGGGTAGTCCTCCGGCAGGGTCTCGTTGAAGAGAACCTGGCCGAGGGAGGTCTGGACCAGTGCGGTCTGACCCGGCTCCCAACCTTCCGGAGCTTCCCAGCCGGCGTAAGGAACAAAGCCCTCAAGGCGGATCTTGACCTGGGAGTTCAGGTGCAGCTCGCGGGCATCGTAGGCCATGATGGCTTCCGAAACCGAGGAGAAGATGCGGCCTTCGCCTGCGGAACCAACGCGCTTGGTGGTCAGGTGGTACAGACCGATGATCATGTCCTGCGAAGGCAGGGTCACCGGACGGCCATCGGACGGCTTCAAGATGTTGTTGGAGGACAGCATCAGGATGCGGGCTTCAGCCTGCGCTTCGGGGCTCAGCGGCAGGTGGACTGCCATCTGGTCGCCGTCGAAGTCGGCGTTGAAAGCGCCACAAACCAGCGGGTGAAGCTGGATGGCCTTGCCTTCAACAAGCTGCGGTTCAAATGCCTGGATGCCGAGGCGGTGCAGGGTAGGTGCACGGTTGAGCAACACCGGGTGTTCGGTGATGATCTCTTCCAGCACGTCCCAGACCTGCGGACGGTAACGCTCGACCATGCGCTTTGCCGACTTGATGTTTTGCGCGTGGTTGAGGTCAACCAGTCGCTTCATCACGAACGGCTTGAAGAGCTCCAGGGCCATCTGCTTGGGCAGACCACACTGGTGCAGCTTCAGCTGCGGGCCGACGACGATGACCGAACGGCCGGAGTAGTCGACGCGCTTGCCGAGCAGGTTCTGGCGGAAACGGCCCTGCTTGCCCTTGAGCATGTCGCTCAGGGACTTCAGCGGACGGTTGCCCGGACCCGTGACGGGACGGCCGCGGCGGCCGTTGTCGAAGAGGCTGTCAACAGCTTCCTGAAGCATGCGCTTCTCGTTGTTGACGATGATCTCCGGCGCACCGAGGTCAAGCAGTCGCTTGAGTCGGTTGTTGCGGTTGATCACACGGCGGTAGAGGTCGTTGAGGTCGGAGGTCGCGAAGCGGCCACCGTCCAGCTGGACCATCGGGCGCAGTTCCGGCGGGATCACCGGGACGGCGTCCAGCACCATGCCGAGCGGGCTGTTGTTGGTGGTCAGGAATGCGTTGACAACCTTCAGGCGCTTGAGGGCACGCGTCTTGCGCTGGCCCTTGCCGTTCTGGATGGTGTCGCGCAGGGACTCCGACTCTGCCTGCATGTCGAAGTTCTCAAGACGCTTCTTGATGGCTTCGGCACCCATGGAGCCTTCGAAGTACATGCCGTAGCGGTCGCGCAGTTCGCGGTACAGGCCTTCGTCACCTTCGAGGTCGGCGACCTTGAGGTTCTTGAAACGGTCCCAGACCTGCTCGAGGCGCTCGATCTCAGCATCCGCGCGCTTGCGGACGTTGGCCATCTGACGGTCCGCGGAGTCGCGGGCCTTCTTCTTGTCGGCAGCCTTGGCGCCTTCACCTTCGAGGCGGGCAAGCTCGTCCTCAAGGTCGCGGGCAATCGTGGCGATGTCGCTGTCGCGGTTGTCGACGAGCTGCTTCTTCTCGAGGTCGTGCTCCACCTGGAGGTTCGGCAGTTCCGCGTGACGGCTCTCGGTGTCGACGCTCGTGATCATGTAGGCAGCGAAGTAGATGACCTTTTCGAGGTCCTTCGGTGCCAGGTCAAGGAGGTAGCCCAAACGGGAGGGAACACCCTTGAAGTACCAGATGTGCGTGACGGGAGCGGCCAGCTCAATGTGGCCCATGCGCTCGCGGCGCACCTTGGCGCGGGTGACTTCAACGCCACACCGCTCGCAGATGATGCCCTTGAAGCGCACGCGCTTGTACTTGCCGCAGTAGCATTCCCAGTCCCGGGACGGGCCGAAGATCTTCTCGCAGAAGAGGCCGTCCTTCTCGGGCTTGAGCGTGCGGTAGTTGATGGTTTCCGGCTTCTTGACCTCACCGTAAGACCAGCCGCGGATGTCTTCCGCGGTGGCGAGGCCGATCTGCATGAGGCCGAAGGAGGATTCGCTGGACATATGGTCCCTGTTCTCTCTTGTTCTCTAAATTCTGAAGTCTTGGGTTTACGGAAAGAGGCAGCAGCCTTGGCTGGCGGTCTGCACCGCCAGCCAGAGCGGCTGTTTAGACCTCTTCTACGGAGCTGGGCTCTGCGCGAGACAGATCAATGCCCAGTTCTTCCGCAGCCGTAAAGACTGCGTCATCAGAGTCACGCATTTCGATCGTCGTACCATCCGTGGAAAGAACTTCCACGTTCAGGCACAGCGACTGCATTTCCTTGATCAAGACCTTGAAGGATTCCGGAACGCCAGGCTCGGGGATGTTCTCGCCCTTGACGATGGCTTCGTAGACCTTCACGCGGCCGTGGATGTCGTCCGACTTGATCGTCAGCAGTTCCTGGAGGGTGTAGGCAGCGCCGTATGCTTCGAGCGCCCACACTTCCATTTCACCGAAGCGCTGGCCACCGAACTGTGCCTTACCACCCAGCGGCTGCTGCGTGATCATGGAGTACGGGCCGGTGGAGCGTGCGTGGATCTTGTCGTCCACCAGGTGGTGGAGCTTCAGGATGTACATGTAGCCCACGGAGATCGGGTCCGGGAACGGCTCGCCGGAGCGGCCGTCGAACAGACGGGTCTTGCCGGAGGAGTCGATCAGGCGGTCGCCGTCGCGGGTCACGTTGGTGGAATCCAGCAGACCTGTGATTTCCTCTTCGCGTGCACCGTCGAACACCGGGGTGGCAACGGTCGTCTGGCCGGTTTCACGAGGCAGGTTCGGGAGGTTCTTGACCCACTCCGGCTCGCCTTCGATCTTCCAACCGGTCTTGGCAACCCAACCAAGGTGCGTTTCGAGCACCTGGCCGACGTTCATACGACCCGGAACACCCAGGGGGTTCAGGACGATGTCCACAGGGGTACCGTCAGCAAGGAACGGCATGTCTTCGATCGGGAGGATCTTGGAGATGACGCCCTTGTTACCGTGGCGGCCGGCGAGCTTGTCGCCGTCGGTGATCTTGCGCTTGGCGGCAACGTAGACGCGGACCAGCTGGTTGACGCCCGGGGGCAGCTCGTCGTCGTTGTCGCGGTCGAAGACACGCACGCCGATGACCGTGCCGGACTCGCCGTGGGGAACCTTCAGGGAGGTGTCACGCACTTCGCGGGACTTCTCGCCGAAGATCGCACGGAGGAGGCGCTCTTCCGGAGTCAGTTCGGTTTCACCCTTCGGGGTGACCTTTCCGACCAGGATGTCGCCGGCTTCAACCTCGGCACCGATGTGGATGATGCCGCGCTCGTCCAGTCCTGCGAGGACTTCCTCGGACACGTTGGGGATGTCACGGGTGATTTCCTCGGCACCAAGCTTGGTGTCGCGGGCATCGATCTCGTGCTCCTCGATGTGGATGGAGGAAAGGACGTCCTCAGCGACGATGCGCTGCGACAGGATGATGGCGTCCTCGAAGTTGTGGCCTTCCCAGGACATGAATGCCACGAGGAGGTTCTTACCGAGGGCCAGTTCACCTTGGTCCGTTGCCGGGCCGTCAGCGATGATGCCGCCGACTTCGAGGCGCTGGCCTTCGTTGACCAGGACACGGTGGTTGTAGCAGTTGCCCTGGTTTGAACGGGCGAACTTGTTGATGCGGTAGCTGGTTTCCGTGCCGTCGTCGTTGAGCATGGTGACGAGGTCAGCGGAAACTTCGTTGACGACACCGGCCTTCTTCGCGATGACAACGTCACCGGCGTCGACGGCGGCAGCGCGCTCCATGCCGGTACCCACGAACGGAGCCTCGGAACGGACCAGCGGCACAGCCTGGCGCTGCATGTTGGCACCCATGAGTGCGCGGTTTGCATCGTCATGCTCAAGGAACGGAATCAGAGCGGTAGCTACGGACACCATCTGGCGCGGGGAGACGTCCATGAACTGAACTTCGCCGGCCGGAACCAGAACGGGCTCGCCTCCACCACCACGGGCACGGACAAGCACGGTTTCTTCCGCGAACTTCTTGTCGGCATCCAGCGGTGCGTTGGCCTGTGCAATCAGGACTTCGGCTTCGTCGTCCGCGGTGAGGTACTGGACCTCATCGGAAACGACGCCCTCGGACACCAGGCGGTACGGAGTCTCGATGAAACCGAACGGGTTGATGCGGCCGTAGGAAGCCAGCGAACCGATCAGGCCGATGTTCGGGCCTTCAGGAGTTTCGATGGGGCACATACGTCCGTAGTGGGACGGGTGAACGTCTCGGACTTCCATGCCTGCGCGGTCACGGGACAGACCACCCGGGCCAAGAGCCGACAGGCGGCGCTTGTGGGTCAGACCCGAGAGCGGGTTGTTCTGGTCCATGAACTGGGACAGCTGGGACGTTCCGAAGAACTCCTTGATGGCTGCCACAACAGGGCGGATGTTGATCAGGGTCTGCGGCGTGATGGCTTCGACGTCCTGCGTGGTCATGCGTTCGCGAACAACGCGTTCCATACGGGACAGGCCGGTGCGGACCTGGTTTTCGATCAGTTCGCCGACGGCGCGGATGCGACGGTTGCCGAAGTGGTCGATGTCATCGATCTCGACTCGGAGCTCGTGGTCTTCGCCATCGCGCTTGCCCATGAGGGTCTTCTCGCCGGCGTGAAGCGCGACGAGGAACTTGATCATGGCCACGATGTCTTCAACGTGCAGGACCGAAGCTTCCTTGTCGCCAAGGGAGCGGTCGATGCCGAGCTTGCGGTTGATCTTGTAACGGCCAACCTTGGCCAGATCGTAGCGCTTGGCGTTGAAGTACAGGTTGTCCAGCAGGGACTGGGCAGCCTCGACAGTGGGCGGCTCGCCCGGACGCAGCTTGCGGTAGATGTCCAGCAAGGCGTCTTCGCGGGTTTCAGTGGCGTCCTTCTCCAGCGTTGCGCGCATGGAGTCGTACTGGCCGAACTCTTCGAGGATCTGGCCTTCGGTCCAACCAAGGGCCTTCAGCAGAACGGTGACCGACTGCTTGCGCTTGCGGTCAAGGCGTACGCCGACCTGGTCGCGCTTGTCGATTTCGAGTTCGAACCACGCACCGCGGGACGGGATGATCTTCGCAGTGAAGATGTCCTTGTCGCTGGTCTTGTCAGCGGTGCGCTCAAAGTACGCGCCCGGCGAACGGACCAGCTGGGAGACGACGACACGCTCGGTGCCGTTGACAACGAACGTTCCCTTCTCGGTCATGAGAGGGAAATCGCCCATGAACACGGTCTGCTGCTTGATTTCACCCGTGTTGTTGTTCATGAACTCGGCCTTGACATACAGCGGTGCCGAGTAAGTGGCGTCACGGTCTTTGCATTCGGCCATGGTGTACTTCGGATCAGCGAACTCCGGCTCGGAGAAGCTCAGGGACATAGTGCCCTGGAAGTCCTCGATGGGGGAGATCTCTTCGAAGATGTCGGCAAGTCCGGAGGTGGTGGCGACGCTCAGGTCGCCTTCCTCGACAGCCTTCGCTACCCGCGCCTGCCAGCGTTCGTTTCCGACCAGCCAGTCAAAGCTGTCTGTCTGCAGTGCGAGCAGATTCGGAACGTCCAGCGGTTCGTGAATCTTTGCGAATGAGAGCCGGCGAGTTGCACCATCGGTGCTTGCCGTATTAGCGGTTTCGTTATTAGAGGTGCTCGAGGCGACCAAGAGGGATCCTTCCACAGACCTTCAGGCGTTTTCAGATCTCCCCCGCTTGCACCCTGCAGATTGAATCCGCAGTGTACCTTTCCGGTTCCGCTATATGACCCGGGACCCCGGCTGACCAAGACCATGCTCGTTCTAAACGGCACGTCTATGACGCAGCTGAGAGGTAAAGCCCACCGCTATATGAAGGCTGAAGGTTAACAGGGAAGACGCAAATATCCACAATACGGCAAATCAACCCACCTGTCTACCCCACATCTCGCCTGAATGCAAGCACCGTTGCTGCAGGCACCTATGCGGGCCGGCCCCTTGATGGCGTGGGCGGAATGTTGATCCGGGCTCCATTGTTGAATGGAGAGGTGATGGGCGCCACGGTAGCCTAGGCTCACCACCCTTGATCGGAAGAGAGAAAATGAGCACCCCCTCAGACACAACGGACAACAACAACGACGTTGTCATCCTTTCCGCCAGCCGTACCCCACAGGGACGGTTGAACGGGCAACTGGCCGGGCTCACCGCCGTCGAGCTCGGTGCTCACGCCATTGCAGGCGCCATTTCGGCGAGCGGACTCACCGCGGACAAAGTGGACGCAGTGATCATGGGACAGGTCCTGCAGGCGGGCGCCGGCCAGAATCCGGCCCGGCAAAGCGCCATCGCCGCCGGCATCGGCTGGAACATCCCGGCCGTCACCATCAACAAAGTCTGCCTCTCCGGGCTGACTGCCGTGATCGATGCCGCGCGAATGATCCGCAGCGGCGACGCCGCCGTCGTGGTCGCCGGTGGCCAGGAATCGATGAGCCGCGCTCCGCACTTGCTCCCCGGTTCCCGGCAAGGGTGGAGCTACGGGGCGATCCAGGCCCTCGACGTCGCGGCCCACGACGGCCTCACCGATGCCTTTGATGGCCAGTCAATGGGCCTGTCCACCGAGATCAAGAACCTCTCGCTCGGCATCGACCGCCGGTCCCAGGATGAAGTGGCCGCCGCTTCGCACCAGCGTGCGGCCGCGGCCGCGGAGCAAGGAGTGTTCGACGGCGAGATCACACCCATCAGCGTCAAGCAGCGCAAGGGAGAACCCCTGGTGCTGACAAGCGACGAAGGCGTCCGCCCCCAGACCACGCTCGAGACCCTGGCCCCCTTGAAGGGCGCCTTTGCCACCGATGGAACCATCACCGCTGGCAACTCCTCTCCCCTGTCCGACGGCGCCTCCGCACTCGTGCTCACGAGCCGCCGCTTCGCCGAGGCGAACGGCCTTGACTACCTTGCCGTCGTCGGCAAGCCCGGCCAGGTAGCGGGACCCGACAACAGCCTGCATTCGCAGCCCTCGAACGCGATACGGCACGCCCTGGACCGCGCCGGGTGGACCACCGCCGATCTGGACTTCATCGAGATCAACGAAGCCTTCGGTTCGGTTGCGGTGCAGTCCTTGAAGGACCTGGACTATCCCTTGGAGAAGTGCAATGTCCACGGCGGAGCAATTGCGATTGGACACCCGATCGGTGCCTCAGGAGCGCGCCTTGCCCTCCACGCGGCCCACGAGCTGAAACGCCGTGGGAAGGGTAAAGCGGCCGTCGCCCTCTGTGGTGGCGGCGGCCAAGGTGAAGCACTGCTGCTCTACCGCGACTAGATACTCGGCGATTTCGGCGGCGGAAGTGGCCATGAACGGAAATGGAGCATGAATGCGGGGCACTGAGCGATTCCTGGCCGACGCGGCCGCCCGCGGACTCGACGTCCAACTCGTAGAGCGGGCGGCGGCAGGCAGCCTTGAGGAAGCGGCCCGCATCATGGGGATCACACCGGCGGACATCGTGAAGTCCCTTGTGGTCAAGCACCGGGACGGCTCGTTCCTGTTTGCGCTGGTTCCGGGTGACCGGCAGATCTCCTGGCCCAAGCTGCGCGCCCTCCTGGGCGTCAACAAGCTGTCGATGCCCTCGGCCGACATCGCTTTCGAGGCAACCGGCTATGAGCGCGGCACCATCACGCCGCTGGGAAGTTCGAAGCCCTGGCCGGTCTATGCGGATGCCAGCATCGCCGGATGCAGGATCTCCATGGGAGCGGGCGAACACGGATTCAGCGCCTTCGTGAAAGCGGATTCCCTCACTGAGGCCTTGGGCGCGATCGTGGCCGACATCAGCGACCCCCTCTAAGCAACGCGGGGTCACTTACGGCCCATTGGGTGCTGCTGGATGGGCCGTAAGTGACCCCGCGTTCCTTTTAAATGCAGGAAGCCCCGCCCGGACGAATCCGGACGGGGCTTCCCGAAAAGGCGAGTTACTTGACAGTAACCGTGGCGCCGGCAGCTTCGAGCTGCTCCTTGGCCTTCTCGGCGGCTTCCTTGGTGGCGCCTTCGAGAACAGCCTTCGGTGCACCGTCAACCAGGTCCTTGGCTTCCTTGAGGCCGAGGGAGGTGATGGCGCGAACTTCCTTGATCACTGCGATCTTCTTGTCACCGGCAGCTTCGAGGACGACATCGAATTCGGTCTTCTCTTCAACTTCTTCGCCAGCGCCGGCACCAGCCGGGCCTGCAACTGCAACAGCAGCAGCAGTAACTTCGAAGGTCTCTTCGAAGAGCTTGACGAACTCGGAGAGCTCGATGATGGTCAGTTCCTTGAAAGCTTCAATGAGCTCTTCGTTGCTGAGCTTCGCCATGTTTGGCGTCCTTCCTATAGGTGGTGCCGCTACGGACGTTGTCCGTTACTGCACCGCAGTTTGAATGGGGAGAACTTAGTTCTCTTCGGTTGCTGCTTCAGCGGCTTCAGCCGGAGCGGCAGCCTCTTCTGCAGCAGCCTCGGCGGGAGCCTCTTCGGCAGCCGGTGCTTCTTCAGCGGCCGGTGCTACAGCGCCGCCCTCTTCTTCAAGCTTGAGGCGCAGAGCGTCAATGATGCGTGCAGCAGCGGCAGCAGGTGCCTTGAGGACGCCTGCAACCTTGGCGAGCTGCAGCTCACGGGACTCGAGGGCTGCCAGTGCGGCAACCTCTGCTGCGTTCAGTGCCTTGCCTTCGAAGTAGCCGGTCTTGATGATCAGCTGCTTGTTGACCTTGGCAAAGTCCGTCAGGCTCTTGGCGGCAGCAACCGCGTCACCCTTGATGAATGCAATTGCAGTGGGGCCGGCGAGCTGACCGTCGAATGCTTCGACACCAGCTTCCTTGGCTGCAATGGCGGTCAGGGTGTTCTTGACGACCGAGAACTTGGTGTCCAGGCCGAGAGAAACGCGCAGCTGCTTGAGCTGTGCAACAGAGAGCCCGCGGTATTCGGTCAGGACAGCGGCGTTCGATTCCTTGAAATCGTTGGTGATCTCAGCTACTGCAGAGATCTTGCTAGGCGTTGCCATAACCCTCCTTCCGGGGAATAAAGCCGGTTTTCCGGGTCCCCGCTCAAAAGAGCTGCAACTAAAAAACGCCCCGCGCAGATGCACGGGGCTTGGCTCAACACGATCCAATGATCATGGAGATTTGCTTCGTTCACCTGCGCCGGCCGCCCTTTGTCAGGGTCCTTCGTCTAGGAAACCACTTGGTTCTTCCGCGCGTAGCTACAGAGTTGAGCTGTGCCCGGAGGAGTGGATTCCCATCAACCGACGGTCTTTGGTAGTTCAAGCTTACGGGACGGGCAAGTGCATCGCCAAATCGCGCAGCCTACTCGGAGGAGGTAACCCTCGGCCCCATGTTCGGCAGTTCCTTCTGCCACAACCCCGTGACCCCGGCCGTGGTGAATCCCAATTGCTTGTTCACCGTCAGCAGGTACCGGTTTTCGGGGGCATTCCAGGTGTAGATCACCCGGGCGTCGGGGAACTGTTCGCTGAGGCGCTGCATATTGGCCACCTTGATGAGGAGCCCGAGCTTGTTTCCGCGGTGCTCCTGCAGGACGATCGTGTCGTCCTGGAAGACGACATCCTGACGTTGCGCCAGGACGCCGATCGTGGTGAGTCCGACGATCCGCCCGCTGGCGACATGCTCGACGGCGGTGACCACCGTTCGGCGTCCCTGCGCAACGGCGGCGTCTTCCGCCTGACGCAACACACCGGCGTCGAACACTAGTTGCTGCTGTTCGGCTTCTGCGGCCTCATTGCCCTCGGACACCACTTCCCCGGCCGCGTTCTCCAGTGCGGCCACAGCTTCGAGCCATTGTTGGGGGCAACGGTCGGTCCAGTGGTGGAGACGGTAGCGGCCGGCGTTCGCGTCTTCCGCTTCGGCTTCAAGCTCAGCGACGAGCTTTGAATCCAGCGGGAGCGCGCAGGAACTGAACTGTTCGATGTGCTGGAGGGTGTAGCCGGTACGACGGGCAAAGTCGACCTCGCGGCTGGCCAAGGGAACGAAGCCCAGTCCGCTTCCAGGTACGAGCTGCCCTTCAGCACCACCGCGAAGCGACTCCGCAGGGTGGTTGGTGTCCACCATGATCATCGTCCGGCCCTCGCTTCTGGCGAAGTGTTCGGCAGCTTCCAGAAGTTGCCGGCCGACGCCCCTGCGCTGGAATTCAGGGAGGATGTCCAGGGTGAACTCGGCCAGGTCCATGTTGTCGGCAAGGGGAAGCGCGATGTCTACGGTACCGACAATGCGGCCATCAACGCGGGCCACGAGAATAACCTGGCGTTCGTAAGGATCGCCGAGTTCGAGCAGTTTCTCCAGCGGGGTGTAGGCCAGATCGTCCGTGCCCCAGATCTGCATGCGGACCCTGCGGCTGACTTCGACGGCGGCCAGGAAATCCTTTGCGTCGTCGGCGTCAAGGGAATCCGGGATCCAGAGTTGGCCGATCTCCACCGTGCTCGTCATTTGATCCTCTTTTGCCATTCGCCGTCGTATCCCGCCGGTTTGAAGCCGAGCTGTACGTTGATGGACAGCATATGTTCGTTTTCCTCGGCGTTAAAAGTCATGACGCGCCCGACGGCCGGATATTCCGTCTGCAGCCTGCGCAGATTGGCCAGTTTAACGAGCATCCCCAGTCCATGGCCCCGATGCGGCTTTGCCACCAAAGTGTCGTCCTGCTCGGCCACCCCAGCCTTCGCGGGATCAAGGTAGATCACGGTGTACGCAACGAGCTCCCCCGTCCGCCGATGTTGCGCGGCGGCCACAAGGGCAGTCTGGCCTTCGGCTAGCGTGGTGTCCTCGAGTTGCCTGACGCGGGCTGCATCCCAGGCCTCCGCCTCGATCTCCAGGCCTCCCGCCGGGGTATCCGTGCTCATCCGGCCCATCAGCCCGGCCATGTGGTCCACGTATTCTCCGGGGCAACGGTTCGTCCAGGCAAGGACCCCGTATTCGGGGTCTGCTTTGGAATGCGCCGCAAGCTCGAGTCGTGCCCATTCCGCGTTATGGTCCATGTCCAGCGTGCTGAATCTGCTGGCCTGTTCCAAGGTGTATCCATGCTTGAGGCAGAAGGCTGCTCCCGGACCATCGTCGGGTACTCCCCCGGGTACTCCCTCCGCGCCTGCTCGTGCTCGTGCTCGTGCTCGTGCGAAGCCGATCGGGTGTTCGGTGTGCGCCTGCAGGACGCGCCTCCCCTGGGCCGCCGCGATCCCTTCTACGGTGCGGAGCAATGCGGTTCCGATTCCATGCCGGCGGCACCCCTCCAGCACATCTACGTGGATCCACGCGGTATGGACATTGTCCTTGAGCGGAACGCTGCAGGAAGCGTGGCCGACGATGCTTCCGTCAACCCGGGCAAAGAAGTTCCTCGATACCTCGTATGGAGTATCGCGCCATCCGGCGAGCCGGGTCTGCGCCGAGGACGCCCGCTCCAGGTTTCCCCAGGTTTCCAGCACCATGGCGTCCATCACGGATGAGAGCTCCCGGAAATCCTTGCCGTCCGGCCCATCCATGGACTCCGGCAGATGGAGCTCGTGGATGCTGAAATCCGGAACCTGGCCTGTCATGCCCTCAGCCTAATCAGCGCTCGCCAGCCGCGATAGGTGCCCGTTTGCATACAACGAAAGGACCGCCCGGCGAATGCCGGACGGTCCTTTCAGAGTCGATGCTCCCGGTGGCTTACGCCTCGGTGAGAACCTTGGTGACGTTCGGGTCAACGGAGATGCCCGGACCGAACGTGGTGGCGACCGTAGCCTTCTGGATGTAGCGGCCCTTGGAAGCGGACGGCTTCAGGCGAAGAACCTCTTCCAGAGCGGCTGCGTAGTTCTCGGCCAGCTTCAGCTCGTCGAAGGAAACCTTGCCGATGATGAAGTGCAGGTTCGAGTGCTTGTCGACGCGGAAGTCGATCTTGCCGCCCTTGATGTCGTTGACAGCCTTGGTGACGTCAGCGGTCACGGTACCGGTCTTCGGGTTCGGCATGAGGTTACGCGGGCCGAGGACCTTACCGAGACGGCCAACCTTGCCCATGAGGTCAGGGGTTGCCACTGCGGCGTCGAAGTCGGTCCAGCCGGCTGCGATCTTTTCGATCAGGTCATCGGAACCAACGAAGTCGGCGCCTGCAGCGATTGCTGCTTCAGCCTTGTCGCCCGTTGCGAAAACCAGAACGCGGGCAGTCTTACCCGTGCCGTGCGGCAGGTTCACGGTGCCGCGGACCATCTGGTCGGCCTTACGCGGGTCAACGCCCAAACGGAAAGCAACCTCAACGGTGGCGTCGAACTTGGACGGGTTGGTGTCCTTGGCGAGCTTGATGGCCTCGAACGGGGCGTAGAACTTGTCCGCCTCGATCTTGGCTGCGGCTGCCTCATATGCTTTGCTGCGCTTTGCCATGCTGCTTATTCTCCTTGTGCAGTTGTGGTCTGCGGACCGCGCTGGGCCCTGCCACAGTCGGACATCCGGCGTGGATCTCCAACATTTTCAATATTTCAATGGTGCCGGTTTTCCGGCGGTGCTACCCGGCGTCGTCAGTTTCCCAAAACAGACGCCATGAAGCGGTGAGGGGAATTAACCCTCGACGGTGATACCCATGGAGCGTGCGGTGCCGGCGATGATCTTGGCAGCGCCCTCAAGGCTGGTGGCGTTGAGGTCTTCCATCTTGGTGGTGGCGATCTCGTTAACCTGTGCCTGGGTCAGCTTGGCAACCTTGACGGTGTGCGGCGTGGCCGAACCCTTTGCAACGCCTGCAGCCTTCTTGATGAGCTCTGCAGCCGGCGGGGTCTTGGTGATGAAGGTGAAAGAGCGGTCTTCGTAGACCGTGATTTCAACCGGGATAACGTTTCCGCGCTGGGCTTCCGTTGCAGCGTTGTACGCCTTGCAGAATTCCATGATGTTGACACCGTGCTGGCCAAGCGCAGGACCGATCGGCGGGGCCGGGTTGGCGGCACCTGCCTGGATCTGCAGCTTGATGAGGCCGGTGACCTTCTTCTTGGGAGCCAATGTAGGTCCTTCTCTCAATAACTTCCTAGGACACAGGAGCGTGCCTCAGGTTTGTGGCCGCCATGGCAAGGCGACCGACCGCTCCGTGGCTGCTAAGCGGGCAACCGCGGGGCGAAATTCTTGGATCAACTAGATCTTGGTGACCTGGTTGAATGCGAGCGTAACCGGGGTTTCGCGTTCGAAGATCGACACCAGCACCACAAGCGTCTGGGAATCCATCTTGATCTCGGAGATCGTGGCGGGAAGGGTCTCGAACGGACCTTCCTTGACGATGACGGACTCTCCGACCTCGAAGTCGATGTCGACGGGCGTCTGGTGCTGCTTGTTGACCGGCTTGCCCTTTTCGGCCTGCTGCTCTTCGAAGACTGGAGCCAGCATGGAGAAGACCTCGTCAAGGCGAAGCGGGACCGGGTTGTGTGCGTTGCCCACGAAGCCAGTGACACCCGGAGTGTGGCGGACGGCGCCCCAGGATGCGTCGGTCAGGTCCATACGGACGAGGACGTAACCCGGGATGCGTACGCGGTTGATGATCTTGCGCTGGGCGTTCTTGATCTCAACGACTTCCTCCATGGGCACCTGGATCTCGAAGATGTAATCTTCCATGTCCAGGGTCTGGATGCGGGTCTCAAGGTTGGCCTTGACGCGGTTTTCGTAACCGGCGTAGGAGTGGATGACGTACCAGTCACCCTCCTGCCGGCGAAGCTTGGCCTTGAACTCCTCAGCGGGGTCGGCGGGCGCTACGGCTGCAGCGGCGGCCAAGGCGTCGGCGCCGGACTCATCCTGGTCGGCAGACTCGTCGTCGTCGGACTCATCCTGGTCGGCGTCGTCGACGTCGGCAGTTTCGGGCGCAGCAGAATCGACCTCGGATCCTTCCACAGCGTCAGCCGTGGCGTGGGCCGTGCTTTCAGCGGGCCCATCCAGCTCAGTCTCAGTTACCTCGAGCTCCTGCTCAGACACTTGGTCTCCTGCTTCCTCATTGCCTAACATGCCTATTTAAATGGCTCAATTCCGCAAACCCTACGAAATCCCTTGATTTTCCGGGGATTCCGCGCGGTTTGCGGAGCGATCCGCTTAGTGGTTCGTGGTGCCAGTAGTGCCGAAAACCCATTTGATTCCCGTACCGAAAGCCAGGTCCAGGATGGTGACGACAAGCATCATGATGGCCACGAACACCAGCACCACAACTGTGTAGTTGACCAGTTCCTTGCGGGTGGGGGCAACGACCTTCTTGAGCTCACCAATTACCTGGCGGACAAAAAGTGCGATTCGAGCGAAGAGACCGGAATCGGACTTCTTGGCAGGGCGGCCCTTCGAGCTGCTCGCAGCTGTTTCGGTCACCTGTTCCTCACTCATCTATGCAAACGTCGTTGACCCGACTCTGATCAGAGCCATGGTTGCTGCGCTTGTTCCGAGGAAACCCCGGAACAGCTTGCGCAGGGCAGACAGGACTCGAACCTGCAACCTGCGGTTTTGGAGACCGCTGCGCTACCAATTGCGCCACTACCCTATGGAACGAATCCATATTTTAGCCACACTCCATCAATGCCAAGAAATCCCGAAGAACACGAGATTCCGAGCCAATCTGGGGCGCGAACCATTGTGATGTTTTTCAACACCGGTGAACCAGTCTACGCAACAACGTCGCGATAGTCGAACCGGGCCATTTCCGGAGCGTTCAGGCCTTCTCGCTCATGTGATCAGCGCTCGTTTGATCAGCCTGCACTGTCACTTTCCCGAGGTTAGCCCGATAGCTCCGCAGAACAGCATAAGGTAGATTCCGTCGAATCCCACCATCCAGCTCATGAGCTGCCCGCGAAGAACGGTGCTTTAATGTCTGCCGGAATACCTGCCGCCCGCATTTCACAGCGAATTTCCGCCATCGCCGAATCCGCCACCCTTGCCGTTGACGCCAAGGCCAAGGCGCTCAAGGCAGCCGGTCGCCCCGTGATCGGCTTTGGCGCCGGGGAGCCCGACTTCCCGACCCCCGACTACATCGTCAAGGCCGCCGTCGAGGCCGCCTCCCAGCCGAAGTACCACCGCTACTCCCCTGCCGCCGGCCTGCCGGAGCTGAAGCAGGCCATCGCGGACAAGACGTTCCGCGACTCGGGCTACAAAGTAGACGCTTCCCAGGTGATGGTTACCAATGGCGGCAAGCAGGCCGTCTACAACACCTTCGCGACCCTTGTTGATCCGGGCGACGAAGTAATCATCCCCACGCCGTTCTGGACCACCTACCCGGAGGCAATCCGCTTGGCCGGAGGCGTTCCCGTTGAGGTCTTCGCCGGCCCCGAGCAGGGTTACCTGGTCACCGTGGAGCAGCTCGAAGCCGCGGTCACCGACAAGACGAAGATCCTGCTTTTCGTTTCGCCGTCCAACCCGACCGGAGCCGTCTACAGCGCCGAACAGGTGGCTGAGATCGGAAAATGGGCTGCGGCAAAGGGCCTCTGGGTTGTCACCGACGAAATCTATGAGCACCTGACCTACGACGGCGTGCCCTTCACCTCGATCGCCACTGCCGCCCCCGAACTCGGCGACAAGGTGGTCATCCTCAACGGTGTCGCCAAGACCTATGCCATGACCGGATGGCGTGTTGGATGGATGATCGGCCCGGCTGACGTCATCAAGGCCGCCACCAACCTCCAGTCGCACGCGACGTCGAACGTTTCCAACATCATGCAGATCGCAGCCCTGGCTGCCGTGTCCGGTCCGCTGACCGCCGTCGACGAAATGAAAGTCGCTTTCGACCGCCGCCGCAAGGCGATTGTCGCCGGACTGAACGCGATCGAGGGTGTGGAATGCCCGACGCCGACCGGCGCCTTCTACGTGTACGCCGACGTCCGCGGTCTGCTGGGCAAGGAATTCCCGACGTCGAACGGTCCTGTCCGTCCGTCAACGTCCGCTGAGCTGGCCTCGCTGATCCTCGACGAGGTTGAGGTCGCAATTGTTCCGGGCGAGGCCTTCGGCCCCTCCGGTTTCGTGCGCCTCTCCTACGCCTTGGGCGACGACGACCTTGCCGAAGGCGTTCGACGCCTCCAGGAATTCCTCGGCCAGGCCAAGTAGCCCTTCGCCCGCACGAACGCTCGCTCACCTCGGGATAGAGGTGAGCGAGCGTTTGGGTTTAAGGCGATAGAGGTGAGCGAGCGTTTGGGTTTAAGGCGCCAGAGGTGAGCGGGCGTCAGAGGAGGCGGCGCTCGGCGGCCCACTTGGTCAGTTCGTGGCGGCTGGAGAGCTGGAGTTTGCGGAGCACCGCCGAGACATGGGTTTCCACGGTCTTGATGGAAATGAACAGCTCCTTGGCCACCTCCTTGTAGCTGTAGCCGCGGGCGATGAGGCGCATGACTTCCAGTTCCCTCGCGGAAAGCCGGTCCAGTTCGTCGTCGGCGATCTCGGCCGGGGAGGTTCCAAACGCGTCGAGGACAAAACCGGCCAGTCTCGGCGAGAAGACGGCGTCACCGTCGGCCACGCGGATCACGGCATCGGAGATCTCGGGGCCGGAAATGGTCTTGGTGACATAGCCACGGGCACCGGCCCGAATGACGGCCACGACGTCCTCGGCGGCATCCGAGACGCTCAAGGCCAGGAAGCTCGTGCTCCCGCGCAACGCGGAGGACGCGCTGATGACCTCCCGACCGCCACCGCCAAGTCCTCCGGGCAAATGCACGTCGAGCAGCACCACTTCCGGCTGAACCTGGGCAATCACGGCGATGGCTTGTTCCACTGTTCCGGCTTCGCCCACGACGTCGATCCTGGAATCGAGGTCGGCCTTCAGCCCGGACCGGAAAATGGCATGGTCGTCCACGATCACCACACGAACCGTTCGCGCTACTTGCTCTGATAGGGCGCTCATGCTTTGGCATCTCCGTTTCGGTTTTCTGCTTTGTCTGCGTTCTCGACGGGCAGTTTCAGGCGGACTTCCGTGCCCCCGGAACTGCTGTTGATGACCGCCGTCCCGCCGTGGCGTTTCATCCGTCCGATGATCGATTCCTTGACTCCCAGGCGGTCTTCCGGGACGGCATCCGGGTCGAAGCCGGGTCCGCGGTCCCTAACGAAAACCTCGCTGCCCGTGTCCGAGCTCTCGAGATAGACGGACACGGCTCCGCCGCCGTGCCGCGCAGCATTGTGCATGGCTTCCCGGGCCGCCAAGACAAGGGCTTCGTGCCTGTCCGTCATGGCGGCGTCGCCCACGCTGACGACGTCGACGGCGTGTCCGTGGGCGTCCTCCACTTCGGCTGCGGCGGCGGCAATCCGTTCCGCCAGGAGTCCTGCGTCCTTCGCGGCGTCCCGGTACAGCCACGTGCGCAGTTCACGCTCCTGGGCACGGGCGAGGCGGACCACGTCCTGCTCGGAACCGGCCCGGCGTTGGATCAAGGCAAGCGTCTGCAGTACCGAATCGTGCAAGTGCGCGGCGATCTCGGCCCGTTCTGTCTCGCGAACCCGCGCTGCCCGCTCCGTTTCAAGGTCCTTCCAGAACTTCAAGCCCCACGGCAGCAGCACGAGGGCGACGCCGCCCAGCACTGCGATGGAAGCCAGCAGCGCGAGCCAGGTCTGCTCCCACGAACCGGAACCGGACACCATGACCAACACCCCGGCAACCACGAGGGCCAGGCCTGCAGCGAGGCGAACCCAGCCGCCGGCCTGGTCGGCCTTGGTCTTGTCCACCAGCCCGGCGCGGCGCGTCTCGTCCAGCTGCATCCACGCGATCGCCGCGCCGCCGAGTATGGCCGCCGCCGGGATCAGCGTGCCGAGGGGAACCTCGACGCCGAACTGCCGGGCGATGAGGATGGCGGCCACCAGGAGGAGGCCGGCTCCCAGGAGGATCTCTTTCCCATATTGGATGCGTCGCATCCTGAACCAGGGGGCGAAGACGGGAGCCGGGGTGGACAGCGGCAGCGGCTGCGCTCCGGCGTCGGGCGCTGTTGTGTCGGGAGGCATGCTCACCGAAGGAGGCATGCTCACCGCGGGAGCAATGGGCGACGCCGGCCGGCGGCTATTGCGGCGGGCGTTTTCGTCGGCGGTAGGCACCATGACCCACAGCCAGGCATAGAAGGCCAGCCCCGCTCCGCCGGCGAACGAGGCAAGGACCATACCCAGCCGGATGTATTTCACAGGCCAGCCAAGGTGGTCCGCGAGGCCGCTGCACACGCCGGCAATCATCCGGTCGCTGCTCCGGACCAGCGGCGGGCGTTGCATGGCGGTTGTCATGAATCCATCCAAACACGTATCAGGGTCTTCGGCGCTCGAAGCAGGGCATCTCAGGGGGCCACTCAGGGAACGTTCAGGGTATCCCCCAATAGAGGGAGACGTCGCCGGACGGCAAGATCGAAGTATGAACGCGAACAGCATGAATCCAGAGGACCCCGGACAAGCTGCGGAGCCCGGACAACCTGCAGAATCCAGCCAGGCGGCCGCGACGGGCGTGCCCGAAGAACCGGCCCAGCCGAACGCCGGCAACACCGGCGGCGCGGCACCGAACTACGCCGTGCCCGCTTCCCCGCAGAACTTCTTCAACTGGATCCGAAGCCAAGGCATAAGCCGTGGCCGGGACCGGTGGATGGGCGGCGTGGCCAGCGGCATCGCACACCGCTTCGGCATCGATCCCTTGATCGTCCGCGGCATCTTCATCATCCTCACCCTCTTCGCCGGCATCGGCATCCTGCTCTACGGCATCGCCTGGGCGCTCCTGCCCGAACCCGATGGCCGCATCCACGCACAGGAGGCCGGGGCGGGCCGCTGGTCCGCAGGCATGACCGGAGCCCTCATCACAACCATCATCGGATTGCCAAGCCTCGGTCGCGGTTTCTGGGGATGGGGCTGGAATGGGGTTCCTGGACTCCTGTGGACGCTGTTCTGGGTAGGCGGCATCACTTACCTGGTCTACTTCCTGGTCCAGCGCAGCAAAGCCCGCAACGGAAGGCAGACAATGGGCACACACAACTATGCGGCCGCTCCAGGCTCCTCTGGCGGCGCGGACACCCACGCCTCGGCAGGCTACCCGGCCGGCTCTTACAGCGCAGGCCCTTACGGGGCAGGTCCTTATAGCGCCGGGACTTACGGCTCAGGTCCTTACAGCGCCGGCAATTACGGAACCGGCGGGCCCGGGACTTACGGAACCGGCGGGCCCGGGATCCCTTCGGGCCCCGTCAATCCCGCAGGGCCCTACCCACCGGCTGGCGTACCCAACCGCCCCGAGCGGCCGAAGCGGCAGGGACCGGGCGCCGCCATCGTAGCGGTCTCAGCGGGGGCAGCCCTGCTGGCCGGCGGAACACTCAAGCTGCTCGACGCCGGCAACGTCATCCACTTGGGTGACGCCGCCAACGCGGTGGTCTGGGCCACGGGCGCCGGAGTCCTCGGCCTCGGCATCCTTGTTGCAGGGCTTCGCGGCCGCACGTCGGGACTGCTCGGCTTCCTGGCCGTCGCGACGCTGGTGATCGGGGGCATCTTCAATATCGCGCCCAACGCGGACCACTTCCGTCTACAGAATGCCCAATGGAACCCCGTGAGCATCGACGATGCGCGCAAAGGCTTCGACATCACCGGGGCCAACGGGACCGTTGACCTGACCAAGCTGAACCTGAGCGCACCGCTGAGCTCCGACGTCGTCGTTCCGATGGACGTCACCGCAAGCAACATCAAACTCGTCATCCCCGCGACCGTGCCGGTGGAGGTCCAAGCAGACATGACCTTCGCGAACCTCAAGCAGGACGGTAGCGCCGTCACCCAAAGCAACGGTGGTACGCGGGACAGCTTCAACACGGACAAGCCCGGTGCCAAACTGGTCGTCAAACTCAACGGCACCTTCAGCAACGTCACCGTCCAGGAAGGAAACTGACATGAGCACGCACGAACCCACGCGGGCATTTGAAACTGGCCCGGTCTCGGCACCTGAACCCCCGGCTCAAACCGCCCGGGCCAGGGTGGGCACGGTGGTCTGGGGGCTGATTGTCTTGGCACTCGCAGCTTTGATCATCATTTCCAAGCTCGGCCTCGTGGCCCTCAACGGCAACTACGTGCTGATCGGGCTCATGATCGGGGCCGGTGCGGCACTCGTGATCGGAGGCCTGGTATCCGCCCGCTCCCGAAAGGCCAACGGGTCCGGCCCGGACTCCGGGTCCGGAGCCGCCGATTCCTAGCACCGGTAGAAGCCAGCACGTGACAAAGCAGCCACAACAGGGAAGGCTCTAGCCATGAACAAGTTCTTCAGCATCGTACGGGGCATCGGCCTGAAGCGCGGTCCGCAGCGTTGGATCGGTGGGGTTTGCGGTGGCATTGCCGCCAAACTGAATGTCGACGTGGCCTACGTCCGGGTCGGCTATCTGCTCTTCTGCCTGCTGCCCGGACCCGCCGTGGTGATATACGTGGTGGCATGGCTGCTGCTTCCCAACCAAAGCGGCACCATTGCGCTGGAATCCTTCCTCACCCAGCGTTCGCAAGGCAAGAAATAGCACAGCCCGGCCCGGGTTTACGGGCCGGCAAGTTCACTAGCGCTCCGCCACCGAGGCGGGGCGCTGGGCTTGTTAAGCCGGGCTTCTAAAATCCGGTCTTTTAAGCCGAGGTCGCCCGTCCGATTTCCAGGTTGTTTCAAAAGTCTCATCCCCGGTGGCGGTCATGGTTTGTGTCCCACCCCACATTGCCCCCTACAATCGTTGTGAGCTCAGCGTGGCGCTCTGCACGTATACCTCCTAGCCAGGATTTGAGCCCCTCATGAAAATTGGAATCCTTACCAGCGGTGGCGACTGCCCCGGACTGAACGCCGTCATCCGTGGCGCCGTCCTCAAGGGAATTGCCATCCACGGCCAGGAATTCGTCGGTTTCCGGGACGGTTGGCGAGGCGTCGTGGAGGGCGACGTCATCGACATTCCCCGCACCATGGTCCGCGGTATCGCCAAGCAGGGTGGAACCATCCTCGGCACATCCCGCACGAACCCGTTCGAGAACGGCGGCGGCCCGGATGTCATCAAAGCCCACATGGACCGCCTCGGCATCGACGCCATCATCGCCATCGGCGGCGAAGGCACACTGGCCGCCGCGAAGCGCCTCACCGACGCCGGTTTGAAGATCGTCGGTGTCCCCAAGACCGTGGACAACGACCTCGACGCCACCGACTACACCTTCGGCTTCGATACCGCCGTCCAGATCGCCACCGAGGCCATCGACCGGCTGCGCACCACCGGAGAATCCCACCACCGCTGCATGATCGCCGAGGTCATGGGCCGCCACGTGGGCTGGATCGCCCTGCACGCAGGCATGGCTGCCGGCGCGCACGCCATCCTGATCCCCGAGCAGAAAGTCAGCATCGAGCAGATCACCGAGTGGGTCCAGGAGGCCCACGATCGTGGCCGTGCACCGCTGATTGTCGTCGCCGAGGGTTTTGTTCCCGACCACATGGAAGCACCGCACTCCGAACGCGGCCTGGATACCTTCGGCCGGCCCCGCCTGGGCGGTATCGCGGACCAGCTCGCCCCTGAAATCGAAGCCCGCACCGGCATCGAGACCCGCGCCACGATCCTCGGCCACATCCAGCGCGGCGGCGTCCCCTCCGCTTTCGACCGCGTCCTGGCCACCCGTTTGGGCATGGCAGCCATCGACTCGGTCGTGGAAGGCCGCTGGGGAACCATGGTGGCCCTCAAGGGCACGGACATCGAGCACGTGGGCTTCGAAGCTGCCCTGGGCAAGCTCAAGACCGTCCCGCAGAACCGCTACGACGAAGCCGCAGTCCTCTTCGGCTGAGCCGGATCTTCAAGGAGCAGGCGGGTACCACAAGGTGCCTTGCCTGCTCCTTCCTTTTCCGGGGACTGCATAGACTCGATGTCATGGAACTTGATGCGGGATCGGCGGAAATCGTGCTGCTGGCCTGGGCCCGGCATTTAGGGTTCGACGACGAGGCCTTCAGTTTCGTCTCCGGCTCACCTGCTGCCCGCACCGGGGAGCGCTTGGTCAGGGAAGACGAAGACGCTGAATCCATCACCTTCGTGAGGCTCTTTGGCCGCTCCGCATTGGTGGCTCCGGCGTGGGCGGTGGCTGCCGCCGTCGAGCTCTCGGACGATCAACTGAGCGAGCATTCCGCACTGTTGCGGATCAGCCGCGAACACGGCGGCCATGGACTCGGGACGTCGGCGCTGCTGTTCGCCGACGACCTTCCCCTGTTCCAGCCGGGCGGCGAAGTCACTGTCTCGCACGGCCATCCGGAAGCGATCGAGTTGGAGGGCAGATGCCCGCCGGATGACGTCAATGAAGTCCACCTCTCAAGGATGGACCACCACTTCACCGTGATGGACGGCAACGAACCGGACCGCAAACCGGTGGCCTGCGGCGCCTATGCGGAGTGGCAGGGGATCCTCGCAGACATGGGCGTCCTGGTGCCGCCGGAATTGCGCCGGCAAGGGCTCGGAACCCTGGCTGCCTCGATCGCCGCCCACGAAGCACTCGCCTCAGGCCTGACGCTGCAGTGGCGAACTGCGCTGGACAACCGGGGCTCCCTGGCCTTGGCCCGACGGCTCGGATTCGTCGACGGCGGTATCCAGACTTCCGTGCTCCTGCGCTAACCGCGAGTTGGCGGACGATGCCCCCAAAACCGCATTTTGAGGGCATCGTCTGCCAGTTCGCGCGGGTTAGCCGTCTTGCGAAACAGTTTGAGGCTTAGCCCCGGCGGCAGCCGGGGAACCCCAGCCTTGGACGGCCTTGGGCTTGGCAAACAACAACGCTGCTACTGCGCCCAGCAGAATCGCAAAGGCCGGCAGCAGGACCGACTGGCTCATCGCCGTCGAGAAGCCGTCATGCAGGAATTCCGGCAGCTTTCCGGTGAATCCACCTTCTCCCGCCGGGGCGGCACCTGGCGGAGCCGCGGGCAGATCCGCCGCGAGCCGGGACTGGATCAGCGCAGCAATCGCGGCCGATCCCAGCACGGCACCGATCTGGCGCGTCGTGTTGAAGACACCGGAACCGGCGCCCGCCGAGCGCGGCGGGAGGTTGCGGGTAGTGGCGTTGGAGACCGGGCCCCAGATGAAGCCGTTGGCCACACCCTGGAGGGCGCTGGGCAGCAGGAACATCCAGATGGGAGTGTCCGGCTTCAGGAGCGTCCCGGTCCAGAACAGGGCGCCGGACAGGCACAGGAGCCCGAAGGCTGCGAACCAGCGCGGGTTGATGCGGTCGATCAGCTTGCCAACGAAAGGTGCCAGCGCGCCGGAGATCACGGCCATGGGGATCATGAGCAACGCGGACTGTGTTGGTGTCAGCCCACGGACTACCTGGTAGTAGAAGATGGTGGGCAGCGGGAAGGCAGTGATGGTGAAGCCCACCGCCATAATGGTGGTGTTGCCCAAGGAGAAGTTGCGGTCCTTGAACAGGCCCAACGGCAGCAAAGGCTCACCGCCGCGGCGCTCCAGCAGCCACTGCCAGAGGACGAACGCGGCCAGGACAGCGAGCCCCGTGATGATCAGTCCCCAGACCGTAATGGGCCCGGTGACGGTGCCCCATTTGTAGCTTTGGCCTTCCTGGATGCCGAACACCAGCAGGAACATGCCGGCTGCGGACAGGAGCACACCCACGACGTCGAACTTGTGGCTGTGCGTGGTCAGCTTCGGTACCAGCCGGGTCACGAGGACGAAGGCAACGACGCCGATGGGAACGTTGACGAAGAAGATCCACTGCCAGCCGAGGCCGTCAACCAACACGCCGCCGAGGATCGGGCCGACGAGGATGGCCATGCCGGCCGTGGCGCCCCAGAGGCCCATGGCCGCGCCGCGGCGGTCCGGCGGGAAGATCCGGGTGATGACGGCCATGGTTTGGGGGGTCATCATGGCCGCGCCGATGCCCTGGACCACCCGGGCCGCGATCAGCATGCCGATGTCGCCCGAGAGGCCGCACCACAGCGAAGCCAGGGTGAAGACCACGAGGCCGATCAGGTAGAGGTTCTTGGGCCCGAAGCGGTCGCCGAGCCTTCCGGTGATCAGCAACGGCACGGCGTAGGCGAGGAGGTAGGCGCTGGTCACCCAGATGACGGCGTTGATATCGGTATGCAGGCCCTCCATGATCCGTGGGTTCGCCACGGAAACAATGGTGGTGTCGATCAGGATCATGAAGAACCCGACCACGAGGGACCACAGTGCGGGCCACGGTTTAGCTACGTTTTCCATGGGTTTCCTTTGACTGTGTCGAATTTCTTGCACATTGGTGCGTTGGAAGGGCGGCTACCATGGCAACTGCCCGCTGCGGAGATCATTTTGGAAGCTGCGTATCCAGTCGATTTCCGTCCGCAGCATGGATTGTTGGTACTTGACGTCGATCCAGAACTTGGGCTCTACGCCTTTTGCGGCGACAGCTTCTTCGCCCCGGACCAGGAAGTCGAGCTGGTTTTCCAGGTTCACTACGCGACGGTCCAGGAGTTCGAGTACGACGCCGGACGGCAGGTTGTGTGCCTCGGCGATCGCATGGGGGAAGCTCGGGTATTCGTTCACGGGTTCCGCCAGCATGTTCTGGAGGCGCTCGGTCAGTGCCTCGCGGCCGGTTCCGGTGATTCGATAGGTGGTGCGCTCGGGCCGGTTGCCCGCCCGGTCAATCCCTGTTGCCTCGACCAAACCCGCCTCTTCGAGGCGACCCACGGCGTGGTAGAGCGTGCCCGGCCGGACCTTGACCAAGCGGTCCTCGTGACGGGCCATCAGGAGCTGGTACATCTCGTATGGATGCATCGGCGCCTCCACGAGGAGGGCCAATGCGGCGACACCAAGTGGAGTCAGTGCGGCTCGTGCCATTTCCCCATCCTCCGTGCGAACTATTCCACAACAACTATTCCACATGGAATATTTGACCGCAAGGCAACCACCGCGGCCGCGCCGCCAGGCACGGGCACAGCCCGACGGCCCTCGCCTTGGCCTATCCGAGCAGTTCGAGAATTTCGGTGCGGGCAAACATCCGGGCGGCCTCGCGCGCTGTGGGCGCACCGGCGTCGGGATCGGCGCCGGCGTCAATCAGAACCCGGGCCACCTCCGTGTAACCCTTGAAAACCGCGCCGGCCAGCGGAGTCTGGCCACGGTCGTTTGCCCCGTTCGCATCGGCACCGTGGTACAGCAGAAGCTGGACGGTTTCCGCGTGGCCGTGGTAAGCGGCCAGCATCAGGAGAGAGTCGCCTGCGGCAGTGCGCATTCCAGCCGGCGCACCGGCGTTGAGGTAGCTCCGCAGGAGCTCCGAGTTGCCTTCCCTGGCGGCATCGAACAAGGTGTGCGCCAAGGCAATGGCCTCGTCATCGGCACCCGTCGCCTGGGCCTCAGCGCCCGTCGTTTCGCTCATCGATGGGGTCCCTTCAGGAATCCGGTCTGACGCCCCACCACTTGTCCGGCATCGGGCGCAACGATTACTTCCTGGGCGGCCGGATAAGGCTCCTCACCGTCCAGCACGGTCAACACTTCGTGCGGGTCCACAGACCGCTTGATAAGAGCCAGTCCTACTGCCCCCATTTCGAAGTGCTGGGCCACAGATGTCAGCGTACCCACCTTGCGCTCTCCGGCAAATACAACGCTGCCCGGCGCTGGAAGGGTGTGCTGCGAGCCATCCAATTGCAGGAAAACGAGACGCCGGGGCGGGTGTCCGAGGTTGTGGACACGGGCGATGGTCTCCTGGCCCTTGTAGCAGCCCTTGGACAAGTGGACCGAGGTCCGCAGGAGATCGAGCTCGTGCGGGATGGTCTTCTCGTCCGTCTCCGCGCCGAGCCGGGGACGCCAAGCAGCAATGCGGAGCGCCTCCGCGGCCAACGAGCCGGCGAGGGCCATGCCCTCAACTGCCGCTTCAAGCTCGTCTGCCGGAACGAGGTACTCGAACCAGGGCCTCTCAAGGCCGGGGTGGGAGTTTTCCTCCACCACGCTGTATGAATAGCCACCGACGCCGATGTGCGGCCACGGGTCCTCCCAGACAAGCCGGTCCGACCACGCGTCAACGGCCTTGGTTGCGCCGACGACGGCCCAATCGGCCGACACATCGGCCACCTCGACGCGCAGCATGAACCGCATTTTGTTGAGCCACTCGGCCAGCGGGGCAGCCTCGGCGGCTTCGACCAACAGCCAGGTGGTCTCGCCGTCGTCCACTACGCGGGCGTCGAACTCGATGCGGCCTTGGATGGTGAGGAGCAACAGTTCGCTTGAGACGCGCGGCTGCAGGTTGGTCAGTTGCTGCGAGGAAAGGGTGTTGAGCCAGCTGAGGCGGTCCGGTCCAGTAACCGTGACAACGCCCCGATAGGAAAGGTCGACGACGGCGGTACCGGCGGCGAGTGCGCGCTGCTCCCGCAGGGGCTCGCCGTAGTGGGCCGCGACGCCGGAGTCCTCGCCGCCGCCTTCTACAGCTCCGGGGCGCGACAATAGGGGGCTCTTGTAAGTCATATGTAGTAGAAGTCCTTGGGGCTCAGCGGTATTCCGGGTTTTCAAAATCGAAGCGCGTGCCGGCTTTCCATTCATCCGGAAGGTTGCCGTAAGCAGGAATGCCGCCCACGTCCTTGAGCATCCGGGCGTAGTGGAGCAGGTTCCAGGTCATGAAGGTGGTGTTCCGGTTGGTGAAGTCGCTCTCAGGGCCACCGGATCCTTCGTCAAGGTAGCTGGGTCCGGGGCCGACAGGACCGATCCATCCGGCATCGGCCTGGGGCGGAATGGTGAAGCCGACGTGTTGGAGGCTGTAAAGCACGTTCATGGCGCAGTGCTTGATGCCGTCCTCGTTGCCGGTGATCAGGCAGCCGCCGACTTTTGGATAGTAGGCCCACTGGCCTTTGCTGTTGAGCTGGCCCGAATGGGCGTAGAGGCGCTCGATGAGCTTCTTGGTCTGGGAGGAATTATCGCCAAGCCAGATAGGACCGGCCACCACCACGATGTCGGCCTCCAGGACAGCCGGATACAACTCCGGCCATTCATCCGTGGCCCAGCCGTGTTCGCGCATGTCCGGATACACTCCGGCGGCAATGTCGTGGTCCACAGTGCGGATCACACGGGTGCTGACGCCCTGCTTTTCCATGATGCGCCGGCTGATGGAAATCAGTCCGTCGGTATTGCTCACTTGCGGCGATGGCTTGAGCGTCCCGTTGAAAAAGACGGCCGTGAGATCGTCATAGCTGGCAGGTTTTGCTGCTTCGTTCACTTGCTGCTCCCCTTTGGTTCTAACTGCGAAACGGGACGTTCAGTGAGACCTCTTCGGTGAGACCTTGAAGCTACGGAACAAGCCCTCCTAGGAGAGTTTGTTCAGGAAAGCCGAAGCGTGGGCCTCAAGCGACTTTCCCGGAGTGGACACATCCCAGCGCCACAACAGATTGCCATCCACGAGGCCGAAGATGCGTGTGGCCGCAGTGTATTCCTTGGAGTGACCGCCGCGCATCACCATATCGGTGCTCATCTGGATCTGCGGGCCCTTGATTTGGCCGTAGTACAGCTCGCTGATGCCACCGGGATGGGCGATCGTCACGGCGATGTCGAACCCGCCGTCCGCGTTGCGGTGGGCCTCGACGTCGTCGGCCGTCTTCAGTACCGGGACAATCTCCGCGGGAATCAAGCCGGGGCCGCCGTCGGCGTCGAGCATTTTCCGCTCCAGCGCCCAGAAACCTGTTTCCACGGTGAGGGGCCGCAATTTGGTGCCGTCCTCGTCGCTGAGCCAGCTTTCCGCCCGGTACTCCAGGTAGGGCAGGCCATGGTGCGTAAAGGAGACATGCTGGATGAAGTGATCCGAGTCTTCTTCACCGCTGCCAAGCCGTCCCCGGCCTTCCCACTCACCAATGAGCCAGGAAAGGGGTACCAATTCGGGTGTCAGGTCGGAAGGGATTTCGATGGGCACAGCAATTACCTCAGTGGACCGGAAGGTACAGGTTGATCAAAAGCGATGGGAGCTCTACTTCTGGCCCTTGAAGAGACGGTAAACGACAAAACCAGCGAACCACGCCATCGAGAGGCTGGCCAAGCCGAGGAGGACAAGGAAGAAGATTTCAAATGCAAGTACGGACATGATGCCATCCTAACTGTTAGTAGATGAGTAGTTTGTCGATGAAGTAGCACAAGGCCCCAACCGCCCAGACGGGCGCGACGCCCATCCCAAGGACAGCCGGGAAATTCAAGCGGCCGAGCCGAAGCGTCACCATCCGACGGAAACTGACCAGGACCGAACCAATGACAACTCCCACCACGATGGCGGGCACGATCGCGATATCGGAAAACACGAGGCCTGCCAGAGGAGCCACCAAACCCGCAGCCACGATGCCCAAAGGCGCCACGACCCGGTCCGGCCAGCGCAACAGGCCGGCGAGGAGGGCGACTGCGGCGCTGAGGGCTGCAACCAACACCATTTCCTTGATGCCGTTGAACCTCGCGCCTGCAATCCAGCCCGCGCCAAGGCAACTCAGCAAGACGCCGGCGCAGCTGCCTAGGGTGGATTCGAGCCGTTGGGCCTGACCGGTTCCGCGGATCAACTGCACGACGAACACGGCAATCACACCGGCGGCGATGAAGGCGGGAGTTGCGTCGAGAAATCCGGGAGCGGGGACGAATCCGGCGGCGAAGGCCGAACCCGCACCGCTCAGCCCGATCACCGTGGCGAGGGTCTTCTTCGCGGGGACCGCCAGAAAATGGGGCCAGCCGACGCCAACAGCGGCCGACGCCAGAATTCCGACGGCGACCGACCCTTCCGTGGGGCCGTAAGAGCTGGCGACGAAAACCGCGAGCGCCACGAGGCCGACCACCCCGATGCTCCAAGACTTCACTGCGCCCCTGACCTCACTGTGTCCCTAACCCGCCCTCGACCCCACGGCGTTCCAGCGGGGCCCCGTTTCGTTCCAAGTTGCGGCTAACCTCCTGCCAATCCTGCCTTATTCGGCACAAATATGTCGCAAACAGGGGTTGAAGGTGACACGAATCCCTGACGTTGCAGGGGCCTTTGGGTATACTCGGTTGTCAACAGCGCTTCTTGTTGCAACGCTTCCGTTACAACGGAACCACGCCCCATAAGCAGCTACCGGCCGGTGGAAACCCGGTTCAGACGCCCGATGATGCGCGGACCGCCCATTGGAGGAACTATGTCGCACATCCTGCTCCTGACGAACAGCACCGGCTCGTCGGTAGACATCCTGCCCGCCTTGGAGCTATTGAACCACCGGGTCCACATCCTTCCGGCAGAGCCAACGGCCTTGCTCGAGACCGACCCCACCGACGTCGTCTTCCTTGATGCCCGCAAGGACCTGGTGGGAGCCCGCTCCCTGACCCAACTGCTCAAAGCCACGGGCTTGAGCGCCCCCCTCATCCTGATCCTCACGGAAGGCGGCATGGCTGCCGTGTCTTCCGCGTGGTCCGTGGATGACATCGTCCTCGACTCGGCGGGACCGGCCGAAGTCGAAGCCCGGATCCGCCTGGCCGTGGCCCGCGCGATTCCCGGCGAAGAGGAAACCAACACCGAAATCCGGGCGGCCGGCGTCGTGATCGACGAAGCAAGCTATACGGCCCGCGTGAACGGGCAGCCGCTCAACCTGACCTTCAAAGAGTTCGAACTCCTGAAGTACCTGGCCCAGCACCCGGGCAGGGTGTTCACGCGTCAACAGCTTCTCACCGAAGTATGGGGCTACGACTACTACGGCGGCACCCGCACCGTGGACGTCCACGTCCGGCGCCTGCGTGCCAAGCTGGGCGTGGACCACGAGAACCTCATCAGCACAGTCCGCAATGTCGGCTACCGGCTGACGTTGGTCCGCTTGCCGGAAGATGAGCTCACGGAGGCCTAGGCTTCTGACCCGCTTCGAATACAAGGGAAGGCCCGGACTCACTGAGTCCGGGCCTTCCCTTGCTTGAGTGGAGGACATACGGGTCGAACGTATCGAGGCCACCCCACTGGTGGATCCCCCTCGTATCCCGCTTCGCAAAGCCGGACGAGATATAGACCATACACGGCCAAGGGAGGGCCTGCAAAATCCATCCCGCCAAACCGGCCCGGGACGTATAGCCTTGCAGCATGAGCCTTGCGCACCCGGAGAACTGGCCCGTCCTCGTCGTCAAAGGCGCCTCGGACAACGAGTTGTTGAGAGACATCAAAACGCTCGCCGCAGCTGCCGAGGAGTCGGATGGCAATCCCCCGCTGTCCGAACAAACCCTGGTCATGCTGCGCGGAGCCGATGCAGGCGACCACTCGGTGCTCGCACTGGCCCTGTATGCCCCGGACGAGCAATCCGATCCCGCAAGCGGGCAGGATCTGGCGGGAATCGCCGTCGTGGTTGAAGCGGACGACGGAACCGGGGTCCTGGAAATGGCCGTGCACCCCAGCTACCGAAACCAGGGAGTCGCAGGCAGGCTGTTGGACTCGCTTCGGGACAGCCGCGGGCTCGAGGGGCTCAACGCTTGGTCCCATGGGAATCACGAGGCCGCCGCGGAGCTTGCGGCCCGCTACGGCTACGGCCCGGTGCGTGAGCTGTGGAAGATGCGGCTGATGTCTTCCACAGTGGAACTGCCCGACGCCGGCCTGCCGGAGGGAGTCTCACTGCGCGCCTTCGTACCGGGCCAGGATGAGTCCGCCTGGCTGGCTGCCAACAGGGCAGCGTTTGCCCATCATCCCGAGCAAGGGTCCCTGACCAGGGCCGACCTGGAAGCCCGGATGGCAGAGGATTGGTTCGATCCCGCAGGTTTCCTGCTCGCGGTGAACCCGGCCGGGGAACTGCTCGGTTTCCATTGGACCAAGGTGCACCCCCGGCAAGGACCCCATCCGGCCATCGGAGAGGTCTACGTCGTCGGCGTCACCCCCGCAGCCCAGGGGCTGGGGCTTGGCAAGGCGCTCACTGTCGCCGGAATCAGGTATCTCCAGAGCCACGAGCTGCACTCCGTGATGTTGTATGTGGACGCCGACAACACCGCGGCCGTCGCCCTTTACCAGAAGCTGGGCTTCGTACGCTGGGACGTCGATGTCATGTATGCGCCGTTAACCCGGAAGTAACCCGGAACCAAGGCGCATCTGAAAGGCTAGGACATCTAGGATTCCGGCACGTGGAATCCTTGTAGGGTTGAATCAAACCCCGCGCTGAACGAAGGAGAGCCCGATGAACCCGGACCCGGTCGGAACCACCAAAACCGAGGTCAAGGGCGCAACCTTGCCTCCCCGCTTCGGCTCTTCCGAAGTCCCGGCTGCGCGGGCAACACAGGACCGCATCGACATTCCTGAATTTGCGCCCTCCCTTGAGCCGGAAGGGGACATCACCCCGGACCGTTTCCTGGACCGCGAGCTGAGCTGGCTCGCGTTCAACTCCCGCGTTCTTGAGCTCGCGGAGGATCCGGACCTCTTCCTGCTGGAGCGGGTCAATTTCCTCTCCATCTTCGCCTCGAACCTGGATGAATTCTTCATGGTGCGGGTCGCCGGTTTGAAGCGCCGCATCGCCACCGGTCTCGCGGTGCCCTCCCCCGCCGGACTGAGCCCCATCGAAGTCCTGGAGCAGATCGGCGATGCCGCCCGCAAGCTGCAGGAACGCCACGCGCGTGTGTTCGCCGAGCAGATCCGCCCTGCTCTGGCCTATGAGCACATCCACCTCATGCGCTGGGACGAACTCGACGACGAGGCCCAGCACCGCTTGAGCATCATGTTCGGCGAGAAGGTCTTCCCGATCCTCACTCCCCTCGCCGTCGATCCCGCCCACCCCTTCCCCTACATCTCCGGGCTTTCCCTCAACCTGGCCGTCATCGTCCGCAACCCCGTGAGCGACAAGGAACTGTTCGCCCGCGTCAAGGTTCCGGACCAGCTGCCGCGGCTCGTCTCGATCGACGGCCCGCGTGCCGGTGCGGTCCCGGGCCGCGTGGCGCGATTCATCGCGCTCGAAGAGGTCATCGCGGTGCATCTGGACAAGCTGTTCCCCGGTATGGAAGTCATGGAGCACCACACCTTCCGCGTCACCCGCAACGAGGACGTGGAAGTCGAAGAGGACGACGCCGAGAACCTCCTGCAGGCGCTTGAAAAAGAACTGCTGCGCCGCCGCTTCGGCCCGCCCGTCCGGCTTGAGGTCACCACGGACATCAACCCGAACATCCGTGCGCTCCTGGTGCGGGAACTCGGCGTCGAGGAATCCGAGGTCTACTCCGTTCCGGCGCCCCTGGACCTCCGGGGCTTGTCCGTCATCGGCGGAATTGACCGCGCGGACCTCCATTACCCGAAGCACGTTCCCCACACCTCGCGGTACCTGAACGAATCCGAGACGTCCAAAGCCGCCAACGTCTTCGCGGCAATGCGCCGCCGCGACATCCTGCTGCACCACCCGTACGACTCCTTCTCGACGTCGGTCCAGGCCTTCCTGGAGCAGGCGGCCGCCGACCCCAAGGTCCAGGCCATCAAGCAGACCCTGTACCGCACCTCCGGCGATTCCCCCATCGTGGACGCGCTGATCGACGCCGCCGAGGCCGGCAAGCAGGTCCTGGCCCTCGTGGAGATCAAGGCCCGCTTTGACGAGCAGGCCAACATCTCGTGGGCCCGCAAACTGGAGCAGGCCGGCGTGCACGTCGTGTACGGCATCGTGGGACTCAAGACGCACTGCAAGTTGTCCCTGGTTGTCCGCCAGGAAGTGGATGGCCTCCGCAGGTACTGCCATATCGGCACGGGCAACTACCACCCGCGGACGGCCCGCTACTACGAAGACCTTGGGCTGTTGACCTCCAATGAGCAGGTGGGCGAGGACCTGTCCAAGCTCTTCAACCAGCTCTCCGGATATGCCCCCAAGTCGACCTTCAAGCGGCTCCTCGTGGCGCCGCGTTCGGTGCGGTCCGGCCTGATCGACAGGATCGAGACCGAGATCCGCAACGCCCGCGCGGGAATCGCCGCCAAGGTCCAGATCAAGGTCAACTCCATGGTTGACGAGGCCACCATCGACGCCCTCTACCGGGCGTCGCAGGCCGGGGTAAAGGTTGACGTCATCGTCCGTGGCATCTGCTCGCTGCGTCCGGGAGTTCCTGGACTGAGCGAGAACATCACGGTCCGCTCCGTCCTCGGCCGCTTCCTGGAGCACTCGCGTGTGTTTGCCTTCGCCAATGCCAACGATCCCGTGGTCTACATCGGCTCCGCGGACATGATGCATCGCAACCTCGACCGCCGGGTCGAGGCCTTGGTGCAGCTCTCCAGCCGCGAAGACACCGCCGAGGTCATGGACCTGCTGAGGCGTTACATGGACCCCGGCACTGCCAGCTGGCACCTCGACAACGAAGGCCACTGGACCAGGTTCCACCAGGCCGAGGACGGCTCGCCGCTTCTGGACATCCAGTCCTGGCTGCTCGCCTCCCGGTCCCGCCAACGTGCAGTTGCCCGGCGGTAGGCAGCAAAAAGTTGAAGAGCGATACACCTGTTGCAGACCAGACGGACCATCCCGGAGAGCCGATCGCCGTCACGGCGGCCGGCGCTATTCCTTGGCGCGTCACCAAGGGCGCCCTTGAGGTCCTGCTGATCCATCGGCCCAAGTATGACGATTGGTCCTGGCCCAAGGGCAAGCTCGACGCCGGGGAAACCATCCCGGAATGCGCCGTCCGCGAGATCAGCGAAGAAATCGGCCTCACGGCCGCCCTCGGGATCCCCCTTCCTCCGACGCACTACCATGTGGCCGCGGGACTCAAGGTGGTGCACTACTGGGCTGCGCAGGTCAACGGCTCCATCATCAAGCCGGACGGCAAGGAAGTGGACGCCTACATGTGGGCCGCGCCGGACAAAGCGGCACGTTTCCTGAGCAACCCCACGGATGTGAGCCCCCTCCAGGCACTGGCGAAGGCGCACCTGAACGGTGAACTGGAGACGTGGCCGCTGATTCTGGTGCGCCATGCCAAGGCAAAGCCACGGTCCTCCTGGACCAAGGCCGAAGGCAGCCGGCCGCTGGCCGTGACGGGCCTGCGGCAGGCGCTGGCCGTGGAACGGCTTCTGGGCGTGTGGAAGCCCCTCCGGATCGTGAGCAGTCCCTGGGCAAGGTGCGTATCCACCATCGCGCCCTACGCCAAGTCAGCCGGAGCCAAGGTGAAACTCGTGGAGGCCCTGACTGAGCACAACCACCAGCGAAGCCCGAAGCGGACGTCCGCCGTCGTCGAGGGCTTGTTCGACAAGCAGCGCGCGGTCGCGCTGTGCACCCACAGGCCGGCACTTCCCACCATCTTGAAGAAACTCGGAGAACGTATGGGCCCGGAGCTTCACGAGATGCTGCCTGCCCAGGATCCGTACCTGGCCCCTGGCGAGATGATCGTGTGCCACGTAGCCCGTGGAAACGGCCAGCGCGTAGTGGCCGTGGAACAGATCAAGCCCTTCGACGACTGACTCCAGTAAGCTGGGTGCGTGAGCATCCCAACCCCATATGAAGACCTCCTGCGCGACGTCATGGCCAACGGCACGCACAAGTCGGACCGCACGGGCACCGGAACGCGGAGCGTTTTCGGCCGCCAGCTGCGCTTCGATCTGAGCCAGGGTTTCCCGCTCATCACCACCAAGCGGGTGCACTTCAAGTCGCTCGCCCTGGAGCTTTTGTGGTTCCTCCGCGGTGAGTCGAACGTGAAATGGCTCCAAGAGCAGGGTGTAACCATCTGGGACGAATGGGCAGACGCCGACGGCGAACTCGGCCCGGTTTACGGCGTGCAGTGGCGCAGCTGGCCGACCCCCGATGGCGGGCACATTGACCAGATCGCCGAGCTCATGAAGGGCTTGGCGGACAACCCGGATTCCCGCCGGCACATCGTCTCGGCATGGAACGTGTCCGAGATCAAGGACATGGCTTTGCCGCCGTGCCACGCGTTCTTCCAGTTCTACGTTGCCGACGGCAAGTTGTCCTGCCAGTTGTACCAGCGTTCGGCCGACATGTTCCTGGGCGTTCCTTTCAACATCGCTTCCTATGCTTTGCTGACCTGCATGGTGGCCCAGCAGCTGGGCCTTGAGCCTGGAGATTTCGTCTGGACCGGCGGGGACGTCCACGTTTACGACAACCACGTGGAGCAGGTCACCGAGCAGCTCTCCCGGGAGCCTTACGAGTACCCGCAGCTGCGATTCGCCCGCAAGCCGGACTCGATCTTCGACTACACCTTCGAGGACTTCGAAGTAGTCGGCTACCGCCACCACCCCTCGATCAAGGCGCCCGTGGCGGTATGAGCACTCAAGAAACCCCTGCCGCGGAGTCGCCTTCCTCCGGGGAGAGCGCGGAAACGCCCACCGGAATCGGCTTGGTGTGGGCACAGACCGGCAGCGGAGTGATCGGCAAGGGCGGGACCATGCCCTGGCACGTCCCCGAAGATTTGAAGCACTTCAGCCAACTGACAACAGGACATCCGGTCATCATGGGCCGGAAAACCTGGGAGTCATTTCCCGCAAAGTACCGCCCCCTTCCCGGTCGCACCAATATCGTGGTGACCCGGCAACACGGCTGGGCGGACTCGCCCGAAGCACGTGGCGCCGTCGTCGTCTCCTCGCTTGATGCCGCGCTCCTTGAGTCGCAGTTCGCACCGGGCGGCCGGAACGTCTGGATCATTGGCGGGGGCGAAATTTACCGGCAGTCCATCGATATCGCGAATGTCGCCGTCGTCACGGTCATCGATTCCGACACCGACGGCGACACTTTCGCGCCGGAGTTCGGCGAAGCCTGGAAACTTGAGGCGACGAAGCCCGCTGAAGGCTGGCTGACCTCCAAGAACGGCACCAACTACCGGATCGCCACGTGGCGCCGGACGGAAGACTGAGAATGCTGAAGAAACCTGAGACCCTGTTCGTGCTCGGCTACATGTTGTTGCCGCTCTTCGCGCTCCTGTCCGCGATCGTTGGGCTCACCATGATCCTGGGCGGCAACAAGATCCTCGGGATCATCGTCCTCGTAGTGGTGACCCAGGTCTTCGCTTTCGGCGCCTTCTACGCCCTGCGCGCCCGCAAAGCAGCGCTGCTGGAAGAGCCCGACGCCGGCAAGTAAGCGGCAACTTGCCCGACTGACTCGCAGTTGTTGTCGTTTTGGAGCCTCAAAACGACAACAACTGCCAGTCAGTTGGGTCCGGGAACCGCCGTCGTGGATTTCCTCGTGACGTAACCGACAGCGGCCGGGAGCCGCGAAAGTCTAGACTGGTTCAATGACTACAGCAGCTAATCCGTCCGTTGGACTGGTCGGTTGGCGTGGCATGGTCGGCTCCGTCCTGATGCAGCGCATGCAGGAAGAGGGCGACTTCGCCAACATCAACCCGGTATTTTTCTCCACCTCGAACGCGGGAGGTGCCGCGCCGTCATTTGCCGACGGCGCAGGCAAGCTCGAGAACGCGTTCGATATTGAGACTCTTGCCAAGCTGCCGATTATTGTCACGGCCCAGGGCGGCGACTACACGAAGCAGGTCCACGGCGAGCTTCGCAGCCGTGGCTGGGACGGGCTCTGGATCGACGCCGCGTCCACGCTGCGCATGAACGACGACTCCATCATCGTGCTGGACCCCATCAACCGCGACGTCATCGACGCAGGCCTGTCCGGCGGCGTGAAGGACTACATCGGCGGCAACTGCACCGTCTCCTGCATGCTCATGGGACTCGGCGGCCTCTTCAAGAACAACCTGGTCGAGTGGGGTACCTCCATGACCTACCAGGCGGCGTCGGGTGGCGGTGCCCGCCACATGCGCGAACTGCTCAACCAGTTCGGCACCCTCAACAACGAAGTCAGCAGCGAACTGGACGATCCCGCTTCAGCGATCCTGGAAATCGACCGCAAGGTCCTGGCAACCCAGCGCTCCGGCGTCGACGCCACCCAGTTCGGCGTGCCGCTGGCCGGCTCGCTGATCCCGTGGATCGACGCCGACCTCGGCAACGGCCAATCCAAGGAAGAATGGAAGGCCGGGGTGGAAACCAACAAGATCCTCGGCACGGGCAACGGGAAGCCGGGCAAGGACCATGTGGTCATGGACGGCCTCTGCGTCCGTATCGGCGCCATGCGCTCGCACTCCCAGGCACTGACCCTCAAGCTGCGTGAGGACTTGTCGGTCGCCGAAATCGAGAAGCTCCTGGACGCTGACAACGAGTGGGCCAAGGTTGTGCCCAACACCAAGGAAGCGTCCATGGCGGATCTCACCCCGGTGGCTGCCTCCGGCACCTTGGAGATCCCCGTGGGCCGTATCCGCAAGCTTGAGATGGGCCCTGAGTACATCAGCGCCTTCACCGTGGGCGACCAGCTCCTCTGGGGCGCAGCCGAGCCGCTGCGCCGCATGCTGAAGATCGCTACCGGCACCCTCTAGGACTCCTGCTGGCATCAACTGACTCGCAGTTGTTGTCGTTTTGGGCGCTCATAACGACAACAACTGCGAGCTAGTTGGGTGCGCTCAGCGCTCCATGAACCGCACGTACTTCGCCGCCTGGAGCTCGAAGGAGCGCTTGGCCGCCGGAGTCAGGCTTTCCGGGCCGAACGGTTCGGGCACGACGACGGCGGTCCGGCCGGTGCCGCTGCGGGACCAGGTGCCTACTACTTCGCCGCCAGACACAATCATCCGCTTGAAGACGCCGTTGCCGCCTGGAACGACCTTCTGGAAATGCTCAGGTGGCAGGACAAGGTTGCGGTCCGTATACCCGAGCAGGAATTCATCGAATCCCGGCAAGGCGAGGACGGTCCGCGAGCCGGGAACGCCGTCGTCGAGCAGTGCCGCCGTCTCGGGTGACAGCCAATAGGACGTTCCCCGGAAGACGAGCTCAACGAGTTGGCTGCGAACAGCCTCGTGGGCTGCCCGGACCTCGGCTTTGGGGATCTGGGTCCACCACGCGAAGTCGTCGAGCGTGGCCGGTCCGTGGCTGCGCATATACCTGAGCAGGAATTCGGCAATCCCTTCTTCCCTGCCCAATACCTTGGATTCCGGAATCCACTCGTCGAAGGCCACGAACAGTTGCTGTCCAAGGGCTTTGCCTGCCGTGCCCGCCGGAGGTCCTTGGACCAGCCAAGCGTTCTGGCACAGAATCCAGAGCAAATGGATCCCGCGCTGGGCCGCGGTCACTTGGCCCGCGGATTCGAAGATCTTGAAAAGTTCCTCGCGTGTGGCGCCTGGGCTGCCGGCGACGCGTTCAAGGGCAAGGTCCCGGCACGTGGCGACGTCTGCCGCTTCGATGCCGAGCTCCCGGTGCCGTGTTGCAACCGAACGCATGGATCGCTCCGTGGTGATGCCCAGGATCCAGCGCAAGTCCTGCGGTGGAACCAGGTGGAGCGTGCCCCGCATGGGCCAGGACCGGACCACTGTGCCGTTCTCCAGCGCTTCCAACACTTGCGAGAGGCCGGAACCGGGAACCCGCTGCCCCACCGCCCAGAACGCCGAGGCGAGATCTTGAGCCTGCATCGCGCCCATCCTGGAGACGCATTCCTCCGGGCTGCTGAATCCCCCGAGCAATCCTTGGCTGGCGAGGCGCAGCCTGCCCATGACTTTGGGAGTGACGCGGATCTTCGCCGAAGCTGCCATGGCCCCATCATAGGACGCACGGCGGACAGCTTCGGTCCTCATTAGCACCCAGAAGGAACTCCCATGCCGCTCACAGGGGCCTTCCAGCGGGCCCTCCTACGCTAGGGGAATGCTGTTCGGTGAGTTAGGTCCGCTGCTGCGGCCGCTCAGCCGGCGGTTAGCGGCCGCTGGTTGGTGCGCCGCCGCCGTCGGGCTTGTCTGCGGTTTGGCAATAGCTGTTGGTGCGGGGGTGCGATTGTCCCCGTCGATGCAGACTGTCCAAGAGGTGGGACTTGCCGCCACTGGCGCCGCAGCCCTCCTCCTGGGCCTTGCCGCCGCGAGCCAGCCACCGTCCGATCGGCACGTTGACGATCCCGAATCCGGGTTCCAGACAAGCGCGAGCGATCAAGTCCGCAGCTTCCTGCTCGCCGCCATCGTCATGCTACTTGGCGTGGCAGGCTTCGCGGCAGCCGGCTGGATTTCGCCTGGCGGTCCGTCGCCGCAAAGCATAGCCTTCAGCCAGATCTTCCTTCTGGGGGCCGCCAGCTGCGGGCTAACGTTCCTTTTGCTCAACAAGGTGCTCCCGACCGGAAAGCGCTGAAGCGCATTCCGCGCGGGTTCCTAGGCGGGTTCCTCGCGGGCCCCTACAGGGCCAACCCGATCAATAGCGGCTCGGGATGCAGTTCAATGCCAAAGCGCTCGACGACGCCGCGGCGCACCTCGCGCGCGATCGCCACCAGGTCCTCCGCGCTGGCTCCTCCCCTGTTGGTGATGGCCAGGGTGTGTTTGGTGGACAGCGAGGCGCGACCGCCTGAGACGCTGGAGGGGTCGAGTCCGAAGCCCTTTCCGAAGCCGGCCTGGTCGATCAGCCAGGCGGCCGACAGCTTGACGAGGCCATCGTTTCCAGCCGGGTACTGCGGCGCTCCCTCGGGCAGCGATGCAGCCGCTGCGGCCGGGACAATCGGGTTGGTGAAGAAGGAACCCGTGGAATACGTGTCCCTGTCCGAAGCATCCAAGACCATCCCCTTGGAAGCGCGCAGCCGCAGGACTTCACGCCGGACGTCGTTGGAGTACGCGCGCTTCCCGGCCTCAACCCCGAGGGACCGCGCAAGCTCCGCGTACCGGATGGGTGCGCTCATGCGTCCGAGCGGCAGCTGGAATTCAACCGTCAGCACCACGTAACGGGGCGAGCCTTCGGTGGTGGTCTGTTTGAGGAGGGAGTCCCGGTAGCCGAACTTGAGCTCGGAGTTGGTGAAGGTCTGCACGGCGTTGCGTTCCCGGTCCCAAGTACGGACCGCGGCGATGGTCTGGGACACGTCGGCACCGTAGGCGCCCACATTCTGCACAGGAGTGGCGCCCGTGGCTCCGGGGATCCCTGAAAGGGCTTCCAGTCCGGACCACGCGTGCAGCACGGAGTGCTCCACGAGGGCGTCCCAGTTGTGCCCGGACTGGACCACCACGGAAACGCCTCCGCAACTATCTTCCGAGTTGACGGTGAAGCCTTGCGAAGCGATTTTGAGCACGATGCCCGGGTATCCGGCGTCGGAGATCAGCAGGTTGGATCCCCCGCCGATGATGAGCAGTTTCTCGCCCGCGGCGTCAGCCGAGCGGACGGCGTCGATGATTTCCCCTTCAGTGCGGGCCTCCACAAAGGTGCCGGCAGGGCCGCCAACGGCGGCCGTGGTCAGTTCGGAAAGCATCGTCTGGGTCACCGAACAAGCCTAGCGGGGATTGCCTGCCATGGCCGACTCAGGGATTCGCGGATTCAGGTGCGCGGGTTCAGGGATGCGCGGATTCAGGCGCGCGCTTCCGCGAGACGGGCGCCAGGAAGAAGCTCGCGACGAGCAGGACCAGGACGGCGAGCAAGGAGTGCAGGATGCCGAAGTGCTCAGCCAGCAACCCCAAGAGCGGCGGACCACAAAGGAAAGCCCCATAGCCGATCGTGGAGACGACCGATACTCGGGCCGCTGCGTGTGCTGGATCGTCCGCGGCAGCGGACATTCCAACCGGGAACCCCAAAGAGGCACCCAGGCCCCAGATGGCCAGGGCCGCGAAGGCGAGCCACGGCACCGGAGCGAAGACAAAGAGTGCCAACCCCACCACAGCCGTGGCCGAGCACCAACGCATCACGGGCACCCGCCCGAAGCGATCCAGGACCACGGTCCCGGCAAAGCGGCCCACAGTCATGAAGGTCACGAAGATTCCATAACCGATGGCTCCGGCAGCGTCGGATTGACCGTGGCCATCGGCCAACGCCAAGGCCACCCAGTCACCCGCCGCGCCCTCAGCCAGGGCGAGCCCCAGGACGAGCAATCCAAGCAGGAGGGTCCGGCGTTCGCGCCACGCGCGGGCCACCATGCGCTTGCTGTCCAAGGGTTCGGCCGGTCCCTGCTGGCCGGGCTGGATGACGGGCAAGGGGCCGGTTGAAGGATCTTCGAAGGTGTCCGGCTTTTCGGGCTTGAAGGCCTTTGCGGTACCTCCTGCAGCGGAATGGCGGGTGATATCCGCACGGAACCAGGCGGCCGCTGTCACCACCGAGATGGCGACCACCAGGCCGGCCGCTGCCAGATGCCAGAAGACCGGCAGTCCGGCGGCAGCGGCCCAAGCGCCAAGCCCTGCGCCCGCAACGGTGCCGAGGCTGAAGGATCCGTGGAGGCGGGGCATGATGTGCCGTTCAAGGGCGCGTTCCAGTGACGCTCCCTCTACATTGGACGCCGTGTTCCAGCTGGCCGTGCCGAGGCCGATCACCATGAGTCCAAGGGCCACGACCACCGGGTTTGCCAGCACGGACGTGCCAAAACCGGCGACCGCCAGGCCGAGGCCCACCATGGCGCCGCCGATCCGCGTGGTCAGTCGTGATCCGAGCCGGATCACGATCACCCCGGATGCGGACACGGAGAGGAACGATGCCACCGTCATGCACATCAGCAGGAGGCCTACCGTGCCGGGCGTCAGGTTCAGGCCATCGCGGATCGCCGGCAAGCGGGACACCCACGACGAGAAGGCCAGGCCACTGGCGCCGTACGCGGTCACCACAGCAGTACGCCACCGCGACAATTCCGCCGCGGTGGCGCGAGGTGCAGATTGTTGCAGCCGGCTCAAGCGAGCTTCACAACGGCCTGGGACTTCATGAGGACCTTCTGGCCGGCGAAGGTGACGGTCAGGTCGATGCGCGCGGTGCCGGCTTCGGCGTCGAGCGCTCCCACCACTCCGGCGACCTCGATCACGGCACCAGGCTCGCTGCTACCGGTGGTATCGGCGACCAGCACCGGTTTGGTAAAGCGCGTCTGGTAGTCGACGACGGCGGCGGGGTCGCCGACCCAGTCGCTCACCAGTTGCACGGCGGAGCCCATGGTGAACATACCGTGGGCGATGACTCCGGGAAGTTCGACGCCGGTGGCGAAGGATTCGTTCCAGTGGATCGGGTTGAAGTCGCCGGACGCGCCGGCGTACTTGACCAGGTCCTGGCGCGTGACCTCGATGCTGCGGGTGCCGATTTCCTGCCCGACGGTGAGTTCTTCAAGTTTCAAGCTCATGGTTACTGTCCCTCTCCGCGGACCAGGATGGACGAGGTGGTGGTGGAGACCCGTTCGCCGTCCACCGTTGTGATTTCCGAACGCGTCGTGATCATGGCCCCGCCGCCCATGGCGCGGACGCCGTCGACGTGCAGTTCGGCCCGCAACTGATCCCCGGCAATGATCGGGCGGTGGTGGGTGAAGCGCTGGTCGGCGTGCACCACGCGGCTGAAGTCAATCCCTGAATCGGGGTCCTCGATCAGCTGGGCATCGGCCCGCTGGGCGACGATGATTGCGAAGGTCGGCGGGGCGACGAGGTCGCTGTGGCCAAGGGCCTTGGCGGCTTCGACGTCGAAGTGGGCGGGATGGGTGGCCTTCACGGCCCGGGCGAACTCCCGGATCTTTTCGCGGCCGACGTCGTACACCTCTGCGGCAGGGTAGCTGCGGCCCTGCAAGTCCGGGTTAATAGTCATGGTCCAACCCTATCGGCCCGGGAGCCGGTAAGAAGAGCCGGACAGCTACCGCGCGGCAGGCGGTCCGAACCATGTGTTGAGCGCATCGACAAGGCCCGCTTGGGTCCGTTCTCCCACCCAGGCCACGTATCCGTCGGGCCGGATCAACACGGCGGCCGGAGGCGTGACCTCGCCGAGTGCCGGAAGCTTCCAGGCACCAAGGTATGTCGCTTCGATCAATTGAACGCGGTCCGCCCACGGTGTGATATCGATGCTGCCGGGTTCGCCGAGGTTGAGGAGCACCGGCCGGGCATCGTGCAGCAAGCTGAAGACGCGCAACGGGCCGTCCGGAGTGACGAGGTCGAGATCGGGCATGCGGCGTCCGAGCAGCGGGTGCCCCTCGCCGGCGTCGTAATGTACATCGAGGCCGGATTGCATCGCGGCGAAGGTCTTGCGCGGTTCCTCCATGCCGAGGAGCTCGGCCATGACCTCGCCCACGGCCTTCGTGCGTTCGTCCGGGCGGCGAAGCGCGACACTCGCCATCGTGTTTCGCAGCACGCGGGCAGCCACCGGGTGGCGCTCGGCGTGGTAGCTGTCGAGGAGGCTTTCCGGCGATGTCCCCTTGACCACCTGGGCTAGCTTCCATCCCAGGTTCACGGCATCCTGCACACCGGTGTTGAGGCCCTGTCCGCCGTCGGGGGCATGCACATGTGCGGCGTCGCCGGCGAGCAGGATCCGTCCGTCCCGGTAGCTTGCGGCCTGCCGGGTCATATCGGTGAACCTGGAGATCCAGATGGGACTGTGGATCCCGTAATCCGTCCCGCATACGGCGATGAGCGCCGCGCTCAGGTCTTGGAGGGTGGGTTCGGTCGCGGGTCCGACGTGCTCTTCGGTCACCATGACCCCCACTGGCCCGCCATCCGCGTAAACCACCTTGCCGTCGATGATCTTGTATTCCAGCTTGCCGAAGGAATGGATGCCAAAGGCATTGGGGTGGACGCCCAATGGCGGCTGCTCGGACATTTCGACCTGGGCGATCAAGGCGCTGATGGTCGGATCCCACCCGGGGAACCCGATGCCGGCTGCTTTACGGATCAGGCTGCGGCCGCCGTCGCACCCGACGAGGTACTCCGCGCGCATCGCCTCACCGTCGGACAGCTCGACGTCGACGCCGGTCTCGTCCTGCGCGAAACCGGTCACCTCGCGTCCGTAATAGATGGGCACGGCCAGCTCGGCGACCCAGCCGGCCAGGATGCGCTCGATGTGGTTCTGCCACAGACCAAGCCCGTAGTTGTGCCGGGTGGGAAAGTCGCTGATGTCGAAACGGACGCCGCCGAACCCGGCGACCTGGGCCACCTGCCCCTCGGACAGGAACCTGTCAGCGATTCCGCGCTGATCCAGGACCTCGATCGTGCGTGAGTGCAAACCGCCCGCGCGTGAACCGGCGAGATCCTGGTTTGCGCGCCGTTCGACAATCGCGACGTCGACGCCCGCCAACGCCAGCTCGCCCGCCAACATCAGCCCTGTGGGACCTCCACCGGCGATCACCACTGCATGCTTGGTCATCGCCATGCTCCTGCAGGCTACTTCTTCAAGCCCTTGCGGACCTGCTGTCCGCGGACCACCATGCCCACGACATGCAGGACCAGACCGAGCCCGATCACGAACAAGGACGTCACCGCTAGGCCCTGGTTATGGGAGGTGTTGCCGATGATCGTCAGGATGATCCCGACGGCGATAAGCCCCATCGCGCTGAAAACCAGCGTCTTGTAGGGGATAGAGGCCGTGGCCCAGAATTCGTTCAGCACCACCCAAGTTTAGGACACTTGTCAGAACGGCGAGTCCTGCAGGGCCGGAAACCCGACAAAAGTGAGCGAGCGTCGGTTCAGGACCGGCCTCCAACGGACCCTCGCTCACCTATCACGGCCAATCCACCAACGCTCGCTCACCTATCAACGGTTGCGGGCCAACGCTCGCTCACCTATCAACGGTTGCAGGCCGACGCTCGCTCAGATCATCTGCAGGAGGGTATCGGAGAAAGCCGGACATATGTGAGCGAGCGTCCTGAAAAAGCCGGACATATGTGAGCGAGCGTCGGTGGGTGCCCTTAGAGGGAGGGCTGGACCCCGAAGGCCACCGCGAGCTTCATGATCTTTTCGGCGCGGCCGAGGCGCGGGAGATCGGAGCCGTCGCGGATGACCCTGCCGTTGGCTTCGAAGTCGTTCATGAAGTCGGTGGCCCAGGCGACGTCGGACGGCGTGGGGCTGATGACCTCGTTGATGACTGTGGTCTGGTCAATGGCCAGGCAGAGCTTGCCTGTCATTCCCATGGTCACCGTGATGCCGGTCTGCTCGCGCAGGATCGGGTGGTTGGTGCCGACGGTTGGGCCGTCGATGGGGCCCGGCAGGTTGCCCACGCGGCTGGCGACGACAAGCTTGGCACGCGGGTAGGCCATCGCTTCAGGGGTAGCGGCCATGCCGGTGTCCCGGCGGAAGTCGCCCGAGCCGAAGGCCAGGCGGAAGGCGCCCTGGGCGCGGGCAATGTGGTTGGCTTCCTCGATGCCGAGGGCCGACTCCACGAGTGCGACCACCGGGGTCTTGCCGTCCATGCGGTGGAACGATTCGGTGACCTGGTCAGCGGACTCAGTCTTGGCCAGCATGACGCCCAACAGGCCCTGCGTGCCACGAAGACCGGCGAGGTCATCGGCCCAGAACGGGCTTGTTGCATCGTTGATGCGGACCCAGGCCTGGCCACCAGCGGTCAGCCAGTTGATGACGTTGTCGCGGGCGATGTCCTTCTGGGACGGGTCCACGGCGTCTTCGATGTCAAGGATGATGGCGTCCGCGCGCGATGAGGCCGACTGGTCGAAAAGTTCCGTCTTCATGGCGTTCACGAGGAGCCAGGAGCGGGCAATGTCTGCGGGAATTCTGCGGGTGGACCGAATCGACTCGGCGGCGGTGCTAGACGTCATGTATCTACCGTATCCGCCCAGCCGCCAGGAACGCTAAGAATCCGGCGCCGGTGTGAGCATCAATACGAACAAAACGATTGTGACAGGGACCCCACAGCAACTAACTCGCAGTAGTTGCCGTTATGAGCCGTCAAAACGACAACAACTGCGAGTCAGTTGGGTTTCGCGCGCTTTGGGGAGCCCAGAGCGCAACCCAACTCAACCCAGCGACGCCGGGCGAAACCCTGCGACACGGAGCGAATTGTGTCCTTGCATTGCCCGGAGTTGCGCTGGGATTTCGCCGGATTTCCCCCGGTTTCCCGGCATTTCCGGGGGTTACTGCCGGGCTTCCCCTGACCAGTGGACATGCGCTTACATCGTTCCCACGGCAGTTCGGTCTACCCCGGAACAGAGCCGGACCAACGAATTCCACACCCCCAGAAAGTAGCTCCCATGAAACTGCACCAGCCCCTGCTAGGCGTCGCGGCCGCCGTCGTACTTGCGCTGACGGTGACCGGCTGCGGCGGCAATGCCCAAGCGGGAGACCAGCCAGCCGGTCAACCGGAGGTCAAGGAACTCCGCTACCAAGGCTCGGCCAACAACGTCGGCCTCCCGGAACTGGCGGCGGACCTCGGTTACCTGGGTGACATCAAACTCAACTGGGTAGGCAACACCACCAGCGGCCCCCAGGACATCCAGTCGGCGGCCACCAACCAGACCGACTTCGGCGGTGCGTTCGCCGGGGCAGTCGTGAAGCTGATTGAGGCAGGGGCTCCGGTGACCGCCGTCGTGAATTACTACGGCGAAGACGCCAAGACTTTCAACGGCTTCTACGTCAAGGCGGACAGCCCCATCAAAACCGCGAGAGACCTCATCGGCAAGAAGATCGCAGTCAACACCCTGGGGGCCCATTCCGAAGCCGTCATCAACACGTACCTCAGCAAGAACGGCCTCAGCCAGGACGAAATCAAGCAAGTACAGCTGGTAGTGCTCGCGCCCAACGACACCGAAGAAGCCGTGCGCCGGGGCCAGGTGGATGTCGGAAGCCTGGGCGGGGTCCTGCAGGACCATGCCGTTGCGACCGGTGGACTGCGCTCGCTCTTCAACGACTATGAACTCTTCGGCACCTTTGCCGGTGGACAATACGTGCTCCGCAATGACTTTATCGAAAAGAACCCCAACACGGCCCGGATCTTCGCTACCGGCGTGGCCAAGGCCATCAAGTGGGAGACCGAGACGCCGCGCGACCAGGTGATCGCCCGCTTCAAGAAGATCATCGACGCCCGCGGACGCAATGAGAGCACCGCGAACCTGCAGTACTGGAAGAGCCCCGGCGTCCCCGACAACGGCGTGATCAAGGACGAGGACTTCACCCGCTGGTCCGCGTGGCTGAAGAACTCGGGGATCGTCAAGAGCGATCTCACACCGTCGAAGTACTACACGAACAAATTCAACGATCTCGCATCAAGCACCCCAACCCCAAGCACCGCGAAGGGATAGTGATGACCGCCAAAATCAGCCTCCGCAATGTCACCAAGCAATTCACCGTCCGCCCCGGCAAGGCCTCCAAGGGCGCCAGGCGCTTCCAGGCATCCCAGCCAGGCCCGAAAGAGCCCACCACACTGACCGCCCTTGACTCCTTGAACCTCGACGTGCGCGACGGCGAGTTCCTCACCTTGGTGGGGCCCAGCGGTTCCGGCAAGACCACCTTGCTGGACCTCCTGGCTGGCCTGTCCACGCCCACCTCCGGCGAGGTATTGGTGGACGGCCAGCCAGTGACGGGACCTGGAAAGGACCGTGCCGTGGTTTTCCAGCAGTACGCGCTCTTCCCCTGGCGCACGGCATCGGCCAACGTGTCGATCGGGCTCGAAGGCAGGGGCACCGACGGGCGCAAGCTCAACCGCCGCGAACGCGCCGCCAAGGCAAGCGAATACCTCAAACTGGTGGGCTTGGCTGGCTTCGAGGACCGTTTCCCGCATGAGCTTTCGGGCGGCATGAAACAGCGAGTGGCCATTGCCCGGAGCCTCGCCTACGAGCCCGATGTGCTCCTCATGGACGAACCCTTCGCCGCATTGGACGCCCAGACGCGTGAACAACTCCAGGACGAACTCCTGCGGATCTGGCGGGCGACGGGCAAGACGATCGTGTTCATCACGCACGGGATCGACGAGGCCGTGTACCTGGGGCAGCGCGTCGCCGTCTTGAGCGCGCGCCCGGGTCGCCTCAAGGAAATCGTGGACGTGGACATCCCGGACCGCGACGGCGAGGACGACATCCGTTCGCACCCCGCCTTCGTCGAACAACGGCACAAGGTCTGGACCTTGCTGCACGACGAAGTCCGCCTGGCCCAGGACGCCGGGCACCGCAAGATCCTGCCGGACGGCACCGCCCCGGATGAAGTCCCGGGGGCAACTCTCGAAAGGAGCGCAGCCTGATGACCACAACACTCGCGCAACAGACCGCGGCGAGCGCCGCGCCCAAGCCAGCTCCCGCCGTCGGGCACTCCAGTCCCGTCGAGACGGGGCGTCGGAGCACGACGGCGACACTCGCCTTCGTGCGGACAGCAGCCGCCCGCGCCGGTTCCGGCCTGTGGAAGGCCGCAGGGATCATCGCCTTCCTGGCTCTTTGGGAACTCGGGCCGACCTATCTGGCCAGCCCCTCAACCCGGGTATTCCTGCCGCCTTTGCACGTGGTCCTGGCAGCGTGGGGGAAGCTGTTCGAATCCGGCACCATCCAGGCAAATTTGGCCGCGAGCCTCACCCGTTCGGTGTCGGGATTCGGCGCGGCCCTCGTAGCTGGCGTAACCCTCGGATTGCTAATCGCGTGGTACCAACGGCTCAATTCGGTGCTGAACCCGCTCCTGGAACTGTTCCGCAACACAGCCGCGCTTGCCCTGCTGCCTGTCTTCACGCTGCTGCTCGGGATCGGAGAGGAGTCCAAGATCAGCATCGTGGCCTACGCGGCGTTCTTTCCGGTCCTGCTCAACACGATCGCCGGTGTGAAGACGGTGGACCCGCTGCTCATCCGGGCCGCGAAGTCGCTCGGCCTCTCGAGCCTTTCGCTGTTCCGCAAAGTGATCCTGCCTTCCGCGGTGCCCACCATCTTCACGGGAATCCGCATGGCCGGCACAGCGTCCATCCTGGTGTTGATCGCCGCGGAGATGGTGGGTGCGAAGGCGGGGCTCGGTTATTTGATCGTGAATGCCCAGAGCAGTTTCCTCATCCCGGACATGTACGCCGGCATCCTCACGGTGTCCCTTCTGGGCTTGGCCGTGAATTTCCTCCTCGTCGCCTTGGAGCGGCATTTCTCCCGCTGGCGGACCGCCGTCGGGTCCGGGTCCTGACCGTCAATCCATCCATCCAGTAAGTCACAACAGAAAAGGAACAAAAATGTCCATCATTACCGAAACCAAACTCGAATTCGCCAAGCTCGGATCCAGGATCGGCGCCGAAATCCGCGGCTTCGACCTCAGCGGCGATCTCTCCGCGGAAACCGTGGGGCAGATCCGGGCCGCGCTCAACGAACACAAGGCCCTCGTTTTCAGGGAGGCCAACATTCTCAGCGACGAGGCCCAGGTGAAATTCGCCAGCCATTTCGGCCCGCTCACCACTGCGCACCCGACCGTGGCCTCCGTGGAGGGCGAAGAGAACGTCCTGCCCGTGGACAGCGAGAACGGTTCCGCCAACAATTGGCACACCGACGTCACGTTCGTGGTCAACCCGCCGCAGGCTTCCACCCTGCGCAGCATCGATCTGCCGTCCTATGGAGGCGAAACCCTGATTGCTTCTTCGGCGGGAGCGTACGCAGACTTGCCGGACGAGCTCCGGAACTTCGCGGACACGCTCTGGGCGATCCACACCAACGACTACGACTACTCGGTGCCGAAGAACCTGGAACATGAGAACGCCGACGAGCGGCGCAAGGAATTCACCCGCATCAAGTTCGAAACCGCCCACCCCGTGGTGCGTGTCCATCCCCTGACCGGCGAGCGCGGATTGTTCATTGGGGGCTTCGCGCAGCGCCTTCGGATCGTGGGGCTGTCCAACACCGAGTCGAAGGACATCATCCGTTTGCTGCAGGCCTATGTCACCCGACCGGAAAACGTGGTGCGCGTGAACTGGGAGCCGAACCAGTTGGTGCTCTTCGACAACCGCATCACCCAGCACTACGCCCCGGACAACTACGACGGCCAGCCGCGCAAGCTCAACCGAGTAACTATCGCCGGCGACATCCCGGTGGGCGTGGACGGCAAGCCGAGCCAATCGATCCAGGGTGATTCAAGCACCTATTCAGTTGTCGCGCCGCTGTAGTAGCACGCATGTGTTGCTGTAGCTGCCTTAGCCCAACTGACTCGCAGTTAATGTCGTTCTGAGCCCTCAAAACGACAACAACTGCGAGTCAGTTGGGCTTAACGCGCCTTAGGGGAGCTTGCTGCCCCGCGCAGCCACCCACAGGCCATACCACTCGGCCCGCGTCATGGCTGCGGCAATGGCGGCCGCATCCGCGCAGGCAGCGATCCGCGCGGGGTTGGAACTGCCGAGCACCGGGGAAATACGCGCGGGATGCTTCATGAGCCACCCCAACAACACGGCCTCGGGAGTGACACCTTTTGCTTCCGCGAGCTGTGCGACCAGAGCGGCAGTCGCAGTGTCCGCGGCAGTGGGTGCATCCGGCGTCGAGCCCGTGTACCGGCCCTGCGCGAGGGAGCCGTAGGCCTGCAACTCAATCCCCTGGCTGACGCAGTGTTCCAAGGTGCCGTGCGGGAAGCTGTAGCCGAGGGCATCGTCATGGTTGACCAGCACAGTGCTCTCAAGCCAAGCCCGGCGGTGCAGGCTCATCTCCAGCTGGTTGGCCACGATCGGCACCTCCAGCTGGTCCTGCAGGAAGGCGATCTGCGCGCCGGACATGTTGGACACGCCCAATTGCCGCACCTTGCCTTCCGCCATGAGCTGCCCGACGGCGGTCGCCACCTCGGCGGGTTCCATCAGGGGGTCGGGGCGGTGGAGCAGCAGCACGTCGACGTAGTCGGTCTTCAGCCGTTCCAGGCTTCCATTGACCCGGTCCAGGATGGCGTCCTTGCTGAGGTCGTAGTGTCCGTCGACTCCGGGCTGGCCGAGCCGGATTCCGCACTTGGTCTGGAGCTGGATCTTTTCCCGCAGCTCTGGCGTCCCGGCGAGGACTTCGCCGAACACAGCCTCGGACTTGCCGTTGCGGTAGATGTCGGCGTGGTCGAACAAGGTAACGCCGATACCCATGGCGGCCTCGATCGCAGCCGCGGCCTGTTCGATCTCCACAGCCCCGTATTCGCTGCCCTCCCACGGGCCTCCGAGGCCCATGCATCCATAGATGAGCCGGCCCGCGGCTGTTTCACTCTTTGCTGTCATTTTCCAACTCTTTCACATGAAACTGGCCCGCAGTTGTTGTCGTTTACGGCCTTCAAAACGACATTAACTGCGTGGGCCCACGCCGCCAGGGTTCCCTGGCCGTGGGCCCCCACCGGCGAGGGTCCCTGCCTGAGCTTGCGAAGGCTGGGAGCCGGTGGGGACTTGCGAGGCGAGGGAGGCGGTGGGGACCAGTTGGGTCAGGGGTAGGGCAGGGGGAGGGGCCTAGACGATCCAGGCCGTCGTGTTCGCCGGGAGCTTGCCGCCGTCGAGCGGTGCGCTGCTCACGACGACGGTGCCTTCCGGAAGTGCCACCGGCTCGGTGCCGAAGTTCGTCACCGATTGCCAGCCGTTGGGCCGCGCGAAGTGCAGCACCGACTCGTTGCTGGAGGGGATCCACTCAAGATCCTCGGCCGCCCGCAGTTCCGAGCGCAGTTCCAGGGCCTTGCGGTACAGCTCCAGAGTGGAACCGGGAACGTTGTCCTGTGCCTCCACTGCGTAGCCCGCGAACCATTCAGGCTGCGGCAAGTGGGCATGTCCATCGCCGAAGCCGAACGACGAACCTTCGCTGGTCCACGGCAGCGGGACACGGCAACCGTCACGGCCGACGTCGACTCCCGGGTTGCGGAAGAACGCCGGGTCCTGGCGCTGGCCGTCCACGATGTCGCCGACTTCCTGCAGGCCAAGTTCTTCGCCTTGGTACAGGTATGCAGAACCGGGCAGGGCGAACATCAGCAGCGACGCGGCGCGGGCACGGCCCAAGCCGAGCTCGGCGTCGACGTCGGCGGCCGAACCGCCGTCGAGCAGCCATTGCTTGCCGTCCTGGCCCAAGCCGTCCCGGCCGCCGCCCGCGGGCAAGCCGTAGCGGGTGGCGTGCCGAACGACGTCGTGGTTGGAGAAGACCCACGTGGACGAAGCACCGGAGGCCGCAGCCTCGCCGAGGTTCTTGGTGATGATCGTGCGGAACTGCCCGGCGTCGAAATCGGCCTGGAGGAGGTCGAAGTTGAAGGCCTGGCCCAGTCCTTCGGGGCTGGCGTAGCGGGCGCGGCGGTCCGCGTGGACCCAGGCTTCGGCGACGGCCGTCCGGGGCGGGTTGTACTCGTTGAAGACCTTGCGCCACTCGGCGTAGATCTCGTGCACCTCGTCGCGGTCCCAGAACGGGTGCGCGCCCAAAGCGTTTTCGCCTTCCTTGGGCAACTCGGTCTTGGAGGGCAGAACCTCCGGCAGGTCCTTCGTGAGGGCATGGGCGACGTCGATGCGGAAGCCGTCCACGCCGCGATCGGACCAGAAGCGCAGGGTCTTCAGGAAGTCTTCGCGGACCTCGGGGTTGTCCCAGTTGAAGTCCGGCTGCTCCTTGGTGAAGATGTGCATGTACCACTGCCCGGGGGTGCCGTCCGGTTCGGTGATCCGCTCCCAGGCCGGGCCACCGAAGATCGAGTCCCAGTCGGCCGGGGGCAGTTCGCCGTTCTCGCCCAGGCCGTCGCGGAAGATGTAGCGTTCACGGGCAGCCGAGCCCTTCGGGGAAGCCAGCGCCTCCTTGAACCATTCGTGCCGGTCCGAGGAGTGGTTCGGGACAATGTCCGCGATCAACTTGATGCCTGCAGCGTGCAGGGCAGCCGCCATCTCATCGAAGTCTGCAAGGGTGCCCAGTTTGGGGTCCACGTTGCGGTAGTCATCGACGTCGTAGCCACCGTCAGCAAGGGCCGAGGGGTAGAACGGGCTCAACCAGACGGCGTCAATGCCGAGGGACTTCAAGTACGGAACCTTGGCGGTAATGCCCTTGATGTCGCCCAGTCCGTCGCCGTTCGCATCGGAGAAGCTGCGCGGGTAGATCTGGTAGACAGCCGCTTGGCGCCACCAGTTGGGATCGGCCATGCGCTCGGAGTCGGTGTGAGTTGCCATGGTGGCGGTGGAGGACAAAGGGAATCCTGTTCTGTGTCGACGCTTCGATGGATGGGACTTTTATTTAGAATCTAAATTTAGTACCTCAAGTATTATGTGACGCATACCTACAGGAGGTCAACAGGGATGCCCGAAATCGCGACTGCCACTCCACAGATGCTGCGCCGGGTCAATGCGGCCAGCGTGCTCGCAGTCATCCGTTCCTCCGACGCAGTGACCGTCTCGGAGCTGATGGAAGCCACTGGACTGACCCGTGCCACCACCATTTCGGTGTGCGAAGACCTCATGGCCCGGGGCTGGATCCGCGAACTGGAAAACCAGCGCGACTTCGGCACGTACCAGAAGGGCCGTCCCGCCCGGCGCTTCGAGCTCGACGAAAGCGCCGGCTGCGTCTTGGGGATCGACGTCGGCGTCCTCAAGACCACCGTGGTGGTGGCCGATCTGCGCGGTTCAACCATTGGACGGGCCAGCGAGCCATTCCGCGGCAGGGAGATCGAAGCGGAGGAACGGATCCGTGTTATCAGCCAAACCGCGCTGCTCGCCCTCGATGCTGCCGGAGTGGTACCGGACAAAGTCCTTGCGGTGACGACCGGGCTTGCCGCCCCGGTGGGCCGCGACGGAAACATCCTCGTCAGCCAGCCGTTTTGGAGCCTGTTCGACGTCGGGCTGAAGAAGGCCCTGCACGATCTGCACGGATGGGCGGTAATGCTGGAGAACGATGCCAACTTGGCGGCGTTGGGCGAATGTTGGCGCGGCGCCGGCGGCGGCGTCCAGGACCTAGCCGTACTCCTGGCCGGTGAGCGTTTCGGTGCGGGCCTGGTGGAATCCGGCAGGCTGCTGCACGGCGCTGCCGGGGGCGCGGGCGAAATGGCCTACCTGGACATGGTGGAAGGTGTGGGCTCTCCCGACGGCCTCGCCGCGCTCGCCAGGTTGTGGGCAGCGGAGGCCCTGGCGGGAGAGTCGAAAACGACGCTGCGCACGGCGGCGGCGCCGGGCCGCGAGGTCTCCGCGCAACACGTCTTCGCCGCTGCTGCCCAGGGTGACAAGGTGGCGCTGGGTATCCTGGACCGGCTTTCGGACCGGCTGGCCCGGGTGGTCTCCACGTTGGCCATCCTGCTCAACCCGGAGCTTGTGGTGATCGGCGGGGCGGTGGCAGATTCGGCGTCGGCCCTCCTTGAGCCGACCGCGCGGAAGCTGGCTGCCTACACCGCCACTCCCCCGCGGCTGGCAGCGTCACCGCTGGGCGATGCGATTGTGGGCATCGGCGCGGTGCGCCACGCACTGGACCACGTGGAGAAGAACTCCTTGGATCTGGTGTTGCGGCGCGCCTAGGCCTTCGGTGTCTCGTCCGGCCGGTTCCTACCGGTGCCGGCGGCTATTCCGGCATCGCCATCGTGCGGAGGTCCAACTGGCGCAGGACCCGGTCGGCGACCTCAGGATCAGTGCCAGGCTCGCTCCGCGCAGCGACCACTTCCTGGCGGGCGGCGTCGAGGGCGATGGTCTGGACCGCGATCGCCAACTCCCGGCCGCGCTGGCGCTTTTCGGCGTCCGACTCGTTCTTCAAGGTCCCGTCAAGCAGCTCGGCATGCAGGCGGGTCATCTTTTCCTTGACGAGGGCCACCTTGTCCGCCGGCAACTCCTTCATCAGATCGTGTTCCTTGAGCGCGGAGATAGCGGCGGTCTGGGCACGCTTGGCCAAGAGCCGCGCAGCGTCCTTTTCGTGCGAGCCGTCTTCGGATGCCTTGAGCACGCGCATGAGCCAGGGAAGGGTCAGCCCCGGCAGCACCAGGGTGGCGAGCAGTACGGCGCAGGCGGTGACCAGGATCTCGTGCCGGGCAGGGAAGTCGCTGCCGTCCGCAATAGTAAGCGGAAGGGCCAAGGCGAGTGCGAGAGTCGCGAGGCCGCGCATGCCGCACCAGGTCAGGATCAGGACTTCCTTGGGAGAGGTCGGCTGCAGCAGGTTCTTCCGCTTGCGGGCCGAGATCGCCAAAAGCCCGAGCCAAGCGAAGCGGACAACAAATACCAGCACGCAGACCACCGCCGCCGTGCCGATCATGCCAAAAATGGCTGCACCTTCGTCCCGGATCACATGCCGGATCTCCAGCCCCACCAACCCGAACGCCAGGCCCGTGGCGAGGAGTTCCACCACGTCCCAGAAGGCCGTGCGGGTCACGCGCTCGGCGGCGTCCTGGGACCGCGCGTGCCGCTGTGTCTCAAGCGCGGTGACGACGACGGCGATCACCCCCGAAGCGTGCAGTTCTTCGGCCAGGATGTATGCAGCGAAGGGAATCACCAGGGTCACGGCACTTCGGGCCACCATGGAGGTGACGAGCTTGGTGATCAGCCTTGTCAACCAGCCCATCGCGATGCCGACAATGACGGCGAGGGCCGCGCCGATGACGAATTGGAGCACGACGCCTGCGCCCAGCTTGGTGCCGGCGACCGTGGCCGCCACCGCGGCCTGGAAGATCACGATCGCGGCGGCATCGTTGAACAAGCCTTCGCTCTGCAGCACAGTGATGAGCCTGCGGGGCATGTGGACGCGGCCCGCGACGGATTCAACCGCCACGGGGTCCGGCGGAGCCACCATGGCACCCAGTGCAATTGCCGCCGGAATGCCGATTCCTGGAATCATGAGCCACGCGGCTCCGGCAACGGCCGCCGTTGAGACCACAACGAGCGCTACAGCCATGAGCACAAGCGTCCGCCACCGGACCCGGAACACCGCCCAGGAACTCTTCTGGGCGGTCGCAAAGAGCAACGGCGGGAGGAAGATCGGCAGGATCAGTTCAGGCGCGAGCTCAAAGTCCGGGAACCCCGGGATGAAGGTCATCGCCGCAGCCAGCAACAGCATCAGCACCGGGTACGGGAGCCGCAAGCGATCCCCCAAACCCACGGCCAAGACCGTTGCAAGCAGCAATCCAACAATGAGTGCCAACTGGTCCATGTTCCCGAATTCCCCATACTCCCGTGGGCCCACGCCGCCAGGGTTCCCTGGCCGAGCTCGCGAGGCGAGGGTGGCGGTGGGGACTAGTAGCGGCAGCGTCCCGGGCATATACCGCCGGGACTAGCCCTACCAACATATCCCGGCCGGGCGCGGCCCCGGCCCGGTTTGATGCAGCTATGACGCCGTGAGGGCCTCCACCACAGGCACCGACCCGTCCCTGAACTCGATGGTGCGGCGGATAGTCTCGGGCAGTTCCAGGACGGCGGCAGCCACCAAGGCAACATTGGCCCGCGAAGTTTCCGTCCCGGTACCCGGGTCCGCGGGGCTTACCTCAATGAGCGCAGACCCCGGATTGCTGGTCAGTGCGCCCGGGCCGAGAATCGTCCAGTCGAGATCGGTTGCACGCAGGTACTCGTCCGCCGCGGCTTTGGCTTCCGCGTAGGCGTAGAAGCTGTTGCCTTCGGGAACGCCGTGGCTGGGTCCGGCACCGAAGTAGGACACCATCACATAGCGGGCAACGCCCGTTTGCGCCGCTGCATCCATCGAGCGGATGGCAGCGTCCCTGTCCACGGCATACGTACGTTGCGGATTGCCTCCGCCTGCGCCGGCGGACCACACCACAGCGTTGTGGCCGTCGAGCGCAGAGGCGATCTCCGCCGTCGTCGAATTCTCGACGTCGAGTACTACTGGGGCCGCGCCCGTCACTGTGACGTCGGGCGCGTGTTCCGGATTGCGGATGAACGAAGTGACCGCGTGGCCCTCGTTGCTCAGAATGCGGGACAGTTGCAAGGCCACCTTGCCGTGGCCGCCGATGATTGCGATTCGACTCATGGACCCATTCTGTCGCAGTGGTCAAGCCCTCCCCACGACGGTGGATACATTTCGAAAAGTAATCCCTCAGCATTTCCGGAACGCGTTGGCGAATTCGGCAATTCTTCGGATAAATATGACTTGTAATTACTAAGCAGGCTTAGTTTATGGACAATCATGTTCCCGCCCGCGGGCTGGCGGTCCCGGTTCTGCGGGCACCCTCCCGCCAGCGAAGGAGACGTGCGAGTGTTTGGCGGACGGCTGGAAACAAAAGCAAGTGGCACCCACTCGTGTGGAGTGATTTCCATATTTCTACACTCAAATCACCTGCAGCAGGAAAAGGAATGCCTCGTTCATAAATCTCATTGATGGATTTATCCAAATAGCCGGGTTTCAACCCGGTGAAGGATTTTATCCGAAATGGGCGGAATTGAGGCCTTCCTCAGTGCTGCGCATTTAAGCAAAAGGGTCTCAACACGCGCCATCCCCTGCGCCTGCGTATCACTTCCAGGACCAGCCAACCGACCGGTCCCAGAACGATGAATTACGGGGATCTGACATGTATCAGCAGGAGTACAGGCACAGCGGGATCGGTGGAGGCAGCGTCTTCGCCCTGATCTCCGCGGGGGGAAGGACACTCACCAGGTACAAGGCATCAATAGCCACCTGGGCAATTGTGGCCATGGTCGCCGTTTCGGCGGTGACGATGCACAACTACGCACAAGTGCTCGCGCCGGCAGGGACGAGCACCGCAATCGCCCCGCGCGTCGGCTCGGGAGCCGGGATCTCCGCACCTTCGCCGGCCGCTGCCAGTCCGACGCCGGTTGAAAGTCCCGCCCCGTCAGCCACGCATGCGCCAGCACAGGCACAGCCACCGGCCGCCGTCGTCCCGCCAGCGCCCGCTGCGGCGCCGGCCGCAGTCGCAGCTCCACCCGCTCCGGCTCCTGCGCCTGACACCAACGCCTACACGGTGGTCAGCGGCGACACTGTTGGATCGATAGCCGCCAGGTTCGGCGTCGACGTCAACGCAATGCTGGCAGCCAACGGGCTCAGCGCATATTCCGTCATCGTGCCCGGCCAGGTGCTGAAGCTGACAGGACCGCCTGTTGCCGCACCCGCAGCCCCGGCAGACCCCCCGGCTCCCGCACCAGCCCCGGCTCCTGCGCCTGCTCCCGCCCCGGCTTCGGCGGTGCGGACAATCTACGTTGCGGGTTCAGGCGGCCAGGCCGCTGTGGACAGTTGCATCGGCCCGATCCACTTCACCCCCACGGACGCCTACTCGCTGTTCATTACCGAACATGATTTCTGCGGTGGATGGGCACGGTTCTCGGGCATCGGCGTCGGCGAGACGGTAAGCATCCCCGGTTACGGCACGTACACCGTGACAGCACGCGGCCAGGTGCCCCAAGGCGGGACCACCAACAACGTCGCAGCGGTCTTCGGCGGCTTTCCACGGGCGATACTGCAGACGTGCATCCCGGGCACCAACCAGATGCTGGTGATCGCACTGAACTAAGGCCGGTCCCGGCGGCGAGGCTTGTGGGCACGTCCATCCCGACCCTCTTTGAATCCGAGGAGGCCTCCCCCGCGGCGTGTCGCCGGCGTGTTGCACGGCATCGCTTTTCAAAGAAGGTCAGGACGGGAGGCCACCGGGCTCCCCACCAGGCCTCGCCCAATAACCTCGACTTTGGGAGACTGGATCAAGACCTGAGAACGGGGCGAACTTGGACGGACAACAATGGATCTGGGTTGCGACGGTGCTGGTCGTCGCCGCGATAGTAGCCATGGTCATGGCCTTTGGACGCCGGTGACAGTCACCGGTTGATCGCAAACGCGTCCCGGACCTGGCCCTTCTGGACAGGCGCACCGGCATCGCGGCTCGGTTGTGACAGCTCGGGGCGCAACAACTTCGTGTACTTCCGCTTCTTGTGCCACAGCACGAGCAGGTGGAATGAACACATCAGCACAACGGTGATGCCAACGAAGACCACAAGGTCAAAGAGATAGCGGCCAAAATCCACGAGCAGGGATGCCTTTCGGTCCGGACAACCACCTGATCGTAACTGGAGATAGCCCGCAGACGAAACGGTCCCGATACAGGGTGAACCTCAAGGAAACACCAAGAAAAGATCAAGATTCGCTTAAGACTCCGAGAAGCGCCGCCACCCGAGGATTGGGGGACACCCAAGTGGCGGCGCCTCTAAAAACTATCGGCAGCTCGCGGGCGCTCTCAGCTTTTCGGGAGGATCTTTACGAAATCTTTACGGAAAGTGCACAGCAGGCTTGCGGGTGGCGATCAGGACCAGGGGAAGACTTGGCTTGCCGGCGGAAGGGCGGCTTCTTCGATCGGCATCCGGATCGCCGCGGCCATTCCCGGAAACGAAAAAATCCCCGCCGTAGCGGGGATTTTCTTGGTAGCGGTGGGGAGGCTCGATCTCCCGACCTCACGATTATGAGTCGTGCGCTCTAACCAACTGAGCTACACCGCCACGAATGAGAAAAACCTGCGTCAAGCCGGTCAAAAACCGCCTTGACACAGGCCCTCATTCAGAGCCCCCCACCGGAATCGATCCGGTGACCTCGTTCTTACCAAGAACGCGCTCTACCACTGAGCTAGGGGGGCAACGAGTAAATACTCTACCGGACGATTTCTCAGGCAACAAATCGGCTGCGGGACAGGGAAAAACCGCGCCGACACAATTTGCACCCGCACCCGATCCTTGATCCAAAAAGGGGCTGAAACTAGGGCAGACGGAGTACTTGGCCCGGGTAGATGTGGTCCGGGTTGGGTACGGTATCTGTGTTCACGGCGATCAGGGCATCCAAGTCCACGCCGAACTGCATGGCGATGCCGCTCAGGGTATCGTCTGCCTCCACGACGACTTCGGTGACCTGCCCTGCGCTGGCGGCGGCAGCACCGGCGTCGGAGGCTACGGGGCCAGACGCTGCGGGGCCAGACGCTGCGAGAGCTCCCGCTTCCGCTGAAGGCTCCGGCCCGGACCTTTGGACCGTCTCCCCCGTTGACGCTTCAACGGCCTCCTGCGGGGTCTCCGAAGCCCGTTCAGCCGCCTTCTGCCCGGCCTTGTCGAAGCCGAGGTTCTTCTTCAACCCATCGAGGAATCCCATGAACCTAGCTTTCCACAGCCGTGCCTGCATCGTCCTCCCCATGTTTGGTCTGGGAAAGCGTTTACGACACGGCGGGTCGGTCATTCTTGAACCTCCGGGCCGGCAAACATGGGGAAAACGGTACAGCCGAGCGTGCTCCGAAGGTGGGCCGGCGTTAGACCCGGGTCACCGTTAAACAGCCAGAGGCCGGCTCGAAAGCCGGCCTCTGACGAGAATCCCAGGAACTAGTCCTGTTTACCACTTGCCCTTGCGGTTGAAATCGCGGTTGCCTGCGTCGCCGCCAGTGCGCGGCTTGCGAGCGCCGCGGTCGCCGTAGCTGCCCGTCCCGGTACCGGCACTGCTGCGCTCGCTGTAGGAACGGCCGCCGCGGTCAGCGGAAGAACGCTCGCCACCGGAGTAACCGCCACGGTCGCCTTCCGTCTTACGGAACTCCTTTTTGAAGCCACCGTTGCCCTTGAAGTTTCCGCCACGGTCTCCACCGGAGTAGCCACCGCGATCCCCGCCGCGGCTGCCACCGGAGTAACCGCCACGCTCGCCGCCGCGGTCAGAGGCCGGCTTGCGACCGTTGTCCAGCTCAAGGTGAATCAGCTCGCCGCCGATCCGGGTGCGGGAAAGGGCACGCAGTTGCTCGGGGCTCAGGTCCGCCGGGAGCTCCACCAGGGAGTGGTCCGAGCGGATGTCGATGCCGCCGATCTGTGCCGAGGAGATGCCGCCTTCGTTGGCAATGGCGCCAACGATCGAACCCGGCATGACGCGCTGACGGCGTCCGACGGCGATCCGGTAGGTGGCGTTGCCCTCGGTCAGGGCGCGGGTCGGGCCACGGGAACCGAAGCCGTCCTTGGAGCGCTCGCGCTTCTGGAATTCCGGTGCGGCCGGCAGTTCCTTGACCAGGAGCGGCTGGCCGCCCTGTGCCATGACTGCCAGTGCAGCTGCGATCTCCGAAGCCGGAACGTTGTGCTCTTCTTCGTAGGAGGAGATCAAGTCACGGAACGCTGCAACATCCTCGGACTCGAGGGTCTCCGTGATCTTGTCCGCGAACTTGCCCAAGCGCAAGGTGTTGACCGTCTCGGCGGTGGGCAGGTGCATCTGCTCAACCGGCTGGCGGGTGGCCTTCTCGATCGAACGCAGCAGGTACTTCTCCCGCGGCGTCATGAAGAGGATGGCGTCGCCGCTGCGGCCTGCACGGCCGGTACGGCCGATGCGGTGGACGTAGGACTCGGTGTCGTGCGGGATGTCGTAGTTGACCACGTGGCTGATGCGCTCAACGTCAAGGCCACGGGCCGCGACGTCGGTGGCGACCAGGATGTCGATGCGGCCTTCCTTCAGCGCGTCGACAGTCCGTTCGCGCTGCTGCTGCGGAATGTCACCGTTGATGGCGGCAGCCTGGAAGCCGCGGGACTTCAGCTTGTCAGCGAGGTCCTCGGTTGCCATCTTGGTGCGCACGAAGGCGATAACGCCGTCGAACTCTTCCACCTCGAGGATGCGGGTCAGCGCGTCGAGCTTGTGCGGGCCCATGACCTGCAGGTACCGCTGGCGGGTGTTGGCGCCGGTGGTGGTCTTGGACTTGACCGAGATCTCGGCAGGGTTGTTGAGGTACTGCTTGGACATGCGGCGGATCTGGCCCGGCATCGTGGCAGAGAACAGCGCAACCTGGCGGTCTTCCGGGGTCTGCTGGAAAATCTGCTCAACGTCCTCGGCGAAGCCCATGCGGAGCATCTCGTCGGCTTCGTCCAGGACGAGGTACTGCAGCTCGGACAGGTCCAGGGATCCCTTGGAGATGTGGTCGATGACGCGGCCCGGGGTACCGACAACAACCTGTGCACCGCGGCGCAGGCCAGCAAGCTGCGGGCCGTAGGCGGAGCCACCGTAAACGGGGAGGACCGTGAAGTCATCGATGTGCTTGGCGTACGAGGTGAAGGCCTCGGCAACCTGGAGTGCAAGCTCGCGGGTCGGAGCAAGAACCAGGGCCTGGGTCTTGCGGGACGGGCCGTTGAGGTCGTGGAGTTCGGCCAGGCGGGACAGTGCCGGTACTGCGAATGCTGCAGTCTTACCGGTACCGGTCTGGGCCAGGCCTACGACGTCGCGGCCTTCGAGCAACAGCGGAATGGTTGCTGCCTGGATGGGAGACGGCTTCTCGTAGCCGACGTCCTGCAGGGCCGCAAGGACGCGGGGGTCGATTCCGAGGTCGACGAAGCGGATGCCCTCTTCCTCGTCTTCGACGGGTGATTCGGCCTGAGCCGCAGCCGGGGCCGGGGCCTCAACGGAAGTCTCAGCGGGTGCCTCAACAGAGGCAGGAACCTCGGCGGGCGCCGCAGCCTCGATGAACTCAGCGGCGGGTGCGGTTTCGGCGACCTCGACGGCGGTCTCTGCTGCTTCGGCAGACTCGGCGGCGAAAGGGTCGTTCAGGTTTTCGGGCATAGGGGAAAGTTTCCTCATCCATAGGGGGCCAGTCGGCGCGGCCCGGTTGGGCTTGGCCGCAGTACACGTTGCGGGCAGAAGAACCAGGAGGCTCTGGTGCTCGCAAGAAGTCCGGCGCTGTCGCAATCCCATGGCAGGACTTCCCGCTGCATCTCTTGGCTGCTATCTCAGCAGTCTGTACAGCGTTTTCTTCGCCCGGCTCTCCCTATGAAACTGCCCACACACATTTGCGGGCCCCAACACTGACCAGTCCTGCCTCAAGAATTGGGCAGGAAAAAGGGATTTCCGGAGTGGGGGATATTTCAATTGTAGGGCACAGATTAGTCCCCTCGCGACATTACTGTCGACGGCGGCGGTGAGCTTGCGCACAAACGCGCCCTGAGCGCCCTCAAGACCGCCACCAGGACGGCCGTTCGAAGGCGGCCTTCAGGCGTCCACCCCGTTGCGGCGCATGAGCTTTTCGAAGGTGTCGTGGTAGTCGGACTGCAGGAGAACTTCTCCGTCCGCCTCGGCGTCGAGCAGCAATTGCATGTCATCGAGGTTGGGGTTGCTGAACCACTGCCCCACCGTAATGCCGTGTTTCGGCACAAACAGTTTGTGGATGTAGTCACCGGCCGAAATGGAGCCGGTCTTCACCACGCGCAGGTAGGTGCCGACCCGCCCTGCTTCCGTGAAGCGCTTGACCCACTGTGGTTCATTCATCCGGCGCTGGAACGTTGCGCACGGCACGCGCGGGGATGTGACTTCGACTTCGACGTCCAGGCCGATCTTCCACCGTTCTCCGATCACGGCGCCGCTGGTCTCGATGCCGGCAACGCGGAGGTTCTCCCCGAAGATCCCGGCGGGCATGTCCCGCTGGAGTTCATTCGCCCAGAAATCGGCATCGGCCTGGGAGTACGCGTAGAGCGCTTGGTCCTCGCCGCCGTGGTGGATCCGGCTAGCCTGGATGTCTCCGTGGATTCCGAGCTTGTGGACCTTCACCGGCCCGTCAACGGGGCGCTTGTCAATGGCCGTCACTCCTACCGACCCTTCGGGATCGGGCAGGAGCTCGTGTACCCGGCAAACAGCAAGCAACGATGCGGTATCCATGACTACAGTCTACGTACGCAGCTACGGATCGAAGCGATATCCCATGCCGGCCTCGGTGTGAAGGTGGCGCGGCTGTGCGGGGTCGCGTTCGAGCTTGCGCCGGAGCTGGGCAATATAGACACGCAGGTACTGGGTCTCCTTGGCGTAGGCCTGTCCCCAGACCTGGGTGAGGATCTGCTGCTGGCTGACCAGCCGTCCGGCGTTGCGCACCAGCAATTCCAGGATGTTCCATTCCGTGGGCGTCAGCCGCACTTCCGCGCCTTCTTTGGTGATCTTCTTTCCGGCCAAGTCAACCAGGAAGTCGGCGGTCTGGAGCGTCGGCGCTTCATGCCGGGGCGCTGCCCGCCGCGAGGCTGCACGGAGCCTGGCCAGGAGTTCGTCCAAGCCGAAAGGCTTGGTCACGTAGTCGTCCGCTCCGGCGTCGAGGGCCTCTACTTTGTCTTCCGAACCGTGCCGGGCGGACAACACGATAATCGGCATGCTGCTCCAGCCGCGGATTCCCTTGATCACATCCACGCCATCCATGTCCGGCAGTCCGAGATCGAGCACCACGATGTCCACGGGCTGCTGGGCCGCCGCCTTGAGGGCGTCTGCGCCGTTGCCGACGCTGATAGCGCGGTAGCCGTGGGCATGGAGGTTGATCTGCATTGCCCGGGCGATCTGGGCTTCGTCCTCCACGATCAGCACGAGGCTCATGGCCGCCCTCCTGTCCACAGAGGGAGTGTGACCACCATGGTCAGCCCGCCTCCCGGCGTCGCCTCAGCCATGAGCGTACCGCCCATGGCTTCGGTGAATCCCTTGGCGACAGCGAGTCCCAGGCCGATTCCACTGCGCCCGTCCCGGCTGGATGGAGAATCATCGAGTCGTTGGAAAGGCTGGAAAAGCTCCAGTACGGCCGCGGGTGCGATCCCCGAACCATGGTCCATCACCCGCAGTTCGCTCGCCGGCCGACCTTCCACCGTGATACCCGCACCGGTCCGCGCCACGAGCACAACATCGGAATCGGGCGCGTATTTCACTGCGTTCTCCACGAGGTTCGCGACGACGCGTTCCAGCATCCCGGCGTCGGCCTCTATATACGGGAGGTTGGCCGGCAGCTCGTTGCGGATGCGCTCCTCCGGCACGCCGCGCAAAGCCTCCGGCAGGATCTGGTGCCAGCCCAGTCCGCGCAACAGCGGGTTCACGGCATCCGCGGTGATACGCGACATGTCCAGCAAGTTATCCACCAAGTGATCCAAGCGGTCCGCGTAGTCCTCGATGGTGGCCAATAGTTCGCGCTCGTCTTCGGGGGCGAAGGTCACGTCTTCCTGGCGCAGGCTGCTGACGGCAAGCTTGATGCCCGCCAGAGGAGTGCGGAGATCATGGGAGACGGCGCGCAGGATGGAGGTCCGCATTTTGTTGCCTTCCGCCAACCGCGCGTTGTCCCGCCTGCTCTTGACCAACTGCTGCCGCTCCCGCACTGCCACCACGAAGGCACCGAACGCGGCGAGCATGCGGCGATGCTGTTCGGAAAGGGGCCCGCCGCGGAGCAGGAGGGTGTAGTTGCGATCGACGACGGCGGCATGGTCGGCGGCCGCATGGGTCACCGGCGGTTGAATCCCGGAGCTTGCAAGGACCTGCCAGCCGGGGACGGGGGCGTCGGGAGAGTCAAACGTGGAGAGCAGCGTCACTGCGTCCATCCCGAGGTTGACACGGATCTTGTCCAGGAAAGACTCGAGGCTGCCGTCCGAGCTCAGGATACGGAGGGCCAATTCGCTGAGGGCTTTTGCCTCGGCGCCGGAATGCGCGGCTTCCTGGGCCCGTCGGGTCGCCAAACCGACGGCGAGCGCCACGCCGCACGCCACAGCGAGGAAGATGACCAGGGTGAAAAGCGTGGCGGGATCCGCGATGGACAGGGAGCCCACCGGATCGGCCGAAAAGTAGTTCAAGAGCATGCTGCCCAGGACGGCCGACACCACAGCCGGCCACAAACCCCCGATTGCGGCAACCGCTGCCGAGACGGCCAACTGGAAGAGCATGATCATGGCGAAGTTCCGGTACTGCAGCACCGATACCAGGACTTCGATGGCGACGGGCAGCAGCAGTGCCAGGACCAGGCCCGCCAGAATTCGGCGTCGTCCAATCCCCTTGACTGCCGGTAGCGGCAGTCCTATTGCGTTCACGTCCGCCGCGGCCATGGCTCAATTCTGGCACGGAGCAGGTGCCGCTACCTGCGTCGCTTGTTCCTTCAGGCCGCTGCGGGCAACATGTCCGGCCTTAGGATGCTGGCATGAGCCATTCAACGACGAATACCTCCGATGTCCTAGCCCTCGATTCCCTCTTGAGCTCCGAGGAACTGGAGCTTCGCGAGAAGGTACGCGATTTTACGGACCAGCGGATCCGGCCGAACATCGCCCGCTGGTACGAGGACGCAGTGTTCCCGCGGGAACTACCGGCGGAACTCGGCGAACTCGGCGTCCTTGGCATGCATCTGGAGGGCTACGGCTGCCCGGGCCGCACCGCCGTCGAATACGGCCTCGCCGCGATGGAACTCGAGGCCGGCGATTCCGGCATCCGCACCTTCGTGTCCGTCCAAGGTTCCCTGGCCATGACGGCGATCCACAAGTGGGGCAGCGAAGAGCAGAAGGAACAATGGCTCCCGCGCATGGCTGCCGGCGAACTGGTCGGCTGCTTTGCCTTGACGGAGCCGACGGCGGGTTCGGACCCGTCGTCGATGGCCAGCTTTGCCCGCCGTGACGGCGAAGGCTGGGTCCTGAACGGTTCGAAGCGTTGGATCGGGATGGCCTCGATCGCCGACGTCATGGTGGTGTGGGCAAACACAGACGACGGCATCCGGGGCTTCCTGGTTCCGGCTGGCACCCCGGGAGTCACCGTGACTCCCATCGACGCGAAGCTCTCCATGCGTGCCTCGATCCAGTGCAATCTAGTGTTCGACGCCGTCCGGCTGGGTCCGGAGGCCCTCCTCCCGGGCGCACTGGGCCTCCGCGGCCCGTTCTCTTGCCTCAACGAGGCACGCTACGGGATTGTCTGGGGTGCCATGGGCGCCGCCCGAGACTCCTACGAGGCGGCGCGCGAATATGCCGGAAGCCGCATGCAATTCGGCAAACCCTTGGCCGGCTACCAGCTGACCCAGGAGAAGCTCGTGAACATGCTCCTGGAGATTGAGAAGGGAACCCTGCTCGCGCTGCATCTTGGACGGCTCAAGGATGCAGGCAAACTGCGCCCGGAACAGATCTCGCTGGGCAAGCTCAACAATGTGCGGGAGGCAATCGAGATCGCCCGCGACGCCCGTACCATTCTGGGTGGCAACGGCATCACGCTGGACTACCCGCCCTTGCGCCATGCCAACAACCTGGAATCCGTGCGCACCTATGAAGGGACGGACGAGGTACACACCCTGATCCTGGGCCAGCACATCACGGGCATCCCGGCTTTCCGATAGCTTCCTGGGCGCGGGGTCAGGCTCCGACCGGGACGGGTTCCTTCTTCCCCGCATCTTTGCGGATGGTCGCGCTGATGACGGCGGCCACTGTGCACATCGCGGCGGCCCCGATCCATGCATAGGTGTAGTGGCCCGTGGCGTCGCGGATGTAACCCGCCAGCAACGCGGCGGCCGCGGCTCCGAGCTGGTGCGCAGCGAAGACCCAGCCGAAAACCACCGAACCGTCCGCCCCGAACACCTTGCGGCAGATGGCCGCCGTCGGGGGCACAGTGGCTACCCAGTCCAGGCCGTACACCACCACGAACAGGATCATGCTGGGTTGCACGGTGGAGCCCAAAAGCACGGGCAGCACCAGCAGCCCGACCCCACGGAACTGGTAATACACGGCCAGGAGCACCTTGGGATTGAAGCGGTCCGTCAACCAACCGGAAGCGATGGTGCCCACGATGTCGAAGATCCCGACGACGGCCAGCAAGCCCGCCGCCGTGGTTTCCGGCATGCCGTGGTCGTGCGCCGAGGGAATGAAGTGGGTGCCGATCAAGCCGTTGGTGGTGGCACCGCAGATGGCGAAACCGGCAACCAGGGCCCAGAAGGTGCGCACTTTGCTGGCGCGCTTGAGGACCTGCAGTGCCCGCACGGCTGCGTTGGGCGTCTTGGCACCTTCAGCGTTGGCGGATTCCGCAACCGGGGCGGCTCCCGCCGTCGTCGGCTGCTCCTCTTCGGCACCGTAAGGTTGGACCCCGACGTCGGCCGGTGAGTTCTTGAGCCAGCGCAGCACGAGCGGCACTACGGCAAGCGCACCGGCTGCGATCAGCAGCGAGGCGCCGCGCCAGCCCGGGCTCTGCGCGAGCACCGCGATGAAGGGCAGGAACACGAGCTGCCCGGCGGCGCTGCCCGCTGTCAGGATGCCGATCACCAGTCCGCGGTTCTTGGAGAACCACGTGTTGGCGATGGTGGCTGCGAAAACCAGGGCCATGGAGCCGGTACCGAGTCCGATCAGCACACCCCAGGTCAACAGGATTTGCCAGGACTGGTTCACGAACACCGTCAAGGCGGAGCCGAGGCCGATCAGGCAGAGGGCGATCGAGGTCACAGTGCGGATGCCGAAGCGTTCCATGAGCGCGGCAGCGAAGGGCGCCGTGAGGCCGAACAACACCAGGTTGATGCTGACGGCGAGCGACAGCACGGTGGTTGACCAACCGAATTCCTGCTGTAGCGGCACCATGAGGACGCCGGGGGCTGCACGGAATCCGGCTGCGCCCACAAGTGCCAGGAACGCGACGGCGGCCACCATCCAGGCGGGGTGGAGGCGCCGCTTCCGCGGAGCCTTACCGGCTGGTTTGCCGGCGGAAAGTTCGGTGGGATTGGGTGCGGTCATGCGGAGGGCTCCGATTCGTTCGGGAGGTCGCGTGTGGCGGGAGCTGTGGCCAAGGCCAACGGGTGTTCCGATCGCGTGAGGCTATGCCAGCTGGTGTTGGCTGCCGTCAGGCGGGACCCGCAATGGGAGCAAGTATCCGCAGACGCCGTCGGCAGTCCACAACCGTTGTGGATCACGCGCATGTGGGCATTGTCCGTCGGCGCGTCGAGATGCTTTTCGGACCAGATGATGATGGCGTTCAAGACAGGCAAAGCATCTTCGCCCTTGGGGGTAAGGACGTACTCTTGGCGCGTTCGGGCGCCGTCCAGGTAGGGCCGTTGGGCGAGGAGGCCCGCCTCAACGAGCCAAGTCAATCGCTTGCTGAGGACGTTGTCTGCGATCTGGAGACGGGTCTTGATGGCATCGAAGCGGCCGTTGCCGAAGAAGACCTCCCGTAGCACCAGGCTTCCCCAGGGGTCTCCGAGGATATCGAGGCCGCGCGCAAGGCTGCACGTCCGCTCGGACCAATCGGATCGTAAAGGCATGGTTCGAGATTATCTGGCTTTTCTAAAGAAAGCTAGGCTTTATCGCCAGTGGCCTCTGTCCGTGGCCATCAAGAGACCGCACGGTGGCCGGATGGTGTCTTGGAATTTTACCGAGGGTTTATCCAGGGAGCCTAGATTCGCAGGGTCAACCCCGCTTATGAAAGGCACCCTCTTCGATGTCAACGGACACCCCGCAAACGAAGAACCATTCCAACCCTGGAATCTCCCGACGAGGCTTCCTCGGCACCGCCGCCGCAGCCACAGCCCTCGCAGCCACGGGTTCGCTCCTGCCGCCTTCGGTCCAGGCAGCCATGGCCAAACCGGCGGCACCTGGAAGCCTCCAGTCCATCAAGCACGTCATTGTGCTCATGCAGGAGAACCGCTCCTTCGACCACTACTTCGGTTCGCTGCGCGGCGTACGCGGCTACGCAGACAAGTCCATCACCCGGCTGCCCAACGGCCGTTCAATGTTCGAACAGCCCCGCGCCACCGGCGAAAGCGTCTTGCCATTCTCGCTTCGCAAAGCTGCGGAGCTCGCAGGGCGGCCGGATTCGGATATCCAGTACCTGAACGCGCTGGATCACTCTTTCTCGGGTACGACCGCCGCGTGGAACCACGGCTGGTGCGACAAGTGGGTTCCGGCCAAAAGCGCCTCCACCATGACGTTCTACGAGCGCTCGGACATCCCCTTGCAGTACGAGCTCGCTGACACCTTCACGATCTGCGATGCGTACCACTGCTCCGTGAACGGCTCCACCAACCCCAACCGCAACTACCTCTGGAGCGGCACCACCGGGACCGAACCCGGCAGCACCAAGCGTGCTGTGACGAACGCCGCCTACAGCTACGACCATGGCGGCTACAACTGGACCACTTACCCGGAACGCCTGGAACAGGCCGGCGTTTCGTGGCAGATCTACCAGGACTGGGACAACTTCACGGACAACGCGGTCGAATACTTCCAGACATTCAAGGCGATCGGCCACAAAATGCTCGCGTCCGTGGACGGAAACCTACGCACCACGGAGGAGTTCTACGACAAACTCGCGGGAAAGACGCCCGCCGAACAGGACCGCCTCCTCGCCCAGTTGGAACAAGCCCGGCGGCTCCTGAGCGACGCCGAGAAGGCCCTCTTCGACAAGGGCATGCGCCGCGGCCGCCCGGACACCCTCTTGCAGCGCCTCAGTGCGGACATCAGCGCCGGTTCCCTGCCGCAGGTCAGCTGGCTCGTGCCCTCCGCCGCCGATTCCGAGCACCCCAGTTCCTCCACGCCCGTGGGAAGCGCCAACTTCGTCTACCGGCTCCTGGACACTGTTGCCAGCAACCCGGACCTCTGGGCAAGCACCGCCATCTTCCTGAATTTCGACGAGAACGACGGCTACTTCGACCACGTTCCCCCGCCCGTGCAGCCGCGCCCGGAATCCGGCGAATCCACGGACTGGACCACGGCCCTGCCCGTTGGCCTCGGCCCCCGCGTCCCCATGACCGTCGTCTCACCGTGGACCATCGGCGGCTACGTCAGCTCCGAGGTCTTCGACCACACTTCCGTGATCCGCTTCCTGGAACGCTGGACCGGAGTCCAGGAACCGAACATTTCGCCGTGGCGCCGCCAGGTGTGCGGTGACTTGACCGGCGTCTTCAATTTCGACGCCGCGGGCACGCCGCCGGTCTTGGACCACCCGGGTCCGGTTCCCGCCAAGATTTCCCGCTGGCGGCCGAACCCGCCGGCCGTGCAGGTGGCACCCATCCAGGAATCCGGAAGCCGCCCGGCCCGCCCGCTCCCCTACCGGCCACGAACATCCGCTGCGGTGACGGCCAGCGGCCTCACACTGTCGCTGGACAACAACGGCACGCAGTCTGCCCACTTCACCGTTTACGGCTACGCGGGCGAGGTCACCGAACCGCGGCACGTTGACGTGAAAGGCCCTGTCGGCCTGCAATTGCCACTTGCCGGAGGCTCTTTCGACCTGATCGTCACCGGCCCCAACCGCTACCAGTATGAGCTGAAGGGCACGACGGCGGGTGCCGCGGCCGGCGTCGACGTCACCGTCAACGGCCCGCGCGGCCAGAAGGCCGTGGAAATCGAATTGCGCAACAACGGAAGCAAGACCGTTCAGCTGAACATCGCAGCGCTGCAGTATGTCGGGGATGCGGACCAGCAGGTCTTGAAGCCGGGCCAGAAGAAGAAGATCGGGTGGCAGACCCTCCAGGGCTGGTACGACGTCGAAATCACCTCGCCGGACGATCCCTCCTTCCGTCGCCGCCTCACTGGGCGCGAAGAAGATGGCCAGGTGGGCATCTCCGGCTAGGGAAACTCCACTCCTGACCATGTTTGAACGAGGATCGGCCGGGACACGCCGCTGTGATGGCGTGTCCCGGCCGATCCGTTCACCAAAGAAGGTCAGGAATGGATGGGCTTTCAGTCGGTGATGTTGCCGATCGCCTGCTCGAGGTCCGCGATCAAGTCCTCGACGTCCTCGATGCCGCAGGAAAGCCGGATCAGGTTGACCGGCACGGCCAGCTCGGTGCCCTTGACCGAAGCGTGCGTCATCTCCGAGGGGTAGTTCATGAGGGACTCGATGCCGCCCAGGGACTCGGCCAGCGTGAAGACTTGGGTGGATTCGGCGACTTTGCGGGCCGCAGCTTCGCCGCCCTTGAACTGCACGGAAATCATGCCGCCGAACTTCTTCATTTGCTTGGCCGCGAGTTCGTGGCCCGGGTGGGAAGGCAGTCCCGGATACAGCACGGCTTCAACTTCGGGACGCTCCAGCAGCCACTCGGCCACGGCCTGGGCGTTCTCGCTGTGGCGGTCCATGCGCACGCCGAGCGTCTTGAGGCCACGCGTGGTCAGGAACGCATCCATGGGTCCGGACACGGCGCCGACAGCGAACTGCACGAAGCCGATCTTCTCTGCCAGTTCGGCGTCCTTGACCACGATCGCGCCGCCCACCACATCCGAGTGGCCACCGATGTACTTGGTGGTCGAGTGGACCACGACGTCGGCACCCAGGGCGAGCGGGGTCTGCAAGTAGGGAGACGCAAAGGTGTTGTCGACCACGAGGAGGGCACCGGCGTCGTGCGCTACTTTGGCGAGCGCCTCGATATCGGTGATCTTCATCATCGGGTTGGACGGAGTCTCCACCCAGACGATGCGGGTCTTGTTCGCCCCGACGGCTGCGGCAACGGCGTCAAGGTTGGACATGTCCACTGGTGTGTTGCCGATGCCCCACTCGCCGAGCACGCGGTTGATGAGCCGGTACGTTCCGCCGTAGGCGTCGTTCCCGAGGACGATATGGTCGCCGGGGCGGGCAACGGCGCGGATCAGGGAGTCCTCCGCGGCAAGCCCCGAGCTGAAGCTGTAGGCGTGGGTTCCGCCCTCGAGCGCGGCGAGCTGCTCCTGCAGCGCATCGCGGGTGGGGTTTCCGCCGCGTCCATATTCGTAACCGTCGCGCAAACCGCCTATGCCGTCCTGGGCATACGTCGAGCTGAAGTGCAGCGGCGGAACCACGGCGCCGGTGCGCGGTTCGAAGGCCTGGCCGGCGTGGACAGCGCGCGTGTTGAATCCTGCTTCGTTTGCAGACATATGAACTCCTAGTGTCAGTTGCTCAGGTAGGCGAGAAGGTCGTGGCGGGTGAGGATGCCCACGGGGGCTCCGACGAACGTCACCATGACGGTGTCGACGTCGGACAGCAGCTCTCGTGCGGCGGAGATGGTCTCCAGGGATCCGATCACCGGCAGGCGCTCCCCCATGTGCTCGGAGATCTTGTCGGTCAATTTGGCCTCGCCACGGAACAGCTTGGTGGTCAGCGTGCGCTCGTCGACTGCGCCAAGGACCTCGCCCATGACCACGGGCGGTTCCTGCGACAGGACCGGGATGTGCGAGACCCCGAATTCGTTCATGATGTTGATGACATCGCGCACGGTCTCGTTGGGATGGATGTGGACGAGGTCCGGCATCTCACCGGTCTTGGACTTCAATACCTCGCCCACGGAGGCTTCCTCGCCACCTGAGAGGAAGCCGTAGGAGCGCATCCACTTGTCGTTGAAGATCTTCGCCAGGTACCCGCGGCCGGAGTCCGGCAGGATTACGACGACGACGGCTTCCTCGCCAAGGTCTTTGGCCACTTGCAACGCGGCAACCACTGCCATGCCGGAGGAGCCACCCACCAGGAGGCCTTCCTCGCGGGCCAGGCGCCGGGTCATCTCGAAGGAGTCTGCGTCGCTGACGGCAATGACGTCGTCCGGCACGGTCTTGTCGTAGTTGGCCGGCCACATGTCCTCGCCAACGCCCTCCACGAAGTAGGGCCGCCCCGTGCCGCCAGAGTAGACCGAGCCTGCCGGGTCCGCGCCGATGACCTTGACGCGGCCGCCGTCGGACTCTGACCGGTTGGCGGACACATCCTTGAGGTACCTGCCCGTGCCGGTGATGGTGCCGCCCGTACCGGCGCCGATCACGACATGGGTGATTTTCCCGTCGGTGTCGCGCCATATTTCGGGCCCGGTGGTTTCGTAATGGCTGCCGGGGGCTGCGGGATTGGAGAACTGGTCCGGCTTGAAGGCTCCCGGGATCTCGGACACGAGCCGGTCGGAGACGCTGTAGTAGCTTTGCGGGCTGTCCGGGGCCACGGAGGTGGGAGTCACCACAACTTCGGCGCCATACGCCTGGAGTACGGCACGCTTGTCCTCGCCCACTTTGTCCGGGACAACGAAGATGCACTTGTAGCCCTTTTGCTGGGCCACGAGGGCGAGTCCTACGCCCGTGTTGCCCGAGGTGGGTTCCACTATGGTTCCGCCCGGCTTGAGCTTCCCGTCCCGTTCTGCTTCCTCGATCATCTTCACCGCGATGCGGTCCTTGATGGAGCCGCCGGGATTCACATATTCGAGCTTCACCAGAATGGTGGCTTTGATGTCCCCGGTCACGTGGTTGAGCTTGATGAGCGGTGTATTGCCAATGAGGTCCAGGACGGACTGGGCGTACTTCATAGGTACCAAGTTACCGCTTGGTCGGGACTGCTCCGGTGCAGCGGACGCTCAGACCGGTGGCGGGCCGCATCTGCTTCGCTTCTAGCCAAAGGATGGCCTCGCGGGGCAAGCTAGCCGTGACACCCTCCAAGGAAAGGACATGCACCATGGATTGGACCCTCGAAGTGGTTGTGCTCCCTGTGAGTGACATTGACCGTGCCATCGAGTTCTACCGCGACAAGGTGGGCTTCAACCTTGACCACAACACCACCAACGAGCACATGCATGTGGCGCAGCTGACCCCTCCGGGCTCCGGATGTTCGATCGTCGTCGGAGACCTGCCGGCGCAGAATGAGATGGCGCCGGGTTCCATGCGGGGCCTTCAACTTGTGGTCGCGGATGCGCGCGCCGCACGCGAGGAATTGCTGGGCCGCGGCGTCGAGGCCAGCGAAATCACCGTCTTCGACGAGCGCGACGGCGGCACGTTCTTCGGCTTCAGCGATCCGGACGGCAACACGTGGGCGGTGCAGGAACTCAAGGTCCGCGCTGAGAAGCCGCTGATTCCAGCGGAGGCCCGCGGGCGCTTCGGGGAGTAGTTTCGGGGAAAGGGCCGGCCCCGCGTAAAGGGCCGGCCCGGGCAACCCACTCACTCAGCCGGTGCAGTGCCTGCCGCCGAAGAGTCGGTCTGCCAGAGGCCCAGGATGTTGCCTTCGGTGTCCTTGAAATAGGCGTAGTATCCCATGCCCGGAACAGCATCCTTGCCTTTGACCACTGAACCGCCCGCACTCTCGATTTGGCCAAGCGAAGCCTCGATGTCTTCGACATCCACCGTGATGATGGGCGTCTTCAGCTCCTCTGTGCGCGGGAACAATGCACCATTGATGGCCCCGGGCGCGCTCGGCATACCCGTCTGCGGGTCCGAAGGCGTGGTGATTGCGATCGTGTAGTCCATCTCCTGCATGGGGTTGAGCATCCAGCCGAAGGCACCCTGGTAGAAAGTGTTGGCCCGCTCCTTGTCGTCCGCGGGGATTTCAAAATGCACTACACCGGCCATTGGTTCTCCTGAGATTGTCATGGAAGGCGCAGACGCCCCGCGCCACACGTGGAGTCTAGTCGGGTGGGTTTCGCGGCGTAAGGGCTTGAACGCGGCTCTTTTCGAGTGTTGTCAGGTGAGCGTGCGACCATGAATGAATGACCATCGTCGATGTCCCGCCAGCAGCAGCGGCTGCGGCCGACGCGTCCGTGCGATGGCACGCCGGCGGCCCCTTCGACCTTCTCCAGACCCTGGGGATCCTCATGCGCGGCAATGGCGACCCCTCCTTCGCGGCGCGGCAGGACGGCGTGTGGATGGCCTTCACGACGCCGGATGGCCCGGTCACATTGCGACTCACCGCCGCGGGAAACGGCCAGGACAGGCACGTCGATACCCAGGCTTGGGGCGTCGGTGCCGGCTCCGCCATCGCCTCCGTGCCTGCGCTGTTGGGGAGCGGGGACGACTGGTCCGGCTTCGACGAGGCTGCCTTTCACGCCACCCTTCCGCGCATGGTCAGGGAAGCCCGACGCCGGAACCTCGCCGTCCGTTTGCCTACCACCGGCCGTGTGGTGGACTCCCTCGTGCCCACGATTCTTGAGCAAAAGGTCACCACTATCGAGGCCCGTCGGGGCTACCGCTACCTGATGTACCGTTACGGGACCGCAGCGCCAAGCGCGGGCCGCCTTTCGACGTCGGGCCTGCCGTCGGGCCTCCTCGTCCCGCCAACCGCCTCCCAATGGTTGGCCGTTCCTTCATGGGAATGGCACAAGGCCGGCGTGGGTCCCCAGCGTTCGGCGACCGTCATGCGGGCGCTGCGATCCGCCGTCGCGCTTGAACGGCTCGCATCGCTCAGCGCAGCGGAAGCCGGGGCCAAGATGCAGACCATCCCGGGCATTGGTGTCTGGACGGCCGCCGAGGTGGTCCAGCGGACTCATGGCTGCCCGGATTCGATCGCGGTGGGCGACTACCATTTGGCCTCGTACGTCGGCTATGCGCTCACCGGCAGGAAAACGGACGACGCCGGAATGATCGCTCTCCTGGAACCGTGGAGTGGGCACCGGCAGCGGGTAGTCCGGATGCTGGGGCTCAGCGGCTTCCGCAAACCGACATTCGGTCCGCGGATGACCATCCAGGACCACCGAGGGCACTAACGCCACCAACGCGGGGTCACTTACGGCCCATGTTGCTGCCCGACATGGGCCGTAAGTGACCCCGCGTTGGGAGTTTCGCCCGCTTGATCCGGACAATAAGGCCGGCGAACCCTTCGGCCAGGTCATGGGCGTTGGCCTTGAAGTAGGACCAGCCGGCGCTCGTGAAAGCTTCGTCCCTCCGGTTGTCCCGTGTCTGCTGTTCCCGCGTGAGATGCGGTGCGCCGTCGTACTGCACGGCGATCCGGAACCGCCGGTACCCCAGGTCCGCGGACGGCGACCACGGATCGTCCGGATCGAAGCGGAGCTGCAATTCCGGTTCAGGCAATCGCGCATCCAACATTGCGAGCCGCAGGAATGTCTCCGGAAACGAGTCTGCTCCGACCCTCATGTCTTCGAGGGCAAGCCGGGCCTTCTCCACGCCCTTCATATTCGGATGCTGGCGGATCAGGAGGCGCAGCCCTTCCTTGTTCGCGTAGGGCTCCGTCCTTCCTTCAAGGCCCGGCCGGGGCATGCGGATCAACTGGTCGCCCATGGCAATCACGTACCGCAGCGGCAACTGATGCGCCAGGTCAAGCCACGTCCGGGACGGGGAGGACACCGGGATACCGTCTATCTCCGTGACTTCGCCCTGGAGGACACGGACTCGGTGCCCCGTCACTCCGGTCCGGCGGACCCGGGGAAGCTCATGGGGCTTGCTGAGGTGGACCGTCTCTTCGCCGCCCAGCCACGGAGGAAGGCCGAGCCGGGTCAATACCGCGGCGCTCTCGTGGGAGACCCAGGCACCCGGTGTTGCCGCGGCAAGGACCCGCGCCCGTTCGGCAAACGCAAACTCACGACCCGCGGGCAAATAGATCAGCCGGCCGCCGTCGGACACGTCCCTGGCCCGGAGCCGCTTCGGAGCGACGCCAAGCACACGGGATTCATAGACGGTGAAAGGACGGCTACTGATTTCCTTCGGCAGCGGATTGATGCGGACCATGGGATCCAGTTTGTCCGCAATTTGACCCCGGCAAGGAGTTATCCACAGGCTGACTTCCAAGCAAGCCAACGCGGGGTCACTTACGGCCCATGTCGGGCAGCAACATGGGCCGTAAGTGACCCCGCGTTGGAATTAGAGTCCGAGGCGGGCGATCGCTTCTTCGCGCATGTCGATCTTGCGCACTTTGCCGGAGACTGTCATGGGGAAGCTCTCCCGGATGTCCACGTAGCGGGGGATCTTGTAGTGGGCCAATTTCCCGCGGCAGAACTCCTGCACTCCGTCCAAGTCCAACGCTGCTCCCGGTTTGAGGATGATGCAGGCCATCAGTTCCTCGCCGTACTTGGCGTCAGGCACCCCGATGACCTGGACATCCTGGATCGCGGGATGCCGGTACAGGAACTCCTCGATTTCGCGGGGATAGATGTTCTCTCCTCCGCGGATGACCATGTCCTTCATGCGGCCTTCGATCACGATAAAGCCGTCGGGGTCCATCCGGGCGAGGTCCCCCGTGTGCATCCAGCCGTCGTCGTCGATTGCCTCGGCTGTCTTCTCCGGCTGGCCCCAATACCCGTCCATCACGGCGTAGCCGCGCGTGCACAGCTCGCCGATTCCTCCGCGTTCCAGGGTTTCGCCGGTGCCCGGATCCACGATCTTGGACTCGAGCCGGGGCATCGTGCGCCCTACAGTCGTGGTCCTCTGCTCAATGGTGTCCGCCGCGAGGGTCATGGTGGACACGGGCGAAGTCTCGGTCATTCCGTAGCAAATGGCCACGTCCCGCATGTTCATCTCCCCGATGACACGCTCCATGACCTCGATGGGGCACAGTGAGCCGGCCATGACGCCGGTACGCAGCGTGGAGAGGTCATAGGACGCGAAATCGGGCAAAGCCAACTCGGCGATGAACATAGTGGGTACTCCGTACAGCGAGGTTCCGCCAAAATCCTGAACCGCTTCCAGGGCGGCGGCCGGGGTGAATCCGCGGCCCGGAATGATCGTGGCAGCACCGAAGCTCAACGCGTTCAGGTTCCCGATCACCATGCCGAAACAGTGGTAGAACGGCACCGGCAAGACCACACGGTCGCGTTCCGTGTACCCCAACAGCCTGCCGATCTGGTTGCCGTTGTTGAGGATGTTGTGGTGGGTCAACGTGGCGCCCTTGGGGAATCCCGTGGTGCCGGAAGTGTATTGCAGATTGATGGGATCGTGCGGGTCCAGTTCCGCCATGCGCGCCTTGAGCGCTGAGGGCGCGACGTCGTCCGCCCGCTTGAGCAGCTCGGCGAACGTCAGCTCGGCGTCAGTTTGCGGCTCGCCTGCGTTGAGCATGTCCAGTCCCAGATCGGGAAGGAACACGAGCTCCCGAAGCTCCGGGCAGCCGGCCAAGGCCTCCCGGGCAATGGCCACATAGTCGCTGTTCTTATCCGATGGCGCCGCCACCAGCATCCGCATGCCGTTCTGGCGGACCACGAATTGGAGTTCGTGGCTGCGATACGCCGGGTTAACGTTGACCAGGATCGCCCCCACCTTAGCCGTCGCGTATTGCAGGATGGTCCACTCGGCGCAGTTCGGGCTCCAGATGCCCACCCTGTCACCCTTGGCGACGCCCACGGCGAGGAGCGCACGCGCGAGGCGATCGACGTCGTCGTTCAGTTTTTCGTAGCTCCAGCGCCGGGCCTCATCGCCGGGCACCACGGCGGCTTCGATGAGCGCGTCCCGCAACGGAAACCGCGCCGCGACGCGTTCAAAGTTGGCGCCGATGGTCTCTTCAAGCAGCGGGACGTCAGTGTCCCCGGCTGTGTAGGAAAGCATGAACGCACGCTACCAACTCCGCCGGTCCAAGAGAAGACTTTTGCTTGGAAGTCCTACAAAATATTTCAGGGGCTTGCCGGGCCAGCCGGTAATGTGAATCCCATGAGTGCACCCATTGACCTGCAGGCCACGTTCATTCCCAACGACGGCGAATTCTTCCGCGTGAAACTCGCGTTGGAAATCGCGATCGACGAAGTAGTGAACGAACCCGGCTGCATCCGCTACGAGCTCACCGAAGCCAACGAGGACAAGCTGGTCCTGACTGAACAGTGGGCCTCGGAGGAACACCTCGACATCCATTCCAAGGGCATCGCCGTTCAGGACCTCAACGAATCCCTCAGTGCGCTGCTGGCGGAGCCGGTGAAGCTCGAGCGCCTCTAACTAGCATCGGCTGTTGCCCACTGGAAAGTGGGCAACAGCCGATGGCGTTTGCTAGGAGTTTTCGGCGCGCTGCTTTGCGATGTGCGCGTGAACCTCGTCCATGTCGAGCCCCTTGACGGCCTCGATGACCTGCTCGAGCTGGGGTCCGTTCAGTGCGCCCGGCTGGGAGAACACGAGGACCTTTTCGCGGAAGGCCATGAGCGTGGGGATCGAGGAGATGCCGGCTTCGGCGGCGAGCTGCTGCTCGGCCTCGGTGTCCACCTTGGCGAAGAAGACATCGTCATGCTTCTCGGAAGCGGCTTGGTATGTGGGGGCAAACTGCCTGCAAGGGCCGCACCACGCAGCCCAGAAGTCCACGAGGACAATGTCATTGCCCTCGATGGTCGATGCGAACTGCTCGCCGGTGATGTCAACTGTAGCCATGCTTCCACGGTACGCGACGGCGCCGCCTAAGTCGCCCTTGTTCGCTACCCGGCAAACCGGGAATAAAGCACGACGGCGGCCGGCTGGCTTGGGCCCGACCGGCACCTTCGGCTAGTGCCAGAGGTGAGGGGCGGCCTTCCGGGCGCCGGGGAGGGCGTTGTTCTCACGCCACTCGTGGATCCATTCCGGAAGCTCGAGGTCTGCGGGCGGCTCGCCGAACTCGGCCAGGATTTCCTCCTGGCTCACCGGCCGGCCGTTGGCGACAAGCCGGGTGGCAATGTGCGCGCGGGCGTAGATCTCGCCGTCCACCACCATTCGTTGTTCAAAGTAGATCGCTTTGGAATCGAGCCCGATGATCCTAGACTCGATGGTGTACTGCTGCCAGAGCTGCAACGACTTCCGGAACGCGATCGTCTCGCCGGCGGCCACGGGGCTCCAGCGGCGTCTGCGCATCTTTTGCCAGATCCCCGCGCGCACCATGAGGTCGAAGCGCCCAAGGTCCATCAGCGAGAAATACATGCCGTTGTTGACATGCATTGCAATGTCGATGTCCGTGGGCAGTACACGCATGGGCAAGGAGGACGTGCCCCAAACGTTGAGCCGGCTCCGCCTGGACGAGGTGAACAAGAGCAAGAGGGTTCGGAGAAGCAAATGCATAACCGCCATGTTACTCCGCAGTAACATCCTGGGACAGCTTCGTTTTGTGTGTCGCTACATGGCATGTCGTTTACCGCCGGTTCACATGCCGCGGGAAGAATGTCTGAAAACAAATTGCAGGAAGCACCAAGGAGATCCCGTGAGCACCACCCAAACCATCAGGGCACACGCAGATGTGTGGCCGGAACTTCCGCTCCACCAGGAGCTGGTGTTGCAGGACACCCGCGGCAACAGGATCGTAGGCACCTTGGACGGCATGACGGACGATCGCAGCACGCTCTGGATCCAGTTGTCCGGAGGCCTGGGCCGGCAACTCGTGCACCACCAGGACGGATACTGGCTGGAGCCGGGCAGCGCGAGCTAAGCCGGGCCTGGCGTGGCGCCGCCGGTGAGCACGCGCCGTCGTGCGCCTCCGAGAGGCCAGCGACACGGAAAATTCCGCGGGACACCCGAAATCCCTGTCGACACCCGAATCCAGGCGTCGAGAATCCACGAGCGCCTCGCAGGCGATTTTCCGCGTCGAACGGCCCACCCAAGAAGACACGGACATACAAAAAATCCCCGGAACCATATGGTTCCGGGGATTTAATTTTGTGGCAGATGAGGGATTCGAACCCCCGTAGGCGTTGCCAGCTGATTTACAGTGATTTCACCGCTGTGATCGGCTGGCATCGCCGGTTGCTTTTGGTGCGGAATCTAGGCAATTTTCCCACCTCCGGGCTTACCGGTGTGGTGGGTCATATCCGCTAGTGCGTGGGGGTGCGTGCTCACAGGGTGATCACCTCAGTGATCGAAACGCTGCCCTATGCAGGAGTTAGCTCACGAGCCGAAGAACGGATACTGCTGTCCGTTCCTACGGTTACCGACAAGAACCCACTGATGCTCGGTTGAATCTTGCGGAGCCTCTCAACAAGTTCCGAGCGAACATGGTAGGTCTTGTTCAGTTCGTCAAACGGAATTTTTGCCGTCAGTCTCAGAACTTCAATCCCGATAACCACGCGGAACTCATCTAGATCCACAAGCACGTGCTCAGCTATCTCAACGGTTTCCTTAACCGGAGCGTCCAGCAAAGCGATGTACGCCGCGTCTGCCTTGTAGTCCACTTCCACGCGGATGCTGTAGTCGTTCATGATCTCGACTCCTTTCAGGCCATCTACGATTTCCAGTAGGCTGTCACTACGTCGATTGTAGCTTGGCTTCCCACAGTATCTGACAAACATACCTGCAAGGTACGACCGTCTGGCACGGTACCGATATAACAAACTGGCGCCGATTTACCCGGCACTGAAGTATTCCAATGCTCAAGAGCGGCGCGCACGTCTTCTTCAGTAATCCCACGCCGCCGCATCTGGTTACGAGCGTGGGATGAGAAGTTGAGCTTCACGAGCCTTCGCTGCCCGACGCTAGGTCGAAGGCAAGCCGTCTGACCTGAACGCCATCCAACTCGATTACCACTTCATACAGCCCCTCAGCCATCAGAGGAACGCCGAGACCTACGGCAAATGTCAGGCCGATCTTGCCGTCATAAGGGCGAGCTGGCTGGGTCGACAATGTTGAGTCCACGCCTATTTCCAGGCCTTCAGCTGGCGAGCGGAACTTGATCGACAGTGTGGGTGCCGGTTCCGACTCTGCAATGCGCACCCTTCCGGCCACGTAAAGCAGGTGATTGACCGGAAGTGTTTGCGCCAGAACATGCGTGTAGCTAGCACCGACCACCGTGAGTTGGTTGTTTTCCACCTTGGCAAATTCAGCCAGGAATGCGTAGTCCAGTTCAGCCATGGTTGAAGACTACATAATCGCCGGCCGTCCCGCCTGCACCGTCTCACCGGCTTGCCTCCGGTTTCCGCCTCACATGGACGCTGGCGCCGCCTTCTTCCTGAAGTCCTCCACGTCAGACCATGGGATCCGCGTCGGGGAAGTGCGCCCGCCCTTACCGGTCTTGTATGCGTTCGGGAATGCGCCTTGCCTGGCGAGGAGGCGAACTGTCTCCGGGTGGAGATTCAGAAACTCGGCCACGTGCTTTATCTTTGCGTCTGGGCGCCCCGTGAGAATTGCCATGCTCCCGAAGCTACAACGGAATGCAGCCAGCCCCAGTTATTGGTTCAAGTTTCCGCGGGTTCTTGGGGCTAGTTTCCGCAAGTTCCCATTTCGAGTTACCTCAAGTTGGTCTTGCCGAAAATGAATTGCACGCTCCAGCTATTAAATAGGCGCTCCTGCCCCTATGATCATGCTCATGAAACCAATATTGGGGGTAGCCGGTCATGAGTGAAAAACCGAGCCCGTCAGCCGTATACGTCGCCTTTGGAACGCTCGCGGTCATCGCAGGCGGAACCATGACCCCAATCGGGGCCGTCATGAACGCAACTGAAGTGGTCGTCAAATACGCAGACCCTAAGTACCCTGGCATGGCCCTGCTGGTCTTGGGTGGGATCTTGCTTGTCCTCGGCGCCGTCATGCTGGTCATCGGCCTCTACAGTCTCGCGGCCGGCGTCGACTATCTCGTAGCCAAAGCCCCGGTAGATGCACCTACGGTAGATGCGCCCACGGAAGATGCCTCCACCGAAGCCTCGTAGCGGGATCCGGTAGGCACGAAAGCAGCCCCCGGCCGTGGTCTGCGGGGCGAGTAGGAAGCCGCCAAGACCATCTCAGACTCCCTGGGCGGGCTCGTGGAGCACTACCAAACTACTTCCGATTCACGGCGGCCTGCGCTTTTTGCAAGGCCATCTCCGTCGTCCAGACGTGTTCCGCGCCGGTCTGGGTTTTCCACAGGATCCGGTATGTGAGATTCAAGGTAGCCCCGGGCGAGCCCAAGAATCCGGCCGCGAGGTTCCGTTCCCATTTTTCCGCCGCAGCCGCTTCCGCTTCGACCCATCGCGTCCCGAGATCAATCTCCACAGCCCCGCCATGCGGAAGGTCAACAGGTTTAGTGTCCTCTCGAACGCCATCTCCGCGCAGCATCACAATTACGCTGTACGCAACGTCGGCGCCGGAATTGGTCGCTTTCCACGGCCCGCCACCTTGGCCGTCATACACGGTCCAGACAACATCATTTCGTTCCACCGAACGCGCATTGCTGAGCTCGGCAAGATCGGCTGTGCGTTTCGCTTCGGCTGCCGATTCCTCTGCGGCCTTCGTGGCTCGGCGAGCAACTGCCAGAGCCTCATCGGCAGTCTGGTTGGCTTTCTCGGCGCTGGCTGCCTGGCGTTTGGCCGCCACGAGAGCGTCTGCCGCTGTTTTGTTCGCCTTCCCGGCACGCCAAAATCCGAGTATCCCAAAGACCAGGGCAGCTATCGACGCTGTCCAAGTAGCGATGTCACCCCACTGAATCTGCATTGACTGATACTACCGGGGGATGATTCAAAGAAAGAGGGACGCCGGGCTCGTGCCACACAGCGTCCCTCGTCTAATCCTTGGCGGGAATCGAACCCGCGACCAACCCTTAGGCAAAGGGCCGCTCTATCCCCTGAGCTACAAGGCCATGCCATTCAAGCGAATGAATGAGGCTTCAGACTACCTCCCAAGATTCCCGCAAACAAACTGGGGGCAGCCGGCGAAGGGAGCCCCACGGTTAGGACAGTGCCCCGCTGTAGAGGTTTTTCCAGTGACCCGCCGCAGTCGAGTAGATCGCCTTTCCAACTCCGCAGCCAACAGCAGCGTTTGTGTTGTTCGCTTCGTCCTGATCAGAGGGTGTGAGCTTAGCGAAGTCGGCCGGGATGGACGCACCATTGGCTTTGATGGATTCGGATGCGGCACGCCCGAACAGCCCACCTGAGTACGGTGTCAGCAGCAGGCCCAGCGACCCGGAAACGGAGACCGAGCCGCTGGAGACGTAGAACGCTTCCAGGGCCAGGGAGTCCAGCGTGCATCCTGCCAGGACGACGGTGTTGCTTCCGTTGTAGAAGGCGCACGCCCTGTTAGTGGAGGTGACTTTCCCGGAGAGGGTGACTGCTGCGCCTTGGGCGTTGGGCGAACTGCGGTACACCGAGTCAAATCCCGAGAAGGATCCGGACAGGCGAAGGTTTGTGATGGTCCGGGCCGAGGTCGAAACCTGCCGCACCCCGAATGACGTTGACGCTCCTTCGAACTTGCCCCGCATGTCCAGGTCCACGATGGTGCCCAGCTCGGAGCGCACCGCCTGTCCAGCGCCCGTGAGGCTCACATATCCGTCGATGACCAGTGACTTGATGGTGGTGGTGGACGAGTTGGCGAAAAACACCCCGCCGGCACCCGCTATGTCGGCATTGATGACCAGTGAACCGATAGTCGCGGTGGTGGAGCCGGACGTCCCGACCGCGTAGCCACCCGCGGCGGAGAAGCGGACACTGGCCCTGATGGTGGAGGCGTTCGGGGAGATGAGGCGTAGCTGGTTATTGTTGGTATTCGATATGACAGCATCGATCAGGCCGATTTCCACAGACCCGTAGGTTCCGCCCGTGGTTGCTGCTTGTCCCGAGTCGTCGCCTATCCACACCGCGTTGATTGTGGGTGCGCCGCTGATGGAGCCTGCCTTGATCTTGTCCACCGTGCAGCCCGAACCGGCCAGGACTTTGAAGAGGTTCGCCGTCTTGGAAGAGGTGTTGAAGGAGCGGACACGCACGTCGGTTATGTCGCCTGCCACGTCTGCGTAGGCCGCGTAGTCGTTGCCGGTGAGCGCCACGGAATCATCGCCTGAGGACCCGGCAATCCGGGTGATCTCGATGTTCGAGGCAGGCCCATTGACGTGGATGCCGTCCGAGGCCGAATCGACGTAGCCGATTCCCAATTTGGCGTTGGTGACGTCCCCGATGTTGAGACCGTATTTGCCTGCCGTCGAGCGGTAGGAATCGATGTCCACAGTGAGGTCATCGACGTGCCGGAACATGAGGCCGTGCAGCTCGACGCCGGAACCGGCCACGGCCTGCCTGTCCCAGTCACCGCCCTTGACCTTGATGCTCTTGTCGCGGGTGAAGAGGCTGATTGCTGCGGCGCTGACGGTGGCCTTGGCTGCCAGCGTCAGCGTGATGACTGACCCGGCGACTGAGACCACGTTGGCCACCAGAGGACCGTTTCCGAGCGCACCCGCGATAACAACGGTCTGCCCCGCAACCGCCTGTGAAGAAAGGGCGGTCGTGACCGTGAACGCGCCGCTAGTGATCGCCGCATCGCTAGCGGTCGCAACCGGGGTCTTCGCGGCATTGGTGATGAGATTCCCGCTGGTGGCCCCGCTCGGGTGGATGACACGGCAACCGGTCAGGTCCAGCGAGGTGTTTGAGGGGAGCACTATCTTTGCCATGTACGTCTGGCCGGGCAGGCCGCGGAATGCTCCCCCGGCGGCAAGCGTGGTATTGATCCAGGTGGAGTCATCGGTGCCGTTGGACGGCCCCAAAGTCTTCACAAAGGTGGAATTTAGTAGCGCTGCCGTAGCACTGGTGTGGTCGGCGATTTTGCCTGCCATGACGCCATCAAAGTGATACAGGGTGACGCCTGGTACGTCCAAGATTCCCATTGGGTTCTCCTACTCTCGGTGTGTGTGTTGGGCTGGGCTGTCTGCGAGCTGATTCCGTATCAACTCACAGGCCCGGATTCCTTGCTATTACTGGGCACTTTCGGCAGGTGATCACAGCGTGAGCACAATCAGCGGCTTGGGCGCCGTGAAGCGTCCCGGTTCGCCGCCCCTATCGCGCTGGAAGCTTCCTGCCGTGCGATACCGCGGAACGTGCCGAGGATTTCTCCCGAGTCCATGACGAGTGTCCCGGTCATCGTCATCGGCCCTTGCTGTCCACCGCCAGGTGGGAGCTGGCCCGTCTGGTTCATGTAATTCAGTGCCGGGAGCCCGATGGACTGAGCCGATGCCCTCTTGAACACGAACTCTTCCGGGGTGAGCCACGCCGGAACGGTATCCGTACCCTGGGGCTGGCCCGGGTGACCGCCTGCTGCGAGGTAATTGACTGGGCCGCCGCTTGCGCGGGCAATCCACATCGAACCACCCGTAGCAGTCCCGACGCCACCGTTACCGGGCGCTTCCGCCCCGCCCGGTGTGGAAACGTAGGTCTCCTGCTCGCCGGTCACCGGGTTGGTGCGGGTTCCCATCGTGTCCGCCGTTTTCTGGGTGGACTCGCGGGTGATCAGGTCAATGGTTTTCCCGTGGACCGCGTCCACGTGGGCTTGGAACGTCGCAATGTCCGCCTCGGCCTTGGCCTTGTCGATCTCGAGTTTCGTAGGTGGCACCGACGCCGGGATCGTCAGAAGCTTGTCCACGTAGGCGGTGACCGCATCTTTGTCGACACCATGGGCCACGGCGTTGTCGATGATCTGCGTCCGCATCTTTTCCATCTCGGCCTTGGCCTGGCCCGTGGAATCGTTCAGACCGCCGTTGGCCTCTACCACGGCCATGAGTCCGGACACCTGTGAGTTGAGCTGTCCCCGGAGCGCTACCGAGGCTGCTGACATGTCGCCGATGTTGGCCGTGGTGAACTTGATGGTCTTGCCGGTCTTGTCCACGTGGGTGCCCATGTTGGCGAGCTGGGAGTCGAAAGCGTTCTGTGCCTGTGCGGCGGAGATCGCTTTGCCGTTGAGTCCGTCGAGGGTCATTTTCAGCAGCCCGGCTGCATCATTCTGCTGAACCATGTTCGCGGTGGTCTGGGCTGCCTTGTCCGCCAGGTCCTGCTGTGACTTGACCGCTGCCTGGTACACCGGCACGGACTCGCCATAGATGGATGCTTGGCCTTGCAGGGCGATCTGCTGGGCTGTCAGCGCCCCCGTCGTTGTGTTCATTGCGGCGGCTTGGTCGAGGTTGTCCTGTTTGGACTTCGATATGGCCCCTGACTGGCTGTTCAACGCCCCGGTAACGACGTCGATGGCCTTGGCCGTGTTCCTCTGGGCTTCGGACTGCACCATGGCGTGGCTGGTCGAGGAGATCACGTTCTGAGTGTTGTCCTCCTGGAATGCCTTGCCCTTCTTGACGGCGTCGTTGACGATGTCCTGCGCTCCGGCAACACCCATGAGAGCATCTGTCAGGACCGTCTGGGACACGCCTAGGGTCCGGGCAGCGTCGTACGCCCCGGCGTCGGAGAGTGCCTTGGCGGCCTGGAGCCTGACGTGCTTGCCAAGTTCCTCGTTGTCGTCCTTGAGTGCCTGTGTGTAGTCCTGGACAGCAGCCGAGGCGTTCGCGGTTCCTGCGGCGCTGGTGGCCATGGCCATGGCTGCGCCGGCGAGGATCGCGGTGAGGATGCCGACCACCGGTACGGCAAGATTCACGGACACCCCGAGCATGTCCACTTTCAGCGCCGAGAGGATGGCTGTATCGCCGAAGGTGTTCACGGCAGTCTTGGCGAGGTTGAAGGCCGGAGCGATCGTGGTTGCCGTGGTTACCAGCCCGGCCAGGACCGGTAACGGCAGGTCGTTCAGCAGCCCGGTAAGCCCGTTGAGGAAGCCGAGGACCACCGGCCCGAGCGGGGCATAGGCGGCGAGGATGTGCCCGGCCAGAGTGACAAGATTCTCGATGAGGGTCATGGTCCCGGGCAGGTTGTCCATGGCGTACTGGATGAACTCCGTGAACCCGTTGGTCCCGTTGAAGGAAAACAACCAGGTCACGAACTTCTCAAGCTGGACGGCGCCGAACTGGATCAGCGGGTTCATCTGCTGGAGACCATCCAGCACACCCCTTAGGGCGGTGCCGCCCATGTGCCCGAGCTCCGCGGACCCTTCGGCGAGGAACTGGTTCAGGAACGGCATCCGGATGTTGGTCTCCGCGACCACGTCGTTGAACGCCCCGAGCATGCCGTTCGCCGATGACGTCCCGAGCTCCGCGAGGTTGCCTTTGATGGCACCCAGGCCGGCCGAGTATGCGTTACCGACGTCGGTGCCGTCCTGCATTTCGTGCTTGATTCCGGCGATCGCGGCGATACCGCCCAGGGCCATGCCGCCGAAGGCCACGCCGAGACCGACAGCCGCGGAGGAGATCGCGGTCACCGGCCCGAGCAGGGCGGGTGCAAGTGCAATCAGGACTTGCAGGCCAGAGACGCGCTGCTTGTCCGCCTTGATGGCCCGGTTGGTGGACTCGGTTTCTTTGTCCTGCTCGGTAATAGCCTTGGCGCGGGCAGCGGACAGTTTCGCTTCGGAGTCGTACTCCGCGTCCATGGCCCGCTTATGGGTGAGGCGTGCACTGGCGGCCTGGACGGAGTCCTCGCCGTACTTCTTTGTGACCGCGTCGAGTTTCTCCTGGGAGATGGCCGAGCGTTGGTAGGCGTTGTCGAGGTTCCGCTCCGCGAGGGAGACCGAATCGAGTTTCGCTACGGCGCTTGCGACGTTCGCGTCTACCTTGATCGTCGGGTCGAGGGCTCCGAGCTCCCTGGCGTCGGCTTTGACCTCGTCCGCGCCCCGCTTGAACGCACTAAGGTCGATGCCAAGCTTCGCGTCAATAGAGCCGGTGGTCGTTGTGTCCGTCATTCCATGGCCTTCCGCAACTCTTCGTCAACGATCTCCAGAACCTTCTCTTCTTCCGAGATGACCGTGGATGTCAGGTACAGGGCCTGGCCCTGCTCATGCCGCAGGCCGAGCTCGAATTCTTGATACCGGGCGTACGGGCCGGGAAATGTGACCTTGGCACCCTCGGGTGTGATTTCGGTAGAGGCGCTGCCGCGCAGGTTCCCGGTCTCTATCGGGGCACGGCTTACGGCAACCTCCCGGACGTGCTCCATGGCCTTGAACGCCGCGGCAGGGACTGCTTCCTCAACCCGGTCCACGACGGCGTCGATCATTGCCTCAAAACCGGCGCTTCCCATGGCCTCAGACTTTCCTGTTGTAGTTTGCGGGCGCCTGGTTCGTTGGCGCCGTCAATCCGGGCAGCTTCGGCATTGCTGATGGCCTCGGCCTGGCGGGCACGCTCTTGCTCTTTCCGGGCCGCGACTGCCTCAGGGGTGCCGCCCCGCAGTAGGTCGCCCAGAAGGCCTGCATTGTGGGCTTCCACGATCTGCTCCGCTGTCATTGCTTGCAGATCTGCCAAAGTCTTCTGCGGGCCGCTCATTCTGCATCCGCCTCGGCCTTGGTGATCACCCGAAGGTTGTGGAGCTGGATTTCCTCGTCGGTGAACGGCTCATCCTTGCGGAACACGCCGCCGTTCGGGCCGCGGTAGAAGTGCTTGGCCGATGACTCCGGGGCTTCCGCGTCGATGGCGGCCATATCCCCGAAGAGGTCTTCACCGGCGCCGATGAAGTCCATGAGCTTCAGCTTTCCTTCCCGCACGAGTAGGTCAAGCGCCCGGTTCATGAAGACGTCTGCGTCCAGGCTTTCCACCCGTGAGCGGCCGACAACGACACCGGCCAACAGCCCAGGGCTGCCGCCGGTTGCGAGCCGTACGCCGCCATGTGTAGCCGGGACAGGGCCCGCGTGCTTGTGCTCCGGGATACCAAGATTCTCGGCGCGCTTCCGGAACTCACGGACCTTCTCATTGCGTTCGTCCACGCTGTCACGGAACACCCGGAACGCTTCCACAGCGGCCTTGAGCTGGTCGCTGAAGCGCTGCCCGTCGCCCTTGATCAGCGCGGTGATCTCAGCATTCAGTGCCGCACAGGCGGCTAGTCGGGCGGCTTCTGTGGCGGCGGCCGCCTTCCGCTTGGCTGCCTCCTTGCGGAGACGTACAAAGCTCAGCAGGCCGCGGGCCTTCTCAACTTCCTCGAACGTCACCGAATCGTCACCTGAGCGGACCTTCTCCTCAAGCGTGTGGACGAGGTTCTCTGCCTCTTTCGCTTCCTGCTCCGCGTCGGCGATGATCCGGTCAGGGTCGGTGTCTGTGGTGCTGGTCATGCTGCCTGATTCCTTAGGACGTTTTCCAATGAGTCGATGTCAACCAACCAGCTCCGGTGTCCTATGCGCTTCGCGATGACCCGGCCGGACGATGCAAGCCGACGTACCTGCCGTTCGCTTCGTCCGGTCCGGGTCGCCGCATCCATGACACCAACCCAATTGGTTGATTCCACTTTGGCAAGACGAGGTCCGATAACGGACGCGACGACGGTGCGGTCGAGATCCGCCCCTGACGCCTCCTGTAGCGCCTTGTAGACGGGCAGTGCCCAGACCGGAACGCTCGCGCCCTGCTCGCGCATTTGCCTTTCCACGTCCCGCATCAGAGAGCGCAGCACACCCTGTGCGATCGGACCCCGCAACAGGGCATCCAGGGAGGCCGGCTGCGGGACGCTGTTCGCGGGCTGGCATGCGGTGCTCACCCTGTGATCACGCGGCGAAAGTTCCTTGCATTCAGGCGGCCTACCGGCAGGTGAACTGTTCCCCAATCAGCTCACCTGCCCTTTCCGAAGGGTTCGGACGAGTGGGTTTCATGCCCCAACGGGCCCGCGCACGCCTTGGTGTTTGACCGGTCAAAGCTCATCGTCATCATCGTCCTCGGACCGTTCGGACTCGTGGGAATCCAGCCATGCCTGAAGGTCCTTGAGGCTGCGGCTCCGCGGCCGGTCAAACCTGGGTCTACGGGCGTCCCGCGCCCTGACGCCCTTGATCCCGGGCTCGTCCTTGAAGTCCTCCAGACGCTCGGCCATGCCTGAGTCCACAAGCCTGCGCATCGACTCGGGCACGGGAAGGCCAAGGCGCTCCTGGTCGGCAATGTGCTTTCTGAGCTGCCTCGTTGTCTTGCTCAACGCGGCCGCAGCTGCACGCCGGTGCTTGTTGTCCCGCTGCCGCTTCCTGCGTGCCGCTCCCTCACGTAGGGAATCCCCTGCCAAGGCGGCCAGCTTCTGCTCTGCAGCCTCCGGGCTGACCTTCCCGCAGATGATCCGGGCCAAGGCCTTGATGGCGTCTACAGACGGGCGCCGGCGGCCCTGCTCCAATCGGCTCAGATGGGTTACCCCGATCCCGGCAAGCTCCCCCAGACGCGCCTGGGAAAGCCCGGACGCCTTCCGCATCTCCCGCAGCTTCGCCCCGAACCCCGCCGCCAGACGTTCCCGTTCCTCACTGCCAACCAGACCGCGTGTGTCCGTGTTGCCGTTCAGCACAGGTGTGCGAACGGTTTCCGAACCGTTCGAGTCATTGGCAAGCCCAACGTGCGCATGTGCGCGGGAAGCATCGGAACCGTTTCGTTCACCATCAACCGTTGGCCCAACATGCGCGTTCACCCGTACAGCATCCGGACCGTCCGGACGCGTTTGGTATGTTGGCCCAATGTGTGTGGCGCGGGCTGAATGCACACCGTGTGCATTGGTGTCTGAACCTTCTGGCCCAATGTGCGCCTGTGCGCGATGTGATTGCGTACCATACGCGTTCATGGGCGCTGGCCTTTCCGGAGGTTGTTGGGGCAGGTGGGTTCGTGGGCTGTTTCGATGCTCCAGCTGAGCCCGGAGTCGCTGGTGAGTTTCTCGACGGTCACGCAGCGGTCGCATTCGCTGGGGCGTACGTACTTGCTCATGCTTGGATGCCTTCCAGGTAGAGGGGCGCCCAAGTGGAGGGCAGGTCAGGACCCCAGTCTTCGGGCCAGCCGAGGCGCAGCCACCGGGCCGCCGTGGCTGCCAGCGAGATCATTCCCTCCAGCTCTTTGCGGGCGGTCAGGGCTGTGACGGCGTAGTCGTGATCAACAAGCACCGTGCCGCGCTGGTCGGATCCTTGCTGGGTGATCAGGAGCATGCCCATGCCGAGGAACTCGTTGGGCAGTCCAACCCCTTTTGGGTTGTCGATGAAGCTGATGCTGTGGATGTCGTAGTTCGGGTTCTCTTGCTGGTCCGATTCGGCGGTCATGCTGTTCGCTCCTGAATTTCTCGGGGTTGTTGTTCTTTCGCTTCCAGGGCGGCGATCATCGCCGCGCCTTTGGCCAGCGCCCGGTCGCCATGGTCGGGTCGGTTCGCCCATGCATACTGCGGCGGGATGTTAGATTGCGAGTGATATGTCTTGCTCCATGGGCCGTCCTGGACGGTGGAAGAGCCAGCCTCGTCTGTCCAGCGCTCTTGATTGAGCCAAGTGGCCGGCATTGCCGTGAATCCCGGATCCTGCCCTTTGCGTTTTGCGGCGAAGCGTTGTGCCCCGGAGATGAGTTCCTCGAGTGTTGCCCCGTTTTTTCGGGCCTTGGCGTATGCGGTCCTGGCAGGCTTCTTGCCTTCGTGCTTCGGGTAGATCGCGTACCAGGCCTCGAAGTCCTCGGTCATCTGCTTCTCGAGAGCTGCTTTGGATGCCCGGGGTTTCTTAACTTCTTCTTGTACTTCTTCTTCCTTCTTCTTCGGGTGGACGTCTGGTGTCCCCCATTCAGGACCCTGAACGTCCACCATTGGGGTCGCTGAACGTCCCCCATTCGGGACGCTGAGTGTCCCCCATTCGCGTTCCAATGGTGGACACTGAACGTCCCCCATTCCTTCGGTAAGGGTGGACGCTGAGTGTCCCCCATTTGCCCCGAACAGCAGTTGGTAAACGGCAGACTTTCCCGGCTTCGCCGCTGACACCAGCCTCAGGGCTTCCGCGGTGATGAGTGCCTTGATGGTGCGCTGAACGCTCTTGTACGCGTTCTCCTTCTCGGCTTCAGTGACCGGCGTCTTACCAAGGAGCTGGGCGAATCGATCGCGGCCGAACCAGCACCGCGTAGAGTCCTCTGGGAGTGCCAGGGCGATGCCGATGAGGAGCCGGTAGGGTCCATGGTCAAGGTGCGACCACTGCTGCTGTACTTGCCCTGCGAGCTTGTATCCCATCTAGGTCTCCTCTCCGAACTCTGCGGTGGTGATCGTCATGCGTTGGTTTCAGCCTCTCCAGCCCCGTCTTCTCTATCGGTGTCAGCAGCTTGCTTGAGGGCAACCTTGCAGGATTTCGCCGGAGTGACACCCTTGGATCGATAAGGGTTCTTGGCGGCCACGGCGGCATCGTTCAAGGGCCCTTCGTGGCTGGTTCCGTGCCAGTAGCCGGATTCCCAGGCGGCGGCGAGGTCGGATTCAGTGATCACTTATCAGCCGCCTCAAGCCACTTGTCAGCGGCGTCCAGCATGGCGAGCTCCAGCGCGGAAGTGTTCTTGGTGCCGGAATCCTGTGCGGCCCGAATGGCAGCGGCTGAAAGTTCCGGGAACGGGAGGGCCCGCCGGTACCGGAATACCGCTTCTGCGATTTCGCCAATCGCCCACTCCGGGCGGATCGACGAGACGAGGACGAACAGGGACTGCCACACGTGCCGTGGGATGCCGGCGAACGGATCCTTTGCCGCCTTCGGCTCAACGCTGTCTGAATCGTTCAGCTTCACTCGGACTTCACCATTGCGGTGGAGTGCTATCGTGGTCATGATCTTTACTTCCTGACGGTGGTTGGATTTTTTGGGAGCCAGGTGGTGCTGGCTCCCTTTTCTTTGCCCTGAAATGGGGCGGTGACCGCCTTGCCTGGCTGGGCTAGGCGGCGTCCTGTGGCGCGGTGCCGTCGAGCATTGAGCGGATCGCGCTCGTAGGGATGAAGATCCGGCTGCCGATTCGCAATGTCTTGATCCCGCCTTCGCGGACAAACTGGTATGCCTGGCTGCGGCCGCACCCCATGACGAGCCTGAACTCATCGACGGATGCTGTCGGCTTGGCGAGGATCGCCTGAACCTCTTTCGAGTACTGAGCTTCCACATCTGCCTCCTGTCTAGCATTTAGTTACCTAGCAAGTTTTTCCTTGCACAATCGACATTACACATGCCCTACGGTCTTTGCAAGTGCTTTCTTGTGTGGCAAGATAATTCTTGACGAGAAGCCAATGAGGGAGTGCTATGAGCTGGGATATGTCGAGGATCGTGGGCCACAACGCAAGGGCGCGACGCTTGGAACTAGGGATGGATGTCCCTACATTCGGCGCTCGGATGGAAGAGGTCCTGGAAAAGCCATGGAAGCGTCAGACCGTTTCCGCCATGGAGAACGGTGACAGGGCAATGACGGCCAACGACCTGGTGGCTATCGCGCACGTCCTGGAGAAGACGCCCGCGATGCTCCTGGTTCCCCCGCTGGAGGCCGATGACATCCAAGTTGGAAGCCTCAAGCTCGAACCACGCGCCCTCATGTCAGGCTCGATGGAGGGCGAATTTGCCGGACTCCTACTCCAACTCATGGACGAGGTGCGGGACGCCTACGCGGCAGTCGGAATCGCCCAGCGTCAGCTGGAGAACAGCGTCAGGCTGCCGCTGGAGGACATGGACAAACGCATTACCGAAACACTCAGCAAGATTTGAGAGGTGGACCGATGGCAAAGGTAACTAGGCGGTGTGGTTGCCGCGACGAGAACGGCAAGCAATACGGGGCCAACTGCCCCAAGCTCAAGAACTACCGGCACGGCACCTGGGGTTTCCGCCTCTCGGCCGGCTTCGACCCCGTCAGCGGCAAACGCCGCTACCTGACTGATTACAGCTACTCCTCCTCCGGGGACGCTGAGGAGGCCATGCGGGAGGCAGAGAAGCAGCTCCGCGGGCAGGTCTACGACTTCAAGAAGACGACGGCCGCCGCGTATGTCACCGAATGGCTTGAGGCCCAGGAGCGGCACGAGCAGCTCAAGCCGTCCACGCTGCGCATGTACAAGAGCTACGTGGCCAAGGACATCGTCCCGGCCTTCGGGACCAAGCTACTCCTGCGGGATCTGCGACGGGCGCACGTGGCCGGCCTGATCAAGGGACTGCAAGACTCGGGCCGCGGCGCCGTGACGATCAAGCGCATTCACGCGACCCTCTCCAGCGCCCTGACAGATGCCGTGCAGGACGGGCTGATTGCCGAGAACGTGGCCGCCGGCGCTCGCCTGCCCAAGGTCGAAAAGAGCAAGGTCAAGGTGTGGGAGCCCGGCGACGCTGGAAAGTTCCTTGACTTCATCGCGGGCTACGAGAACGTGGATAGCCACGGCCGTCCCAACGGCAAGGTCGGGAATCGCCTCGCCGCGCTGTTCGAGGTGGCCATCCTGGCAGGCATGCGCCGCGGCGAGCTGTGCGGGCTCCGCTGGCAGGATGTGGACCTTCCCGGCCGGAAGCTGGTCGTCCGGGTGCAGCTCGTCCAGGTCGGCAAGGTCGTCCTGGAGGGCACCATCAAGACCGACGCCGGGCAAGACCGCGTCGTGGCCCTCTCAGACCGTGCCGTGGCAGCGCTGATCGCTTGGCAGTTCCAGCAACAGCACGAACGCCAGACATGGGGTGACGCGTACACGGAGAGCGGCCGGGTGTTCACGTACGAGGATGGGCGCGAGTTCCGCCCAGGCTACGTGTCCAAGCTGTTCGAAACGATGGTGACCAAGGCCGGACTGCCAAAGATGAGGCTTCACGACCTGCGGCACCTGCACGCGTCCCTGATGCTCGCCAGCGGCCAGGACCTGGCCATCGTGTCCAAGTCCATGGGCCACTCAAACAGCCAGATCACCCGGGATCTCTACGCGCACCTGGTGGGTGACGCGGCCCGCAACGCAGTCGAAGGAGCGGCATCTTTGCTACCAGCGCGCAAGAGTGTGCTCACAACTGTGATCACCGGGCAATAAAAAAGACCCACCGGAACCTCCGAAGAGATCCCGGCGGGTCTAAATTTCCCGGAAATCCGGGGATGTGGCAGATGAGGGATTCGAACCCCCGTAGGCGTTGCCAGCTGATTTACAGTCAGCCCCCTTTGGCCGCTCGGGTAATCTGCCGAACTTCAAAAGAAGTCACTCCCGTTCATCGTTTCGTTTCCGATCCGGTAAGCGCGAGCAAGACAACCTTACAGAACTTCCGCCGAAGAATCGAATCGAGCCCTCAGAGCTACAAAATCAGCGGAAATCTCAAGCATCGCCAAGTATCCGGCCGGCCAGTTTGGCCTCGAAACTCGCCGCCTGTTCAAGGGTGATCTGGTTGAGCTGCACGGCCCGCAGCAAGTCCGCGTGAACGCCGTCCATCCGCGACGCCGCATCCGGGACCGGGCTCAGGACCACGGAAGCCGCGAGCGCTGCGGCTGCAACCGCGCTTGCGGCGGTGGCGGCAGCGACTCCGATTGAACCGGCGGCGGCAGCGGCTGACTTGGTGACGTATCGGACGGCCTGGTTGCTCATGGTGCTCCCTTTCAGGACGGGCTCTTCAAACTGATACAACTCTGTCGGGGCAGTCTCAGTTCCGGCCATGCGTGTGCTGTGAGCGAACTGTGAACGTTCAGCACACGCCGGGCGCTTCCGTACTAGGCTGGTTGGCAGACAAAACCGCCCGTTTCCGGGCCACCCCCAACGATTACAAGGAGAGTCATGGCAGGCGAATCCACATTCGACGTCGTCAGCAAGGTAGACAAGCAGGAAGTCGCCAACGCGCTCCACCAGTCCCAGAAGGAAATCGCCCAGCGATACGACTTCAAGGGCGTCGGCGCGGAGATCGACTTCAGCGGCGAGAAGATCCTCATGAAGGCCAACTCCGAGGACCGCATCCTCGCTGTCCTGGACGTATTCCAGTCCAAACTCATCAAGCGCGGTATCTCCCTGAAGTCCCTCGACCAGGGCGAGCCTTACCCCTCCGGCAAGGAATTCCGCCTGGAGTGCTCCATCAAGGAGGGCATTGCACAGGACATCGCGAAGAAGATCAACAAGATCATCCGAGACGAAGCCCCGAAGTCCGTCAAGTCCCAGATCCAGGGCGACGAACTCCGCGTAACCTCGAAGTCCCGAGATGACCTGCAGGAAACCATGAACATCCTGAAGAAGTTCGAAGAGGCCGACCTCCAGTTCGTGAACTTCCGCAGCTAGGAGTTCGCTGCGGCCCCGGCCGCCATCCAGAAGTACGACGACGGCGCGTTGCCCCCTGAGCGGGCAACGCGCCGTCGTCGTTAATGGAGACAGGCGCGCCACGCCACGCAACTTTTTGGGGTCGAAGCCTGGCGAAGTCCCCGGGATTCCGCGGGTGCACCGATCCACGGAGGTCAAAGACTGCAGCGCGTGACAGGCACGCCCGCGTAACCTCCGGCAATTACGACACGTTCTGTTTGCGTAATCGGATCAAACGGGTACTGTACTTCCTTAGGCGAGCCTAAGTGTGGCTCCCCTAACGAAAGATTCCAGATGACCGCGAACTTCCTGATCGGCCTGCGCGAAGGCCTTGAAGCCACCCTCGTTGTGGTCCTGCTCATGGCCTACCTGGTCAAAACCGGACGCCGCTCGCTGCTCCCCAGGCTTTGGGCCGGCGTCGGCATCGCTGTGGCCGTTTCCATCGCCTTCGGGGCACTGCTCACCTTCGGTCCGCAGGGACTGACTTTCGCTGCGCAGGAGGCGATCGGGGGCGGATTGTCCATTGTCGCCGTCGCACTCGTCACCTGGATGGTCTTCTGGATGGCGCGCACTGCCCGCAGCCTCGGCGGCGAGTTGAAGTCCCAAGTGGACAAGATGGCCGACGGCGCCGCGTGGGGCCTCGTGGTCGTGGCTGCACTCGCGGTGGGCCGCGAAGGGCTTGAGACGGCGCTGTTCCTTTGGGCTGCTGCCCAGGCCGCCGGGGAATCGTCGCAGCCGCTGCTCGGTGCGCTGCTCGGGCTGGCCGTCGCTGCCGGACTCGGATACTTACTGCACCGCGGAGTCCTCAAGGTCAATCTCTCGCGGTTCTTCACCTGGACGGGAGTCGGCCTCATCGTGATCGCGGGCGGCGTGCTGGCCTATGGCATCCATGACCTCCAGGAAGCCGGGATCCTGCCCGGGCTCCACACCCTCGCGTTCGACGTCTCCGCAGCAATCCCGCCGTCGTCCTGGTACGGCACCCTGCTGAAGGGCACCCTCAACCTGTCCCCGGCCACCACCTGGCTCGAAGCCGGGGCCTGGCTGCTGTACGTGATACCGGTGCTCTACTTCTACATTCGCGCCAACGGTTCCGCACCGGCGAAATCTCCCGGCAACGCCGCCGCAGAAAACGCCGCCGCTTCCCAGGCCGCCAACGCCGCCTAACGCTTCCCGCACCCCCAACAGAAGGAAACTCCAATGCCTGGCACTCCCCTGCCCAAAATTGCCCTGCCCAAAAAGACCCTGCCCAAAAAGGACTCCCGCCACCGGAAGTCCTTTGCCCTCGTCGCCGCTGCCGCAGCCGTTCCGCTGGTACTCACCGGATGCACGGACAATGCAAAGACGCCCGGCTCCAGCGCCTCCGCCGGACCTATCCAGGTCACCAGCACCAAAACCGAGTGCAAGCTTTCCACCGGAAGCGTCCCCAGCGGCAACCTGAGCTTCGCGGTCAAGAACGATGGCACTGAAATCACCGAGTTCTACCTCCTCGCCGAGGACGGCTTGCGGATCGTCGGCGAAGTGGAGAACATCGGTCCGGGCCTGACCCGCAACCTGGTGGTCACGGCTCCCGCAGGCAAGTACACCACCGCGTGCAAGCCCGGCATGCAGGGCGACGGTATCCGTGCCGCCTTTGAGGTCACGGATTCCGGAAACAAGACCGGCGTCGACGCCGATTTCCAGAAGCTTGCGGACACCGGCGTCCAGCAGTACACGGCGTACGTCAAGGACCAGACCGAACAACTCGTGACCGGCACCAAGGCCTTCGCTGACGCCTACGCGGCGGGCGACACAACAAAGGCCCGCGAACTCTACTCGGCAACGCGCATGCACTGGGAGCGGATCGAACCGGTCGCGGAATCCTTCGGCGACCTCGACCCCAAGCTCGACGCCCGCGAAGCCGACCTTGAGCCCGGCCAGGAATGGACCGGCTGGCATCGCACGGAGAAGGACCTCTTCCCACCCGCCGGATACACGGCGCTGACGGCCGCTGAACGAGCCAAGATTGCCACACAGCTCGTTGGCGATACCGAGGAACTCGGCAAACGCACCCGCACCGTTGAGCTCTCCGCGGACAAGCTCGGCAACGGCGCCAAGGAGCTCCTGGACGAAGTTGCGCGCGGTAAGGTCACCGGCGAAGAAGAAATCTGGTCCCACACGGACCTCTGGGACTTCCAGGCCAATGTCGACGGCGCCCGGATCGCATTCGAGAACCTCAAGCCCGCGCTCGCGCAGAAGGACCCCGCCCTGGCCACGAGCCTCGACGGGAAGTTCGCTGCCCTGCAGGCCGAGCTCAAGAAGCACGCCAAGGGCGACGGTTTCGCGTACTACAACGAACTCAGCCCCGCCGAGGTCCAGCAGCTCGCCGCACTGGTCGACGCCTTGGGCGAGCCGCTGTCCAAGCTCACCTCGGCAGTAGTCCTGTGAGCGGCTGCCCCTTCAACCACGAGCCCGCTGAGGCGCCCGACGGCGGCACCCAGGCTGCCGCCGTCGGGGCGGCAAACGCGCCTGGCACCCTGGCGCCCGACGGCGGGATGGCCGGCGCCGCGTCCGCCGCCGAATCCCCCAAGGGCGGCAAGCGGGGCATGTCCCGTCGTGGACTGTTCTCCCTCGCCGGCATAGGCGGCGCCGGTGCCGTGGCAGGCCTTGCCGCCGGATACCTTAGCCATGATGCGGTGGCAGCTCAGGCGGCCACCCCTGCAGGCGATGTGGTTCCCTTCTACGGCGAACGCCAAGCCGGCATCATCACTCCCGCCCAGGACCGCCTCCACATGGCCGCCTTCGACGTGACGGTTGAGGACCGTGCCGCGGTGATCCAGCTCCTGAAGGACTGGACTGCCGCGGCCGAAGCAATGACCGCCGGCCGTACAACGGGCGCGACCGGCGCCGTCGACGGATCCTACGACGCGCCCCCGGAAGACACCGGCGAGGCGCTGGATCTCGCGGCGGGCAAGCTGACCTTGACGTTCGGCTTTGGCCCGGGCCTCTTCGAAAAGGACGGCAAGCCCCGCTTCGGCTTGGAGGGCCGCAGGCCTGACGCACTGATTGACCTGCCGCATTTCCCCGGCGACGCCCTTGAGGCTGCGCGTACGGGCGGCGACCTTGTGGTCCAGGCGTGCGCCGACGATCCCCAGGTAGCCGTCCATGCGATCCGGAATCTCGCACGCATCGGCTTTGGGAAAGTGCGTGTCCGCTGGTCCCAGCTGGGCTTCGGCCGCACCTCCTCCACGTCCCGGGCACAGACGACCGCGCGCAACCTCTTCGGTTTCAAGGACGGCACTGCCAACCTGAAGTCGGAAGACGCGGCACTCCTCAACGAGCACGTCTGGGCCACCGCTGGAACCCGCCAGGGTGAAGCGTGGATGGCCGGCGGCAGCTACCTTGTCTCCCGACGGATCCGAATGCACATCGAGATCTGGGACCGGACGTCACTGCGGGAACAGGAAGGGCTGATCGGTCGCACCAAAGGGTCGGGAGCGCCCTTGTCCGGAGGAGAGGAATTCACGGCGCCGGACTTTTCAATCAAGGGGCGCGACGGCGAGCCGTTGATCGCCCTGGATTCCCACGTCCGCCTCGCCCACGCGGACCAGAACAACGGCGTGAAGATGCTCCGCCGAGGGTACAACTACACGGATGGTTCGGACGGACTCGGCCACCTCGACGCCGGGCTGTTCTTCATAGCTTTCGTCAAGGACCCGCGGACGCACTATGTGCCGATGCAGATGGCCATGGCAAAGAGCGACAAGCTGGCTTTGGAATACCTCAAGCACACGGGCTCCGGCCTGTTCGCAGTGCCTCCGGGCATCAAGCCGGGCGGCTTCATCGGCGAGGGCTTGTTCGCATGAGCAGTGCCGTCGTCGAATCCGGCGACGGCATCAGCAAGACAGAAGACACGGCCAGCATTGCAGAGGGGGACGGCATGATGCCGTCCCCCAAATCTTCCCCGCATCCGGGCCGCAGGAAGACCGTCGTCCTAGGAGGCGCCTGCACTGCTGCTTGGGCGGGATCGGTGTCGGCTGGGGCCTTGGTGGACTGCGGTCCGGACCTTCACCGTGTCGGCCTGGCATGCCACATCATTGCGCTGGTGCTGTCCTTCGGCGCCATCCTGGTTGTCGATTGGGTGGGCTTCCTGTGGCTCGTCGGCAAGCGGGACATCCACGACACCCGACGCCTCGCGGCCGCCGCCCAGCCGCTGATCTGGGGTGGATTGGCCGTGTTGCTTGTCTCCGGCGCCATGATCAGGCCGGACATCACCGGCCACGTCACCCAGGTCAAGCTGCTGTGTGTTTTGCTGCTCATGCTGAATGGGATCGCCTTGGCTCCGGTAATGCGCCGGCTCCATGCGCTCCCGCTTGGAACGCATTTCAAGTCCGTGGCGGGCCGACTGCGTGCGCGGCTGCTCGTGGCCTTGTGCATTTCCCAAGGCTGCTGGTGGACGGCGGCGCTGGTGGGGCTGGTAAACAGCACCCTGCGGCGCTGGGCGGGCGATTAGCTCCCGTCGAAGCGCTCTGGCTTGTTCGCGGTGCCTCCGGGCACTAAGGCGGGCGGCTTCATTGGTGAGGGCTTGTTCGCATGAAGCCGCCCGTCGTCGGACGCGGCCGGTAGGGTGACCTACGGGACCGCTGGCTAGGAAAGCGGCCGTCCGGCCATCCGCTCGAGCCGCTCGATGCGCTCGCGCATGGGCGGGTGGGTGGCGAACAGCTTGGTCATGGCACCGCCGCGGAACGGGTTGGCGATCATGAGGTGCGAAGTGTTCACGAGGCGCTGATCCTGTGGCAGTGGCACCTGCTTCACGTCGGCCTCGATCCTGCGGAGGGCCGAGGCGAGCGCCAGCGGATCGCCGGTGAGCTCCGCGCCGTCGTGGTCGGCGTCGTACTCCCTGGTCCGGGAAATGGCGAGCTGGATTAGCGAGGCGGCAAACGGCGCCAGGAGCGCCATGGCGATCATGGCAATCGGATTGGCGTTCCGCCGGTCCCCGCCACCGAAGAAGAGCAGCATCTGGCCCACCGAAGTAATGACGCCGGCGACGGCGGCCGCAATGGACGAGGTGAGGATGTCGCGGTTGTAGACGTGCATGAGTTCATGCCCGAGCACGCCGCGGAGCTCGCGGGCGTCGAGCAAGTTCAGGATGCCCGCGGTGCAGCACACGGCGGCATTCTTCGGGTTGCGTCCCGTGGCGAAGGCATTGGGTGTCATGGTCGGCGAAACGTAGATCCGCGGCATGGGTTGGTTCGCCCGCACGGAGAGTTCCCGGACGATCTGGTACAGCTGCGGAGCCTCCGCTTCCGAAACCGGGTACGCGGCCATGGAACGGATGGCGATCTTGTCGCTGTTCCAATACCCATAAGCCGTTGTCGCGACGCCGATCACTGCCATGATCCAGATGGGCGACGCGCTGCGGGTGCCCACACCGATCACTGCTCCAAGCCCCAGCAGCACCGCCCAGAGCACACCGAAGAGCGCTGCGGTCTTCAGGCCATTGTGATGATTATGCACTTCACTACTTTCTTGCAGTACGGCTTTTGTCTTGCATTGCATGCTGGTTCTGTTCCGATTAACGCCGACGGCGGCCCGGACGTTCCTGCTCTGCCCACCCAACTGACTCGCATTTAATGTCGTTCTGAGCCGCTATAACGACAACAACTGTCAGTTAGTTGGGCGTGGGGCTGGGTCTGGGCTAGGGCACCGGGTGGAGCGAATCGTACTGGAGGAATCCACGTTGCCCGCGCGCCACGAGCCACGCCAGTACCGCGCACAGCACGCCGCCAAGGAGCAGCACCCAGCCTTCGCTGAGAACCTTGGTGACGCCACCGGCGAGCATGTCCCCCACTCGTGGACCGCCCGCAACCACCACGATGAACACGCCTTGCAACCGTCCCCGCATGTGGTCCGGGGTGGCCGATTGCAGGATGGTGGTCCGGAAGACCGCGCTGATTGAGTCCGAGATCCCGGCAAAGGCACAACACATGGCCGCCGGGATGATCCAAGGCGTCACGCCGTCGCGCCCGCTGTCCCCGGCCAGGACCACCACCAGGCCGAAAGCTGCGATCGAGAAACCCCATCCGGCCACGGACCATACCACCGCGCTGCCTTGGCGCCGCACCCTCCCCAGAGGCCCGGAGAATAGTCCCGCCAGGAAGGCACCGACAGCTACAGAAGCGAGCAACACACCCACGGTGGTGTCGCCACCTCCGATCATCGTGGCTCCGATCGCGGGCATGAGGGCGCGCGGCTGGGCGCAGATCATCGCGATGAGGTCGATGATGAACGTCATGCGGAGGTTGGGCCGGGTGCCCAGGAAACGGAAGCCCTCGACGACGGAGCGCAGGCCAGGTGCCGACGCGTTCTCGGCCGCGGGAAGGGCCGGTAGCTTGAACAGGCTCCACAGTGCGAAGGCGAAGCTCAGGGCATCGATCGTGTAGGTCCAGCCGAAACCGCTCGAAGCAACCAACACACCGGCCAGCAAGGGGCCGGCCGTCATCGAAATGCCCATGTTCAGCATGCTCAACGCGTTGGCTGCGGGCAGCAGTTCCTTCCGGACCAGCAAGGGAATAATGGCGCTGCGTGCCGGCCCGTTGATGCCCTGCGCGCCGCTCTGGATCGCGACGAGGACGAACAGGATCCAGACATTGTTCAGCTGGAACCACGCTTGGAGTGCCAAGGCCACGCTACAGCCCCACAAAACGAGGGACGCAACAATAGCGACTTTCCGCCGGTCATAGGCATCCGAAAGGGCGCCGCCAAACAAGCCCGCGATCACCAGCGGAACTAGGGCAAAGATGCTGAGCAGGCCCACATAGAGGCTCTGTTGGGTGATGCTGTAGACCTCGAGGCTCACGGCAACCAGGGTCAGCTGGGATCCGACCATCGACACCGAAGACCCGAGCCACAGGCGGCGGAATGCGGGGCTTTCGCGAAGCGGGGTCATATCAGCCAGGAGTTTTGCCACCGTCCAACCCTACCCACCCACGCGCCCGCCCTCCCGTAGCGCCGCGTGAGCGCTCGTCCGCTGCTGCGGCCGCCGCCGTCGCGCCCGAGTCCCAGGCCGCCGGGCCGCCGGCGTCCGCTGCTGCGGTGGCCGCCGTCGCGCGCGCGAGTCCCAGGCCGCCGTCGGCGGGTTCATCCGAAGTTAGCCTCACCTTATTGTGAAGTACTCATAATAAGTGCTTCAATGGGCGTATGGCAGATCACACGGCAGACCAGGAAGCGTGGGCTTCCGCCCTGCATTCCCACGGACGCCGCGTGACCAAGCAGCGTCTTGCGGTCCTCGCGGCCGTTCAGCACAATCCGCATTCCCCGGCCGAAGGCATCCTGGCTGCCGCACGCAAGGATCTTCCCGAACTGACAGCGCAGTCTGTTTATGTGGTGCTGAGCGACCTCACGGACCTACAGATGCTGCGGCGGTTCGAACCGCCCCACTCTCCCGCGCTGTACGAGACGCGGGTCGGCGACAACCACCACCACGCCGTGTGCATCAGTTGCGGCCGGGTGGAGGATGTCGACTGCGCCGTAGGCCATGCCCCTTGCCTCACCCCGCACTGGGATGAGCATTCCAAACCCATGACCATCCAGATCGCAGACGTCCTGTACCAAGGCATCTGCCAGGACTGCCAGGCCAAACAACAGCTTCCTACTCAAACGCAAGTAACCCACGAAATAGGAGAACGATGACCGCGAACATCTCGACCACCCAGTCGGGCGCCCCCGTCACCTCGGACGCGCATTCCAAGTCCGTTGGCGCCGACGGTGCCATCATCCTGACCGACCACTACTTGGTGGAAAAGCTCGCACAGTTCAACCGCGAGCGCGTCCCGGAGCGCGTTGTCCACGCCAAGGGCGGCGGCGCTTTCGGTACCTTCAAGACGTCCTCGGACGTTTCCAAGTACACCAAGGCAGCTTTCCTCCAGCCCGGCGTCGAGACGGACATGCTCATCCGTTTCTCCTCCGTTGCGGGCGAGAACGGCTCCCCGGACACCTGGCGCGACCCCCGCGGCTTCGCCGTCAAGTTCTACACCTCCGAGGGCAACTACGACCTCGTGGGAAACAACACCCCGGTGTTCTTCATCCGCGACGGCATCAAGTTCCCGGACTTCATCCACTCCCAGAAGCGCCTCCCGGGCACCCACCTGCGTGACGCCGACATGCAGTGGGATTTCTGGACCCTCTCCCCCGAGTCCGCACACCAGGTCACTTGGCTCATGGGCGACCGTGGCCTGCCGGCTTCCTGGCGCGAAATGCAAGGCTACGGCTCGCACACCTACCAGTGGATCAACGCCGAGGGCGAGCGCTTCTGGGTCAAGTACCACTTCAAGTCCAACCAGGGCGTCAAGTCGATCACCGGCGACGAAGCCGCCGAGTTGGCCGGCTCGGACGCGGACTTCTACATCCGCGATCTCCAGGAGAACATTGCCGCCGGCAACTTCCCGTCTTGGGAACTGCACGTCCAGGTCATGCCTTACGAGGACGCCAAGACCTACCGCTTCAACCCGTTCGACCTCACCAAGGTGTGGCCGCACGCGGACTACCCGCTGATCCACGTGGGCACCATGGAGCTCAACAAGAACCCGGAGAACTACTTCGCGCAGATCGAGCAGGCCACCTTCGCGCCGTCGAACTTCGTTCCGGGTATCGCCGCCTCCCCGGACAAGATGCTGCAGGCCCGCATCTTCTCCTACGCTGACGCGCACCGCTACCGCGTGGGCACCAACCACGCCCAGATCCCGGTGAACCAGCCGAAGAACCAGGTCAACAACTACAGCCAGGACGGCGCGGGACGCTTCCTGTTCAACGCTCCTTCGGTTCCGGTCTATGCACCGAACTCCGTGGGTGGCCCGGCTGCTGTTGAGCCGCAGAACCCGGCCGGCGGCTGGGAGAACGACGGCGAGCTGACGCTTTCCGCACACTCCCTGCACGCCGAGGACGGCGACTTCGTCCAGGCCGGCGCGCTGTACCGCGAGGTTTACGACGACGGCGCCAAGGCCCGTCTGCTGGACACCATCACCGGCGCCGTGGGTGGCGTCAAGAGCGCCGACATCAAGGAACGCGCCATCCAGTACTGGACCAACGTCGACGCTGAACTCGGTGCCAAGCTGCGCGCCAACCTCGGCGCGGGCGAAGGCGAGTCGGCTGCGGAAGCAGCCAACAAGCTGTAACAACGTCCACCAACGAAGCAACCCCGCTGCGGATTCTCCGCGGCGGGGTTGCTGTTTAATGCGCATGAATGCCTGGACTTGTTTGCGATTCCTGAGCTTATATCTCGTGGAATGCGAAACAAGGTACCGACCCAGCGGCGAGGTTCCGCGGCGGGTTTTCCACATAGCCGACAATGGCTCTGGCTAGCCCGGCATTGTCATCCATAGGATCCTTGCATGAGCACATTTACCGGGATCCCCGCAGAGGCCATCGCCTTCTATGCCGAACTTGAAGAGAACAACAACCGCGAATGGTGGTTGGCGCATAAAGACATCTACGACTCCGCCGTGAAGGAGCCATTGACGCTGTTGCTGGAAGAGCTTGAGCCGCGATTCGGGCCGGGCAAGGTTTTCCGTCCCAACCGCGACATCCGGTTCTCCCAAGACAAGTCCCCCTACAAGACGGCACAGGGAGCCTTTGCAGCGGATAACGAGGGTGTGGGCTTCTACCTCCAGCTCAGTGCAGACGGCTTGTTAGTCGGCGGTGGATGCCACTCGCGCACCCCCGAGCAGATTGCCCGGTTCCGCGCCGCCACCGATTCGCCGGCCAGCGGGGAGGAACTGCAGAAAATCGTCGATGCCATCGCCGCCGCGGGCTTCGCGGTGGAAGGCGAGAAGCTCAAGACCGTGCCGCGCGGTTTCGACAAAGACCATCCACGGGCCGAGCTCCTGAAGCACAAATCGTTGTCTGCCGGAGTGACCTTGGGCGAACCGGAATGGATGTCCCAGCCCTCAGCCAAGGAAGAGATCGCCAAGCGTTGGGAGGTACTGCGCCCGCTCGTGGAGTGGGTCAACGAGCACGCGTCGCCGTAATCGTGGCCGTGAGTCTAGCCGGGGGCATGAGCCCGGTCGCTGGCTAGACCCTAGTGAGGTTGTCTTCGTCGTCGCTCTTGTCGGAAACAGCCGCGTTCCCGGACACCGCGGCCTTTGCCGAAGCGAACTTCTCGTTCAAGCGGGAGTGGCGCTGCCCGTAGGCAAAGTAGATGGCGAGTCCGATTGCCAGCCAGATGGCGAAGAAGACCCAGGTCTCCACGGCGAGGTTTGTCATCAGGTAGACGCACAGGACGGCCGAGACCACCGGAAGGACCTTGCCGAACGGAACCCGGAAAGCCGGCTTGAGATCCGGGCGCTTCTTACGCAGCACCAGGATGCCCAGGCTCACCATGACGAAGGCCGAGAGGGTACCGATGTTGATCATTTCTTCGAGAAGATCCACGTTGGTCAGTCCGGCAACGATTGCCACGGCAGCGCCACAGATGATCTGGAGACGGACCGGCGTCGAACGCTTGGCACTGGTCTTGGACAGCGCGCGCGGAAGCAGTCCGTCGCGACTCATGGCAAGGACCACCCGGGCCAGGCCCATGAGCAGCACCATGATGACGGTGGTCAAACCGATGAGCGAGCCAAAGGCAATGACCTTGGCCGCGTCGGTGTTTCCAACCGCTTCGAAAGCCGTAGTCAGCGTGGGGTTCTTCGCTTCGGCCAGTTGCGTGTACGAGACCATGCCGGTCAGGGCGAGGGAGACCAGGATGTACAGCAGCGTCACGAGCGCCAGGCCGCCGAAGATGCCCCGGGGCAAGGTCTTCTGCGGGTTCTTGACCTCTTCCGCGGAGGTGGCAACCACGTCGAAGCCGATGAAGGCAAAGAACACCAAGGCTGCGCCGGCAAAGATGCCCAGCGTTCCGTACTGGGCCGGAACCGCACCTGTGAGGAAGCCGAAGAAGGACTGCTTCATGACATCCGCGCCGTCGTTGCCCCCGGTAGGCTGCGATGCCGGGACGAAGGGCGTGTAGTTGGAGAATTTCACGTAGGTGAAGCCGACAACAATCACGAACAGCACCACGGCGATCTTGATCAGCGTGAAAACGTTGCCCACGCGGGCAGAGAGCTTGGTGCCGAGCACCAGGAGCACCGTGAAGATGGCAACAATCAGGAAAGCGCCCCAATAGAGATCCACACCGGCGATGTTCACGGCCGGCGGCATATCCACACCCATGAGCGCAAACACTTTGCTCAAGTAGATTCCCCAGTACTTGGCGATCACCGCAGCAGCGGTAAAGAGTTCAAGGATGAGGTTCCAACCAATGATCCAAGCGAGGACTTCGCCCATGGTGGCGTAGGTGAAGACGTAGGCGGACCCAGCGACCGGGATCGCGGTAGCGAATTCGGCGTAGCACATGATTGCCAAGGCACACGTGACGGCTGCAACGGCGAAGGAGATGGTCACGGCGGGCCCGGCGAAGTTCGCAGCGGCCTTGGCGCCGACAGAGAAGATCCCGGCACCGACGGCAACGGCGACGCCCATGATCATCAGATCCCAGGTGCTGAGGGAACGCTTGAGCTTGCGTCCGGGCTCATCGGCGTCCGCAATGGACTGCTCGATCGATTTGGTCCGGAAGAGGTTCATAGAAGAGTCCACAATCTTGATGAGGTGGTAGAAACAGACTCATCAAGAGTAGTGTCCAGCCAATGGACCCCCACATTTGTCCCGAATCGTGAGACACATGCATGGCCCATCTTCAGAGCGCGGGGACGTTCCAATCCATCAAGGTCGAGCGGATAAGGAAGCGTTTCCCCTCAGGCGATTCGACCGAGAATCCACTCCCGCGGCCGTCCACCACATCCACCGTCAGATGGGTGTGGGACCAGTAATTGAACTGCTCCCGGGACATCCAGAACTCCAAAGGCTGCGGCCGTTCGGGCTCGCCGATGTCGAAAAGCCCGAGCAGAACGTCCGAATCACCGGTAATGAATTCGCCGGCCGGGTAGCACATCGGGGAGGAACCGTCGCAGCAACCGCCTGACTGGTGGAACATGAGCGGACCGTGCTGCTCCCACAACTTCCGGAGGAGTTCGATGGAAACGGCGGTGAGCGCCACCCGGGAAAAGTCTTCCCCGGGCAGCGTCACTGCGGCGTCAAGCCTGTTGTGGGGCATTAGAACCTCAGCACCACGCGGCCGTCGATCTTGGCATGCTTCATTTCGTCAAAGACCGCGTTGACCTCGGAGAGCTCCCGCGTGGACACGGTCGGGTGGATCTTGCCCTGCGCGTAGAAGTCCAGCGCTTCCTCCAGGTCCTGGCGAGTCCCCACGATCGAACCACGGACGGTCAGGCCCTTGAGCACAATCTCGAAGATCGGCGCAGGGAAATCTCCCGGCGGGAGTCCGTTGAAGACGATGGTCCCGCCACGGCGGGCCATGCCGATCGCCTGCCCGAAAGCCGAGGGGTGCACCGCCGTGACCAAGACGCCGTGGCAGCCTCCGGTTTCCCGCTGGATGACTTCCGCCGGATCTTCGTGCAGCGCGTTGACCGTCAGTTCGGCGCCGTGTTTCTTGGCGAGGGCGAGCTTGTCGTCGGCGATGTCCACTGCGGCAACCCGCAGGCCCATGGCCACCGCGTACTGGACGGCGATGTGACCCAGGCCGCCGATGCCGGAAATGGTGACCCATTGGCCCGGCCTGGCCTCGGTCATCTTCAATCCCTTGTAGACCGTGACTCCGGCGCACAGCACCGGGGCGACCTCCACGGGGTCCGAACCTGCCGGAATCCTCGCGGCGAACCGGCTGTCCACCAGCATGTACTCCCCGAACGAACCGTCCACGCTGTAGCCGGCGTTCTTCTGGGCTTCGCACAGCGTCTCCCAACCGGTCCGGCAGAACTGGCAATCGCCACAAGCGGACCAGAGCCAGGCGTTGCCCACCAGGTCCCCGACGGCCAGGTCGGTGACGCCCTCGCCGAGGGCAACCACTTCACCCACGCCTTCGTGGCCGGGCACGAACGGCGGGGAAGGCTTGACCGGCCAGTCCCCCTCGGCGGCGTGCAGGTCTGTATGGCAGACGCCGCTGGTGATGACCTTGACCAGCGCTTCTCCTCGGCCAGGCGTGGGAAGGGGAAGGGACTGGATTTGAAGGTCTTTTCCGAATTCTGTTACTACGGCTGCTTGCATTGTCGTCGTCATTGGCGAAATCCTTGCGTCGTTAAAGCGTTGTTTGAGGCGGGGTGCTGCTTCCTGAGGGGTGGCCAGGGTGGGTCGGCGGGGAGGGGTCTGTGCTGATCCCTCCCCGCCGGGTCAAGTGCGGCTTAGAAGAAGCCGAGTTTGTTTTCGTTGTAGCTGACCAGGAGGTTTTTGGTCTGCTGGTAGTGGTCGAGCATCATGGCGTGGTTCTCACGTCCGATGCCGGAGGACTTGTAGCCGCCGAATGCGGCGCCGGCGGGGTAGGCGTGGTAGTTGTTGACCCAGACGCGGCCGGCCTGGATCTCCCGGCCTGCCCGGTAGGCGACGTTGCCGTTGCGGGACCAGACCCCGGCGCCGAGTCCGTAGAGGGTGTCGTTGGCGATACCGATGGCGTCGTCGTAGTCGCTGAACTTCGTCACGGACACCACGGGGCCGAAGATCTCTTCCTGGAAGATCCGCATCCGGTTGTGGCCTTCGAAGATGGTCGGCTGGACGTAGTAGCCCCCGGCGAGGTCGCCGTCGAGCTGGGCGCGGGCGCCGCCGGTGAGGACCTTGGCGCCTTCCTGCTTTCCGATGTCGATGTAGGAGAGGATCTTCTCGAGCTGGTCGTTGGAAGCCTGGGCGCCGATCTGGGTGTCGGTGTCCAGCGGGTTGCCCTGGATGATCTTGTTGGTGCGGGCCACGGCGTCGGCGATGAAGGAGTCGTAGATGCCTTCCTGGACCAGGGCGCGGGAGGGGCAGGTGCAGACTTCGCCCTGGTTGAAGGCGAAGAGCGTGAAGCCTTCCTGGGCCTTGTCGTAGAACGCATCGTTCTGCGCGGCGACGTCGTCGAAGAAAATGTTCGGGCTCTTGCCGCCCAGCTCCAGGGTCACGGGGATCAGGTTCTGGGACGCGTACTGGCTGATCAGCCGGCCCGTGGTGGTCTCGCCGGTGAAGGCGATCTTGCGGATCCGCGGGCTGGACGCCAGCGGCTTGCCAGCCTCGACACCGAAACCGTTGACGACGTTCACGACGCCGGCGGGCAGCAGATCGGAGATCAGTTCCATCAGGACCAGGATCGAGGACGGGGTCTGCTCGGCGGGCTTGAGCACGACGGCGTTGCCCGCGGCCAGTGCCGGCGCGAGCTTCCACACGGCCATGAGGATCGGGAAGTTCCACGGGATGATCTGGCCCACCACGCCCAGCGGCTCGTGGAAGTGGTATGCGGTGGTGTCCTCGTCCAGCTGGGACAGGTGGCCTTCCTGGGCGCGGATCGCGGAGGCGAAGTAGCGGAAGTGGTCCGCCGCGAGGGGGATGTCCGCGTTCAGGGTTTCGCGGACCGGTTTGCCGTTGTCCCAGGTCTCGGCGACGGCCAGCAACTCGACGTTCTCATCGATCCGGTCGGCGATCTTGTTCAAGATCGCGGCGCGTTCGGTGGCCGAAGTCTTGCCCCAGGACGGTGCCACCTTGTGCGCAGCGTCCAAGGCCAGCTCGATGTCCTCGGCCGTGCCCCGGGCAACCTCGCAGAAGGCCTTCCCGGTCACCGGGGTGATGTTCTCGAAGTACTGCCCCTTGACCGGGGCAACCCACTCTCCGCCGATCCAGTTCTCGTAGCGGTCCTTGAAAGTGACCTTCGAACCCTCGGCACCCGGCTGTGCATAAACAGTCATCTGTAGCTCCTTTGCTGCGCATGATGGTGGCTTTGCTGTGCCATCAGCGTAGGAGCGGGAAGGTTGCAAGCAGGTTGCAACCATGTGGTTCAGATCACTTCGGGGCAGGACTCCCCTGCCGTGCCCAGGAAGCTATAGACCCGCAGGGAAAGCGTAAGAGCTCGGAACCGGCGAGGGCGCGGCACCGTAGGAGAGCACGACTTCGTCGTGGGCCTTGAGAACCACGTCTGACACCGGCGCATTCTGCTTTGCGCCGTTCACGTAGGCGGTCCAGCCGCCGGTTCCGCCATGCGGTGCTCCCGTGGCGTCCTTGCCGTCGAGAACTCCCCATTCGCTGAGGACCTGGCCGAGCGTGTACTTCTGGCCGGCCGTGGGCGCTTCGATGTGGATGACGCCGGACGTGTCGTGGGTGTGGAGTGCCGAGATTCCGTTGGGCTGCCCGTCGGCCCCGAAACTGAAGCCAATTTCGGCCGGGACGGTGACGGCTTTGCCGTCCACCAAGACATCCAGATGGGCGTGATAGTGCTCGGCTGTGCCTTCGGCGGTCAGGATATCCAGGCCCGCGGCCTTGATTCTCTGGGCGCCCGCCGCGGGATCGAGTTCCCACGCGGCGGCGGCAGCCGTGGTGGCCGAGGTCGAAGGCGTCGCCGATACGGGTGCTGTCTGTGCGGGTGCCCCGCAGGCTGTGACTCCGGCAAGGAGTCCGGACACGGTCAGGGCAACGGCGAGGCGTTTGTTCAACACGGAGGAAGCTTCTTTCGTTTGGCTCGGTTCTACGATACGGGCCGAAACTCCGTATTTCCCGAGTGCCACACGAGAGGCCAACCTCAGGCCGACAGTTCGCTTTCCAAGCGTTCAAGCTCGGCGACGACGGCGGCCCGCTTGGGCGAACGCGGCGGCAGGAGCCTGAGCGCGGCAAGCCGGACGTCGACGTCGTTCTTCGCCTCAGGCAGCCCGGCATACTTGAGCAGCGCCTCGGCACTGCCGTCGTTGAGGACCGCCTCGCGCAAGAGCGCCGAGACCTTTTCGCGGAGCTCCACAATGCCGGGCGCTTCCGAATGCGGAAGGACGGCGCCTTTGTAGATCTCCAGCGCGATGCGGTGGGCTCCCCGCTGCAGGCAGGAGAGAACCTGGGCCGCATCCTGGCCGAGGTCGATCGGGAGCCGGTACGGGCGGGATTCCGGGACCGCAGCTGGGTCGAGCTCGTGGAGTACCTTCCGCAGGCGCACCATTTCGGCCCGCAATGTCACGCTTGAGCCGTCCCCCGGATACAGGGCCAGGGCGAGTTCCTCGGCGCTGAGCCCCTCGGGACGGGTCCCCAGCAAGGCCAGGATCTCGCTGTGCCTCGCGGACAGCGGAATGCTGCGCCCTCCCATGCTCAACAAGGCCTGGTCCCGGCCGAGCAACTGGAGGCTGTTCCGATACAGTCCGGTCCCCTGGCGTGAGCCGACCGCGGAGGGCGAGTTCCGACGTCGGGCAGGCGCAGAGTGCTTAGTTGCCGCGAGCTGGAGCCTCTCCACGCGCAATTGCGCCTGCGCAGCCGCCACAGTTGCTTCAACGAGGGAAAGCGTGTGGGGTGCGACGGCGGCTTCCGTGCCTGTGATGTCGACGACGCCGAGCAGGGCCCCGGAGTCAGGGTCATGGAAAGGCACGGCGGTGCAACTCCACGGGTGGACGGAGCGTTTGTAGTGCTCGGCGCCGGAAATCTGGATGCCGCGGCCCAAGGCGAGCGCCGTGCCGGGCGCGCTCGTGCCGACCGCGCCTTCGGACCAGTCCGCGCCTGCCACGAACATCATGCCTTCGGCGCGGCGTCGCATCGCGGGGTTTCCGTCCACCCACAGCAAGCGGCCCAGCTCATCCCCCACGGCGACCAGAAGCCCGCTCTCATAGCTGGGCTGGATGAGGAGCTTCTGGATGACGGGCATGATGGTGGCCAGCGGGTGTTGGCGCCGGTATTCCTCGAGCTCGTCGAGGTCTATGACCAGCGGCGCCTCGGGTTGGTCCGGGTTCGCCTTGAGCTGCACGGATCGCTGCCAGGATTCCTTGATCAGGCTGCGTAGACCCGGAAGCTCCGTGGCCTCGGGAAGCCCGAAACGCCACGATTCCAGTTGCTCGTGCCCGGCCCGGGCATGATGCTGCAGCAGCTCGGCGGGGTCATTGACCGAGGCTGCCGGATGGATCGGATTCTTCATCGAACTCCCAAAACCGGGCGCAGCACAGTACGGGCCAGTCTAGTTGCGACGCGAGGCTTTGTGTACCCGCTCACTCCGGATGGAATTCGTACGACTCGACCTCGCCCAACGCTTCGATCCGGGGTTCGGGCAGTCCAACTTCCGCGACGAGTTCCGCGAAACTGTGGCCGCTGCTGAAGCGATCGAATGTTGCCCTATCCGGGCAAGTGTCGTAGACCGAGATGCCGCCCTCGGTGGAAAGACATACATGGATCTTCAACGCGCCGGGTGGCAGGAGGCCAACCATGCGCTTGTGGCCTTCCAGCAGTTGAGCGGAATCCCCGTCGAAATGGTAGACGCCCATGAACATTGCTTCTCTCCTGTCTTGCTTCAGCTTCAGTGCGGGGCCGCCAACGCCCGCGCGAGGGCGTCGGGTTTGCGGTCCGCCCAGGGTGCGGCCTTCTCGAGCTGGCCAGCCAAGCGAAAGAGCGTGGCCTCGTCCCCGAAACGGCCAAGGAAGGACATGCCCACCGGTAGGCCGGCCGAGTCGGCTCCGAGTGGCACCGACATGGCGGGGTTGCCCGAGATGTTGGCATACTCGCCGTCGAACATGAGGAAGCGGCCGGCTTCGCGCTCGCCCCGCAGCGGTTCTTCCTCGGTTCCATTCAGCGTTCCGAGAGGCAACGGTGGCCAGCCGACGGTGGGTGTCATCCAGACGTCGAATTCCTCGAAGAATCCAGCCAGGCGGCGGCTGAAACGCTGCAATTCCTCCATGCCGAGGAGGTACTGGCCACCCGTCACAGCCCGCGAGCGCTCGAAGTCGGCCGCGGTGAACGGCTCGATCTCGCCGGCTTCCGGCGGCCTGCCCGTCCGCTGCGTCCAGTACGCCTCTATCCACGCGATTGCGCCACCGTAGACAGCCCTGACCGCCCGGTGCCCGGCCCTGCCTAGGCCCTCGGGGTGCGCTTCGGTGACACTGTGGCCCAGCCCGGCGAGCAATTCCACGGTTTCCTCGAACACCCGAACGTAGTCCGGATGCACTTGTTGCCCCGAGTTGGGCGTCGCGGTTGCGGCGATGCGGAGCTTTCCGGGGACAGTGCCGGCCTCAAGCAGGAAGGGCCGGGCCTGGGGCGGCGCCCAATAGGGATCGCCGAGCGACTGACCGGCCGTCGCGTCGAGGAGTGCCGCCGAATCGCGCACGCTCCGGGTCAGCGCGTGTTCCACGGCGAAGCCCCCGGCCACGTCGCCATACTCTGGACCCATGGGAACCCGTCCGCGGGTCGGCTTGAACCCGAAAACCCCGCACCAAGCAGCCGGGTAGCGCAGGGATCCGCCAAGATCGTTTCCGTGCGCCATGGGGACCATTCCGGAGGCGACGGCGGCGGCGGACCCGCCGCTGGAGCCGCTCGTGGAAAGCGCCAGGTCCCAAGGGTTTCGGGTGGCACCATGCAAGGCCGGCTCGCAATGCGGGCTGAGCCCGAATTCCGGAGTGTTGGTCTTCCCGAGGATCGCAAGTCCGGCTTTGCGGTACCGGCGCGCAAGCTCCTGGTCCTGGTGTGAGACGTTGTCCTTCAACCAGCGGGAGCCTTCGTTGAAGGGCGCTCCGGCGATCTCGAGGGACAGGTCCTTCACGAGGAAGGGAACCCCGGGAAACGGTGCGTCAGGAGCCGGGCCTTCTGTCCCGGGTTCCAAGTGCGCGACGATGCAATGCAGGACCGGATCGATCTGCCGGATACGGTCGCGGCCGGCGTCGAGCAGTTCGTTCGGCGAGATCGCGCCGCTCCGCACCAGTTCTGCCTGCCCGACGGCGTCAGCCCAGCGGAGCTCCTCGTCCATGGCTCATTTTAGGACCGGGCGTCACGTGCCGCTAGCCGCGGGAGACCTCAATCATGTCCTCGCGCGGAACCACCTTGATGCGTTCGCGTACGACGCCGGCCTCCGGGTTTTCGGCGGTCCATTCGGCGCCGAGGGCTAGTTCGTGCGCATCGAGCTTGTTCCAGCCTTCCCAGGTGGTGTACTCGATGCCCCGCTCTTCCAGGAGGTTGATGATGGCCTGCGGGTCCGGGTTTTCGGCCGGGGGCAGGGTAAGGCGGTCCTCCAGGAGGCAGCCGATGGTCTCCAGCGCGTCACCCTTGGTGTGCCCGATCAGGCCGACGGGTCCGCGCTTGATCCAGCCCGTGGCGTAGATGCCGGGTACCGGCTTGCCGTCGGCGTCCAGCACCCGCCCGCCGTCGTTCGGGATGACACCGCGGCGGGCGTCGTACTCAAGCTCGTCCAGCGGCGAACCGTGGTAGCCGATGGCGCGGTAGACGGCCTGGATCGGATAGTCCACGAACTCGCCGGTGCCCTTGACGTTGCCCGTGCCGTCCAGTTTCATGCGCTCGAACTTGATGCTGGAGACTTTCCCGGAACCGTCTTCCGAAATGATCTCCACCGGGCTGTGCAGGAAGTGCAGGTGCAAGCGGCGGGACGAGGGCTGCTCAGCTTCCGCGTGTTCCTCGACGAGCCAGTTGGTCAGCGTGTTGACCATGGTCTTGATCTGGTTGTTGCTGCGGATGGCTTCGTCTGAGGCTTCGTCAAACTCGAAATCTTCGGGGTACAGCACAATGTCCACGTCGTTGGAGTGCGAGAGCTCGCGCAGTTCCAGCGGAGTGAACTTGATTTGCGCCGGACCGCGGCGGCCGAAAACGTGCACATCCGTGACCGGGGAGGCCTTGAGGGCGGCATAGACGTTGTCCGGGATTTCGGTCACCAGAAGGTCGTCGGCGTGCTTGGAGAGCATGCGGGCCACGTCCAGCGCGACGTTGCCGTTGCCGATGACTGCTACTTCCTTGGCATCCAGCGGCCATTCGCGGGGCACGTCGGGGTGGCCGTCGTACCAGGAGACGAAGTCGGCGCCGCCGAAGGAGCCTTCGAGTTCGATTCCCGGGATGTTCAGGTCCGCGTCCTTGATGGCCCCCGTGGAGAAGATCACCGCGTCGTAGAAGGAGCGGAAGTCGTGCAGGGTGAGGTCGCGGCCATACGTCACGTTGCCGAGGAAGCGGATGTCTCCGCGGTCCAGGACCTTGTGAAGCGCGTTGACGATGCCCTTGATGCGGGGGTGGTCCGGGGCCACGCCATAGCGGATCAGGCCGTACGGCGCGGGGTATGCCTCGAAAAGGTCGATGCTGACCTCGACGTCGCCATCCTTGACCTCGTTCGATTTGGTCAGGATATCCGCGGCGTACACGCCGGCCGGTCCTGCGCCGACAATGGCGACGCGCAATGGACGTTTTGAGGTGGTTTCGGCCGAGTTGGACACCGTGAACCCTTCTGAGACGGGAATCCGCCCCGCGTGGTGGGGCGCGCAGTTTCCAATTCTAGTTCTCAGTTGTGGCCGGAGTGTCAGTACGTGGCGGGAGGTGACACAACTGGGCGAGGAAATTCACAATAACTTTCCGGCCGTACGGTCAGGAATACCCTCGCAATATGTGATGTTCTTGACTTTGTGTCTACGCCCGAGCAAACCGCGCCCGCCCCGTCCGCCACCGCCGCTTCAACTGCAGCCTCCGCCGCTGCTGCCAAAGCAAAGAAGGAGACGACGGCGGGCGTCGTCTTCGGTATCGGAGCGTACGGCTTGTGGGGGCTGCTTCCGCTCTACTTCCTGGTGCTGCACCCCGCAGGAGCGGTGGAAATCGTTGCCAACCGGGTGGTGTGGTCCCTCATTTTCTGCGCCCTGCTCATTACCATCACCCGGGCATGGCGGCTCCTCGGCAACGCCTTCAGGGACCGGGCGGTCCTCGGCCCGCTCGCCATAGCTGCCGGGCTGATCGCCATCAACTGGCTGACCTACACTTTCGGCGTTACCACCGGACACGCGGTCGAAGCCTCGCTCGGCTACTTCATCAACCCGCTCGTGTCGGTGCTCCTTGGGGTGTTCGTCCTGAAGGAAAAGCTCCGCCCGCTCCAGTGGGCCGCCGTCGGGATCGGCTTCATCGCCGTCGGGGTCCTGACGGTCTCCTATGGCAAGCTGCCGTGGATCGCCCTCGTCCTGGCGTTCAGCTTTGGACTCTACGGTTTCGTGAAGAAGCGCGTCGGGCCGAAGGTCAACGCCATCACGAGCCTCACGGTGGAGACCGTGGTCCTCGCTCCGATCGCCGGCGCCACCATGATTGTCCTCGGCCTCACGGGAGCCGGAACTTTGGGAAGCAACGGCCCGGGCCACTTCTGGCTGCTGGCGGCTTCAGGCATCATCACGGCCGTGCCGCTCCTGTTCTTCGGTGCCTCCGCGCGCCGACTGCCCATGACCACCATCGGCCTGCTGCAGTATTTCGCGCCGGTCCTCCAGTTCATCGTGGCCCTTGCCGTCTTCCACGAGGCCATGACGCCGGACCGCTGGGTGGGCTTCGGCATCGTGTGGCTGGCGCTGCTGCTCCTGACCCTCGACATGCTGCGCACGGCACGCAAGAACTCGGTCATCAGGAAAAGCGCACGGCTCAGCGCGGCCTAAACAACGTCCCCTTCGCCCCCCTCCCACGAGGGGACATGCCCCCCGTTAAACGCCAAGGATGGACATAGTCGCACTATGTCCATCCTTGGTGCGTAGAGGTGGGCATGTCCACCTGAAGGTTGTGGCTAAGCGTTGGCCTTGATGGCCGCTGCCAGGACCTCGAGGCCGTCCAGGAGCAGTTCGTCGCTGATGACCAGGGGCGGCAGCAGACGGATCACGTTGCCGTAGGTACCGCAGGTCAGGATGATCACGCCTTCCTGGAGGCACGCGGCCGCAACGGCCTTGGTCAGTTCCGCGTTCGGTTCCTTGGAGCCGGCCTGGACCAGTTCGATCGCGAGCATGGCACCGCGTCCACGGACGTCGCCGATGACCCCGCCTGCAGAAGGATCAGCCGCGAGCTCACGCAAGCGGCCAAGTGCGACTTCCTCGATATGGCGGGCGCGGGCGTTGAGGTCGTGCTGCTCCATGGTGCCGATCGCAGCAAGGGCTGCGGCACAAGCAACCGGGTTGCCACCGTAGGTGCCGCCCAGGCCGCCCGGGTGGACGGCGTCGAGCAGGTCCGCGCGGCCGGTGATCGCGGACAGCGGGAGGCCGCCGGCGATGCCCTTGGCCATGGTGATGATGTCCGGGACAACACCCTCGTGGTTGACGGCGAACCATTCACCCGTGCGGCAGAAACCGGACTGGACCTCGTCGGCAATGAAGACGATGCCTTTTTCCTTGGCCCATGCGGACAGTGCCGGCAGGAAGCCTTCGGCCGGGACAATGAAGCCGCCCTCGCCCTGGATCGGCTCGATGATGATCGCGGCAACCTGGTCGCCGCCGATCTGCTTCTCGATCATGGTGATGGCGCGCTTGGCGGCCTCGGCACCGGTGATCTCCGGGTTTTCCTCGCGGAACGGGTAGCTCATCGGCATGCGGTAGACCTCGGGCGCGAACGGGCCGAAGTTGGTCTTGTACGGCATGGCCTTGGCGGTGAGTGCCATGGTCAGGTTGGTGCGGCCGTGGTAGGCGTGGTCGAAAGCGACGACGGCGTCACGGCCGGTTGCCAGGCGAGCCACCTTGACGGCGTTCTCCACTGCCTCGGCGCCGGAGTTGAAAAGCACGGTGCGCTTCTCGTGGTCGCCCGGAGTGAGGCGGTTCAGCTGCTCGGCCACGGCGACGTAGCCCTCGTACGGGGTGACCATGAAGCACGTGTGGGTGAAGTGCGCTGCGGCGTCCTGGACAGCGGCGACGACGGCCGGATCCGAGGCGCCCACGCTGGTCACGGCGATGCCGGAGCCGAGGTCGATGAAGGAGTTGCCGTCGACGTCGCGGATGATGCCGCCGTCGGCGTCCTCAACGTAAACCGGCACGCCCGAGGACACACCGGCGGCGACGACGGCCGCGCGGCGCTCGTTCAGGGCCTGGGACTTGGGACCGGGGAAGGCGCCGTTGATGCTGCGCTTCTGGTCCAGGCGGTAAGTGATTTCATGTGCTGTTGCGGTCATGATGGTTCTTTCTTTCTAACTAATGCGTGCCGTGTGCCGGCTAAGGGGCCACGCCGGCAGGGTTCCCTGGCCGAAGCGGAGCGAGGTTAGGGTGCCGGTGGGGATTAGGAGTCCAGCGCACTCATCACGTGCTTGATGCGCGTGTAGTCCTCGACGCCGTACATGGATAGGTCCTTGCCGTAACCGGACTGCTTGAAGCCGCCGTGCGGCATTTCAGCGGTCAGCAGGATGTGGGTGTTGATCCAGACCGCGCCGAAGTCCAGGTCGCGGCTCATCCGCATGGCGGTGCCGTGGTCCGTGGTCCAGACGCTGGAGGCCAGGGCGTATTCGACGTCGTTGGCCAGCTCGAGTGCCTCGGCCTCGGTGGTGAACTTCTGGACGGTGATGACGGGGCCGAAGGTTTCCTTCTGCACGACGTCGTCAGTCTGCTTGGCGCCGGTGATGATGGTGGGCTCGAAGAAGAAGCCCTTGTCACCCGCACGGTGGCCGCCGGTTTCGATCTTGCAGTTGGCCGGCAGGTGCTCGACCACCGAGTTCACGGCGTTGAAGTGGTTCACGTTGTTGAGCGGGCCGAAGTAGTTCTCGTCGTCGTTCTGCGAACCGGTGTGCAGCGTCTTGGTGTGCTCCACCATGGCGGCAACCATGTCGTCGTGGATGGAGTCCTCGATCAGCACGCGGGTGATGGCCGTGCAGTCCTGGCCGGCGTTGAAGAAGGCGAATTCGGCGATGGCCGCTGCGCTCTTCTTGATGTCGGCATCCTTGAAGACGATCGCCGGGGCCTTGCCGCCGAGCTCCAGGTGGGCACGTTTGAGGCCCTTGGCCGCTCCGCTCGCCACTGCGATGCCGGCACGGACGGAACCGGTGATCGAGACGAGGCCCGGGACCTTGTGCTCGACCATCATGGAGCCTGTGGCCCCGTTGCCGAGGACCACGTTGAGGACGCCGGCCGGGAAGATCTCCCCCGCAAGACGTGCCAGGACCAAGGTGGATTCCGGAGTGGTGTCGGAGGGCTTAAGGACAACGGTGTTGCCTGCGGCGAGGGCGGGCCCGATCTTCCAGATGCCCATGAGGAACGGGTAGTTCCACGGTGCAACCTGGGCCACGACGCCGATCGGTTCGCGGCGGACGTACGAGGTGTGGCCCTCGAAGTACTCGCCGGCGGACTTGCCTTCCATGATGCGCGCCGCGCCCGCGAAGAAGCGAAGCTGGTCTGCGCCAGCGGCAACTTCCTCGGACGCGATGAGGGCGCGGACCTGGCCGGTGTTGCGGTGCTGCGCCTCAACGAGCTCGTCGCTGTTGGCCTCGATGGCATCAGCGAGCTTGAGCAGCATGAGCTGGCGCTGGCCCGGCGTGACATGCTTCCAAGACTTGAAGGCTTCCTTCGCCGCGTTCATGGCATCATCGACGTCGGCCGCCGTGGAGATGGGCGCATGGGCCACAATCTCCCCGTTGGTGGGGTTCACGATGTCGAGCAGTTCGGTGCCTGCCGGCGTGACGAACTCGCCGTTGATGAAGTTCTGCAAGGTTTGGACCACGGTGTACAACCTCTTTCGGTGTCTAGGCATTGGTTGCAGCTGCTCCGAGCCTATGCCAGCACCCCGCGACGCGGAATAGTCAGGTGCACACCCCGACCACCCCGACTTAGTGCGAATGACCAGTGCGGGGATATCCTTTTTGGCATGGCAATGTCACTCGCCGCGCTCGTCGCCGTCCCCTCCCTTCGGCTCCGCAAAGCCGGCCTCGCGGAAACCACCTGGAACGAAGATATCCGCTGGGTGGCCGTGACCGAGCAGGAGGATCCCCAACGCTTCCTCAATGGCGGCGAGTTGATCCTGACCACCGGGCTCAGGCTCAACGGGGCAGCTGAACAACGCCGCTTCGTGCGCCAGGTCCAGCGCGCGGGAGCCGTTGGCATCGGCTTCGGCACCGGACTGACCCACGAGTCCGTGCCCCCGGCCCTCATCGCGGAGGCGAACCGCTGGGGCCTTCCCCTCGTGGAAGTCCCCTACGAGACCCCCTTCATCGCCATCGGCAAACTCGTGGCCGACTCCCAATCAGCAGACCACTACTCCAAGCTGGAGCGCCTCATCGCCGGCCACCAGATCCTGGCCCGGGCCCTGCTGACCGGCGGCGGGCTTGGCGAATTGCTCAAACAGTTGGGCAGCATGCTCCGGTCCGACATCGCGCTCACGCAGTTCAGCGCCCAGCTCTACAACAGTGTGGCCGGCAGCCCCGCGCCGACGGCTGACGAATGGGCGTCCTTCCCCATCCCGACAGGCCGCCGCGACGCGTGCACCCTCTGGATCAAGCAACCCTTCGGCGACACCGGAATTGTCAGTTACGCCCAGAACCTGATCAGCGTGGAACTCAACAACATGGTCAAGCAGCGCCAGAGCCAGCGGGCGTTGGCGGGCCAGGTGCTGGACGATGTCATCCACGGAACCCTGGACAGCGTGGAGGGCGCCCGCCGCCTGGCCGGCGTCGGAATCAACAGCACGCGCAAGAACGTGGTGCTTCTGGTGGTCTCTGCCGCCCACCACAAACAACTCAGCAGCACATCGCTACCGCAGTCGCTCGACGGCGGGGTGACCGCCGTCGTCGGGAAGGACCTGGTGACGGTAGTGCCCGACGACGGCAGTTCCGCGAGCGCGCTCGCCAAGGACCTCAGCGACCACCTTTTGGAAGCGGGGATCCATGCGGTGATCGGGATCGGCGGCGCGTACACCAAGCCGAACGGCGTGCGCTGGAGCTACTTCGAAGCGCGCGACGCCGTGGCGCACGGCCTGCCGGTCAACGAACCTGAGCGGCTCAGCCTGACGTCGCTGTTGCTGGCAAGCGAGGATGTGCCGTTGGCCGACATGGCCAGCGAGGCCCTCACTCCCCTGCGCAAGTTCGACGCCACCCACGGTTCCGAGCTCGTTTCGACCCTGGAAAGCTACCTCAACCACAACGGTTCTGTGGCCGCCGTCGCCGAAGCCCTGACCTTGCACCGCAACACCGTGCGCTACCGCTTGGCCCAAATCACCGACCTCACCGGCTACGACCCCGCCCAGACGCCGGACCGGGTGCAGCTGTGGCTTGCCCTCGCCGTGCAACGGCTGGGAGCGCGCAACCCGCGCTGAGGATTCTTCGCCGCCGGCCCAACTAGCTCGCATTTGTTGTCGTTTTCGGGGCTGAAAACGACATTAAGTGCGAGTCAGTTGGGCTCCCCGCGCAGCGTGGAGAGATTCACCACAAAAGTTCGCGCAGCAAACGTCAAACGTCTAACCTTTAAGCATGGCCTCGACTCACCCGACTCCCCACGCAACGCAAGCAACGCAAGCAACAACTGTGCCCACCACCGGCGGTACGGTGGCGCCGAAATCCCGGGTGGTCGCCGTCGTCGGGATCATCGCCGTCATCCTGATCGGTCTGAACCTGCGCGCCGGCATCACCAGCGCGGCGGCACTGTTCCACGATTTGCAGGCATTCCTCGGCTACGGGGCGCTCGTCGCGTCGATTCTTCCGTCCATCCCCTTGCTGTGCTTCGCCGTCGCAGGATTGGGCACCTCGTGGCTGTCGCGCCGGATCGGCGTCGAGAAGTCGATCTTCGTGGCGCTGGCCATGCTGGCCGCCGGTCTCCTGGTGCGGAGCGTCCCCGCGACCGGCGCCCTCCTCGCCGGAACAGTGCTGGCGATGTCCGGCCTCGCGGTGTGCAACGTGGCCATGCCGTCGTACATCCGGGAGCACTATGCGAGCAAGACATCCATGATGACCGGCCTCTACACCTTCACGATGTCCGGCGGTGCCACCTTCGCTGCGGCAGTCAGCGTGCCCTTGGCCCAGCAACTGGGCTCACCGTCGATGGGCCTGGCCGCGTGGGGCATCCTCGGAGTCGCAGCACTTCTCGGCTTCCTCCCGATGGTCCTCCACACCCATCGCCGTTCACGCAAGGCCAGCCAGGAGCGCGTGTCCATGTGGCCCCTCCTGCGCACCCGGCTGGGATTCCTCATCACTTCCATCTTCACGTTGCAGGCCCTCCTTGCGTATGCCGTGATGAGCTGGTTCGCCTACATCCTGACGAGCCAAGGACTCAGCGCTTCAGAGAGCGGCCTTCAGTTCGGGCTCATGCAGCTGGTTTCGGTGGCAGCGGGCATGATCCTCCTGGTCATCGGCTCGCGGCCCGGCATGATGCGGCCCGCCCTGTACCTGGGAAGCGGAACCACCCTTCTGGCAATCCCGGCGATGCTGTTGCTGCCGACGTCGCTAGCGGCGGTTCCCGCCGTGATGTTCGGTTTCGGGCTGGGCATCTTCCCCCTGGTCCTGGTGATCATCAGCCGCAGCGGGCGTACGACGGCGGAGACCACCGCCATGTCCACCGTCGCCCAGTCCGTGGGGTACTTGATTGCGGCGTTGGGTCCGTTCGGCATGGGCCTGCTCCATAGTGCCACCGGTGCTTGGACGCTCCCCTTGGCGCTCCTTGCCGCGGTTGCCCTGGCCCTCATGGTCACCTGCCACCAGTTGACCAGCAAGCGGACGCCGATCAAGGCCGGACCAAGGCCCGTGGCATGAGCCTGGTCCCCTCGCACCGTCCCGTCCTGGCCGATGAGGTCACCCGCCAGCTGCGCGGCATGATCCAGTCCGGGGAGTGGCCCCTGCAGGAGAAGATTCCGGCCGAGCCGGAACTCATGGCCTCGCTCGGAGTCTCGCGAGGGACGCTCCGCGAAGCCATCAAAGCGTTGGCGCACAGCGGCATGTTGGAGGTTCGCCGCGGTGACGGCACCTATGTCCGGGCCACGAGCGAGATCTCCGGCGCGGCCCAACGAATGTACAAGGAACATACGCAGGAGCATGTCGTCGAGGTCCGGGTGGGGCTCGACACCCAAGCCGCCCGACTGGCAACGAAGCATGCCACCGCCGAGGACATCGCCGCCATGCGGGCCCTTCTCCAAGTACGCCACGACGCCTGGCTCGCGGCCGACTACCCCGCCTGGGCCCGAGCGGACTGGGATTTCCACGAGCGAGTGGCCCTGGCTTCGGGCAACCCGTTGCTGCACCAGTTGTATGTGTCTTTCGGCGGGGTCTTCCACGACGATCTCCTGCGCCAACAACGCAAGGCCGGCTTCAACGGCATCCCCCACGAGGGCCACGACGAGCTCGCGGACGCCATCGAGGCACGCGACGAGGCCGCCGCTGTCGCGAGCGTGTACCGCAACCTGGACTTCGCCGCGGAATGGCTCAACAACTGACGCTCGCTCACATCCGACCGGCTTTCCCCCGACGCTCGCTCACATCTATCGCGGTTTTGACCGACCCTCGCTCACATCTGACCGGCTTTCCCCGACGCCCGCTCACATCATGTGAGCGACCGTCCGCCGGAAACACCCCATAGGTGAGCGAGCGTCTGCAGTGGGCCGGGCGGTTTAGGCCGGAGCGGAGCTTGTCAGCTCGACGCCGGCATTAGCCGCCTCGCGGAAGAGTGCGTCGATGAGCACTACGCTGCGGCCGGCACGATGCAGCAGGCTTGCGGCGACGCTGGCCCGGTAGCCGGAAGTGCAATGCACCCAGATCCTCGCCATCGGCAACTCGTCCAGCCGGAGCAGAAGCTCGTGAAGCGGAACATTCACTGCCCCGGACACATGGGAGGCGCCAAATTCTTCGGTTCGGCGTACGTCCAGGACCGTTTCACCCGGGGCCCGGTCCCGCACCAGCCCCGCCCAGCCGCTGATCGGATACTGCACCACGGATGCGCCTGGTGCCAGAGCCCCGGGATCCTCGCCGACGGCGGTATCCGGGGAGTCGATCCCGATCCTCGCGAGGTCGCGAATGGCCTTTTCGACGTCGTCATGGGCGCCGAGCAGGGTCAGCGGCTGGTTCCATGGCAGGACCCAACCAAGGTAGCTCGTGAAGCTCGATCCCGACCCGTATTCAAAGGCCACACTGCCGCGCAGGTGGCTCGCAGCGAATGCGACCCGGTTGCGCAGGTCCACCACCCATTCCCCGGCCTCGAGCCTGCGCTCCAGCTCAGCGGATTCCACCGATTCCGGGACTTCCAGCAACGCGGGCCCCGGGCCCAGGGCGTTGAGCGGACTCATGTGGGCGTAGTAGCTCGGGTAGGCCGTGATATTCGCCAGGAGGTGCCTGACAAAGTGGTCTTCGTCCGGGTCGGTGAGCGCATGATTGGTGGCGACCTGCTCCCCGATCGTCGATGCGGGGATCCTGCTCGCGGGACCGATGGAGCAGAACGAACCGAAGCCATGGGTGGGATACAGGATCGCGTCCGGTGCTGACTCAGCTACGAGCCTCCGAACCGAGGCGTATTGGTCACGAGCCAGTCCAGCAGTATCGTCCGGGCCAATCAAATCCGTCCGGCCCACCGAACCGTAGAGCAGGCTGCCACCGGAGAACACCGCTTGCCGGACGCCCGCCCCGGGGTCGAGGTCCGAAACGACATAGGCCAGGTGCGTGTGCGTATGGCCCGGAGTGGCCACCGGTTTGACTGAAAGCCGGCCTACCTTGAACGCCTGCCCCGGAACAATCGGCTCACGCTCAAACGCCACGTTGTCCGCGGCATTCACCAAGTAGCGGGCGCCGTGGTCACGGGCGAGGATGAGGCCACCCGTGAGGTAGTCGTTGTGGAGGTGGGTCTCAGCGACGTGCGTGATGGCCACTTCCGCAGCACGAGCTGCTGTTTCGACGCGGTCGGTGTCACGCTGGGGGTCGATCACGAGCGCCACCGTGCCGTCATGAACGAGGTAGCTGCGGTCCCCCAGCGGGGTGGTTTCAATGACCACGACGTCCATGCGGAGAGTTTAGCCCCGAAAACGCGCAACGCGGGGTCACTTAGCGCCCATTCCGATGCTCCGGATGGGCGCTAAGTGACCCCGCGTTGTAGAACTAGACCTGTGCGGCTACGCCGTCGCGCGAGATGTCCACCATGTCCTCACGCGGCACAACCTTGATGCGTTCGCGCTGGACCTCGACGCCGTGCGAGGTGCCGGCGTCGGAAGCGGCGGCACCCAAAGCGAGCTCGTGGGCGTCCAGGGCCAGCCAGCCTTCCCAGCTGGTGAACTTCACGCCGCGGGCGTCCAGAAGTTCGACGACGGCGTCCGCCTCGGGAACGGAGGCGAGCGGCAGGTTTTCGCGGTCTTCCAGGAGGTACGTGACCGTCTCCAGTGCGTCACCCTTGGTGTGGCCGATGAGGCCGATGGGGCCCCGCTTGATCCAACCCGTTGCGTACAAGCCCGGAACGTGCTCGCCGGAAGCGTCCAGCACGCGGCCGCCGTCGTTCTGGACGACCCCGCGCCGGTGATCGAACTCGACATCCGGCAGGGCGGAGCCGAAGTAGCCGATGGCGCGGTATACGGCCTGGACAGGGTAGTCGACGATCTCGCCGGTACCGCGTGCGTTGCCCGTGCCGTCCAGTTCGGTGCGCTCGAACTTGATCGCGGCAACCTTGCCCGGGTTCTCTGCCGAGTCGACGATCTCCACCGGGCTGTGCAGGAAGTGCAGGTGCAGGCGGCGGGAGGCCTTGAGCTCGGAGAGGTCCTCCGGCTGCTCGGCGATCCAGTTAGTGAGGGTGCCCACCATGGTCTTGGTCTGATTGTTCGTCTGGATCTGGCGGTCCGACTCTTCGTCGAACTCGAAGTCCTCGGCGTAGAGGATGATGTCCACGTCCTTGGAGTGGGACAGCTCGCGGAGTTCCAGCGGGGTGAACTTCACCTGCGCCGGACCGCGGCGGCCGAAGACGTGAACATCGGTAACCGGGGAAGCCTTGAGGCCGGCGTAGACGTTGTCCGGGATTTCGGTCACCAGGAGGTCGTCGGCGTGCTTGGAGAGGACGCGGGCAACGTCCAGTGCCACATTGCCGTTGCCGAGGACCGCCACGGAGGTGGCTTCCAACGGCCACTCGCGGGAAACGTCGGGGTGGCCGTCGTACCACGAGACGAAGTCGGCGCCGCCGAAGGAGCCCTCCAGTTCGATGCCGGGGATGTTCAGGTCCGCGTCCTTGATGGCGCCGGTGGCGAAGATGACGGCGTCGTAGTGCGTGCGCAGGTCTTCGATGGAGATGTCCGTGCCGTAGTCGACGTTGCCGAAGAAGCGGATGTCGCCGCGGTCCAGGACCTTGTGCAGGGCGTTCACGATGCCCTTGATGCGGGGGTGGTCCGGGGCAACGCCATAGCGGATCAGGCCGTAGGGGGCCGGGTAGCGGTCGAAGAGGTCGATGCTGACCGTCAGCTCGCCGCTCTTGACGGCCTCGCTCTTGGTCAGGATGTCAGCTGCGTAGACGCCGGCCGGGCCGGAGCCGACGACGGCGACGCGCAGCGGACGTGCGGCGGTTCCTACGGTGGTGCTAGATGACACGGCTGTGTTCCTTTTCAGTGTGCTTCCCAACTAGCTCGCATTCGTTGTCGTTTTGAGGGCTCATAACGACAACAACTGCGAGCTAGTTGGGTGAGGGGCTAGGGGGTAACGACGCGGGGCTTGTTGGGGCTCAGGGTGCTGTAGTCAGCGGTCTTGAAATGTTCGGGGGCAAACGGGCTGACACGCACCACATCGCCGATCACAATGACTGCGGGGTTTGCGACGCCGGCGGCCTCGGCTTGATCGGCAATCGTCGCCAGAGTGCCGATCGTGACGCGCTGTTCGGGCATGTAGCCGTTCTCTACGATACCTACTGGCGTGTCCAAGGGCATTCCGGATTCCGCGAGGGCAGCGGCGGATTCGCGAAGTTTGGCAACTCCCATGAGCAGGATCACGGTGTGGTCGGGCCGGGCCGGGACTTCGGACAGTTCCTCGTGGCCTGTCACCACGCTGAAGCCCTTTGCGAGTCCGCGGTGCGTCACGGGAATGCCCGCTGCCGCCGGCACGGAAATCGCCGAGGTCACACCGGGAACCACTTCAACCTCGACGCCGTTCTGCCGGCAGAATTCGGCTTCCTCGCCGCCGCGGCCCAGGACGTAGGGGTCGCCGCCTTTGAGCCGGACCACACGGTGGCCGGCCAGGGCTTCCTCCACGAGGATCCGGTTGATCTCCAGTTGCGGAACGGGGTGGTGGCCGGGGGTCTTTCCGACCTCGATCACGCGGACGTCCGGAGCGAGTTCCTGCAGCAAGCCGCGCGGTCCGAGGCGGTCCGCGACGACGACGTCGGCCTGGCCCAGGAGGCGACGGCCGCGGACGGTGATGAGTCCGGAGTCACCAGGGCCGCCACCCACGAGGGCGACGCTTCCGGTGGAGGCACGACGACGGCGCAGCGGGAGGTCTCCCGTCTCAAGTGCGGTGGCAACTGCGTCGCGCAAGGCCATGGCACGGCGTGGGTCTCCCCCGGCGTTGATGGCGATCTTCACGTCGTCGACTACGGCGACGGCGGGCGTCCAGGCTGCCGAGGATTCGTGGTCCGAGGCGTTGACGCACCAGATGCGCTGCGCCGCGGCGTCGGCTGCTACCTGGGCGTCCACAGCGGCAACGCCAGTGGCCGTCTGGACGAACCAGACGCCGTCGACGTCGGAGGAAAGGTAAGTGCGCGGCTCCCACGTGAGCAGGCCGGAGGCGGCGAGTTCGCGGAGCGCGTCAGAGGCAACGGGGGCCACCACGGTCACCCGGGCGCCGGCGTCGAGCAGTCCTTTGGCGCGTCGGGCAGCCACTGGTCCGCCGCCCACCACCAGCACCGGGCGGCCGAGCAGCCGCAGGGCTGTGGGGTAGATGTCCTGTATTGCCATGAAAAAACTGTAGGGCCGGGCCGTAACATGCTTCAAAGGTCCGGAAACACCAGTTCACGCTAGGTAACCCGGCGTCACATTACGCTTGCTCGGCGGGGGCCTCCCAGCCGATCGCCGGGGCGACGTATTTGGCGATGTTGCCCAGCAGCTTGGCGTTGTATTCCACCCCGAGTTGGTTGGGCACGGTAATCAGCACGGTGTCCGCAGCCTGGACCGCGGCGTCCTGCGCGAGGTCCTCGGCCAAGTCATCGGGCGCGCCGACGTAACTCTTGCCGAAACGTGACAGGGCACCGTCGAGCATGCCCACCTGGTCCCGGTTTTCCACCTGCGCACGGAGCCCGAAATAGTGTTCGTCCTCGTCGTCCACCACGGGAATGATGCTGCGGCTGACCGAAACACGGGGCTCGAAACCGTGTCCGGCTGCCGCCCAAGCCTCCCGGAACATGCTGATCTGTTCGGCCTGGAGCTGGTCGAAGGGAACCCCTGTGTCCTCGGTGAGGAGGGTGGAGCTCATGAGGTTCATGCCTTGTTCCGCGGCCCAGACGGCCGTCTTGCGGGTGCCTGCGCCCCACCAGATGCGCCGTGGCAGCCCAGGCGACGACGGCTGGATCGGCAGGAGGCCGCGTCCGCCGCCCATGAAGGAGGGATCAGCTTCGGCCACTCCATGGCCTGCGATGGCATGCCGGAAGACGGCAGTGTGGCGTCGGGCCATCGCGGCGTCGTCCTCGCCCTCGGCGGGTGCGTAGCCGAAGTATCGCGAGCCGTGCAGGGCCGGCTCGGGTGAACCACGGCTAACGCCCAACTGGAGCCTGCCTTGGCTGATGAGGTCGGTCGCTGCTGCCTCTTCTGCCATGTAGAGCGGGTTTTCGTAGCGCATGTCGATCACGCCCGTGCCCATTTCGATCCGGCTGGTCCGGGCCGCGATGGCCGCCAGCAAGGGGAACGGCGAGGCTTGCTGGCGCGCAAAGTGGTGCACGCGGAAGAAGGCCCCGTTGATGCCGAGTTCCTCCGCCGCAACCGCAAGGTCGATCCCTTGGAGCAAGGCGTCGCCGGCCGAAGGAGTGCGCGAGCCTTGGACGGGTCCCCAGTGGCCGAAGGAAAGAAAGCCGATTCGTTTCATGCCCGCGTCAACCACGGGGCGGGCCGGGGAATTCCTTGGGCGCTTTCACGGTGAGGCGCGCCTGCCGAAAGAAGAAGCGCCCGACGGCGGGAGTCACCGTCGGGCCCGTTCGACAGCTGGCGCCCCGCTCAGGTGAGCCTGGTGATCTGGACCTGCACGCTCAAGACCGATCCTCCGCCGCCGGAAAGAATCCCCCGAACCGGCGCAACGTCACGGTAGTCCCGGCCGCGAGCGACAGTCACGTGGAGGTTGCCGGCCGGTTTGTGGTTGGTGGGGTCCCAGCTGCGCCATTCGCCGTCCCACCACTCGAGCCACGCGTGGGACTGTCCCGCAACGGTCTCCCCCACAGCCGCATCGGGGACCGGGTGGATGTAGCCCGACACGTACCGCGCCGGAATGCCCAGGCTGCGCAAAGCCGCAATGCCGAGGTGGGCCAGGTCTTGGCAAACCCCCTTGCGCTGTTGCCAGACCTGCTCGGCATTGGTGGTGACGCTAGTGACTCCCTTGACATACTCCATGTTGGCCCGCATCCATTCCATGACGGCGGGGGCCGCTTCCGCCGGTTCCAAGCCCGCCGCCACACCAGCCACCGCCTTGCGGATCTCCTTGCCGATCGCCGTGAGCTGAGAAGGCGCAAGCCACTCGCTGAAGGCGTCGGTGGTGGTGCTGGATCTGATCTCGTCCCAGCCAAGTCCCGACGACGGCGGCCCGGCGCCGCGGTCCACCTCGACGGTGGACACCGCAGTCACTTTCATCTCGCCATGCCGGTGCTGCATGTCGAACGTGCTCACCCGGGAACCCCAGTAATCCCGATAGCTCCCGACGGCGGCCTGCGACGGCGACACTTTCAGCCTGGATTCCAGCACCACCTGCTGGGCATCGCTCAACGGCGTCAACCTCGCTTCGTTGTAGGACCGGGTCACGCTCTTCTTGTATTTGTATGCCGTGGTGTGCACGATGCTGAGCCGGGTCATGAGACTTCCCCTATCCATTCGAGTTCAGAGGCCTGGTTGAAGTATTTGCGGGAGACGGCCTCGGAGGCTTGACTGACCGCCCTCTGCACGCGGTCCATGTGCTCGGGCAGTTCCTCAAGGAGATTGTCCGTGCGATGGAACTCCAGGAAGGTGCGGGCCTGCCCCACCACCCGCCGGGCGTCGTCGATGAAACCCACCCGTTGCGCGGAGGGGTCCAGCTTGGAAAGGCACTCTTCGGCGTCCCGCAGCGCGTACACGATGGAGCGGGGGAAAAGCCTGTCCAGGAGAAGGAATTCGGCAGCGTCCTGGTCTCCCGAGGATCCACCCCGGTTCCGCAGGAATGATTCGTAGGCCCCGGCGCAGTGGAGCATGTTCACCCATGAGAGGCTGCCGGAGAGCAAGTCCCTTGTGGAGAGCATACGCGCCGTCATATCGGCGCGTTCCAGGGAACGCCCCAACACCATGAAGAGCCAACTGTCATCGTGGCTGACGGTCGAGTCGGCAGAGCCGGAGACCATGGCGGTGCGTTCAAGCACCCAATGGCAGAAGCGGTATGTTCCCACCAGGTCCTTGCGTTGTTTCTTGAGTCCGTTGTGGGTGGTGTTCAGTCCTTCCCAGAGGCTTGACGACACCGTTTCCCTGGCGCGCCTCGCGTTCTCCCGGGCCGCGGAGAGCGATCCCGCGATGGACGTGGGGTTCGCCTTGTCATGGGCCAGGCATTTGAGGAGCCGATCCAGCGTCACGGCCTCCGTCCCGGGGTCAGAGCCCATCAGGGCCAGAAGGTTCCTCGAGACGCGGTTCTGCTCGTCTTCGCCCAGGCCATTGAGGCGTTCGAGGTGGACGTCCAGGATTCTGGCCGTTCCGTCGGCCCGCTCCACATAGCGGCCGATCCAGAACAGCGATTCAGCGATACGGCTGAGCATGTTTCTACCTCCTGTGGCTACGGATTGATGTGGTGGTACCTTCATTCACTGGTCAGCCCCGTCCCGCCAGTTGCTTTCGACGGGCCAGACCGAGACCTGTTCCCGGACCGTGATCGCGGACCGCGGCAGCTCGACGGCGGGCAGCCGCGGGGAGTCCGAAAGCACCCAGGTGTCCTTGGACCCGCCGCCCTGGGAGGAATTCACGATCAGCGAGCCCTCCTTCAAGGCCACCCGGGTCAGCCCGCCCGGCAGCACCCACACGTCGTCGCCGTCGTTGACCGCGAACGGACGCAAGTCCACGTGCCGGGGCCCGAACTTCTCCCCCGAAAGCGTGGGCACGGTGGAAAGCTGCAGCACCGGCTGCGCGATCCAGCCCCGCGGATCCGCCAACACCCGCTTCCGCAACGCCTCCAACTCCTCGGCCGACGCATCAGGACCGATCACCAGGCCCTTGCCCCCGGACCCGTCCACCGGCTTGACCACCAGCTCCCCGAGCCGGTCCAGGACCTGCTCCCGGGCCTCCTTCTCCTCCAGCCGGAACGTCTCCACGTTCGCGATCACCGGCTCCTCATGCAGGTAGTACCTGATCAGGTCCGGCACGTAGGAATAGACCAGCTTGTCATCGGCCACCCCGTTTCCCACCGCGTTCGCGATCGTCACCCCGCCCGCCCGGGCCGCGTTCACCAGCCCCGGACAACCGAGCATGGAATCGGAGCGGAACTGCAGCGGATCCAGGAATTCGTCGTCGATCCGCTTGTAAATCACGTCCACCCGCTGTTCACCGGCCGTGGTCCGCATGTACACCCGGTTCCCCCGGCAGATCAGGTCCCTGCCCTCAACCAGCTCAACACCCATCAACCCGGCCAGCAGCGTGTGCTCGAAGTAGGCGCTGTTGAACACACCGGGGGTCAACACCACCACGGTGGGATCATCGACCCCCGACGGCGCCGTCTTCCGCAACGCCGAGAGCAGACGGCGCGGGTATTCCTCGACCGGACGGATGTGCTGCTGCCCGAACGCCTCCGGCAAACCCTTCGCCATCGCCCGCCGGTTCTCCAGCACGTAGGACACCCCGGAAGGCACACGGACGTTGTCCTCCAGCACCCGGAAGGTGCCCGCCGCATCACGGACCACATCGATACCGGACACGTGCACCCGCACGCCACCGGCCGGTTCGAAACCGTGCACGGCACGGTGGAAATGCGCGCTCGTCGTCACCAATGCCCGCGGCACCACGCCGTCAGCGACCACCGCCATCCGCCCGTAGACATCGTCCAGGAACGCCTCCAGCGCCCGCACCCGCTGCGCCACACCCCGCTCCAGGACATCCCACTCATCAGCCGGAATCACCCGCGGCACGATATCCAACGGAAAGGGACGCTCCTCCCCCGCATAATCGAAGGTCACACCCCGGTCCAGGAACGTCCGCGCCATCGACTCCGCACGCGCACTTACATCGGCAAGGGTCAACTGGCCCAGCGACTCGGCGATGTGACTGTACGAGCCGCGCGCCAACATACCCGGTGCGAACATCTCGTCGTACGCGCCGGTGCGCTCGACCGCGGGGCCGTAATCTTCAAACAGGTCTGACATTCCCCTCACCCTCTCAATAGGTGCTACCGAGTCAAGCGGTTGTTTATTGCGGATACATTTCGTGTCGTGAAACATCATTCATAGTCCAGAAAGCAACTTAACGGAGGCTGAAAAGGGCAGTGAAGCAAGGGTTTAGCGCGATTCAAAGCATTCCTCGCAGGAATTGCCCGGCAATAATCCGCGCAAACTCAATGATTTCCAGGCCTTGAAAAGCCTGTCGGACAGCCAGACACCCGGCTGTCCGACAGGCTTTGCGGCAGGCGGGGACAGCGCTGCATCTGGCCGTTTGTAACTTAACCGCCGTGAAATAACGGGGAAACTCACCGCACCTAGCGTGGGTTGGGCGCCGGGCACCAAGCACCATTTCAAACAAACGGACCCGGCATTAGCCATCAATCGGGGGGACCATAATGTCCAACGGAATACCTCGGCCGGATCACGATCCAGCCGAAGACTTTGAAAACGAACGGGAACGCACGGGCGACCTTGCACTTGCGACCCAGGATTTTTCCAACGAAGACGCGGGGTACCACAAAACCCTCAAGCCGCGGCAAATCCAGATGATCGCCATCGGGGGCGCAATCGGAACCGGACTATTCATGGGAGCCGGTGGCCGCCTCCATGGATCAGGTCCGGCGCTGATCCTCGTTTATGCGGTCTGTGGCTTTTTCGCCTTCCTCATTCTCCGGGCGCTCGGTGAGCTCGTCCTTCACCGGCCATCGTCGGGATCCTTCATTTCCTATGCCCGCGAGTTCTACGGCGAAAAGATGGCCTTCGCCGCGGGCTGGTTGTATTTCCTCAACTGGGCCATGACCTCGGTGGTGGATGTCACCGCCGTCGCGCTTTACGTCAAGTTCTGGGCGCCCTACTGGACGCCGCTGCAATCCGTGCCGCAATGGGCGATCGCCCTTGTGGCGCTCGTCGTGGTCCTGTCGCTGAACCTCGTGTCCGTCAAGCTTTTCGGCGAAATGGAATTCTGGTTCGCGCTGATCAAAGTTTCGGCGCTGGTCCTGTTCCTCATCATCGGCGTGTGCTTCCTCGTGTTCGGAGGCCACACGGACATCGGCCCCACGGGCTTCAGCGTCATGGCGGATAGCGGCGGGATGTTCCCCATGGGCGCCGTTGCCCCCTTGCTGGCCGTGAGCGGCGTGGTGTTCGCCTATGCCGCGATCGAACTCGTGGGTACGGCCGCGGGCGAGACGGAGAAGCCCAAGGAGGTCATGCCCAAGGCCGTAAACACGGTGGTCTTCCGCATCGGCATCTTCTACGTGGGATCGGTGCTCTTGCTTTCGCTCCTCCTGCCTTTCACCGCCTACAAGGCCGGAGAATCGCCTTTCGTCACGTTCTTCTCACACATTGGATCTCCGGATGCCGGCGCGACGTCCGCTTCGATCATGAACTTCGTGGTCCTTACCGCCGCGCTATCGAGCCTCAACGCGGGCCTCTACTCGACGGGTCGCATCTTGCGTTCAATGGCCGTCAACGGCTCTGCCCCGGGCTTCACGGCCAAGATGAGCAGCCATGGCGTTCCGTATGGCGGGATCCTTCTCACCGCGGTCATCACCCTGCTCGGAGTCGGACTTAACGCGGCGTTCCCGTCCGAAGCTTTCGAAATCGTGCTGGAAGTGTCCGCCCTTGGCATCATCGGCGGTTGGGCCACCATTGTGCTTTGCCAGATGAAACTGCAGAAATGGGCGAAGGAAGGAAAGCTCGAACGGCCGACCTTCAGGCTCTTCGGCGCACCCTTCACCTCGTACCTGACGCTCGCATTCCTGCTCTTCGTCTTGGTCACCATGGGCTTCTCAGACACCGGGCGCTGGGTACTTGCATCCCTGGTGGTGCTTGTTCCTGCTTTGGTGGGCGGCTGGTTCGCGGCGCGCAAGGGCATCTACCGCGCTGCGCTGGAGCGCTCCGGCTACACCGGCCCGTTCCCGGTGGTGGCTGAACGTCCCGCCATCGACGCCGCCCGGTAGCGCCTGCCCGGCTGTGATCTGACGAAAGGAGAAGGGCCCGACGGCGGGAGTCGCCGTCGGGCCCTTGCGTTAGGTTGGGGTGCGCTTAGCGCGTGCTCCCCGCCAGCAGGCCGCGGCGCAGCAGGAGGCGGCGCTCAATCGGGGCGAAGACCAGGAGCTCGATCAGGATGCCGACAAACAGGATCGCGAGGATCGCGGACATGACAGTGGCCATGTCGGACAAGGTGCGGCCCTGGTCCAGGAGCGAACCGAGTCCGAAGCCGATGGTGCCGCCCACCGCGATGATTTCGGCGGCCATGAGGGAACGCCAGGAGAAAGCCCAGCCCTGCTTGAGCCCGCCGAGGTACCCGGGGAGGGCCGCCGGCAGGACGATCTGCAGGGCCATCTGTAGTCGCGAGGCCCCGAGGACCTTGCCTACGCTCCGGTATTGCGGCGGGATCTGGTCCACGCCGGAGATCAGGCCGTTGATGATGGACGGGATGGCACCCATCAGGACGACGAAGTACACGGTGCCGTCCGAGAGCCCGAACCAGATGATCGCAGCGGGAACCCAGGCCACGGACGGCAGAACCTGGAGACCGGAAATGAGCGGTCCGAAGGCACGGCGCAGCGGCTGTACCTGAGCGAGGAGCAGGCCCACCGGGGTGGCCACGGCGACGCTGATGAGGAAACCGATCACTCCTCGCTGAAGTGAGGTCCAGATGGCTTCCTGGGCTCTGCCTTCGGCCCAGAGGGCACCAAACTGGCTCAGGACATCAAGCGGTCCGGGAACTTGGTCGCGGCGCTTGAAACCGAGGGAGACATAGAACTGCCACGCGAGGATGAGGACCAGGAGTGCCGCAATCGGGAGGATGATCCGGGCCCAGTCGATGCGCGCCTTGCGGTGGGCATCCGACTGCAACTTATCCAGGCCGGCTTCGAGGTCCCGGAGCTCGTCCGGGTTTCCCTTCAGTGACGGCGAGGTGATGTGGCGGGACTGTGGAGCTTGCTCGGCAGTCTCCCCTTCGGTGCTTTCCCCTGCAAGCCGGGTCTCTTGTTCAATTGGCATGGCGGCGGATCTCCTCGCGCAGGCGGCGGGTAATGGTTCCAGTCAGTTCCCCGGCACGGCCGGCGTCGGTCCGGTGTTCCTCGGTGACGTCCCACTCGGCCACGACCCGTCCCGGACGGGAGGACAGCAGCAGGACCCGCTGGCCGAGCCTGACTGCTTCGCGCACGTTGTGCGTCACGAACACGATGGTGCGGCCGGTTTCCTTCCAGATCCGCTCGAGCTCGTCGTGCAGAAGGTCGCGGGTGATGGCGTCGAGGGCAGCGAACGGTTCGTCCATGAGCAACAGCTGCCGGTCCTGGGCCAAGGCGCGGGCCAGGGCAACGCGTTGCCGCATGCCGCCGGAGAGCTCGTGCGGGCGCTTGTCCCCCGCGCCACCCAAGTGGACGAGGTCCAACAACTCGCCCGCACGGGCAGCACGGGACGCTTTGCTCTGGCTGCCGGACTTGTCCGCGAGCTTCAGCGCGAGTTCGATGTTGCCGCGGGCAGTGAGCCACGGGAACAGCGCCGAATCCTGGAACATGAAGGCGGCGCCGTCGCTGGGCACCTCCAGGGCGCCCGACGTCGGCTGGTCCAGCCCCGCGAGGATGTTCAGCAGCGTGGATTTGCCGCAGCCGGACGCACCGAGCAGGGCGACGAACTCGCCTTGCTGGATGGTGGCGTTGACGTCGTCCAGCACCGGGGCGCCGTCGCCGAAGCGTTTACCCAGGTGTTCCAGTACGACTGGCATGGTCCCGTCCTTCGTTTATTGCTTCGTTGGTGAATGTGCGCCCAACTAACTCGCAGTTGTTGTCGTTATGAGGCTTCAAAACGACAACTATTGCGAGCCAGTTGGGACTTGGCGGGCTATTCCTGCCCGAGACCGGCTGCGGAGGTCTTCTGCCCGGTCACGCTGTTGAGGGCGCGGAGGTCGAAGATGCCGTTGATGTCGGCCGGTTTGGTGATGCCCGCGTCGACGCCGTCCTGGAGGAGCTTCTTGTAGGTTCCCGCGAGCGGGTCCACGGTGAAGGTGATGTTCTTCAGGGAGCGGTCGATCACGTCGGCCGGCAGGGTGCTGCCCGCGGTCGCCTTCAGTGCGGCGTTGATCGCGGCGGCCTTGTCCGCGGCCGAGGCGGTGTTGAGCCAGTTGACGGAGGCTTCGTGGCCCTGGAGCAGGGCGGTCACGGTCTGCGGGTGGTCGGCGGCGAACTTCTTGCTCACGATCAGGATCGTGGTGGGGAACTGTCCCTTGTCCCACAGGTCCTTCTCGTCCACGAGCACCTTGCCTCCGGCCTGGAGCACCAGGCGCGAGGCCCAGGGCTCGGGCAGCCACGCGCCGTCGAGCTTTCCGTCCTGGAAGAGCTTGAGGGTCTGGGCGTTGTCCGTCGGGTTGATCGCGACGTCGCCCCCGCCGTTCGGGTTGGTCTTCAGGCCCTGCTTGCCCAGCCAGGCCCGCAGCGCCACGTCCTGGGTGCCGCCGAGCTGCGGCGAGGCGAGGGTCTTGCCCTTGAGGTCCGCCGCGGTGTTGATGCCGGGCTTGACCACCAGCTGCGCACCGCCCGAGGCAGCGCCGGCGATGATGCTGATGGACGCTCCCTTGCTCTGGACGAAGGAGTTGATGGCCGGGTTGGGGCCAAGGTACGCGGCGTCGATCGCGCCGGCGTTCAGGGCCTCGACCGCGGCCGGTCCGGCGTTGAAGATCTGGGTGCTCAGCTTGGTGCCGCCCAGCTTGCCCGCGATGATGCCCTTGCTCACGCCCACCAGCGCCGGGGCGTGGGTGACGTTGCCGAAGTAGCCGAGCCGCAGCTCCGCGGCAGGCGACGTCGAGGCCGCGGCCTGGGTTTCGTTGTTCTTCGCGACGACCGATGCGACGGCGGCGCCGGCACCGATCAGCAGGACGAGCCCGACGGCGATGCCGATCTCGAGCGTGCGGCGGCGCTTGGGCTTGCTGCTCTCGCCCGCGACGATGCGCGTGGTTCCCGGGTTCGAGCCGGGCGGCGTGGGTTCTGGGGTGTTTGACATGTTGGGAATCCTTGGGATGTGTTGCGGAACGGGCAGGGCGTGTATCAGGCCCTGCGACATCGCCCCGAAAGGGCAGCCAAGGACCAATCCGATGAGGTCATGGATTCACCATAGGGACTGTCATATTTGCCGTTCAATGATCCGGAAACCCGGGGTCACGCACGTTCATGCGGCGTCACAATTCGGCTGGTCCCAATGCAAAAAACCGCAGCTTGTTTCCCATCCCGGGCCTTGAAGGCGGGGGTTTGGGAAACAAGCTGCGGTTCCAGTCACAGGAGGGTCAGATGACGTAACGTTCGTCCTCATGGTCGCCCGGATGGTCCTTCACCAAACCGGCGGCCAAGGTGTTGCCGTCCACGGGATCGATCACCAGGAACGCGCCCGTGCGGCGGTGGTGCAGGTAGTTCTCCAAGGGCAGCGGCGCGGCCAGTCGAAGCTGGGCGTTGCCGATGTCGTTCAGCTCAAGGCTGGAGGCGGCCTCGACGTTGAACGTGGCCAGGTCCAGCTTGCCCGTCACATTGCGCACCAAAGCCTGCACAGTCCGGGTCCCGTGCTTCACGAGCACCTTGGCACCTTCACGCAACGGCTTGGGTGAGAGCCAGCACAGCGCTGCGTACAGGTCAGCAGAGCTTTCGCGCACCGTCCCTGCCGCGGCAATGGTGTCACCGCGGGCGATGTCGATTTCATCGGCCAGGCGGATCGCCACGGATTGCGGAGCAGTGGCCTCAGCCAACTCGCTGCCGGCGAAGTCGATCCCCGTCACGGTGGTGATCCGTGGCTCGTGGCCCGGGCTCAGGACGGTGACCTTGTCGCCGAGCTTCACGGTTCCTTCCGTGATCTGGCCGGCGTAGGCACGGTAGTCGCGGTACGCCCCGACGTCGAGCCCTGCGGCGACGGCGTCGCGAGCCAGCGCGCCCTGCGGCCGGATGACCAGCTGGACCGGGAAGCGGAAGCTCTCCAGGTGGCTCTCAAGCTCATCGGCGGCCGGAAGGGTTTCCAGGACCTCGAGCAGGGCCGGGCCGCTGTACCACGGGGTACGGTCCGAGCGGTCCACCACGTTGTCGCCGTCGAGTGCTGACACCGGGATGACCGCGACGTCGGCAATGCCATCGCTGCCCAAGCCAAGCTCGCGGGCGACCTTCTGCACGTCCGTCTCGATTTCGCGGAAGACCGACTCGCTGAAGTCCACAAGGTCGATCTTGTTCACAGCGACGATCACGTGCGCAACGCGCAGCAGCTGCAGCACGGACAGGTGCCGGCGGGTCTGCTCCAGGACTCCCTTGCGGGCGTCAATGAGTACGACGACGGCATCCGCAGTGGACGCGCCCGTCACCGTGTTCTTGGTGTACTGCACGTGGCCGGGGCAGTCCGCGAGGATGAAGCTGCGGCGGTCGGTGGCGAAGTAGCGGTAGGCGACATCGATGGTGATGCCCTGTTCCCGCTCGGCGCGAAGGCCGTCGGTCAGGAGGGCGAGGTCGATCGCCTGGCTACCGGTGGCGCCTGCTCCGCCGAAGCCACGGTCCGCCGAGGTGCGGGCGACGGCGTCGAGCTGGTCGGCAAGGATCGCCTTGGAATCGTGCAGCAGGCGGCCCACCAGGGTGGACTTGCCGTCGTCGACGGATCCAGCGGTGGCAAAGCGGAACAACGTGGATTCGCGCAGGCCAGTCTCGAGGAGTGCGGTTTCGGTGCTCATTAGAAGTAGCCGTCCTTCTTGCGGTCTTCCATGGCTGCCTCGGAGATGCGGTCATCTGCGCGGGTGGCGCCACGTTCGGTGAGTGTGGATGCGGCAACTTCGACAACCACGTCGGCAACCGTGCGGGCGTCGGAAACGACCGCGCCGGTGCAGGACATGTCGCCCACGGTGCGGTAGCGGACGAGCTTGGTGACGACTTCCTCGTGGGGCTTCGGCATGGAAACCTCGCCCACCGCACGCCACATGCCGTCGCGTTCGTAGACCTCGCGCTCGTGGGCGTAGTACAAGCCGGGCAGTTCAATGCCTTCGCGCTCGATGTAGCGCCACACGTCCAGCTCGGTCCAGTTGCTGATCGGGAACGCACGGACGTGCTGGCCCACCGTGTGGCGGCCGTTGTACAGGTTCCACAATTCGGGGCGCTGGTTGCGGGGATCCCACTGGCCGAATTCGTCCCGCAGGCTCAGGATGCGCTCCTTGGCACGGGCCTTGTCCTCGTCGCGACGGCCGCCTCCGAAGACGGCGTCGAACTTGTTGCGCTGGATGGCATCCAGGAGCGGCACGGTCTGCAGCGGGTTGCGGGTGCCATCGGCACGCTCGGCGAGCTCGCCGCGGTCGATGAACTCCTGAACGGAGCCAACCACGAGCTTAAGACCCAGGCGCTCCACCGTGCGGTCACGGAAGTCAATGACCTCGGGGAAGTTGTGGCCGGTGTCCACGTGCAGCACGGGGAACGGAACCTTGCCAGGCCAAAACGCCTTGGTGGCCAGGTGCAGCATGACCACGGAATCCTTGCCACCGGAGAACAGCAGCGCAGGCTTCTCGAACTCGGCAACAACCTCGCGGATGATGTGGATGGCCTCGGATTCCAACGTGTCCAAAGACGAGAGGCGGGCCGACCGCAGAGCCTGGGCGGCAGTCGGCGTCTCAGCAGCGTCGGTTTCCAGCACAGACAACTCCAGGTCCTCGTTGGTGATTTGGGTACTCATACGTGTAGTCCGCATTCTGTCTTGTCGGTTCCTGCCCAGCGGCCGGAGCGGGGGTCCGCTCCCGGGGCCACTTTGCGGGTGCAGGGCTGGCATCCGATGGACGGGTAGCCCTGGCTCAGGAGGGGGTTGACGGGAAGGATGTTGTCTTCGGAGTACTGGACCAACTGGTCAAAGCTCCAGTCGGCCATCGGGTTGACCTTGACCAGGCCGTTGGCCTCGTCCCAGGTGATCAGCGGCGTGTTGGTCCGGGTGGGGGCCTCGTCGCGGCGGACACCGGTGAACCATACTTCGTAGCCAGCCAGGGTCCGGCGCAGCGGCTGGACCTTGCGGAGCGCGCAGCATTGGGCGGCGTCGCGGGCGAACAAGTCCTTGCCGAGAAGGCGGTCCTGCTGCTCCACAGTGTTCTCTGGGAGCACGTCCACGATGTTCACGCGCAGGTTCGCGGCGACCTCGTCGCGTGTGGCGTAGGTTTCCGGGAAGTGGTAGCCGGTCTCCAGGAAGAGGACGTCGACGCCGGGGAGCTGGTCAGCCACGAGGGCCGGCAGCACGGCGTCAGCCATGGAGCAGGCCACGGCGACGGCGGGCAGTTCGAAGTTGCGGGTAACCCAGGCGATAACGTCGCGGGCGGGCGCGTTCCAACCGAGCTCGGCGGCACCGGCTTCGGCGAGTGCTTTGAGTTCGTCGTGGGAACGGAGCTGGGTGCTGGTGGTCACTGGAGATCTCCTTCATCTGCGGAGTGTGCCCATTCGGCGAAGGTCTGGCCTTCGGCACGGTCGGCCACGAACTTCCGGACTACCCGCTCTACGTAGTCGGGCAGGTCCTCGACGTAAACCTTGAGGCCGCGCACGGTGCGTCCGAGGCCTGCTTCTTCGCGGTTGGACGAAGCCAGCCCGCCGCCCAAGTGAACCTGGAAGCCCGGGGTGGGGTCGCCGTCGGGCGTTGGCAGCATCATGCCCTTGAGCCCGATGTCCGCGGTCTGGATGCGGGCGCAGGAGTTGGGGCAGCCGTTGATGTGCAGGGACAGCGCCTGGGGCAACTGGCCGCTGTCCGCGAGGTCGGCCAGGCGGCGTTCCAGTTCGGCGACCGCGGTGGCTGCCGTGACCTTGGTTTCCACGATGGCGAGCTTGCAGAATTCGATGCCGGTGCAGGCGATGGTGCCGCGGCGGAACACGGACGGGCGGGCGGAGAGGCCGAGGGTGTCCAGTTCGGCGACGAGCGGTTCCACCTGCTCCTTGGCGACGTCCAGCACAACGATCTTCTGGTGCGGCGTGGTGCGCAGGCGGAAGGAGCCGCGGGCTTCGAGGGTGTCCGCGAGCTTCACGAGCTGGCTGCCTGAGAGACGACCGGCCAAGGGCGTGGCGCCGATGAAGAACTTGCCGTCCTTCTGCTCGTGGATGCCTACGTGGTCGCCCGGCGTCGAGGGCTTGGGTGCCGCGGGGCCGTCGGAAAGCTTGAAGCCGAGGTATTCGTCTTCAAGGATCTGGCGGAACTTCTCGGGGCCCCAATCGGCCATGAGGAACTTCAGGCGTGCCTTGGTGCGCATCCGGCGGTAACCGTAATCGCGGAAGATGCTGGTGACGCCGAGCCACACTTCGGCGGCTTCCTCGGGCTTCACGAATGCGCCGAGCCGCTTGGCAAGCATGGGGTTGGTGGAAAGCGCGCCGCCCACCCAGAGGTCATAGCCGACGCCGAGTTCCGGGTGGACCATGCCGACCAGGCCGAAGTCGTTGATCTCGTGGACCACGTCCTGCGAGGGGTGGCCGGTGATGGCGGTCTTGTATTTGCGCGGCAGGTTGGCGAGCTCGGGGTCGCCGATGAAGCGTTCCGCGAGTTCGTGGATCAGCGGCGTGGGATCGATGATCTCGTCCTTGGCGATGCCGGCAACCGGGGAGCCCAGGATGACACGCGGGACGTCGCCGCAGGCCTCGGTGGTGGACAGGCCAACGGATTCGAGGCGGCGCCAGATCTCCGGCACGTCCTCCACGCGGATCCAGTGCAGCTGGATGTTCTGGCGGTCGGTCAGGTCGGCGCTGCCACGGGCGAAGTCCACGGAGATCTGGCCGATGACGCGCAACTGCTCGGTGGTGAGCGCACCGCCGTCGATCCTCACGCGGAGCATGAAGTACTTGTCCTCGAGCTCGTGCGGCTCGAGCGTGGCGGTCTTGCCGCCGTCGATCCCGGGCTTGCGCTGGGTGTAGAGGCCCCACCAGCGGAAGCGGCCATGCAGGTCCGTGCCATCGATCGAGTCGAAGCCGTGCTTGGAGTAGACAGACTCGATACGCTCGCGGACGTTGAGCCCGTTGTCTTCCTGCTTCCAGGTTTCGTTGGCGTTGAGCGGCGCGGTGCCGTCGACCTTCCACTGGCCGTGGGGTTTCGCGGCAGGACGGGCGGTGCGGGCCGGGCGCTTGGGTGCAGCCTCGTCCGCAGACGCTCCGGCTAGAGCTGTATCAGTCATGCATCGACTGTAGGGCTGGCCAGAGAGGCGTAACAAAGGTCCGGGAAACGGAAAGTCACCTAGGGAAACATTTCGTCACGAACCGCCGTCGGGCCTTGTGGGACCGGCTCGGCTATGCATCCAAAAGAACAGTTCAGGAGCGCGCAGCAACCACCGCGTCGTAGCGTTCCAAGGCGATCTCCGCGAGGACCGGAGAGGGCAGCAGCGGCGCCGTCACGATGTCGGCTGCGGCCTTGGACAATTGGTCGTGGAAGTAGCCCGTGGCCAGCAGATACGAGGACACCACCACCCGGCCGCCGTCGTCGGTGAGTTCGGCGCGTAGGGCCGCGACGCCGTCGGGCACGTTCGGCTCGGCACTCGCGCCATAGGCGACGCGCACCTTGTTGGGCAGCAGCTCGGCGAGCTGGCGCGCCTGCTCTTCCGAATCGACGGAACCGTCCGGCAGCGACGAGCCCGCGGCGGCGAGCAGGACGCCGTCGTCGTCGCCCAGGCCCGAGTCGCGCAGCCGTGCGGCGAGCAGCTCCGCGAGCCGCGGATCCGGCCCCAGCGGCGGCGCCGCGGACACCTCCGGACGGGACTTGATCGCCTTGGGGATGTCCACCTTGACGTGGTAGCCGGTGCTGAGCAGCAAGGGAACGACGACGGCGGGCGTGCCTTCCGGGAGGCCGGCCACCACGCCGCCCAACTCGGGCTCCTGGACGTCGACGTAGGCCTCCACGACGGTCAGGCCGGGGCGCAAAGCCTCGATTTCGGCCATGACCTGGCGGATAGCGGCTTGCCCTTCGACGTTCCGGGTTCCGTGGGCGCACGCGATCAAGACGGGGCTGTTCATGCGTGCAAGCGTAACGTTGGGCGAGCATGATCGCCCGTCTGTGAACGAAGAATGGAGCTGCATTTGTTCACTTTTGACCTTGCGCTGGTATGGCTGGATCTGGCCGGCGTCTTCTTTTTCGCCGTGTCCGGATCCTTGCTCGCGGCCAAGAAGCAGTTCGACATCATCGGCTCGCTCCTCTTGGCTTCGCTGGTCGGCCTGGGCGGCGGTGTCATCCGAGACATCGTCATCAACGCCGGCCCGCCCGCGGCGTTCACCAACCCGGTGTACCTGCTACCACCCTTGTTGGCCGCGGTGCTGGTGTACTTCCTGTTTTCGAGCATCCAGCGCTTCACGTCCCTCTTGACACTGTTCGACGCCGGCGGGTTGGCCTTGTTCTGCATCACCGGGACGCTCAAGGCACTGGCCGCTGGGATGAATCCGGTGGCTGCAATCTTGTTGGGAGTCACCACGGCTGTGGGTGGCGGCTTGCTCCGCGACATCACGGCCAACGAAATTCCCACCCTCTTCAACGCACGGGATCTCTACGCCCTGCCGGCCCTCACGGGGGCCGCCCTGACGGCCTTGCTCTGGAACATCGGCGCCTTCAACGGGGTTACAGCCGGGGTCATTGCCGCCTGGGTTTTCGCCTTCCGGGTGGTGGCTTGGCGGCGCGGTTGGCGGGTGCCCCTCGCGGTCCGGGGATGGCACCGCGCCGGGGTGTCCTCGGGCGCCGATTCACGTGGCCGCGATTAGCTAGGATGGGAGCATGACTGACATGTTCCTCGAGAAGTTCCGCGCGCTTGTACCGAAGTATCTCGAGGACGAATGGCAGGAAGAAGACGGGCTGTCCGCCGCTGAGCTGGACGAGGCCCTATCCGCCCACTCGTTCACCATTCCCATGGTCCTGCGGGAGTTCTACCTCGCGATCGGTGGCTGCGAGGACCTCATGGAGGCGTACCACTACTTCTGGGACCCCGAAGAGCTCGAAGTGGACGACGAAGGTTTCCTCATGTTCCTGGAGGACGAGGAAGAGCAGTTCACCTGGGGCTTCCGCGTAGGCGACCTCGGCGTCCCCGATCCCATCGTGTGGCGCCGCAACAACGCCCGCGGCCAATGGAAATCCGAAGAAGGCACGTTCTCCGAGTTCGTGTTCGACATGTTCGACTGGGCTTTCAGCGACGAAGACTAGGGTTTGCTTGGGGGTTTTTCAGTGGGCGCCACGCCTTCCTGACCCTCTTTGAATTTCGAGGAGCCGCGACACGCCTGGATCAGGGTGTGTCGCGGCTTTTTTCGTGCCAAAGAGGGTCAGGACGGCGCGCGCTTTGGTGGAGTCTGCTGCTGGATTACGACGGCGGCACCCACCCGGGCGCGTATCTTGCGGGGGCGAAGCGGCCGACTTCCCGGTGCCGCAACACGGTCAAGACCTCGTTGACCATCTCTTTAGGACGGTGGACCACGTCCTTGTAGAAGTAGTGCAACGACAAGAGCCCACCCTTCACACTGGCGTTGTCCCGGTACCGGTCCTTCTTGACCTGCCGCGGCTCCAGATGCGTATGGCCGTCGAGTTCCACTACAAGGCACTCGTTGATCAAGCAGTCCACCTCCCCCACCCCCGCCAGTTCCACATGCATCCGGACCCGGAGGCCCGCCCGGACAAAGTGCGTGTGTGCGAGCACTTCCAGCAAGGAATCAGCCCTGGGCAGCACAAGATCCAGCGCAGCCCTCGCTGCTCCGTTGCGGTTGCCTTGCAGTTTCGTCTTAAGGAAGTCTGTGGTGATCAACCCGCGGCTAACTGCGGACTGGACAATTACCAAGGATTCCAGTTCGGGTCGGCATCTCAGGGCGTGGATAAGGACATCAGCTAGGCCGGCCACAGGAAGGTACGGATGCCCCGGGTGCCTACATCGGGCATGGTCCACCACACCGTCCCGGACTAGGCCGCTACCGCAGCTGAGATGGATGGCCTCGGGTCTCCGGGAACTCCCCAGTCCTTGGACGCCTCCTGGCTCCTGCAGCTGCCACAAATTGTAGAAACGAACAGCCGAAACGCAGGTCAAGACGCCATTCGCCGCTAACGCAGCAACGATGCCTGGATCCGCGCCCTCAATCGTGTAGATCCCGCGGCGCAACAGGTTGAGCGTTCCGTTGCGGAGCCCTTGGGCCAACGCCGACTTGGGAAAGCCCGCTCGAAGCAGTTGCGCAGTCCGGGCCGCACCGCCCCGCCTCTGGAGGAATTGCACTATATCCATGTGGCCACTCCAGCAGCATCGCTCAGGCGACAGTAGCTCCGGGTTCCCCTATGTGGACAACTTTGCTGGCCCTTCCTGACCTTCTTTGGGTCCATAAACTGCCGGACACACCCCTTCTCAGGCGTGTCGGGGCCATTTTGAATTCAAAGAAGGTCAGGACGGCGCGCAGAATTCCCCGAAAACTCCGGAAAACCCTTTGACCGGGAAAGTTGCACCCGTGACAAAGTTGTCATATGCTGTAACCGGATTCACTAAATGCCTCCGGTGGGTCTGATGCGAACGGAGATTATGGTCCCGGTTCGTTGCAGCGCGTGACTCGTAGCGTTGCAAGGAACCGGGGCCATTGCATTTAAGCCCGGCCTTCGCGCGCCCCACCCAACTAGCTCGCAGTTGTTGTCGTTATGACGGGTCAAAACGACAACAACTGCGAGTCAGTTGGGTCTGCGGGGCCGCCAAACCTAGCTGGCGCGCTCCACCACAGCGTGTGCGAAGTTCGTCAGCGACTCCTTGACCACGCCTTCGGGCAACGGCTTCAAGGCCTCGATGGCTTCCGCGGACCACTGACGCGCAATGACCCAGGATTCGGCGGTGACGGGATGCTCGCGCAGCCCGGCGACTGCCAGGGCCAACGCCTCATCGGACGACAGGTCGCCGTCCACCAGTTTCAAGAGTTCGACGGCGGACTGGTCACCGTTGTCGGCGGCCCTGCGGAGCAGGAGGACGGGCAGCGTGGGAACGCCTTCGCGGAGGTCTGTCCCCGGGGACTTGCCGGACTTGACCTTGACACCAGTGACGTCGATGACGTCGTCGGCAAGTTGGAACGCCACGCCCACCTTCTCGCCATACTCCACGAGCACATCTTCGAAGGCTTCGTCGGCGCCGGCGAAGATGGCACCGAGCTGGCCCGAGGCCGCAACCAGGGAACCGGTCTTGTCGGCGATGACGGACAGGTAGTGCTCCACGGCGTCCTCGCCTTCACGCGGGCCCACCGTTTCGTGCAGCTGGCCGAGGCACAGGCGTTCGAAGGTGCGGGCCTGGATTCCCAGGGCACGCGAACCGAGTTCGGACACCAGGATCGAGGCGCGGGCGAAGATCAGGTCACCGGTGAGGATGGCCACCGAGTTGCCCCAGACTTCGTGGGCCGTGGGGGCGCCGCGGCGGTAGGGCGCGGAGTCCATCACGTCGTCGTGATAGAGGGTTGCGAGGTGGGTCAGTTCAACCACGACGGCGGCCTGGACCACTTCGGGACGGGATGCGTCACCGAGGTGGGCACACAGGAGGGTCAGCAGCGGGCGGATGCGCTTGCCGCCGGCTTCCACCAGGTGACGCGACGTTGCGTCAGCCAGGGGGTCCGAGTTGGCAATTGCTTCGCGGAGCTTCTTTTCCACACGGGCAAGGTTCGTGGTGATGGCAGGACCCAGCTCCACGTCCTTGGCGATAGCTGCGAAACCGGCGGGAAGCTGCAGGCCGGTGGCGATCGCGGTGGTAGTGGGAGCGGGTTCGACAGTGTCCGGCAGGCCGTGCCCGGCGTGCGTCCAACTGTGTTCGGCAGAGTGAGTCACGGGTTAACCCTAACTTTTCGCGGTGGAAAGCGTTGATTCGGTGCCGGCACGGGTGGAAGCGGCGGGGGACGTGGTGTTGGATGTGGCCGGGACCATCATCTCGAGGACGCGGATCACGCGGTCCTCGAAACCCTTGGCGGACGCATCCGTGAGGTTGGCGAGCATCCTCACCACAAAGCGCATGAGCACCGGAATGGGCATGCCGGTCCGTAGCGCGAGTTTCATGACGGCGGGCTTGCCGATCAGCGTGGCAAACATCCGGCCGAGGGTGAAGTGCGAACCCCACTGGTCCCGCACGTAGTCCGCGTAGCGCGAAAGGTGAGCGTCGCCGTCGTCGGCTGTCCATCCGGCTGAACGCGAACGCGATGATGCGTCGATAATGAACTCGGCCGCAAAGCGGGCCGACTCCATGGCATAGGAAATGCCCTCGCCGTTGAACGGTGAAACCATGCCGCCGGCGTCGCCCAGGAGCATGAGGCCGGGCGCGTAGTGCGGGGTGCGGTTGAAGCCCATCGGCAGGGCAGCACCGCGGATCTCCCCCACCTGGTTTTCGGGCGTGAAGCCCCACTCGGACGGCATGCCGGCGGTCCATTCGCGCAGGACCTGCTTGTAGTCGAGCTTGCCGAATTCCTTGGAGGAGTTCAGGATTCCGAGGCCCACGTTCGACGTGCCGTCCCCGACGCCGAAAACCCATCCGTAACCGGGCAGCGGCTTGCCGGACTTGCCAAGAGAGCCGGCGCGGGTACCGCGCCGAGCTTGCGAGGCGTGGGAAGCCGGCGAATGGAGCTCCAGCCAGCCTTCCATCCAGTCGTCGTCGTGGCGGGGCGAGGTGAAGTAGGTGCGGACGGCGACGCCGAGCGGGCGGTCGTCGCGCTTGTGCATGCCGAGCGAAACGGCGGTGCGGGTCGAGTTGCCGTCCGCGGCGAGCACGACGTCGGCATGGAAGTCGCGCGTTTCGCCTGTCTTCCGTCCGGAGTCGTCGAGCAAAGCGGCGCGCGCGCCGATCACGCGCCCGGCGTCGTCGCGCAGTGCTTCGGTGACGCTGTGGCGTTCAAGCACGACGGCGCCCGCCGACTGGGCGTGCCGGGCCAGCTCCTCGTCGAATCCGAGGCGGGTACGGATGAGTCCGTACGTGGGAAAATCGGCGACCTCGGGCCACGGCAATTCAATGGTGCGGCCTCCGGCGATGAGCCTGAGCCCCCTGTTGCGGCGCCACCCCTCGTCCTCGGCGTGCGGGAGGCCGAGCTTCTGGATTTCGCGGACCGCGCGGGGAGTGAGGCCGTCGCCACAGACCTTCTCACGCGGGAAGCTGGTCTTTTCCAGCACCGTCACGGAAATGCCCGCCTGGGCAAGGTAGTACGCGGCGGTGGACCCGGCTGGCCCTGCGCCGACTATCAGTACGTTCACAGCGTCCTTGTTAATAGGCCGGTTAGCGGGACTGATCGCCGGCTTGGCGGCGCGGCTTGATCTGCCGACGCAGCTTGGCCACGGGAACGCTTTCCCGATGTTCGGCACCGGGCTTCTGTGCGCGGTGCACCGCCACGATGCCGCCGCTCAGGTTGCGGTAGTTGACGTCGGTCCAGCCGGCTTCCTGCAGCCACGCGGCCAGGTGGTCCTGGTCCGGCCAGGCGCGGATGGACTCGGCGAGGTACACGTAGGCGTCCGGGTTGGAGGAGACCTTGGTGGCGATGGCAGGCAGTGCGCGCATGAGGTACTCGGTGTACATGGTCCGCCAGAGGGGGACCACGGGGGCCGAGAATTCTGCGATGACCAGGCGTCCGCCCGGCTTGGTGACGCGGAACATCTCCGCGAGGGCCTTGTGTGGTTCGTTGACATTGCGGAGGCCGAAGGAAATGGTGCACGCGTCGAAGGAGTTGTCCGCGAACGGCAGCTTGGTGGCGTCCCCGGCAACGAAGTTGATGTCCGGGCGGCGGCGTTTGCCGACCTTCAGCATCCCCAGCGAGAAGTCGCAGGCCACGACGTCCACTCCGGCGTCTGCGTACGGTTCGCTGGACGTGCCGGTACCGGCAGCCAGATCCAGGACTTTTTGGCCTACCCGAACATCCATCGCATCCACGACGACGCGGCGCCAACGCCGGGTCTGCCCCATAGACAGGACATCGTTGACGACGTCGTATTTGGGGGCGACATCGTCAAACATCGTCGCAACTTCGTCCGGACGCTTTTCCAAGGATGCTCGGTTCACCCTGCAATTGTCTCAGACAAATTTGGGAAGAACTTTCGGGGCGCTCCGGTCCGGCCCGGGTTCGCGCTCCGGGTTCCCGTTCCGGCCAGCGCGGCTACCGTTGCCCGCGGGAGTAATGTTGTTCCATCATGACGAGTACGCTCCGCACCTTGACAGTCCCCCTCGATGTTGATTCATCCTCCGGGGGGCTGCCGTCGTTTCTGGTCCGGGACGACGTCCTGTGCTGGTCCCGCCGAGAGAACGGACTGGTGGGCTTCGGCGAACTCGCGCGCTTCACCGCTTCCGGGCCCGATCGCTTTCTCGAGGCCGACATTTGGTGGCGCCACCTCGTCATCGAGGCCGACGTCACGGATCCCTTGGAGATCCCCGGCACCGGCCCTGTTGCATTTGGCTCCTTTGCCTTCTCCAAGACGTCCGATTTTGAATCCCGCTTGATCCTTCCGGAAATCGTTGTCGGGATCCGGGATGGGCAGTCCTGGCTCACCCAGTTGACGCTCGACGACGTCGAACTCACCGAGGCGGGCGCCCTTGCCGCCCTGGCGGGCTGGCTTAGCCCCGAGCCGGAGGAACGCGAGTCAGCGGCCGGTGAGCTTACGGCGGCAGGAGGCTCCGGCGTCGGGCACCCAACTAACTCGCAGTTGTTGTCGTTTAGAGGGCCCATAACGACAACAACTGCGAGCCAGTTGGGGGACGGGAAGGTCACGCTGGAGAGCGGCTCGCTGAGCGAAACCGCGTGGAAGCAGGCCGTGGCCGACGGCGTCGCGGAAATCCGGACCGGAAAGCTCGAGAAGCTGGTCCTGGCGCGCGACGTCGTAGCGACGCTGCCCGACGGCGTCAACGCCGCCAAAGTGCTGCAGCAGCTGGCCAGCCGTTACCGCGAATGCTGGACCTACGGCGTCGACGGCTTGGTGGGCGCGACGCCGGAAATGCTCATCCAGGTGGAGGGCCGCACAGCACAGGCGCGGGTCCTGGCCGGGACGCTGGACCGTCGCGACGCCGAGGGCGTGGACGGCTCCCCCTTGGAATACGCCGAACGCGTGCTGGCCGGTTCGGAGAAACAACGGCACGAGCACGAGATCGCCATCCAATCGCTGACCACCCAGCTCGCGCCCTTCTCCGAGGCCATGAACGCCCACAGCGAACCGTTCATCCTCGAACTGCCCAATGTGTGGCACCTGGCATCGGATGTGAAGGCCGAGCTCGCCGATATAGAGGGACATGTCCCTACGTGTTTGGCCCTGATCAACGCGCTCCACCCCACGGCCGCCGTGTGTGGCACACCTACTTTGGTTGCCGGGGAACTGATCCGGGAGCTTGAGCACATGGATCGGGGGCCATACGCCGGACCGGTCGGGTGGCTCGACGCCGCGGGGAACGGTGAGTGGGGCATCGCACTGCGCGGCGCGATCATCGAGAGTCCTACGACGGTGCGCCTCTACGCGGGCTGCGGGATCGTGGAAGGCTCCGTTCCCGACGCCGAACTGGCCGAGACCTGGGCAAAATTCCGGCCGATGCTCGAGTCGCTGGGGATCAGCAACTAAGCCCCAAACCCACAGATTCCGATCGAAACCTACCCTCCCAACTGTCTGGGGTGCGAGACAATAGCCACGTTGGGGGTCTTGATTTTTTACTTGGTAGGTTATCCAATAGTAAAACTTAGTTTTCTGTGACGCACATCTCATGTTCGGCGCTACACTATGAACCGATTAGTTTCGCATCCACTGCAACAAAAGGTAAGAAAATGCAGAAATTCCGTTCGCTTCCGGTCAGTTCGACGCTCAAGGCTGCAACCATCATCGCAATCGGCGCCTTGGCACTGACTGCCTGCACCAACGCCTCAGAGGCGGGCCCGTCGAGTGCCGCCTCGCCTTCTGGCAGTGCCAATGCAAGCTTTGACCCCAGCACCATCACCAAGGACGACACCCTCGCTGCAATGGTCCCCGCGGCCATCAAGTCCAAGGGCACGCTGACCGTCGGCTCGGACACGACGTACGCTCCTGCGGAATTCCTCGGAACCGACGGCCAGACCCCGGTCGGTTACGACGTCGACATCGCCAAGGCGATCGGCGCAACACTTGGCCTGAAGGTCCAGGTGCAGACCGCCGAATTCACGGGCATCCTTCCCGCCCTCGGCCCCAAGTACGATCTGGGCATCTCGTCGTTCACCATCAACCCCGAGCGTCTCGGCGCCGTTAATATGGTCAGCTACTTCAACGCCGGTACCGCTTGGGCCGTGCAGAAGGGCAACCCGAAGAAGTTCTCCCTGGATGACGTCTGCGGCAAGTCCATCGGCGTGCAGACCGGCACCGTCCAGGAAGACCCGGACCTCTCCGGCCGCAACAAGAAGTGCGCAGCTGACGGCAAGCAGCCGATCAACATCGTGACTCTGAAGAACCAGACCGACGTCACCACCCGGCTCGTCAATGGCAGCATCGACGCCATGGCAGCCGACTCCCCCATCATCGGTTACGCCCTGACCCAGACCAACGGCCAGCTTGAGAGGCTCGGCGACGTTTACGACGCCGCTCCCCAGGGCATCGCCGTTGCCAAGTCGGACACTGCCCTCGCCGATGTCATCCAGAAGACGCTGACCAAGCTCATGTCTGACGGTTCCTACAAGAAGATCCTCACCGGCTGGGGCAACGCCGAAGGCGCCATCACCAAGTCCGAGGTCAACCCGGCGGTCAAGTCTTGAGTATTCCCGCCACCGATAACAAATCAGGTGCACAGATGGATCATCATCAACCAGGCCACGCAGCGCCCGTGCTGAACGATGCGGTGCCGGTCAGGCACCCCGGCCGCTGGATCAGCGCCATCGTCATCGTTGGCGTACTAGCGCTGATGGTGCAGAGCGTGATCACGAACCACAACTTCCGTTGGGACGTTGTGGGCACCTACATCCTGGACGTAAAGGTGGTCCAGGGTGTTGGCTGGACGTTGCTCCTGACTGTCGCTTCAATGGCCATTGCGATTGTCCTGGCCATCCTGCTTGCCGTGATGCGCCAGTCGGACAACCCGGTTCTTCGCTACACAAGCTGGGTCTGGGTGTGGTTCTTCCGCGGCACCCCGGTCTACACCCAGTTGGTCTTCTGGGGCCTGATCGCCGTCCTCTATCCAAAGATCAGCGCCGGAGTGCCATTCGGCCCGGAATTGTTCAGCGTGGACACGAGCACAGTCATTACGGCTCTTGTTGCGGCGATCCTAGGCCTGGGTCTCAACGAATCGGCCTACTTGGCCGAGATCTTCCGCGCCGGCCTGAAGTCCGTGGACAAGGGCCAGACGGAAGCCGCCGAAGCCCTGGGCATGGGCAAGGGCAAGATCATGTGGCGGATCATCCTGCCGCAGGCCATGCGCATCATCGTCCCGCCCACCGGCAATGAAACCATCGGCATGCTGAAGACCACCTCCCTGGTTTTGGCAGTCCCGTTCACCTTGGACCTGACCTTCGCGACCAACGCCTTGGCCAACCGGATCTACCTTCCCGTGCCGCTACTGATCGTCGCAGCCATCTGGTACCTGGTCATTACCAGTCTTCTCATGGTCGGCCAGCATTACATCGAGGCGTACTACGGCAAGGGCGTGGACACCAACCTCGCGCCGGCGGTCATCAACCCCGCAGCCGCCAAGGCTGCCGCAGCCGTGGCACCGAGTGCCGAAGCAGAGCCGTCCTTGAAGATGGACTTCCCGGAGGATGAGGCAAAATGACGATCACCACCCAGAAACCGCTGGTGCGGATCGAAGGCCTCCACAAGTACTTCGGCCCCCACCATGTGCTTCGCGGCATCGACCTGACGGTCAACCAGGGCGAAGTGTCCGTTGTCATCGGCCCGTCAGGTTCGGGCAAGTCAACGATGCTCCGCTGCGTGAACCTTCTCGAAACCATCAGCGCCGGCCGCATCTCCGTGGGCGACCAACTGATCGGCTACCGCGAAGTCAAAGGCCGCCTCCACGACCTGAAGGTCAAGGAAATCGCCGCGCAGCGCCGGGAAATCGGCATGGTATTCCAACGCTTCAACCTGTTCCCGCACAAGACCGCCCTGTACAACGTCATGGAAGCGCCCGTTCAGGTCAAGGGCAAATCCAAGGGCGACGCCAAGAAGGCCGCCCTCGAATTGTTGGACCGGGTGGGCCTGGCGGACCGCGCCAACCACTACCCGGCTCAGCTTTCCGGCGGCCAGCAGCAACGTGTCGCGATCGCCCGGGCCCTGGCCATGGAACCGGAGCTGATGCTCTTCGACGAGCCGACTTCCGCACTTGACCCCGAACTCGTAGGCGATGTGCTCAACGTGATGAAGGACCTGGCCAAGTCCGGCATGACCATGATCGTGGTGACCCACGAGATCGGCTTTGCCCGCGAAGTCGGCGACCGCCTGACCTTCATGGACGGAGGTGTGGTTGTGGAATCCGGTGACCCCCGCGAAATCATCGCCAACCCGCAGCACGCCCGCACGAAGGAATTCCTCAGCCGGGTGCTGTAGTTCCTGCGCTGCCTGCGACGCGGAAATGCCCTGACGCGGCTGGAAATCCAGCCGCGTCAGGGCATTTGCGCGTCGCCAGCCAGATTGCGCGTCGCCGGCCAGTTTGCGCGTCGCCAGCCAACACCTACGCCCCGAGCAGCACCTGGGACACTGCCGCGGCCACTGCAACCTTGATGCGCGCGTGCAGCGGACGCAAGTCGGAACGGTCCGTGCGTACCTCGACAATGCTGCGCCCCTTCAAAGGCGAGGCAAGCACGGTGGCGAGCTCCGCCGTCGTACGCACCAAAGTGTGCCCGACGCCGTATGCCGCGGCCAGCGCTGAAATGTCCACGCTGTGCGGGGTGCCGAAGAGGCGCTCGACGGCGGTGCCGTAGCCGCCGTCGTCCTCCACCTTGCCGTGCTCAAGGAGGCCGAAGATGCCACCGCCGGCGTCGTTGAGGACCACGATGCGCAAGTCCGGTCCGGGTTCGCCGGCTCCGAGGAACAGGCCGCCGGCGTCGTGCAGGAAGGTGACGTCGCCCAGGAGGAGGGTGGTTTCGCGGCCAGCGCCGAGGGCGATTCCCGTTGCCGTGGAGATGGTGCCGTCAATGCCGGCGAGGCCGCGGTTCGCGAATACTGTGACGAGGGGCTCGGGCCCTGGCTGTCCGGCGAGGTCTACGTCGCGGATGCCGTTGGAGGAGCCCAGGACCAGCTGCCCTCGCGCATGTTTCCAGACGGCGGCTCCCACTGCGGGTCCGTTGGCTGCGCGTTCTGCCTCGAGGACGCCGTCGAGCGCGTGTTGGGCCGCGGCACCGGCCAGCAGCCAGGCGTCGAGCCACTCATCCGAGCCACGGCCCGCAAAACCGGCCAGTTCAGTCAAAGACTCGAAGCGTTCCTCGCGACGCCGGCCGTGCTCGTACCAGGCCACCGGTACGGGCTCGTACATGGCGGCGGGAAGGTCGTTGCGGGCCAGCAGGGCGGCGACGGGCCTGGAAAGGGTCGGCCGTCCGAAGACCACCACCCGCTCGATCGGCAGTGCGGACCCGGGCCCGAAGTTGTCCAGCATGAGGCGATACGGCCCGACGGCGTTGGGACCGAAGCGCGCGTTGGAGGAGGGCTCGGCGAGCAGCGGAAGGCCGTGGGCGCGGGCGAACGCCTCGGCGACCGGACCGGCGTCGTGCCCTGCCAAAACCACCGTGCGCCGTTCCGTCAGTTCAGCAGAAGCGGGGGGCATGCTCAATGGTTGGGGACCGGAGTCGAAGTGGAAAACTCCGTGGCCCTTGGTGGCGGGCAGCGCCTCGCCCGGCTCCGGAACCAGCGGCTCGCGGAACGCCAGGTTGAGCTGCACCGGCCCGGGAGGCGTGTCCTCGAGGGCGCCGGTTGCCGCATAGATGGCAGTCTCGACGGCCCTCTTCGGGTTGCTGCCCGCGGCAATATCGACGGCGAAGCGAACGTGTTCGCCGAAGAGGTCCAGTTGGATGGTGGTTTGGTTGGCGCCGGTCCCGTGTAGTTCGGCAGGGCGATCAGCCGAAAGGACCACTAGCGGCACGGCGGCGTGGTTGGCCTCCATGACCGCAGGCAAAAGATTCCCGACGGCGGTGCCCGAGGTGGTCAGGACAGCCGCCGGGGCGCCCGTCGACAACGCCAAGCCGAGGGCCGTGAAACCGGCAGAGCGTTCGTCGATCCGGACCAGGAGCCGGACGTTCCCGGCCGCTTCGGCCTCGGCCAGCGCGTACGCCATGGGTGCCGAGCGCGAACCGGGAGAGACCACCACGTGCCGCACACCGCCGTCGAGCAGCGCCTTAACAGCGATCCGGGCAGCGGCGAGGGAGCTCAGGGAGCCTTGCGAAGTCACCGCACCAGTCTATTAGCGGCGCCTCCCTCCAAACGCTCGCTCACCTATGGGGCCAAAATCCCAAACGCTCGCTCACCCATGGGGACATAGGTGAGCGAGCGTTCACCGAAAGACCCACATACGTGAGCGAGCGTCGGGAAAGGAGCGTCGGGAAAGGGGAGGAAAGTGTGAGGCAGGGAGCAGCCTTAGCCGTCCTTGCGGAACACCTGCACGATCGACGGTCGCGGGGCGCGGACCTGGCCGGCGGCCGGGGTGGCTCCGGCGCCCACGTAATCCGGGAAGAAGGAGTGCGGGGCGTCGAACGTCCCTTCCTCGCCCGGGTGCTGCACGGCAACGAATACTGTCCGCTCGTCGTCGTGCACGATCGGTCCGCACGTCTCGGCGTCGCGCGGCACGGCGAGGAACTGCTCAACCTTGCCGCGGTCGCTGCCGTCCAGCGTGACCTTGAAGAGGCCGTCCGCATACCCGATCGACGACGGCGCGCCATCCGTGGCGATCCACATGTTGCCTGCGGAGTCGAAGGCAACGTTGTCTGGGCAGGAAATGGGCGAGACCTTGTCGGCCGGGAAGCCGGAGAAGTAGGTGGAGGAGTTCTTGGCCGGGTCTCCACAAACCATCAGGAGCGTCCAATTGAAGCGCGTGGACGCCTGGTCGCCGGTTTCTGTGATTTCCACGATGTGGCCGTCCCGGTTGAGGGTGCGCGGGTTGACCTCGGTGGCGCCTTCCTTGCCGGGCTTGCCGCGGTCCGAGTTGTTGGTGCAGACCACGTAGACCTTGCCGGTTGCCAGGTTCGGCTCGACGTCTTCGCAGCGGTCCATCTTCGTGGGGCCAACCTTGTCCGCGGCGATGCGGGTGTAGACCAAGACCTCGGGGACGGACATGCCCGGAACTGCGGAGGCGCCGTCGACCACCAAAGGAAGCCACTCGCCGGAACCGTCGAACGCGCCGTCGGAGGGAAGCGCACCGTTGCCGGTGATCTCCGACGCCGGTGAGTCACCCGTGAACTTGGCCACGTAGAGGTCGCCTTCGGAGAGAAGGTTCATGTTGTTCCGGCGGGCCGCGGCCGAGTCGCCGGGCATGTACTTGCCCTTGGAGACGAACTTGTAGAGGTAGTCGAAGCGCTCGTCGTCGCCCATATAGGCCACCACACGGCCGGAGGCGGCAACAATCACGTTGGCGCCCTCGTGCTTGAAGCGGCCCATCGCGGAGTGCTTCTTAGGTGTGGAGGAGGGGTCGAACGGATCGACTTCCACGATCCAGCCGAAGCGGTTGGTTTCGTTGGCGTAACCGGCGTTGTTGGTGTTGAAACGCGGCTCATCCAGTTCCCATTTGCGGGCCGTGGGCTTGTTCGAGAGGCCGTAGCGCTTGTCGCCCGCCGAGGTGCCGGGAGCCACGAAGTAGCCGTTGAAGTTTTCCTCGCCGGAGAGAATGGTTCCCCACGGGGTGGTCCCGCCCGAGCAGTTTCCCAAGGTGCCCTTGATCTTCCGGCCTGAGGGGTCGTCGATGGTCTTGACCAAGTCCGTGCCAGCGGCAGGGCCGGTGAGCTCGTAGGTGGTATCGGTCAGGAAACGGCGGTTGAGCGGCGCACCCTTGACGTAGTTCCACGGCTTGTTCTTGTTCTTGCGCTCGAGTTCAACAACCGTGAGCCCGTGCGCGGCACGCCCGATCGCGCGCGCCTCCGCAGCCGCCAAAGACGCCGGGAACATGATGTTCTCGTTGGTGTACTCGTGGTTGGTGAAGAGCACGGCACGGCGGTCCTTGGAATCCGCGATGGGCAGGATGTCCGTGTAGTCGTTGTTGTAGCCGAACTGGCGGGCCTGCGCGGCGGCGGTCTGGCTGTTCAGCTCGAAGGCCGGCGAGTCGGCAAAGAGCGGATCGCCCCAACGGATGATCGGCTGCCACGCGAAACCATCCGGCACCGTGAAGGCATCAACGGTGTAGTCGACCGGCTTGATCGGCGCGAACTTGAGCTTGGCCTTGTCGAAGCCCGTCTTTGCGGCCTCGGACAGGCCAACACCGCCGGCTTCGGGAAGGTTGCCAGACAGGCTGCCGCCCAGTACGACGGCGAGCGCACCCACGGCGCCGAAGCCCAGGGCGGCGCGGCGGGACACTGCTGCGGAAGCGATGTCGCGGAAGTAGGCGTTGGAGCTCGTGTTGCACACCTCGCCCGAGCAGGCGTTGTCGCACTTCAGGGCGCACGTGACGGGACTGCGCTTGCCCTTCGTATGGCCGAGCATGGGGAGCAAGTCAAACTTGCGCTTGGTTGATTCAGACATGGGAATACCTCCGGGGATTGAGTGATTTCCCCACCCTTACAGCGCTAACGGAATCCGAGAGGACGCTCCGGTAAAGTTCCGGTGAATTCCCAGACTTTTCCCAGCAATCTATGCATCAAGGAGTGCGTGCACCCTGCGGAGCCGGTCCAGCCACCAATCGCGACGCTCGGCGGGAGCCGCATACCGCTCCAGCAGCCCCTCATCGGCGACGGCATCGCGGACGCGGATGGCGCCGTCGTCGGGCACTAACGGATTCCGCGTGATGTCCGAGGCGAACAGCCGCACCGTCCCCAGCCCGCACGCGTAGGGCAGCTCCGGCAACGCGGCCGCGAGCGCGAGCCCCGCGCGGATCCCCACCGAGGTGTCCAGCGCCGAGCTCACGACGGCGGGAAGCCCGGCTTGCGCCACAATGTCCAGCGCACGCCGCACTCCCCCAAGCGGCGCCACCTTGACCACGATCAGGTCCGCCGCTCCCGCCCGGGCCACCTTGAGGGGATCGTCTTCCTTGCGCACGGATTCGTCGGCGGCGATGAGCACGGGCGTTCCCTGCTGCGCGAGCAGCCGGCGGACTTCGGCGAGGCCCTCGATGTGCGGCACGGGCTGCTCGGCGTATTCGAGCCCGACGGCGGAGAGCCGCCCGAGTGCCTCGACCGCCTGCGGCACGTCCCAGCCCGCGTTCGCATCCACACGGATCGCGGCATCCGGCAGGGCGTCCCTGACTGCGGCGACGCGCGCGACGTCGTCGGCCAGTTCCTGACCGCGCTCGGCGACCTTGACCTTGACGGCGTCCACGCGGCCGAAGCGTTCCAGGACCTCGGGCACCCGGGCGGCAGGCACGGCGGGGACGGTCGCGTTGACGGGAATGGTGTCCCTTAGCTGCCGCGGAAAACCCTGCCATGCGGCTTCGACGGCGGCGGCGAGCCAGCGGGAAGCCTCGGCGTCGCCGTACTCGGGGAAGGGACAAAATTCGCCCCACCCGGCCGGTCCGCGGAACAGGAGGGTCTCGCGCTCGGTGATGCCCCGGAACTTGACCCGCATCGGCAGGCTGACCACTTTCGCGGTGGCAAGGAGCTCATCGAGGGCGGGGAATGGAGGCATGGTTTCACTGTAGCTTGGGGCGCGGTTAGGCCGGGGTGCCCGGCGGCGGGGTCGGGTTAGCTGGCGGCGTGGCCGGGTCAGCTGGCGCCGTGGCCGGCCCGGTGGGCTGCTTTGCGCCGGGAGCCCCCGGCAATTGATCGCCGGCATGGTCAACGATCGCGTTGACATAGCTGCTGAGCTCCTGGATGACAGCATCGGTGGGCTGCGCGTCCGGCAGCGGGTGGACCCCCGTGACGAACAGGCTTCCGCTCATGGTGACCATGCGCAGCACATGGATCGGCGCTCCGGAGCCCGTGATGCTGGTGACGTATGTGAACGACTTCGACCCGTGAAGGTCCATACTCAACCGTTTCAGGGACGAGTGCACCTGTTGGTTCCCCGAACTGATAGTCACCTCGGGGCAATATCCAAGAGCCCGACCGATGCTGTACATGCCCTGCCAGAAATAGCCGGAATCGTCGGACGAAGCCATGATGACGGACATGTTCTCCTGGGGCCCCAGCACCGCGGCCGCCGTCGGGATTCTGTAGTCGACCAGTTCTCCTGCTTTCAGGAGGTCCCGGCATCCAGCGGGATCGGTGGTCATGTCGGCGGGCCCGACTGCCATCGAATCCTGCAAGTCCTGAATCGCTGCCTCACCAATGGGTGTTGACATCACGCCGTCGGGAGCACGGAGGCTGCCGAGCAACGCCTGCAGCTCCTGCGACGAACGGACCCGCGTTTGGATACCACTGCTTGCGGTGGGTATTGCGGATGGCTTGGTCGCAGGGGCGGAGGGCGTCCCTCCATGGGCCAACGGTCTGGCGGCAGTCAGATCGAACACGCAGGCGTTGAGACTCAACGCCATTGCCGCCGCCAGCACGATCGTAGCCATTCGGCGCGAAGAAAAAATCGGACCCACCCCCATAGATCAGAACACCGGTTCTACCCGGCACGCCCAACGATACCTCTTTGCGTTCGGCTCGAAGGGCGTATATCTGAGCGAGCGTTCGGCTCGAAGGGCGTATATCTGAGCGAGCGTTTGGTTGACACACACAGGGCCCCCACAGACGCTCGCTCACCTTTGGGGTGTTTTCCAGCGACGCTCGCTCACATGATGTGAGCGAGGGTCCGGGCTTTTGGCCCCATAGGTGAGCGAGCGTCGGGCTGGAGGCTGGAGGCTGGGGAACGGGGACCGGAACCGGCCCTCACACGCGTTAGGTAGAATGCAGCAAGAAACGGAACCACAGCCGGAGGAGCCCGCATGCAGCGCAAGGCCACAGCACTCGACGTCGCCAAACGGGCGGGCGTCTCGCGGAGTGCGGTGTCGCTGGTGCTCAACGGCCGTGGCGACGGCAACGTGGCCAAGGAAAGCCAGGACCGTATCCGCCAGGCAGCAGCGGATCTCAACTACTCCCCCAACCCCATCGCGCTGAGCCTGCGAAACCAACGAACGCGCGTGATCGGCATCGTGTCGGACGAGGTGGTGGTGAGCCCGTTCGACGGCAACATCATCGGTGGCGCCGACGACGTCGCCCGCGCCCACGGATTTGTCACCGTGGTGATGGACACCGAGCGCGACGCCTCCCGTGACGAGAGCGCCGTCGAGACCCTGTTGGACCGGCAAGTGGACGGGCTGATGTATGTCACGGTCGGCTTGAAGCCGCTCGACGTGCCCCAGGGCATGTTGCGGATCCCCTCCGTGCTCGCCAATTGCTACGACAGCAGCCCCGCCCCACGGCTGCACCACGTGATCCCGGACGAGGTTTCCGGCGGCCGGGAAGCCACCGAGCACCTCTTACAGCTGGGCCATCGCGATATCGCATTCCTCGCCGGCGCCGCCACCTCCCCGGCTGTGCCCCTGCGCATCGTGGGGCATCGGGAGGCAATGGCCAAGGCCGCCATCCCCGTCCGCGAAGACCGCGTATTCATGGCCGGTTGGGACATCAACGACGGTTTCCATGGCGCTATGGGGCTGCTCTCCGCCACCGAGCGGCCGACGGCGATTGTGTGCGCCAACGATCGACTCGCCATCGGCGTCGCCCTGGCTGCGGCGCGGCTGGGCCTTTCCGTACCGCGCGACCTCTCGATCATGGGTTACGACGACGAGTCCCGCATCGCGGCCACCATGGTCCCCGCGCTCACCACCATGGCGCTTCCGCTTCGGGAAATGGGCGCGGCCGCGATGAGCATGTTGCTCGAGCAGATCGAGGACCCGGCCAAGCGGTCGACATCGGACGGCAGCGGCCATCTGGAAACCATGGTTCCCTGCCGTTTGGTGGTCCGTGAGTCCACCGGGCCTGTACCCACTCTCTAGATCCGACCACTTTTGGCCGGGCCGTCGTCCGGGAACCCGCGGAAATACGGGGATCCCGGACTGCAGCACCGGTCAAAAGTGGTCAAATGTGGGGAAACTACGACGGCGGCCTGCCGCCTATTCCGGCAGCTTCAGTTCCCAGACGTCCGCGGCCGCACCTTCGGGAAGCTCAAGGATCCATGCTTCCCCGGCCGCAGGGTAGGCGCGGAGGGTCGTGGCGACAGAACCTGTCCGATACACCTCCACCAAGGAAGCATCCACGAAGATGCGGAGTTCCTCGCCCTCGGACAACGGCCCTGCAAACACAACTTGCCGTTCCGCGCCGGAGGCCAGGACCAGCCGAACCTCACCGGCTCCAGCAACAGTCCCAGCCGTCACAACTGCCTCGGCAAACGGCGGCAAGTCAACGGCCCCGGAAGCCCCGGCCGCGAGGACAGGACCCCGGTACGCGTCCACCTCAGGCGCAGGAGCAACCACCAATGCACCATCCTCAACCGAGAGGAAGCGCGGGTGGGTTAACACGCCTGCCCAGCCTGCGGCGTCGATCTCGTCTTGCGAACGGCCACGCCGGCCATCACGGCCCGGGCCTTCGTTGGCCCATCCCCACAACAGGGCGCGCGGCTCCGGCGTCGCACCAGACGACGGCGTCGCCACAGACGTCGACCGCGCCCCTGACGACGACGCAGTATCCAGCTGAACGATCTGCGGGGCGTAGAAGTCCCGGCCAAGGTCGGACCTGCCCCCGGAACGCGGGACGAACACCGGCAGCCCGGTCGACGGGTCCTCAACAAGCGAGCCGATCAGGTGGCCCACTCCGTTGGCGTGCTCATGGTCGTCACCGGAGAGCCAAAGGGAAAACATCATGACCCAGGTGTCGGCCCCGTCGGAAGGAACCCCGTCGGGACCCACCCCGTCGGAAGGAACCTGAACCAGTTGCGGGCACTCCCAGATCTCAGCCGGAGTGTGCGTAGCGGCAACGGGGTTCTCGGTGGTGAGCCAAATGCCTTGGTACTTCCAGTCGGACATGTCCTCCACCGTGTACAGCAGCAAAGCAGCATGTCCATCGGCCAGCCCGGCGCCCTGCATGGCGTAGCGCTTGCCGTTGAAGTGGAAGATGAAGGGGTCCCGCACGGCCGTGACCAAGCCGTCGTCCGGCATGGAAGCGGCGATGTGGCCATCCTGTTCCCAGCTCACCAGGTCCGCTGAGCCCCGGGAAATCACCACTTGCGAGTGCCCGCCGTCGCCCCGCACGCCCGAATACGCAGCGGTGGGGACACCGCCGTCGTCGGTCACCACACCGGTCCAGCAGCCGAACTCGTCCGGGCCGCCGTCCTGCGGGCGCAGCGCGACGGGGTGCTCATCCCAGTGGACCAGGTCCGGGGAGCTGACGTGGCCCCACTGGATCCGGTGGTGCCGGGCCGATTCCGGGTTGAACTGGAAGAACACGTGGTAGCGGCCGTTGATGTAGCTGATGCCGTTGGGGTCGTTGATCCAGCCTTGCGCCGGCCGGGGGTGGAAGCGTGGGAAAGCCGGGTCCGGGTGGGTGGCCGCCGCGGCGAGTGCAGGGGCGGTGGATATGAGGTCCGTCATCGAAGTCCTTTCAGGAAGTAGAGGCTATTTGCCGGTGCCGGCGGTGAGTCCGTCACGCAAGGCGCGCTGGCCGAACATGAACACCACCAGGGCGGGAATCATGGAGAGGATCACGCCTGCCAACACCACGGAGATGCTGCCCGTGCCCAGGTTGCCCTGTAGCGACACCAGGCCCAGCGGGAGCGTGAAGTTCTGCTCGGAGATGGTCAGGATGAGCGGGCGGAAGAACTCGTTCCAGTGGTAGTTGAATGCCAGGATGCCGACGATCGCCATGCCCGGCATCGCCAGCGGCGCATACACGGAACGGAACGTGCGCCACGGCGAGGCGCCGTCGATCGCGGCGGCCTCGCCCAAATCACTTGGCAGCCCCAGGAAGTACTGGCGCATCAGGAAGGTGCCGAACGCCGTCGGGATCGCCGGAAGGATCAGCGCGAGGAGCGTGTCGGACAAACCGATACCGCGGATCAGCATGAAGACCGGAACGATCGTCACCTGCGCCGGGACCATCATGGTGGCCAGCACGATCGAGAACAGCGCCCCGCGGCCCCGGAACTTGAGGTTCGCGAACGCGTAGCCGGCCAGCGCCGCCGTGAACATCTGCCCGACGGCGATCAGTCCCGTCACGAGGGCGCTGTTGAGGACCAGAAGCATGATGTTGAGCTGCTTGAAGACCTGGTCATACGACGAGAAATCGGGGTTGAGCGGAAGGAACGACGGCGGTAGCTGGAACGATTCCGCCGGTGGCCGCAGCGAGGTGGACAGGGTCCACAGCACCGGGCCGAGGATGAAGACGGACGCGATCAGGAGCAGCACGATTCGTCCCGCCATGCTCCAGTTCCGCTTCTTGCGGGGCGCGGGCCGCTGGGGAGCCAAGCGATCGACGTCGGCGCGCTGGGTTGAGGTTGTAGTCATGGCGGGCCTCACTGGTAGAAGACGAATCGTTTGCTGAGCCGGAACTGGGCGGCGGTGATGGCCATGATGATCAGGGTGAGGATGACGCCGATCGCCGATGCCTGGCCGAACTCGAGGCGCTGGAACGCGGACTCGAAGATCACCATCACCGCGGTGCGCGTCGAGTCGCCGGGGCCGCCGCGGGTGAGGACGTAGGGCTGGTCGAACACTTGCAGGGCGTTGATGATCGCCATGACCGACGCCACTAGCGTGGTGGGGCTCAGGAGCGGCAGCGTTACGTGGAGGTGTTTGCGCCAGCCCGTGGCGCCGTCGATCGACGCGGCCTCGTAGGTTTCGGTGGGGATGGAGGCCAGCCCGCCGATGAACAGCAGGAACGAGAACCCGAAATTCTGCCATACGTACACGAGGATCACGACGGCGGCAGAACCGGCCGGCGTCGTCAGCCACGGGACGGCGGGGATGCCGACGAAGGACAAAAGCCAGTTGACCACGCCGAATTGTTCGTTGAACAGGTAACGCATGAAGATGGACACCGACGCGGCGGACAGGATCAGCGGGAAGAAGAAGGCGCTGCGGAAGAAGACGCGAAGCCAGGCCGGGAGCTTCTCCTGCACCATGATGGCCAGCGCCAAGGCGAGGCCGAGCTGCAATGCCACGGCGACCACTACGAACATGATCGTGTTCAGGAACGAGACACGCACGGTGGGGTCCTGGACCACTTCGGCGAAGTTGTCGAACCCGACGAAGCTTGGCGCCGAAATGATGTCCCAGCGGAAGAACGCGAGGACCACGGAAGCGACGATCGGCACGAGTGTGAACAGCCCCATGCCAAGGATGGTGGGAGCCAGGAACGCCCAGGGCAGCCAGCGCTGACGCTGCCTTCCGAATGATTCGCTCCCCGTTCCGCCGCCGTTCCGGCGTTTGGACCCCGCGCCGTTTCGGCGTTTGGTGGACATGCCCGTTGTTGCCGTGCTCATGCCTGCCTCCTCAAGGCAATCTCAAGGTCGCGCTGCATGGAGGCGAGGGCTTGCTTGAGCTGGTTCTCGTCACCGCTGACGGCCAGGGATACGTTTTTCATCAATGCGGTCTCGACGGCGGCCTGCTGGGGTGGTGCCGGGATGGGACCTGTGGTGGGGAATTTGTCGAGGGTGTCGTAGAAGACTTTCCAGTGTTTCGGCCCGCGTCCTGCGTACAGCTGCTCGTTGACCATGGAGCGGCGCGCCGGGGTGGTGTTCGGCGTCGGGAAGACCAGGCGCATTGCCTCCAGGCTGGAAGCGAACTTGAGCCACTCCCAGGCAGCATCCTTGTCCTTGGCGGTCTTCATGATGGCGTAGCCGGCGGTGCCGAACTGGTGCCGCTGGGTGCGCCAGCGCGGGAAGAACTGGACGTCGAAGTCGTCCTCCTTCATTCCGGCTTCGTGGAGGCCTTCCACCCAATATCCGCCGGCCGGTGTCATGCCGATCCTGTTGGAGGCGAACAGGCCGACGAGTGAATTTCCGCCGCCTTCCTCGGGACGGACACCGAGACCATCCTTGACGAGGCCGCGGAGGTAGTCGAAGGATTCGTAAACCCGGGGGTCGTCGGCATTGGGTTCAAGCCACTGGTAGCCGCCCGAACGCAATCCGCGGGAAGGATCCTGGGCATAGAAGCTGTCCCAGAGCCATTCGCCGCCCGTGGACTTGGATTCCTTGAGGAAGCTGGTGTCGTTGGCATAGAGCCAGGGCACCACACCGCCGAAGAGCCTGTTGGTCCAGTAGTACGGGGTGAAGTCCTGCGGCCTCGCTTTCCGCATCGCTGCCAGGTTGTTCCGGAAGTCCACCTGGGTCCAGTTGTCTGCAGGACGTTCAAGTCCGGCTTGCTGCAATGCCGAGGTGTTGTAGTACATGTTGGCGGCGTTCCAGTCGATGGGAAGCTGGAACAGGCTGCCCTTGTACATAAACGCTTCCACGAGGCTCGGGTGGACGTCTGCGAAGTACTCCTTCATGTCCGCGGCGTCGCGGCGAAGGTACTCGTCCAAGGGGTGCGCCAGCTTCTCGGCGAAGAGCTGGGCACCTTCGGTGGCCACGTAGACCACATCCGGTGGCGTTCCAGCTGCCACCATGGTGAGGATCTTGGTGAAGAAGTCCTTCCAGTCCGCGGCCTGGATGGCCTGGACCTTCACCTTGATTTCCGGGTGCACCTTCGCGAACGCATCGATGACCCGCTGGCGGGCGGCTGCGTCCGCTGCGGTTCCCAAGATGGCGATGCTGAGACTGTTGTCGCCGCGGCCCGGGATGTCCATGCCGGTCAACCGCGGCCACGACGCCACTGTTGCTCCGACAATTCCCGCACCCAAGGCACCAAGGGCTGTCCTGCGTGAGATCTCCCGCAGCTTCCCATTGCTTCCTGGCATGTCTATTCCTTCCTAACACGTGTTAGGTAGCGTAAATCCATCACCTAACACGTGTCAAGCATCACATTCGTGTTACGCGCCCCTCACCCCTCCCCGACGCCCGCTCACCTATCCCGACGCCCGCTCACCTTTATGGCCTTTTGGTCCGACGCTCGCTCACGTATGTGGCCCAAACGGCAAACCCTCGCTCACGTATCGCCCCCAAACGGCAAACCCTCGCTCACGTATCGCCCCCAAACCCCTGGGCCCACCCCGACACCCGAGCGAGCGTCCACCCAAAACCCGCCATACCCGAGCGAGCATCCACCCAAAACCCCTGGGCCCACCCCCACACCCGAGCGAGCGTCCACCCAAAACCCCCCACACCCGAGCGAGCATCCACCCAAAACCCCCCACACCCGAGCGAGCAGCCACCCAAAACCCCCCCATACCCGAGCGAGCGTCCACCCAAAACCCCCCCACACCCGAGCGAGCGTCCACCCAAACCCCTGGGCCCACCCCCACACCCGAGCGAGCGTCCACCCAAAACCCCCCACACCCGAGCGAGCGTCCGCCCAAAACCCGCCATACCCGAGCGAGCGTCGGGAGAAAAGCCCCCATATCTGCAGGAGGGTTCACTTCCGAAGACGCGGCGAATACGCTGAAGCAAGCTGCCCCATTCCCCCGTCCCTTAGCTTTGGAGCCCATTAATGACAGGTTGGAATGCCGAGAACCTCGCAGGTTCGGCCGGCGCAGGTGCCGTGACATTGTTGGCAGGAACATCGTTTTGCGTCTCTGCGGCCAACGGCGACATGGACCAACTGCGACCGCACGGGATGTTCTTCCGCGACACGCGTTTCGTTTCGAACTGGGTGCTCGCGGTGAACGGCCACCCCATCGAAGCCCTGGGTTCTCCTATCCCGGAGCCGTTCCGCGCTGATTTTGTCGGCCGCGCGGCACGCACCGACGGCTTGGCTGACAGCCATCTGTTGATTGAACGCAGGCGGAGCTTGTTCGGCGGAGTCCGCGAAGATATCACGGTCAGGAATTTCTCCAACAAGCCCACCCACGCCACGGTTTCCCTCACGGTCAGCACGGACTTTGCCGACATTTTCGAGGTCAAGGAGGGCCGGGCACGCCACGAGAGCGTGCATTTGACTCGGGATAGCAACGGCTCGTTGGTCCTGGAGTCGCAACGGCAAGGGCGGCATGTCCTGGTCGCCGTTGACGCCCCGAATGGCGCGGTTGACGGAGATGTCATCAGCTATGAAATCACCTTGGAACCCCAAGGCCATTGGTCCACAGGCGTGACAGCTACCCCCCGCATCGACGGGGTTGGTCCCGAGGCGGATGCCCAGGTTTGGGGGAACCAACGCCCCGCCGATATCCCCGAAGAGAGGCTGCAGGAGTGGCACGGCAAGGTTCCCACAACGGAACTTTCCAACAAGGCCTTCGAAAAAGCGTTGGCCCAGAGCAGGGCGGATCTCGGCTCCCTCAGGATCTTCGACCCTGACCATCCCGGGCGGACCGTGGTGGCTGCAGGATCACCTTGGTTCATGGCCCTCTTCGGCCGGGACTCGCTCCTGACCTCGTTCATGACTCTTCCTTTAGACCCATCGCTGGCGCTCGGAACGCTGAAAACCCTGGCTGACCATCAAGGCCGAGCCGTCAACCCGCTCAGCGAGGAGGAGCCGGGCCGGATCCTGCACGAGGTGCGTCTCGGTGCCACCACGGGCCTCGCGCTTGGCGGCGGCAGTGCCTACTACGGCTCGGTGGACGCCACGCCGTTGTTCGTCACCCTCGCCGGGGAACTCACCCGTTGGGGATTCCATTCCGAGGTCTCGGAGTCCCTGCTGCCCGCGGTGGACCGGGCCCTGGACTGGATCCGCGACTACGGAGACGCCGACGGCGACGGCTTCGTTGAGTATTCGCGGGCCACGGACCATGGTCTCCTCAATCAAGGCTGGAAGGATTCCGGGGACGGCATCAACTTCGCCGACGGCACCTTGGCAGAGCCGCCGATCGCTTTGTGCGAAGTCCAGGGCTATGTGTACACCGCCTATCTCAGCAGGGCCTTGATGGCCCAGGAGGACGGCGACCTGAAGCTGGCCGCGGTGTGGGGCACGCGGGCGGCCGAACTCAAGCGAAAATTCAACGAGCAATTCTGGCTTCCCGAACGCGGCTATTTCGCGATCGCCCTGGATCGCGACAAGCAGCCGGTAGACGCCTGCGCGTCCAATATGGGCCATTGCCTGTGGAGTGGAATCGTCGACGACGACAAGGCTCCGTTGGTCGCGGAGCGGCTCATGTCGGACACCATGTTCACGGGCTGGGGCGTCCGGACCTTGGCTTCGGACATGGCGGCCTACAATCCGGCGAGCTACCACAACGGTTCGGTGTGGCCGCATGACAATGCCCTCATTGCCGGCGGATTGATGCGCTACGGCTTCATTGAGGAGTCGCAACGCCTTGTCACGGGCCTCCTCGATGCGGCCGAAGCGTTCGGTGGGCGGCTCCCGGAGTTGTTCTGCGGACTGGACAGGAAGACCTATGGGACGCCCGTCCCATACCCTTCGTCATGTTCGCCGCAAGCGTGGGCCGCTGCCACACCGGTGCATCTGCTCCGAGTCCTTCTCCGTTTCGATCCGTGCCTCACCCACGGCGGCCTCTGGCTGGCACCCGTCGTCCCTGAAGGCTTCGGCGAGATCAAAATGCGGAACATCCCGCTGGCCGGCTCCCGGATCTCCGTTGAGGTAACCAATGGACAAACACGGGTCACGGACCTGCCCGAGAATGTCGCGCTTCACCTCGAAGCCCGCAAGCCGCTTTCCGATCTCTTGGATGTCCATCCCGTCACCGCCGGACCGCAGCGGGGGCACTAGGTGCGCATCGGCCTCGTTGCCCCGCCTTGGCTTCCGGTCCCGCCGCCCGCATACGGCGGCACCGAGTCGATCATCGATATCCTGGCTCGCGGCCTGGTTGCCGCGGGCCACGATGTGCTTCTTGCGGCTGCGTCCGGAAGCACATGTCCAGTGGCCAAAGTCCCCGGCCCGCCGCTTGCCGACGGCTCGAGGATAGGGAACGGGACGGACGAACTCCGCCACAGTGTGTACGCATTCGCGGCCATGAAAGACGTCGACCTCATCCACGACAACACCCTGGCTGGGCCGCTGTACCGGCATCGGCCGAAAGGAACGCCCATCGTCGCAACGGCGCACCTTCCGTTTTCAGAAGAAAACCATGACATCTACCACGCCATGGCCATAGACACAGCGATCATTGCCATCTCGCATCATCAAGCGGACACTGCCCCAGGAATCAAGATACGGAGGGTCATCCACCACGGGATAGACACGCAATCCGTCCCGCTCGGAGCCGGCGACGGCGGCTATGCCAGCTTCCTCGGCCGGATGCATCCCGGCAAGGGCCTGCCGGAGGCGATAGAGACGGCCCGCCTGGCCCAGGTACCGCTGCGGATTGCCGCCAAGATGTACAGCGCGGAAGAGCATGAGTACTACGGCGCGGTCATCGCACCGCTGCTTGGGCCCGACGTCGAATACCTCGGCGAGCTGAACGCTGCGGACAAGTTCGCCCTCCTGGGCGGGTCGGTGGCCCTGCTGAATCCGCTCCAGTGGGATGAACCTTTCGGGATGGCCATGATCGAGTCCCTCGCCGCGGGAACACCGGTGGTGGCAACATTCCGGGGATCCGCCCCGGAGATCGTTTCCGAGGGCGTCACGGGCTACCTCCGTTCCAGTCCCCCGGAGCTGGCCGAGGCGGTCGTTGCCGCCGCCTCGCTGGATCGCGGCGAGTGCCGCCGCGCCGCGGAAAACTACTTCAGCGCCGAGAGGATGGTTGCCGAACACTTGGCGCTCTATGAGGAACTCCTCGCAGAGCAAAAGTGATCCTCCCAGCCAGATATGACACCCTGAAAGCAATGAGTTTTCCTAAGACGGGCCGGCTGCCGGCCACACGTGGGACCGCCACCGGGCGCCGGGCGGGCGCCGGGATGGGCTTCCTTTTTGTGCTCGCAACCCTGGCATGCATGGCCGCATTCGTTGCCACGTACTATTTTTTCGTACGCACCACAACGGGACAGTACATCGACGAATCCGCCCTGGTGGAAGCCGCGACCATCAACGGTCCCACCGAGCGTGCAACAACCCAGTTCCTCGATTGGTTGCCGGTCATCTCGGTGGCGATCGCCGCCGTCGTCGTTCTTTTCGTCACGATAATGCGCCGCCGCTGGAAGTCCGCCGGGATCGCGCTGGCCGCTTGTGTCGCGGCAAACCTGGCCACCCAGCTCCTCAAGGACTGGTTTCCGAACAGGCCGTTCCGAGGCGTCCAGACCATCGAACTGAACTCGCTCCCCTCCGGACACACCACGCTGGCGGCGTCTGCGGCTGCCGCGGTCTTCCTGGTGGTGTCTCCGCGTTGGCGGCCTTTGGCGGGGTTCCTCGGCGGCTCTTTCGCGGTGGCGGCCGGGGTTTCCACGCTGATCAACCAGTGGCACCGGCCCGCCGACGTCGTCGCCGCGTTCCTCGTGGTGGGAGCGGTCATGCTGCCGGCCGGCTGGTTGGTGCTTCGCACGGGGAAGCGCTGGAACGTCCAGGACGGCCGTGGTGGGCACTGGGCGTCGTCGCGTTTGTGGCTTTTGTTGTCGGCGCTGGCGGGCGTGGCCGCTGCGGCGGTTTCGGTGTATTCGCTGATCAAAATTGCGCCCGGTTTCGGTCACGAAAGCAGCACCACCAACTATTTCTGGGCCGGTGTCTCCCTGATTGTCATCACCGGTTACCTGGCGACGGTCGCTGCCACCTGGCTTTTCGACTTGAGTGCCCGACGGCGGCAGTCGCCTTAGCGCCGAGCGCTGGCCGCCGCCGTGGTTTCCTAATCAACCGCACCAGCTGGGGAGAAATCCAGGAACGCTTTTGAGGACGGTGCCTGATTTCAAATCGACGAGGTCGGTCCGGATGGGGGTCGGCTCGGGGCGGACGGGGTATTGGTCGCCCGTGTATTGGGGTGCCGCTGTTTCGACGGCGAGGTAGTCGCTGGCCGGGGAAATGCAGGTGTCCAGGATGCGCGACCATGCGTCGGCAGGCCGGTAGAGCTGGCGCGAGCCGTTCTTGTCGGTGAGGTTGACGACGGAGGCTTCCTGTCCGGCGTCGTACTTTCTCACTACCTGCGCGTACTGGCCGGAGGCATCGAGGACCATGGGCTGGCTCGCGGTGGTGGTGACCCCGTTCACGGCATCGGGAACGAAAGCGCCCGCGAGCGTGAGCGGCGTGGATGTCCCGGTGGTGAGGTTGATGGTCGAATAGCGTGGCGGGTCTATGCCCTTTTTCAGCCCTGCGTCGGCGACGGCGAGTTCGTTGGTGCCAGGAACGAATCCGAGGATCCCGGCATGCGCGCCCAGGGGCGACACTTTGCCCGTTTCCAGCGCGTCAATGAGGAACATGGACTGGTCGTCGGTCTGCGCCACCAAGGTGGCCGCACCCGGGACAAAGCGCCAGTCCGCGGCCGAGACCGGACCGTTGATTCCCTGGACGGCCCGCGGAGCCGAAGACGGATTGTCGACGTCGTACACGAAGAGTGCTTTCCAGTACTGCTCAGTGCCCGAAGAAGCGGTGAAGGTGAACCCTATGAGGTGCTTGGATCCTGCCGCATGGAGGTTTGCGACTGTCCCCAGGCTTGGCAACGGAACGAGCGTTGGCGGGCCGCCGGTGAGCGGGACGATCTCGAGGGAGCTGGTGTTGTCATCGTTGAGGGTGACGACGGCGAGCGCGGACGGAAGGGCGGCATACTCCTGGATGCGGGGGGCGCTGACAATGACCGTGCCCTGATCGTTGCCGGACAGGCTCGTGCCGAGGATGGTGTCCGGCTTCTTCAGCCCTTTGTTGTCTTTGCCGGTGTCCCTCTGCAGGCTGTACAGGCCGAAGGCCGCAGGTGTGGCGGAGCGGGCCAGGGCCGAGGTGGAGTTGGGGTGCGGCAGCTTCGAAAGGTTCGCTACCGTCAATCCGCCGGCAAGGAGGGCGAGGATCGCGATGGTGCCGTAGAGGCGGCGGGCGAAACGCCGTCCGGCCAGGAGCTCGGCCGCGGCGGCAATCGCTGCAGCCCGTTTGGCCGAGACGGGGCGGCGCTTAGTAGACATAGGGCTGCGCCGGCTGTGCGGTGGGGTTGATGGTGTCCGGTATCAGGACGATTGCCTCGCGACTGGCCGGGTTGGGGTTGGCGCGGAAGCTGCTGGTGAGCGTAACCCAGCTGTCGGTTTTGAATTCGTTTTGCCAGCCGGGGTGATAGACGGGAACGCCAATCGGCTGGGCGTCGACAGCGCAGCAGGTCACCACAAAACGGGTCACGAAGAAGACGTTGGAATCAGTCTTGTCCGCACTGATGAACCCGGTCACCGTGGCGGTCTTGTCGGCAAAAAAGTCCTGCCCCGCGCCTGATCGAAGCAACGATGCCCAGTCCCTCACCGTGAAGGCGGAATAGTCTCCCTTGCCGGGCAGCGCGGGCGCTTTCAGGGTGAGGGCGGACGCTGAGCCGTTGAGGTCCCGCTGTGCGACGGTTGCGGTGGTAAGGGTCGACGGCGGCAGGATCAGCAAGGCGACGACGGCGGCGACGATGGTCAGCACGCTTCCGAGCGGCCACAGCCAGCCCCATCGCGAACCGTGCCCGTCATTGCGGGCGTGGGCGTCGCCGTCGCGCTCGTGGCCGTGCTCGTCTTTGGCGGTGGGGGCCAGGGCGAAGGCCGCAAGGGCAAGCACGCCGGCGATCACGGCCATGATGACGGTGAACACGAAATACCGTGGATGGATATACAAGGCAAGCTGCCCTGTCAGGCCCAGCCAGATCGTCGCGATGAGGCCGATCAGGCTGAGGACCACGCCCTGCCACCGGACCACGAGCCGCCTAATGACCATAGTTGACCGCCAATCCGAGGACCGCTGCGCAAAGCGCCACCAGCAGGCTGAGCTGAAGGAGGGTTTTCGCGGTGAACGTGGTGCGCATCAGGGCGAGCATTTTCACGTCGATCATGGGCCCGAAAACGAGGAAGGCAACGATGCCTCCCGGCATGAAGGTCGCGCCGAACGACAGGATAAAGAAGGCATCCACGTTTGAGCAGATCGCGACAACGAAGGCCAGCAGCATCAATGCCAGGACAGACCAGACGGGATTGCTGCCCAGGGCGACCAGCACTTCGCGGGATACGGCAACCTGGATCAGCCCCGCCATGCCTGCGCCAATAAACAAGGCAGGCATCATGGCGCGCGTCTCCTGCGAGAACATCTGCACGCTGCGCCTTACCTTGCCGGCAGCACCGCCGTCGTGGTCTGCCACGTTGCACGTTTCCTGGAACCGGGCGGTCAGCAGCTCCCCGGGCCGCGGATGCCGGCTGTAGATCCAGCCGACCAGATTCGCGATGAAGAAGCCGCCCAGGACACGGGACACCAGGATGCCGTTGTTCCAGCCAAAAGCCTGTGCCGTGGTGACGATGGTGACGGGGTTCAGGATGGGCGCCGCGAACAGGAAAGTCATCGATTCCGCAACCGTAAGGCCCTTGACCACCAGGCCCCGGGCCAGTGGAACATTCCCGCATTCGCAGACCGGCAGCAACATTCCCAGAAGCGACAGGACCAGCCTCCGCAGCACCGGGCTCCGCGGCAGGCGACGAAGCAGCATGCCCTCCGGCAGCCAGACCTGGACAGCGATCGAGAGGACAATCCCTAGGAAAACGAAGGGCAAGGACTCGACGACGACGCTGATGGACAGCGTGGCAAAGTCTCGGGCGGCGTTGGGAAGCCCAAGAGTCTCCGGCGTGGACGGCGCCAGGACCCGCACGACCGCGAACAAAGCAACGATCGCGAGGCCGATGGCGAGGCCGGCAGCAGACTTCGACGTGAAAGCACGGGCCGGGCTTCTGTGCCCGTGTTCCGGCTGTTTACGTTTGTCGACTGCAGGCAGCGTCACGGGCACTCCTTCCTCCACGGAGCCGGCCGGGCGCGCCTGACCGGAAGGGGCTGGCGAAGTCGACTGTACACGCGGGGTGCTTGCGCGACTACCCCTCGGAAGTGCCCGGGAACCGTTCCGAGTGGACGATCGGGAAGCTACCTAGGCACATCAGAAGCTGCACCTAAGGAAGCGTCGGAAGAACAAGTACTGACCACTCGTTTCAACGGCCGCTTGGGGTCGTAGCCTCGCAATTACGCGAGTGTGAATAAAAAGCCGGCACCGAGTGTCACCGCTGGAAACCCAGATCGGACTCCCCTTTCGAGCGGCACCTTCTTGGCCCACCAACGAGGGATCACCCGGCTGCTAGTGCATTACCTAGCCTGGGGAGGAGTTGACCATGAGTACCACGAATGAGCAGCGAGGGGCGACGGAATCGCCACGCGAGGGCCGCGCACGGCCCAATGCGAACGGGATACGGATCGGTAAGCACTTTCGCAAACGCTGGACCGCCTTCGGCAGCACGGCGCTGATGATTGCCGGCCTGCTGGCCGGGGTGGGATTCGCCGCTCCGGCTCATGCTGCCCCGAACACGGTAGTGTCGCTGACGTTCGATGACGGTAACGCGGACCAGTTGACGGCTGAAGCCACAATGAAGAGCCTGGGCTTGGTTGGCACGTTTTTCATCACCACCGGGTGGATCGACCAGCCTACCTACTTGACCACCGCCAACCTGCAGCAAATTGCCGCCGACGGCAATGAGATCGGCGGACACACCGTGACCCACCCGGATCTTGTGTCCCTGATCCCCGCCGAGTCGAGCCGGCAGATCTGCGACGGCCGCGTGGCCCTGATGAACATGGGCTTCAAAGTCACGAGTTTCGCCTACCCCTTCGCTTCCGAAGACCCGGCCACCGAGGCCTTGGTGAAAGGGTGCGGCTACAACAGTGCCCGTGGCCTGGGCGACGCCGCCAGCAAGGACCCCGCATCGGCGACGCTTCCCGCGGCCGACACCATTCCCCCGGTCAACGCCTACGACACGAAGGCGCCGGATGAGGTAGACAGCACGTGGACCCTGGCGAATCTGCAGAACCAGGTGACCCACGCCCAGACAACCACCGGCGGGTGGGTCCAACTGACCTTCCACCACATCGCCGTCGGCACGGACCCGACGCTGACCATCACCCCGACCCTGTTCACCCAGTTCGCCACTTGGCTGGCACAGCAAAAGGCCGCCGGTACCGTCGCTGTGCAGACCGTGGACCAGGTGGTCGGCGGCACCCAGCAGCCTGCGGTCGCGGGCCCCGCTCTACCTCCGCCGCCAGGGCCCGGAGTAAACATGATCCAAAACGCCAGCCTGGAAACCCTGGTCAACACCATCCCTCAGTGCTGGGCAGCCGGCGGGTACGGCACAAACACCCCGGCCTTCTCCATCGTCACACCCGGGCACACCGGTACGAACGCTGAACAGCTCACCGTCACAGGCTGGGTGTCCGGGGACGCGAAACTCCTGCCCGCCCTGGACCTCGGCGGATGCTCGCCGTCAGGAACACCAGGACATACGTATCAGCTGAAAGCCTGGTACAAATCCACCGCGGCGACCCAATTCGAAGTCTATTACCGTGTCGGTAACGGGTTCTGGGCATACTGGACCGCAAGTCCCCTGGTCCTCGCCGCGGCGAACTGGACCCAGATCACCTGGACTACGCCACCCCTGCCGGCCGGCGCTTCAGGCATCAGTTGGGGCCTGAACATCCAAACCAACGGCACCATCACCACGGACGACTACGAGATGTACGACAACGGCGCCTCGTTCGCCGACATCCCGCCAACATATCCGTTCTACAACGAGATCACCTGGCTCGCCGCCAACGGAATCACTACCGGGTTCCCGCAGCCCAACGGCACCACGCTGTTTGAACCGCTGCAGTCGATCAGCCGGGAAGCGATGGCAGCGTTCATCTACCGGTACAAGGGCAGCCCGGCGTTTACCGCACCTGCTGCGTCCCCGTTCACTGACGTTCCCACCACGGACCAGTTCTACAAGGAAATCACCTGGCTGGCCTCCACCGGCATCACCACCGGGTACCCAGGGCCGAACAACACGAGATCCTTCCACCCGCTGGATTCGGTGAACCGGGATGCGATGGCCGCGTTCCTCTACCGATTGAGCGGCAGCCCGGCGGTAACCCCGACCGTGACGTTCCTCGACGTTCCCGCCAGCTACCCGTTCTATAAGGAGATCAGCTGGCTCGCTGCCAACGGCATCACCACCGGCTGGGCGGTACCGGGAGGAGCGATATTCCAGCCCCTTCAACCCGTACACCGCGACGCGACCGCTGCGTTCCTGTTCCGCCTCAACGCCAAGTTCCCGAGGGTCTGACGTAAGGAGAACCCGGGGCTCACGGCCCCGGGTTCAACATTTCGACCACTTTTGAACAGCTTTCCAGTCCGGGATCCCCGTATATTCGGGGATCCCGGACTGCTGAGCCGGCCAAAGGTGGTGGGATCTAGAGGCTCGACCCGCTGGGCGCGTCCGCCCGATAGAGGTTTTCGATGGTGGTGTCGGCAAGCGTCGGGCCGATTTTGGGGTACATCGTGCGGAGTTCCTTGACAGCCGCCTCGTGTCCTCGGCTGACATGGATGACGCGTAGCCAATTGATCTGCAGGCCGGAAAGGCGCACCCCGATCTTGGAAAATTGCCGGTGCTCGATGATGCGCCAAACGCTCACGGTCGCTTGGGCGAGTGCCAGCACGATGATCAACGGTGTGAAGTCACCATGTTGGTGTGAATCGAAAAAGAACGCCGCGGTGAACAAGAACGAAGCCCCGAGCGAGCCGGCACCGAAATTCTGCCATCTGAGCCAATCGAGGAAGTGCCCCGTGCGCAGCGGAGGAATCTCCCGGAGCGTCGCGTTCTCCGGAGTCGCTATCGAAATGACAGTGGACGCCAATAGCAGGCCACCCAACCACAGGTATGGACGGGCGGGATCTGCGATCTCTGGCACGGAAAGAAGCCCGGGCACGAGCACAGCGATGGGCAAGATCAAGGGAAAGGCGTCGGCCACCTGCGCCCGCACCAGGACCATCGGCTTGGACCAGTAGCGCCAGGTCAGCATCACGACACCCAAGATCAGGGCACCGACGGCATACAAGAAGGAAAGCAGAACAATCCTGCCGTTCTCCGGTCCAGGCGGCGCTGCGGCGGCCAGCCACATCCCGGCACAGCCCTCAAGCACCAGGGCGCTGCCTGCCACGATGGATATTGCTTTCGCATTCCGGATTACGCGCATGAACTGTCCCTCCACGCGCCGAGGCAGCTCCCCCTGCGATCATCGAACGCCAATGCTTCCCAGGTGTCAACGATTCCGGCGTACCCTGATGCTATGGGCCCCGAAGTCCTGGATCTCAGGCTCACCACGGGCATCCGGATTCCGTGTCTTTTCCACGGCGACGCCGATGCGAAGCCGCTGTTGCTATTGCACGCTTGGGGTGAATCCCGCCGTAGTTTTGACCGCCTCTTACCTCTGCTGACGGACTTCAGGGTCTATGCGCCCGACCTCCGTGGGCAGGGCGACGCCGAGAAGCCCGAGCACGGGTATTCGCTGATAGAACAAGCCGAGGACGCCGCAGCCATCCTGGATGCGCTCGGCGTGCACAGGGCGTTCGTCCTTGGTTCCTCCAGCGGCGGTTACGTGGCCCAGCAATTGGCCATCGGGTACCCCGATCGCGTCGCGGCGCTCGTGCTGTTGGGCACTCCCCTAAGCCTGCGGGGTCGGCCTGCTTTCGCTGACCAAGTCGCAACTCTCCAGGACCCCATCGACGAGGACTGGGTAAGGAATTCCTTGGCTTGGTTCCCGTTGCTGCACGCAATTCCTGCCTGGTTTATCGAGGACCGGGTACGCGACGGAGTCAGGATGCCCGCCCATGCGTGGAAGCGCATCCTCGATGGTTTGCGCACGGCAACTCCGCCCACCGAGTCCGGAACCATTCTCGCGCCCACCCTGATCTTGTGGGGCGCGCATGACGCCGTGCTGCCTCGAAGGCACCAGGAGGCCCTGGCGGCTCGAATACCAGGCGCCGTGTTGAAGGTTTATCCGGGGGTCGGGCACCTGGTCTTGTGGGAGTGTCCGGACCAGGTGGCAGCGGACACGGCCGCGTTCCTCAATCCCCTCGACTAACGGGCTCTCGCCGCGCAAACGGGCGGGCGTCGCCCAGATCCGGTCACACCCTCGCGGCAGCCACCCTCGGCACGAGTGCGCGCAGCCGGAGCCGGGCCGGTTCCTCGACGTACTTGAACAGCAGGTGGGTGGCCAAGGCAATCCCGAGCAGACACGTCGCCGCGAGCAGGTTCTCCACCAGCGGTCCGGCACCGTGCGGCCAGTCCCGGATGAGCCAGTAGAAGAGGTAGATGAAGAACATGTGGACCAAGTACAGGCTGTAAGAGCTCCGCCCGCCGTACTGCAGCCACCGCGCGGACAACGCCGAGCGGAGCCGTCCCCGGGTCAGGCTAAGCAGGGCGATGAGCAGCGGGAAGGCAAGCACAGCCAGGCGTCCGGGGCCCGGTTTTCCGGCCATGGCCAGGAAGATGACGACGGCGGTTCCGGTCAGCAGGGCGCCGGGACCGGCCAGTGCGAGGTTGAACTTCATGCGGTCTACGTTCCGGGCGGCGATGCAAGCGAATGCGCCGGCAATGAAGCAGCATACGATCCGCAACAGCCATTCGTACGGCTGATGCCCGTCCGTGGCGACTGGCAGGTCCGGACCCCAGACGGCCGTCGGCAGGAGGACCAGGACAGAAGCTGCCAGCGCCGCCAACGGATGCAGCCCGCGCAGCCGGAACAGGACCAGGGCCAGTAGCGGAAACGCCAAGTAGGCCAGCCACTCGGCACTGACTGTCCAGCCCGGGCCGAACCAACTGGCGCCGTCGGTACCCGGTTGGAACCAGAGATGCATCATCAAGAGCTGCTTGGCCAGCCCCCACGGCGACAGGTCCGGAGCCTGGGTCTGGAGTGACCACTCGCGCACGGATTCCTGCGCGGTCCCGTACACGAACCATAGGCCCAGGACGCCCACCACCAGGGCGAACGCAGGCCACATCCGGGCGAACCGGGCCCAGACAAAGTCCGCTGCGGCTCGCCAGCGGAACCGTGGGCCGAGCCGGTCCAGGTAGGTGTAGGTGATGATGAAGCCGCTGAGCACAAAGAACACGTCCACGCCAAGGTCGCCGTTGGCAATGACGGGACGGAACAGCTCGTAGACGGGGGCGAGGAAGGTGTGCTGCATCGCTTGAAGATGGAAAAACACCACCCACAGCGCGGCAACAAAACGAAGTGCGGTGAGTGTCGCGAGATCCGGCCGGGACTGCTTTGCTTCGCTCTTCGGCAGGCGATTCCCCGCCCCGGAACCAAGCGGCTGGGCGCCGTGCGTGTCGGGTTTCCCAGAGGTCGGATTCGCAGTGGGGGCACGATGCGGAGGCGAGATGACTGAGAACATCCAATCCACCATACCGGAGGCACCTGACCGGAGTCTGGGAACTGCCTACCCAACTGACTCGCAGTTAATGTCGTTCTGAGCCCTCAAAACGACATCTATTGCGAGCCAGTTGGGCCCACACCGCCGCTGGTGACCTGCAAAGCCTGGGGGCTGGGCCAACGCCTTCGGTGGGGACTAGTAGTTCCTGCGGTGCTTGAGTTTCGGGAGCACGACGGCGAACACCGCCGCCGCGGCCACGCCCAGAACGCCTGTGGCCCAGACGCCCGCCGCGAGCGACACGGCCGCAGTCAGGGCCGAGAGCAGCACGGGCCCGCCTGTGGCACCCGCGTCGGAGATGAACCTCCACAAGCCGAGGAATTGCCCGCGGCCCTTCTCCGGGGAAAAGTCGGCCCCGAGCGTCATGATGAGTCCCGAGCTGATGCCGTTGCCGAAGCCGATCAGGAGCGAGGCCAGCAGCAGGCCCACGAACTCGGCGGACGACGGTATCAGGAACAACGCCGTGCCCATGATGAGGGTGGACGGCACTGCGACCCACATGCGCCCCTTGCGGTCCATGAGCTTGCCGGCCGGATAGAACACGAGCATGTCGATCGCGCCGGACAAGCCGTAGATCAGCGACGCATGTGTTGCGTCCATTCCCAGGTGGTCCGCCCACAAGGGAATGACCACCTGGCGGGAGGCCCGCAGTGCGCTGAGCAGCAGGATCCCGGTCCCGACCGTCAGGAACACGCCCGCGTGGGAAACCGCGACGCCCCGGAGGGTGGGCTCGGGGCCCTTGCGGCCGCCGTCGACGTCGTCCGGCAACACAAGATCCGGGATGGTGAGGGACAGCACCGCGGCGGCAGCCATGCCCACCACGCCAACCCAATACGCGCCGCTGATGCCGGCGAACTGCATCACGGCCGCGCCGACGAACGGACCGATGAACACGCCGATCCGGGTGACGCCGCCCAACGTCGAGAGCGCGCGTGCCCGGTAGATGACCGGGACGGCTTCCGTGAGGTACTTCTGGCGCGCGAGGTTGAAGACGCTCGTGCACATCCCGACGACGGTCATCGCCGCGGCGAGCAGCCAGATGCCGTTGTGCGCAAGGAGCGGCGCGAATCCGGCGGCCAACAAGGCCAATGCTCCGGCGGCGCCTGCGGCTACGATGGCCCATCGTTCACCGAACTTGATGGTGATGAGTGACGCGGGCAGGTTGAAGAACCAGGATCCCAGCCCGATCAGGGTGACCACCAACGCGGACACGGCCACGGAAGCGCCAAGGTCGCGGGCGGACAGCGCCACCACCGGAATTACCGCGCCTTCGCCGATACAGAACAGCAAGGCGGGCCCAAAAGCGGGCAACGCGATGCTGCGGAGATTGAAGGGTTGAACGGTGCTGGTTGTCGTCATCCCTTTCATCCTAGGACGCCACCTCCTTTGCGACGCGCCAAATACCTGTCGCACAGGGAATTCCGGCAGCGCCAGGCATTCAGCGCAGCGCCAGGCAGGCCGCGCCTCACCGGGATCCACGCGGACGACGCCGGGGCACCCCTGCCGCTGCCAGCTTCCGTTCGAACACGCCGGGAGCCATGAGTTCTGCCCACATCCAACGGACGACGCCGCACCCCGTGGCACGGATCCGGTCCTCGCGCAGCTTCTCCTCGACGACGGCTTGAGCGGGGGTGCGTCCCTTGAGGAATTCCGGTTTCAGGTACTTATCGATGCCGTCGAACTCCCCGGCCAGCCGCACGCCCTTCCAATAGAAGTCCGAATAGCCCACCAGGCCCGCTTCGTCGCGGAATTCACGTTGAAGAACCGGGGCCTCGAATCCGGCGACATGCATCAAAGCGCGGCTGTAGGATTCCCCCGCAGATCCGGACAGGGGATCTGCGAAATCGATCGCCGCTTGGATTCTCCGGTTGGCCGCCGCCGTGTAAATTCCATCCACTCCCGCCAGAAGTGCCTCTTTCGTGATGGCGGGCAACCCCCTTTTCCGGTCGGATTTGAGGACGTGATCCAATGGAGCGATGGATTCGACGAACGGGGTGAAAGCGGCCAGATCCAGCACCGTGCGCACCCTGTCAGTCACCAGAAGTCCCTCTCGGCGATACACCTTGAGGCTGGCGGGGTCCGCGTAGTGGCGGGATATTCCGGCCCGGGAGCGGCCGCCGTCGTTCCTGAGGGTCACGGCCTGCACCGGATGATGCAGTCCGATAGTGGGGATACCCCATACAGACGCCGCCGAGTGTCTGGCGAAAATGGTTCGTGAGCTGGAGGTTTCGGCCGCAGCGTTGACCCGGACACGATATTGTTCCCACGGTTTCAGTGCGTCCCACGCAGCGCCGTCAACGTACACTCCTTGGCGGACGCGATGCAAGGCGCCCGCCTTGGCACTCCGAGCGAGTTCCTTGAGAGTCGTTCCGTGAAAAAGGTGATCTCGGCTGAGGATCAGGCGGGGCAACTGGGTCATGCCTACGAACCTGCCACGTGGATCGAGGCCCACGACAGCACCGAATTCCCCCATGTGGACAACTCCAAGGAAACAATCCCGACGCGTCCCGTGCCTGACGCCCCCGGAATTCCTGACGCCCCCGGAATTCCCGTTGCGTCAGGAATTCAGCGCAGCGCAGGGCAAGAAGCGCAGCGCCTACTTCAGGAAGCCGGCGTCGAACGAGTTCAGGTCGACGTTGATGCCGTTCAGGGTGTGTTCGAACTTCTGCTGGATCCCCACGCGCATAGTGCCAGCCGTGTTCCAGCCGCCGTACTGCACAGGGGCCGGTGCCAGGTAGTCCGCGGTCCAGCCGGCGTAGTTGAGGTTGCTCGTGTCGGTATCCCACAGGGGCACGTCCGAGAATGCGGTGCTGTTGCCCATCAGTCCGGGCCACATGCCGCTGCCACTGTAGATCACGGGCCGCACGCCCAGGCTCCGCACGCCATCCACCATGGCCCGCGTGACCAAGGATCCACCGGGTTCGATGTCCAGGGCGAAAAACTGCAGTTGGGACAAGTACGGGCCGGCGGCCTTGATCCCGTTCTCCCAGCACGAAGCGTCACGTGTGTAGACCGCGATCTTGAGGCCGGCGTCGAGCGCCATCTTCAATTGGGCCTGGGTCTGTTGCCACGGGGTGCACGTGCCCCAAACCGTAGAGTGCATGACGTAGAGACGGAAGCCCTCGGCGTAGGCCTGGCGGAACCAGTTGGGGTCGGTGATGGCCGCGGTGGTGTCAAGCACCTTCACGGAGCCATCTTTGGGCACGACGACGGCGGACGCGGGTGCGGCGGCAGGCTGCGGCGCGGCGGGCACGACGACGGCGGGGGCGGGTGCGGCGGCCGGCTGCGGCGCGGCGGGCACGACGACGGCGGGGGCGGGTGCGGCGGCCGGCTGCGGTGCGGCGGGCAGTGCTGGAGTTGGCGCGGCGAGCGGGGCCACCTCAGCGGCGGGTGCGGCGTTCGCGATTGGTGAGGCGCCGGCGTCGGGCGCTGTGTTGGTGGAAGGTCGAGTGCCACTGGCGCCCGTCAGTCCGAGAAGAAGCACGGCAGCGAACAAGAAGGCAAGTTTTTTGGGAATCAAATGAGGCTCCTGGGTGCTGGCCTCGGGTTCAGAAACGGGCGCAGCAGGGTGTCATGAAGGCACGGGATTGGCGCACCATGCCCGGGCCCAGTTCCCGGTCATGGCGAGGACGCCCCGCAAAAGCGAATGACGTCCAGGTGCAACTCTAGGGAAATCCCGGCGGCAGCGACAATTTGCAATCCACGTAGTAGTCGAGTAAGAACCCGCTGACTCCCGCGAAAACCAAGTAGTAAATAGAGTGTCGGCGGCGTCACCCTAAGCAATAACTAAGTAGCCCCACCCAACTGACTAGCACTTAATGTCGTTTTGAGCCTTCTAAACGACAACAAATGCGAGCTAGTTGGGCGGGGCGGCCGAAAAGGGGGGCCGCTACACGTACCCGTCCACGATCGCGGCCGCGATCTCTTTGTATGCACGGCGGGTATCGGGGCGCAGGACGTCCAGGGTAACCAGGTCGCCGTCGGCCACTCCCCTGTCATGCGGTACGGCGATCAACTGGCGGCAGATCCCGGAGAGGTGCTCCTCGATGGCGTCCTTGTCCACGCGGGACGACACCTCGTCCTTGTCCGTGATGACCACGATCGCGTTGCGGGCCAGGTCCTCGTAGCCATGGCTCGCAAGCCACTGCAGGGTGCTGCGGGCACGCTTGGCACCGCTCACGGCATAGCCGGCGGCGATGATGAGGTTGTCGGCCGATTGCAGGATGCCGCTCATCGCATTGTGCGTGACGCCAGTGCCGCAGTCCGTCAGCGCCACGGAGTAGTAGCCCGAGATCAGCTCCCTGATGCGCAGGTATTCCTCGGCGGTCAGTGAGTCCGAAACTTCCGGGTCCTGTTCGCCGGCGATGAGGTGCAGTCGGCCGGCATGGTGCATGTACCGGGCCAGCGCTGTGAGCGAATCGACGTTTTCGACGTTCTTGAGCAGGTCCGTGATGGTGCGCGGCGTGGCCTTCTGGTAGATGCCCTCACCCAGGGCGCGCTCCACGAGGTCGCCGGAATCCGGGTTGGCGTCGATGGCGCAGGGCGGGTCGCCGCGGAATTCCGCCAAGGTGAGGCCCACGCCCACCGTGGTGGAGGTCTTGCCGATGCCGCCCTTGAGGCTCAGGATGGCCGTGTTGTAGCTGCCTTGGAGCTGCCGGGAAATGCGCCGCGCCAACTCGTCCTCTTCGCGCTGCTTGGCGCTCGGGCCGAGGTTCCAGGCGCCGCCGCTCAGCTTGTACAGCATGCCGCGGAAGCCACCGATGGGACGCGGCTTCTGTTCCCGCACGAAGGAACCCGGCGAAGAAATGAAGTCGGAAATCGGAGCGCTGGCGGCTGCGGCGCGTCCGGCCCGTGCGGCAGCCGGGGGGACAGCGCCCGACGCCGGTGCTGCCGCCGTCGGGATCTCGCGGCGTGGTTCCTCAGGGCTCGCGTCGCCGCTGACCGGGTCGGTTACGGTCCCGGCGGACGCGTCGGCGGCTGCTGCCGCTTCAGCCCACGATCTGCTTTGGAGCGGGGCAGGAGTGGATGCGGACGCGTCGGAATCGTTCGGCGTAATGATCGGCATGGTTCCTGTCCAGGGGTCACCCTCTTCGCGGCGGCGATCGCGGCGTCGACGAAGTTCGGGCTGCCCTTCGTTAGATGCAGCGGCGCTGGCTTCGTTGTCCACAGAATCCGGCATGGTCTTGTCCCCTAGGATTCGCAGCGTTGTGCGCCGCGGCTCTCGTTTGAATTGCTTCAACCAGCAATTCTAGGTGGAGACCGTCACAAACCCGTCATAGCAGGCGTGCCGCGCAGTTTGGACAGCAGTTTTGGGCTTGCGCTCAAGCCGCCGGGCCAGACGACGGAACCCCGCCGGCGCCGAAGGCAATGTCGAGAAGCCCGACGTCGATCGCGTCGCCGCTGTTGTCGAGGTCGACGTGGCGGGCGCCTTTCCACTCGCAGGCATTGGCCTGGGACGCGGTCCAGAATTGTTCCCAGTTATTTAGCTTCCACTCGTCGCGCTCATATCCACGGGCTACAAGGCGCGCCCTCACGGCCTCCCCATTTGTTCGAACATGCACCACGATCAGCTCGGCCTCGGCCCAATGGTGCTCCCGCCGGGCGTTGATGAGGTAGTCCGGATCGGCGAAGAACTTGCCAAAGGGCGCGTCCAGCACCACGGAGCGGCCGATGCCCAGGTTGTCACGGGTGAGGTCCAAAATGGACGCGTATTCCAGCGGCAGGATGGACCGCTGGTAGAACTCATTATTGTCGCGCTCGTTCGGATCGGAGCCGTTGAGTGTCAGCAGCAGCTCCGTGAATCGCTTGGTGGCGGTGTCTTTGTCGATGTAAGCGGCACCGTAGTGTTCGGCGAGGAGCTTGCTGACGCTCGACTTGCCGGAGCCCGCCGGCCCGATCACGAAAAATACCTGCGGCATGGTTATCTTCAACTGTCTGTTCTGCATTGAACTCTGGATCAAATTCTTTCAACAAAGGGCTGTGGCGGGTAGGCATTGCTGCCGTCCCCGCCACAGCGCCGAGGCTAGGCCGTAACTGTGGCCCGGCGGTCCTTGACGAAGAAACCGTAGGAGAGTGCGCCCACCACCAGCAGGACTCCGCCGATCAGGAAGACCAGGGTGTAGTTGCCGGCGGTCTGGGTGAGGATGAACCCTGTGACGATCGGGGCGAGTGCCGCACCGAGGAAGCCGCCGAAGTTCTGGATGGCGCCCAGGGATGCAACCTGCGTGGGTTCTGCGATGTCCGCGGCCAGCGTCCAGAGGACACCGATCGGCACCTGGGCGGCGAAGTAACCGACGGAGAGCAGGACGATAGCCAGTGCGGAGTTGTCAACGTAGGCAACGGGCAGGACGGCTGCGGCGGCGAGGAGCGCGCCTCCGACGATCGGGAGCTTGCGGGCGGTGACGGTAGGAATGCCGCGGCGGATGGCCCTGCTGGAGATCACGCCGCCGGTCAGCACACCGATGATGCCGCAGAGAAACGGAAGGGCTGCGAGCCATCCACTCTGGCTGAGGCTGAAGCCACGGGCGGTCTGCAGGTAGCTCGGGAGCCAGGTGAGGTAGACCCACACCGTGTAGAAGATGCCGAACGCGCCCAGAACCATGAACCAGGTGTTCTTCTGCTTGAGCAGTTCGCCCCAGCCGGCTTGCTTTTCCTTGGGCTTGGACTGCTCTTCGAACTCGGCACCCTTGATGAGGAACTGTTCCTTGAGGGTGGGGTCACGGTAGACGCGCAGCCACACGAGGGCGACGATCACGCCGAGTGCGCCGATGACGACGAACATGCCACGCCAGCTCATGGTCAGCAACAGGAAGGTCAGCAGCGGTGGGGCAATGGCGTTGGCAATCTGCGAGCCGGTGTTGACGATCGAGACAGGCAGGGCGCGCTCGGTCTTGTTGAACCAGCGATCGGCAACCTTCAGACCCGACGTGAAGAATGGGGATTCGGAGATACCCAAGGCCACACGGGCGGCGTACAGGAAGCCGAAGGAGTTGGCGAGGGCTGAGAGCATCGAGATGATGGACCAGAGTCCGGCCGCCCAGGCGAACATGCGCTTGGGACCATATTTGTCCACAAGGTAGCCGGCCGGCAGGTTGGCAATAGCGTACGGCCACGAGAACGCCGAAAGCAGCAACCCCATCTGAAGCGCGTTGAGGCCGAATTCCTTGGCGATCGTGGTGTTGGCGATGCTGAGGTTGTTTCGGTCCAGGTAATTCACGATCCCGCCGATGACCAGCAGGGCTACCAGGTACCACCTGATTCTGACGCGCCTCAGGGGATTGGTGTCCGTGGTGTCTATATCTGCTGATGCTTGGCTCATGCAGCTCACTCCTTTGTGTTCTGACCGACGGTCTTTGTCGGGTTGTGCTTTCGCCGGCTACTGCCGGATTTGTTTGCCGGCCGGTGCCGGACTCCGGCTGCGCCGGGTTTTCGGCTAGCGCCGGGCTTCGTCGATCGCTGCGAGGAAGGTCTGTGCAGCGCGGGCAACGAGTCCGTAGTCGCCGTCGTTCTGGGCCGCCTTTGTCACAAAACTTCCCACGCCGACGGCGGTCACACCCGCGTCGAACCAGGCGCCGACATTCGCGGGGGTAACTCCGCCGGAAGGCATGATGGGCGCCTGCGGCAGGGGCGCAAGGATGGTCTTGACGTATGAAGGCCCGCCCAGTTCAGCGGGGAACAGCTTGATGATGTCCGCCCCGGCTTCCAGGGTGTTGACGACCTCCGTGGGGGTGAACGCTCCGCTGGCAGTGACGGCTTGGTAGCGGTTTCCTGCGGCGATCATCTTCGGATTGAACTGCGGGCTGACCAGCAACCGCGCGCCCGCAGAGATGCTGGCAAAGGCAGCCTCTGCGTCAAGCACGGTACCGGCACCGATCACGATGCCTTGGTCCCCGTATTTGTCGGCAAGCCGCTCGATGACTCCCAGGGCGCCGGGAACAGTCAACGGGACCTCCACTGCACGGATGCCGCCCTCGATGGCAGCTTCAGATACGCGGTAGGCCTCGTCGGCACTGTCCAGGCGGGCAATCAGCAAGGCGCCGGTGCGGACGATGGTCTCTAGTACTTCAAATTTGGTTAACATTGATTAAGAGATTACCCCAAATATTCACAAATCGGAACAGTCTGTGAAAACTTGTTAAGGCTCCAGTGACCGGAGGCTCAGCTGCTTCGCGTGGAAGTCGAAATGCTGCGTGGCATACGCGTAGGTGTCCGCGAGGGTCATGTCAGCTGTGAAGAAGGGGTCCCACCGGGTCGGGAAGGGCATCGACCTGGCCAGGGAGTCCGGGGTTTCGCGTTCGAGTCGGCGGGCCAGCGCCGCGATCGTCTTTTCGAGTTTCCGGCCCATCCGGTGCCGGTCGTAGACCATGGCGGCTGCAACCGATCCCCAATAGTTCACGACGTCGAACGGGCCGGTAGCCGCGTTCAAACCGGCGGCGAATCCCCTGCCCCAGGATCGGGGCAGGCGACTCATGACGCGGACCAAAGGCAAGAGGGACCTGACGATCATGTACCCGAAGACCATGTGGAAGAGCAGTTCCTCATTGGTCCAGCGGGTACCGTTACTCTTGCGTTGCAGATCCGACGGCGTCGCGCTCGCCAGCCAACTGTTCAGCTCCCGAAGGGCCCGTCGGTATCCTGCGAGGCATTCTTCCCGGGCCGGATCCATGGCTCCAGTGTCCCGCAATCGGCGGCGGAAGAAGCGCTGATCGTGTCAAGTGTTTTCCGGCCCCGGCGGGTCGGTCAAATCTGGTCCGGTGCGGCAGGGCCCGTTAAAAGCTTCATGCCCTCGGAAACGAACCTGCGTTCATCCTGTTTCAGGCGGTGAGCGCATATCCTTCGCGGATCCAGGCCAGCATCTCGGCGTCAATCTCTGAAGGGTCCTTCAGGATGACTTCGTTATGCCACCGGTTAGCAGATACCCGCTCGGCGCGGTGCACACGATCAGATTCGAGTTGCCTGTCCAAAACAATGTTGACCAGAATCCCGCCTCGGCGGGGATGGATCCCCAGAAACGCGCGCCCGTGAGCGACATGGAACGACGAGGCGTTCTCCTGCAACTCACACCCGTCAAGCGCAGAAATCTGATCGAGGAGGGCACCGTAAACGCCCGAGGAAACGGGATCGCCATCAATGCGTTCTCTTGCGGTACGTGCCATTCTGCCAGCATAAGGCGAAGGCTTGCCTCCGAGCCTATGGCCCATGCCTCACCCTCCTCCGGTTACCCCCGTGCCGGACCGCCACCGGACGGATCGAGAGGCCCTCGACCCGGGCGAAGTGGGGCTAGAAATAACCGCCCTACCAGGGGCATCTCAACCTGTCACAGTCAAAACGCCGACGGCTTAGTTTTCCACGAGTTCGGCGTAGAGCTTTTGGACGCGGGCATTGATGTCGTCGCGGACCAGGCGCATGCGGTCCATGCCTTCGATGCCACGAGCGGAGGGTTCGTCGGTTTCCCACGTCAGGACGCGGGCCGTGCCGTGGCGTTCGAGTTTGGCTTCGGTGCCCAAGACAACGACGACGTCGGCGGCGTCCAGCACGTCGTCCGTGATGGGTTTGGGGTGCTCGCCGGCGATCCCGATACCGAGCTCCTTCAAGGACTCCACGGATTCTAGATTCAAAGAGCTTCCGGGATTTGTGCCGGCCGAGTAGACAGCGACGGCGTCGCCGGCAAGGTCTCGCATGAGTGCCGCAGCGAGTTGGGATTTGCCGCCGTTCTTGCTGCAGACGAACAGGATATGTGGGGTCTTACGGTTTTCGGTCATGAATGTCATTCTTCCTGCTGTTCGGATGCGCTCAGCAGCGCATGGTGGGTGCTCAGAGTTCGCCGGAGCGTCCGTGGGTCAGGCCGGTGGGGAACCCGACGAGGACCGGCTCGGGAGCGGCGCAGCAGCCGGCGTCTTCGGACGATGCCCTGGTGTTCGTGGCGGGGACGTCGCAGCTGGTGCCGGCATCGGTGGAGCAGACTCCTGTTTCGGGCAGTTCAAGCTGGACGGTGTCAGCGGCTGCCTGGTCTCCGGCGAGGGCGGCAGCGATGGAGCGGACCTGTTCGTAACCGGTGGCCAGCAGGAAGGTCGGGGCACGGCCATAGGATTTCATGCCCACGATGTAGAAGTCCTTCTCAGGGTGCGCCAGAAGCCTCGCGCCGTGCGGAGGCACCGTGCCACAAGAATGGAATTCGGGATCGATCAGCGGGCCGAGCCCCACAGGTGCTTCGACGGCGGGGTCAAGGTTGAGTCGGAGTTCGCGGAGCATGTCCAGATCGGGGCGGAAGCCGGTGCAGGGCACGACGACGTCAACCTGTAGCGTGCGGCCGTCGCCTGCGGTGACGGTCAGGTGGGAGTCCAAGGATTTCAGCGAGCTGATGCCGAATCCGGTGTGCAATTCGATCTTTCCAGACTCCACAAGGCGCCGAAGCCTTCCGCCAAGCTGACCGCGGGCAGGTAGCCCATCGGCGTCCTCGCCGCCATAGACCTTTTCGGCGGAAGCGCCCCGGACTGCCCACAGGATTCGGGTTCCGGGCTCGTCCCTAGTGAGCTCCGTCAGGTTTATGAGGGTGTTGGCGGCAGAGTGTCCGGCACCGACTACCAGGACACGGCGTCCGGCGAAGGACTCGCGATCGCGACCTGTCACGTCCGGCAGAGGTGAGGAGATCCAGGCAGCTGCAGCGTGTTCACCGATGGCAGGCAGCCCTGAGGTGCCCAAGGGGTTGCGGGTGGACCACGTTCCGGAGGCATCGATCACACCTGACACCCGGTAGTGGCGGGTCCCACCGCCGTCGTGCTCAACCCGCACAAGGAATGGTGTGGAGTCGCGTTCACAGACGTGCGTCTTGTCCAGCCCTACGCGGGTGACCGCGCCAACCCGCGCACCGGTCTGGAGCCGGGAGCGGATGGCAGGAAGGGCGGACAAAGGTGCCAGGTAGTTGTCGACGAGTTCCCCGCCGTAAGGCAGTGCGGTCAGGCGCGGCGTCTCCCAGCCGGACGCCTCCAACAATCTCACGGCCGCGGCGTCGAGGTTGAAACGCCAAGGTGAGAACAGGCGGATGTGCCGCCAGTGTTCGATCGCGGCGCCCGCGGTCGGGCCCGCTTCGAAGATCACCGGTTCCAGTCCACGCTCCAAGAGGTGCGCGGCTGCGGCCAGGCCGATGGGCCCGGCTCCGATCACGGCAATGGGAAGCTCGTTCATTGAATCCAGGCTCCTCTGTTTCATCCATGGACTTACTACGGTGCTGCGCTACTTTGCGGCAGGGGTGAGGGACTCGATCAGGCCCTCGATGCGGGTCCTGATCTCGTCCCGGATCGGACGGACGGCTTCGATGCCCTGGCCGGCCGGGTCTTCGAGGACCCAGTCCTCGTAGCGTTTACCGGGGAAGTACGGGCATTCGTCGCCGCAGCCCATGGTGATGACGACGTCGGATTCCTTCACGGCTTCGGTGGTGAGGATCTTTGGGATTTCGGCGGACATGTCGATGCCAAGCTCGGCCATGGCCTCGACGGCGGCGGGGTTGACTTTGTCAGCGGGCTGGGACCCGGCGGAACGGACCTCAATCCGCCCATCAGCAAGGGCGGTGAGGAAAGCGGCAGCCATCTGGGAACGCCCGGCGTTGTGGACACAGACGAAGAGAACGGAGGGTTTCTTGACAGTTTCAGTGCTCATGAGAGGACCTTTCGATCGGGTGCAGAAGCCGGCAAAGCCAAGGGTAAAGGCGCAGGCAACGCCACAATGGCTGGGTACAGCGCGCGGATCAGGAAGAACCCGCCCGCGCCGCCCAGCAGCTGGGCGAGGATGAACGCCGGGGCGGAGGCCGGGGCAATCCCGGCGAAGGTGTCTGTGATGGTCCGGGCCACGGTTACGGCAGGGTTTGCGAAGCTGGTGGAGCTGGTGAACCAGTAGGCGGCGGTGATGTAGCCGCCGACGGCGAACGCCACGCGGTCGGCCCGCCCGGAGCGGATGGTGCCGAAGATGACCAGGAGCAGCCCGATAGTGGCGATGACTTCGCCGAGCCACAGCCCTCCCCCGGCGCGTTCATGCGTGGAGAGTGTCACGGCGTCGAGGCCGAACATCAGGTTGGCGAGCGCGGTCCCTGCCAGGCCTCCGACGAACTGGGCAGCGATCAGCGCCAAGGCGGTGGGCGTATCCAGGATCCCCAGGGCGCGCTCCACCAAAGTGACCACTGGGTTGAAGGATGCCGAGACCGGCTGCAGCGCCAGGATCAACGCCACGAGAGCGGCGCCGGTGGCGACGCTGTTCTGCAGGAGCTGCAGTCCGACGTCGTTCGGGGACAGTCGCGAGGCCATGACGCCGGACCCCACCACGGCCATCACGAGGAAAGCGGTGCCTGCGAACTCCGCCACGGACCGCCGCGTCAGCACGCTCACTGGCCCTGTCCCCCGATCAAGGCCGCCAGGCCGGACAAGGCATCGGTGCGTGCGCGGTAGTAGACCCACACGCCGCGCTTTTCGCGCTCCAACAGCCCCGCTTCGTGCAGGACCTTCAGGTGGTGGCTGATGGTCGGCTGTGACAGCTCAAAGGCGTCGTTCAAATCGCATACGCAGGCTTCGCCGCCCTCGTGGGATGCAACGAGCGACATTAGCCGGAGCCGCACCGGATCGCCCAGCGCCTTCAGCAGGGGCACGATCCCCGCGGCTTCCGATTCCGAGAGCGGTTCCCTGGCTAGCGGCGAACAACACTCCACCGTTTGGACGGGCGTTAACTGCAATGACATAGACACTCGTAAATATTCACATCTGTCGATGTTTAAGGCAAGGCCGCGGCGACAACGAAGTCTTCCGGCTCTCCGGCAAGCACAAATCGGAACACTGTGTGAAAACTTGTTAAGATGGGGTTGTCCATCGCGAAGGAGCAACTTTGAGTTCGTCAACATCACCTCCCCTGATCCCGGAGCAGCGCCATCAGGAGATTCTTCGCTTGCTTCGCCGCGAGGGGGTGCTGAGCATCCGCAGCCTCACGGAATCCATGAACGTCTCCCACATGACCATCCGGCGCGACATTACAGCCCTCGAAGATGCCGGGCATGTGTTGTCGGTCCAAGGAGGCGTGCGTTTGGCGGAGGGGACCAGCCAGGAACCTCCCCGGGAGAGGGAATCCCGAGCGCAGCTGGAGCTGCCGCGGAAAAAAGCAATCGCCGAGCTTGCGTCCCAGTTCGTCGAAGACGACATGGTCCTGTTCCTCGACGCCGGTACAACCTGCCAGTCCGTAGTCCCCTATCTGGGCGCCCGGAAGAACATCACCGTGGTCACCAACGATTTTTACGTGGTCACGTCCCTATTCGCATACCCGAACGTTGAGACCATCCATACCGGCGGCGTGGTGGATGCTTCCAGCGCCTCAAGCTCAGGCCGCATGGCGGCCGACGCCATCAAGCACATCAACATCGATCTGTTCTTCATGAGCACGGGCGCATGGAGCCTGTCCCGCGGCGTCACGACGCCGTCCATGGACAAAGTGGAAATGAAACTGGCCGCGCTCGAGTCAGCGTCGCGCTGCTTCCTGCTGGCGGACAGCACCAAGTTCGGAACCTTTGCGAAGTTCCGGGTCGCGCCGATCGAGCAACTCGACGCCGTTGTCACCGACGATGAACTGGCACAGGACACCCGGGATAACATCCAGGAATTGGGCGTTACAGTGCACGTCGCGGCAGCGAACGGTTCTGGACGCTAAACACCGACGTCCAACGCCGGCGTAGCCTCACGCCGATCCGGCCCGTTTCCGGCGGTCGTTCTTGCCGCGGAGGTCGCGGTTCAGGCGGCGGTCACCGTGGTAGAGCAGCGACTCCCAGTCGACCTGTTCCGGGGTTTTGGGGATGATGGCCGGCGGCTGCGCTTTCGGCATTTTGGGCTCGACGTACAGCCAGTTCAGCACGCCAAGGTACATGTCCACTCCGGAGTTGGCCAGTCCGATGTAGGCCCGGATCGCTCCGGCGGCCATGACGGCGTTGAAGGCAGCGAATGCCGCATTGCCCCAGTTTCCGAGTTGCCAGTTGCGCCAGACGGTCAACAAGGAGAACGCGACGATCAAGTACGGAGCGAGGACGTAGAGGGCCGGGGCCGCCGTGCGGTCCTTGACCTTCGGGGTGCGGACGAACGGGATCTTGTCTCCCGTGAGCGCTTGCTGGAGGGACTTCAGGACACCGGCAAGATTGACCGGCAGGAGCACAAGGTTGAAGCCGTAGATCCGGAAGATGTCGCTGAACCGGTGCCCGCAGTCCCGCAGGTCGCTGCCCATCGCCAGGAAGTAGGGCAGGGCCGCGAGGAAGACCAAGGGGCTGAGGAGACGGCTGTCGTAGGGGTACGCGAGGAGGAACAGCAGCCCGAAGCTCGCCCAGGTGATGGAGGCCATGTAGTTGACCCGCAACAGGATTTCACGGAAGAGCAGTGGCCGTGCTTGGCGGGTGCGGTTGCGGATCTGTTCCCAGAGTTTGGGCAGGATCAGCAGTCCGCCGTTGGCCCATCGCCGTCGCTGCACCACGAGCGATCCAAAGTCCGGCGGGGTGGCGCTGTAGCTGAGCCGCTCCGGGTAATTGGCCAGGGTCCAGCCGTGCTTGCCAAGGTCCACGCTGGACTCGGTGTCTTCGATGACAGTGCGGTCCTGGATGTACGTTCTGACCTCGAAGCCGCCCACCGTCGAGATCTCGACGATGTCTTCCAGGGCGCGTTTGCGGATCACGGCGTTCGCCCCCACCCAGAACGTCGCGCCGTATTGGGTCATCCCTTGGTGCTGGATGTGCTGGATGTCCGTGGTGGCCCCGGCGATGCGTTCGATCCGGGTCGGGGCACCGCGGAAGGAGGAGTACGGGGTCTGGGTGACGGCTACCTGCTCATTGCCCGGGGATTCGAGGAGATGAACCAGGCGGAGGCAGTAGTCGCGCAGCAGCATCGAGTCCGCGTCCAGCGTCAGGACGTAAGTGGTGTCCGGGACCGACAGCACATCGCCGTCGTCGACCCCTGCGGGCCGCAAGACGGTGCCGTCGGCTGTCTGTTCCGGGTGCCAGGTCCCGCCCATGAGCGAAAGGTAGGCGTTCAGGTTCATTGCCTTGTTGGCCTCGTGGGAGAGGCTCGCGAACCGCTTCCGCTCGAACGTGGACACCCGGGCGTTGAAGATCCAGGTCAGCCGCGCGTACAGCTCAGCGATGCGTTCCGGGCCGGGCGAGGTCCGCTGTGCGTTGGCGGCCGTCAGGGCCAGGATCACGAGGCGTAGTTCCCGGGCCAGGCCCATGAGGACCAGGTCCACGAAGAACTCATCCACGTGGTCCTCGACGGACTCGGTCTCGGCCATAGCTTCGAGCCATTCCGCAGCGTATTGGTATTCGGCGATCAGCCGCTCAACTTCGGTGCCGGCGTTAGTGCCGGCCCCCGGTTCAGGTTCTTGATCACGACGACGACGGCGGTACCTCGCGTAGGCGGCGTTGACCCTGGCCGCTGGTTCCTTGAGGGTATCCGTGATCTGGCCGGCGAGCGCGCGGGTGGCTTCGAGGCGCCGGAGCACGTCGGGGTCTTCCGGGAAGGGGGGATCATCGAGAAGCAGCACGACGCTCAGGTCCGGGAATTCCTGCAGGACCGCGGACCACATGGTGCCGCGGACTACTTCCGGTTCTTCCGCGTAGGAAGGAATCAGCACCGTGATGCCCTCGGAGTAGTCGAAGAAGTGCCGGTCCAGCTCCCCTCGGGGAACCCGTCGGTGGGTCCGGAAGCGGGTCAGGGCGCCTTGGCGGGCGGTGAGGTACATCAGGGCCGAGAACGTCAGGAAGGACACCACCACCAAGTAGGAGAGGGATTCGGCGCCGAAGCGGAATCCGGCGCCGGGGTTGTCCACCAGCTGTTTGAGGACGGTCGTGACCACATAGCCGAGCCAGGCGAGCACGGTGGTGAGGACGCCGATCCGGCCGAGGACGATTTTGCGCCGCGATGGTGCCGGGTGGACGATCGAGAGCGGTTCAGAGCGTTTCTCTGCTCCCCACTGACGCTTTCGGGCTTTTGATGACTGCCCGTCAGCCGTTCCTTGGTCATCGGGGCGTAGCAGCACGATCTGATCCGACATGAATCCCCATTCGCCGTCCGTGCGCCCCCAGCGGACGCGCGGCACAATGCAGGCGTAATGTGACGGCCCGCACTACAGTGCGCCCCTATGATAGGCGAACGACGCGTAGTTGGGACAAGACTCGTGGAAATGCTACGCCAAGCTGCGCAGCTACCACCGGAGTGAGCTCTTTCCCGGACATCCGCGAAGTCCTATTCGAATGCTCTGGGGGTATCTCTGTGTCGAAGCGCTTTCCCGGCCGGCGGCTGTCCGTCCTGCGTTTGGGCATCCTTTGCGTCATCGTGGTCGCGGCGGTCACGGCGGGCTACCTCGGCCTCCGCAACGTCCAGGATGTCAGTGCCGCCGCATCCATGCCTTCGGTGTTTTCCGGCTATGTGGACGTGACGGCGACGCCGCGCTTCGCGTTCGAAGATCCAGCCGTCCCCAGCGCGAAAGCCGTGGTGCTGTCCTTCGTCGTCGCCGATCCGAAGCAGGGCTGCGCCCCGTCCTGGGGTGCGGCATATAGCCCGGACCAGGCAGCTTCCGACCTCGACTTGGACCGGAGGATCGCCCGTCTCCGTCAGCTTGGAGGGGCCACAGCGGTTTCCTTCGGCGGGATGAACAACAACGAACTCGCGGTTTCCTGCAAAGACACGAAGGCCCTGACAGACGCCTACCGGCAGATTGTGGATCGCTACGACGTCGCGACGGTAGATCTCGACGTCGAAGGCGTCGCCTTGGGCGACATAGCCGCAGCCGACCGACGGGCGCAGGCCATTGCCGCCCTTCAGAAGGAGCGCAAAGCCAGCGGCAAGCCCCTCGCCGTCTGGCTGACCCTTGCAGCCGACCCGGACGGCCTCACGAGCCAAGGCCAGGTCATCGTGGCGCACACCCTCGCGGGCGGCGTAGAACTGGAGGGCGTGAACATCATGACGATGGATTTCGGTGCCAGTAAGCCTGCAGCTTGGAGCATGTCCCGTGCCGCAGAATCAGCTGCGGATGCGGCCCACGGACAGCTCGCCGCCCTCTACCGCAACGCAGGAACCGACTTTGGCAGCGAAACCCTCTGGCGCAAGCTTGGCCTGACCGTCATGGTGGGCCAGAACGATATCGCCGGCGAAATATTCACCCTCGATGACGCAGCCACCATGAACAGCTTCGTCAAAGACAAAGGCCTCGGCAGGTTGTCGATGTGGTCCATGAACAGGGACAGGACGTGCAGCCCCAACTACCCCGATTTGAGCAAGGTCTCGGACAGCTGCAGCGGGGTGGTCCAGGGTTCCCAACTGTTCTCGGCCACCCTTGCCAATGATGTGGCGTTGCCTACTCCGGCTGTGGTTCCATCCCCTACAGCCACTGCCTCAACCAGTGCGACGCCCACCATCGATGACCCGGCGACCAGCCCTTATCCGATATGGAGCACCTATGCCGCATACACCGCGGCGGACAGGGTGGTCTGGCACGGCAGCGTCTACGAGGCAAAATGGTGGACCCGCGCCGACGTCCCGGACAACCCGGTTCTGCAGGGCGGCGCCACCCCATGGAAACTCGTGGGTCCGGTGCTGCCCGGAGACAGGCCAAGCCCCAAGGCGACGGTGCCCGCGGGAACCTTCCCGGCGTGGGCGCCGGAGACGATCTATCACAAGGGCGACCGCATTCTCTTCGAAGGCTCCGCGTTCGAGGCCAAGTGGTGGACTCAAGGAGATAGCCCGGAAGCCGCAATCCAGGGTGCCCCGGACTCCCCGTGGGCAAAATTGACCCCAGCCCAGATCCTGACCCCGTCGCCCACCACGCCAGCTCCCTGAGATTAGGCGCGAACTGGCAGCTGATGCCCTCAAAATCGCTTCGTGAGGGCATCAGCTGCCTGTTCGGGGTGGGGTTGGGACGAAGCGGCAGACGCCGTCCCCCAAATGCGTTTGCAAGCTCATACCCCGTTAATGTCCGGCAGCCCCGAAAGTGTAACTAACCGCTTGACGTTGAGTGAGCTGCGCAGCCTTAGCCTGGGCGAAGGGCAATTCCTACGTCGGGTTTTGCAACTTGAGTTTCATCCCGGGCTTGAAGGAGGCAGTGTCCTCGGGGGACATCGAAAACATCCCAGGGAGCTTGTTGTCAGTCACCAACTGCCTGACTGGTATCCCAAAACGAGCTGCGACGGCACCGGGGTTATCGCCGGCCTGCACAATATAGACATCCGGTTGGCCCGACGCGTCCTTCTCGTATTCGCCACTGGCTCCCGGCCGCTGATAGTCGACTCCCCGCAGATCAACGACAGTCCCTGGTGCCGGCTCGGCGTCTATGGCCTTCGCCTGAAATGCTTTGAGGCTTTCTTCCTTGAGCTCGAATGCTTTCGCAATAGACGCCCAGGTATCCCCGGCGACCGTCGTGTACTTCGCCGGCAGCTTGTAGGAACTCAGACTCACCTTGCCGGCCGCCTCAGGCAAGGGCGCACTGGAACTGGATGCACTAGCCACCGCGGCTTGAGGTGACGGGGAAATACTGGGGGAAGGTGCGGGCTCCGAATAGGCACAGGATGCCAGCAACATTGCCGACGCGGCCAGCAAAGAGAGCGATCCTATCGTCCGTACATGGAAGCTGCCGATACGAATGTAAGCCTTCAAACCATCCCCCTGAGTTGCGCCGCCGCCCACGGCAGCACGATGCGTGCTCAGTCAAAGATTAGCCCAAGCCAGCTCACACCGGGGCGAGCCATACTGCCGCAGCCCAGGGCTCTTAGGTGCAGGTGAATTGGCCGGTCTTGGGTGTGCCGGTCCAGGTGTTGCTGGTGCCGGGGACGGGGTATTGGTTTTGGACGGTCCAGTTCCAGGTTCCGAGGTGGGGGACGATTTTCGCGGTGTAGGTTCCGCCGCCGCTTTGGTTGCTGGTGCCGGTGAAGACGACGATCCCGAGGACGGTGGTGACGGTGAACTGGCCTTGGAAGCGGGGATCGGTCAGGGCCCAGTCGGTGACGGTGATGGTGAGGCTCGATCCCTGGCAGGACGCGCTGACGGTGGCGGTCGATGCCAGGGTGGCGGAGGAGACGGGGAGCGCGGCGCCGGCGGTGGTGTTGAACGCGGCTTGGGCGATGCCGGGGGCGAAGACCAGGACCGCGGCGGCTGCCAGGACCGAGGCGAGGCGCCCGGGCGCGGGCGTCCGGGCGGTGTCGGCGGTGCTCCGGCTTCTTCGCAAGGTCGGCGGCTTTCTGTCAGGCCCGGTGGTCGGTTCCATTCTCACCGTTTTCAGGCGGTAAGGGCAGGGCACCGGGTCCGGTTCTTGGAGGATTTCATGCGGCGCGCCGGGCGGTGTGACCGCCCAGGGCTTTTTCCAGCTGGGCCTGGTGCTCGCGGACGGCGTCCCCGGCCCGGGCCGCGGCGGTGTGGTCGGTCGTGGCCAGGGCGTGTTCGAGGCGGAGGCAGTGTTGTTCCATCCGGAGCGCCCCGACCATCGAGGAGCTGGTTTTCAGGCTGAGCACCGCGTCCATGGCGAGCTCGGTGTTGCCGGTGCTCAGGGCGTGGCTGATCCGCTCCACCCGGGCGGGCAGCAGCCTGGCGTAGGCGGCGGCGAACTTCCGGGCCGCTTCCTTGCTCTTCATCTCCCGGGCCAGGCGCCTGAGGGGGCGGCGGTCAAAAGCCGGCAACGGCCGCCCAGCCGCGGCGCCGGTAACCGCGTCGCCCACGCCGCCGGCGGTACCGGCGGCGTTGTCTTCAGCGGCGGTGCCGGCGTCGGGGTTTTTGCGCCAGATGGAGGCGAGGAGCAGGAGCACCAGGGCGGCCGGGGCGCCGTACATCAGGACCTTCAAGACCACGGGATCGCGCAGGGCGCGGATCGCGTTGCCCAGGTACGGGACGGTGAACACCTGCCGGTCCACCTGCCCGCCGGCCAGGGCCGCGGTCCAGGGGTCGGGGCCGTTGTTCGCGTCGCCCTTGGTCCGGACCGTCGCGGTGCCCTGGCTGTTGACTGCCAGCTCGATGATCCGGTGGGTTTCCACCCGCTGGTCCTCCACCGGGATGTGGTAGGTGATGATGTCCCCGACCTTCAGCTCCTGGACCGCGACGGGGACGGTGACCACGACGTCCCCGGGGTTGATCAGCGGCGACATCGACCCGGTGAGCATCGTGGACGTCTGGTAACCCAGCACGCGCGGCCCGACGGCGAGGAACAGGAACGCCGCGACCGCGGCCACCATCACCGCGGTCGTGACGACACCGACCAGGGCCCGGGCAACCCCCGGCCCCGCACCCCGGCCCTCACCCGCGGCTTCGGTGCCGGCGTTTTCAGTGCCAGGCCGATCGGTGCCGGGTGCCGTCGTCGTGGTCGGGGGGACCCGCCGGTGGCGGACCGGTGCTGCGGTCATGGCTGGGCTCTCCGTTTCTGGGGGGAGGCCCTCCGCCGTCGTTTTCAAGGGGGGGCTCGACGGCGGAGGGCTGGCTCGGGGCTGGGGTTACCGGCCGGGGTTGCCGGGGGTGTTACTGGTTGGTGGCGGTGCGCTGGGTGCCGGTGAAGGTGAAGCCGATGGTGCTGCTCTGGTTCTGCAGGGTGTTGTCCGCGGTGGAGGGCAGGGTCAGGGTGACGCGCAGGTTGTCGGTGTGTCCGGCGGTGACCGAGGTCAGGTTGGCCAGGGCCACGTTCGCGCCGATCACGGGACGGGAGGCCAGGACCGTGGTGGTGGTGCCGGTGCAGGTGTAGGTGTAGGCGGGGGCGGTGCCGGCCTCGGTCCAGGGCACGGAGCAGTCATCGACGGTGAGCTGCAGGCCCATGGTGGTGTTGGTGTCCAGCAGGGAGGACGGGGCGGCCGCGGTGGTCAGGGTGATCGCGGAGAGGTTCTGGTTCCCGGCGGCGTTGGCCAGGGTCGCCACGCGCTGCACGGTGTCGCCCGGGACCAGGCCGGACGCGGCGACGTTGAGCCGGTTCGCTGCGGTGCCTGTGGTGCCCAGGGCGATGTTCACGATGCCCGAGGCCACGGTGTTGCTGGCCGAGGTGCTGGAGGTGAAGGCACCGTAGGTTCCCAGTCCCGCCACGCCGGCAGCTGTGCCGACCAGGGCCAGGGAAGCAATGACTTTACCGGTGGTGGTTTTCAGGTTGAGACCCATGATGAAATTTCCGTTTCTTGAAGCCCGTGAGACCGGGACCTTTGCTGTCCGATGACCACTACTTTCCGGCAGGTTTTTCAGGAAGCCGCAAGGATTCCCCAAGCTTCGGTTCAAGATTGCTTAAAGATTCCATCAAGTAGTCTTCGAGTGGTGACAGACAAAAGCCCCCAAGACACCAGGTAGCGGAAACGAGTAGCCCGCACCGGCTCAGTAACAGGTGAGCCCGCCGGCCCCGGCAGTTCAGCTGCCTGTCGTCAGCGGTTCAGAGGAGTGCGGGCGGAGTCCCCCGGCACGGCCATCGAGCGTCTGCGCCGGAACAGCAGGGCAAACGCGACGGCACCCGCGAGGAAGATCAGGCCGGCAACCCAGGTGTTCACCCGGAGCCCCAGAATCAGGTTGGCATAGTCGGAGCGCATCAGTTCAAAAGCGAAGCGTCCCGCCGTGTACCCGGCAACGTACAGGGAGAACACGCTTCCCGCCCCGAGGGTAAAGCGCCGGTCCACATACAAAAGAAGAAGCCCGACGACGACGCACCACAGCGATTCGTAGAGGAACGTGGGCTGGAAATAGCCAAGGACCACCGGGGCACCCGAGGGATCGGTCACCGCTGACCCGGTGGCAGGGTCCATCTGATGGATCTGGAGTTTCCACGGAAGGGTCGTCGGATCCCCGTAGAGCTCGTTGTTGAACCAGTTACCCCACCGGCCCAGGGCCTGGGCAAAAACCACCCCCGGCGCCACGGCGTCCAGGAACGCAAGCAAGGAGACCTTCGCTCTCCGGCAGCCGATCCACGCCCCCGCTACGCCCAAGGCCACGGCGCCCCAGATCCCCAGGCCGCCATCCCAGATGGCAAAGGCATTCCACGGATTCTTCCCTGGAAGGAAGTAGAGCTCAGGGTCGGTGATGACGTGGTAGATCCGCCCCCCGATGATTCCTGCGGGCACCGCCCAGAGGCAAATGTCCAGAACCTGCCCGTCCTGGCCGCCCCGGGCGGTCCAACGTCGGGAAGTGAGCCAGACGGCCACAGCGATCCCGGCCAGGATACACAGGGCGTAGAAATGGATGGTCAAGGGACCCACGTGAAAGGCGCTCACGGTCGGCGACGGAAGGAATGAATCGCTGGAAGTCATGGAGGCCATGGACTCCTGTCTGGAAGGTACGGGCGACGGCGGGACGGGGCTGCGCTTGAAGTAAGTTGTTCGGTTACAGAACTATTCTATAAGGGGACTATCGGGCTAGGCTAAATGCAATGAAAACCGTCAACGCCACCGAACCCCCGGTCCGTGACTACACGGGCGCCGATGCCTGGTCGCTGACCGGCGTGATAGCGCGCCTGCGACGGGTCCTGCGCTCCAGCGTGCGGCAGGAGTTCCCTTGGGAGTCCCTTCCCATGGCCCAAGTAGAGGTAATGCAACGCCTCGCCGAGGAGCCCGGGATAGGCGTCAGCGGCCTCGCTGACCGTCAACGGCTTGCCACCAACACGGTCAGCAACCTGGTTCAGCAAATGGTGACCACAGGCCTGGTGGAGCGCACCCCCCGGCCTGGTGACCGGAGGGCCGCGAACCTGAGCCTGACACAGAGCGGCACGGAAATATTGGCAGCATGGCAGGCCGCCAACGACAGGCGACTCGGGCAAGCCCTCGAACGGCTCCCGAAGGCCTACCGGAATGCAATAGAAAACGCCGTCCCTGCACTGGCCGCCCTCGCGGCCCTCCTGGAATCCGACGACAAGAGCCAGGACCGGGACCAGGACCGGCAAAACGGTGCACGACCGTAAGGGATCCGCTTAGCAAGACTCGCGGTTGCCATCCTCTTCCCCGAGCGCGAACTGGCAGCTGATGCCCTCAACATCGCCCCCAGAGGGCATGTACTGCCAGTTCGCGCTAGGTCGATGAACCAGCGTGAGTGTTCATGATGGAGTTACCGGCGGTCCGGAGGATGGGGCGTCCGATGCGCGCTGATCACCGCCAGGACGATTCCCCCCATCAGGGCAAAAAGCGCGCCGCCCATTGACCAGACAATCACGTCCATTGGCCAGGATGGCCCTTGCGTGGGGTCGAGCCGTGAAGTGTTGAGGCCAAATACCGCCGAACCGATCCAGATGTAACCAACAACCAGGATGGCGACAGCTCCTAGCACTACGGCGACTATGAAGAGTAGTTTCATCGCTTTGGACATATTCACGTTCCCAACCTCAAGACCATCAGGGATTGCACCTATAGGTTAGGTTCAATTGGGCGCCCCAGTACATCACCGGGCGCCAGGATTCGAGGTTATAGGTGCCGCCCTCGAAAACGTTTCCAACGACGTGGCACAGGTATTGCTCTTGGATGGTCGGGGTCAGGTTCCAGCCAACCCTGTTCAACTTGGTACGTAACTCGTCGACGTGCGCGTTGTGGGTTGGTAAGCCGTTGAACTGCCTTCCCCAAGGGGTGGGATTGAGATTCACAACACCACCCCTTGGGGTGTAGGTAATCCAAGGGAGGCCAGAGATCAAGTCAATCCCGAGCCAGGGATCTGCCACGACCGGATACTGAATCTTTGGGTCTGAGTGAGCCACCACCTGAATGAGCTTTCGGCCATGTACTTCGTATCGAGTGGGAACTGATACTCCGGCAGCATCGGTGGCCCAAGGTTTCGCGAAACCACCCAGAAAGGCGCCGTCCGAGCCAATAATCGAAACACTTCCATCTTCGTTGACCTTCATCTTGCCCGCACTCTGAAGCCCAATGTCGTAGGCGTACCGGGAAGGTGCATCAGCGGACTCAATGATCGTGTGGACAGCAAGTGAATCGTCGGACTGCGGGACAGGAACAGTGGTCGAACCATTCCCGTTGTCAAAGGCAACCAGGCCCTTCCCAATCGATCGTGCCTCAGCTGCCCTCTCTGGAAAAGGAAGTCCGAACGAAAGAGACTTCCCGCTTCGGCCGGTCACTTCGACCAAACCGGAGGAGTTGGCAGGAATTTTGACTGAATGTGGACCATTACGGTTTTGTGTCAGTGACTTTATGCTGGGCGAGGCAGCCGCGATAACCGCGAACGCGTCGGAGCCTTGTCCGGCTGTCGAAGCCGATGCAGGTCCTGGCTGTTCGAGCAATAGAGCAAGGACCGCGATTCCGGTAGTCAGGGATGAAATCGTTCTATATAGCTTCATATTTCCCCCAATTATTGTGCAGCTCTCATCCTTTTCTTTGGGTTTGCACCGAATGAGTACACAGGAAAATATCAGCCCCGATGGCCTCTGAGTACCTCCAAATAGCGAAGATTGAGTCCACCATCGGCGAAACTTTCGTATTGGCCGCAGCCCAGCCCACTAGCGTCGTAGCGCTATGACGACGACGGCCACGGTCGCCACAGCGAGGATCGCCAGCCCCACGTACGCAAGCATCTGAAGGCGCTGCTTCCGAATTTCCCGCTTCGACTCACGAGCCGACAGCCCAATCATCATTTTGTTCCCCATATGGGCAGCGTACGCCGCGATTGTTTCGCTCAGGCAACAAGGGGGATAACTGTTAGGAAGTTCCCAGCTGGCAGCCGCTGGCTGGGTATCGTGTCCCTTCCGCTTATACTGACGTCTGAATAGTTGTTCAGATGTTGGAGGTCCCGTGGCTGTTCGTGAAGCCGTCGATGAATGCGGTGTGAAACTTGTCGACCCCGACAAGGTCGAACTCGTCCGGGCAGCCCTGCCCTCGGATCATGACATTGCCGAGCTGGCGGATGTGTTCTCGCTTCTCGGCGATCCGGGGCGTTTGCGGCTGTTGACATCGTTGCTGGAAGGCGGGGAACTGTGCGTCTGCGACCTCGCAGCGACGACGGCGATGACCGAGAGCGCTGTCAGCCATGCGTTGCGGCTGCTGCGCGCCCACCGGGTGGTTTCCGTTTCGAGGCGCGGCCGGATGGCCTATTACCGGCTGGATGATGCGCACGTGCGGATGCTCCTGGACTTGGGCTTGACCCACACCGGACACACCGTCGCCGTCCATCCCGAGCGCACAGCCAAGAAGGACGGTGGCCAATGAGCCCCCACGAAGCCCACCACCATCCCCACGACACTGCCGGCAACCCAGCCAAACACCATGCCCACAGCCACGCAATAGCAGCGAACGCGGACCGGCGCTATCTGGTTATCGCGTTGGCGCTGATTGTCGGGTTCATGATCGTCGAGGTGATTGTCGCCGTCGTTTCCGGCTCGCTGGCGCTGCTTTCGGACGCCGGGCATATGCTTACCGACGCCGGGGCGATCGCCGCCTCGCTGTGGGCGATCAGCCTCGCGGCCCGCCCGGCGCGGGGAATCTGGACGTTCGGATTCAAGCGCGCGGAAATCCTGTCCGCGGCCGCCAATGGAATCACCTTGCTGGTCATCAGCGCCCTCGTGGCCGTGGAGGCCATCCATCGCCTCATCGATCCGCCACCGGTCGAGGGCGGCCCTGTACTGGTGGTCGCGATCCTCGGGGTCATCGTGAACCTGGTTGCGGTGTGGGTGCTGGCCAAAGCCAACCGGTCCAGCCTGAACGTGGAAGGGTCCTTCCAGCACATCCTGACCGACCTGTACGGATTCATTGCGACGGCGATCGCCGGGCTCGTCGTCCTGACCACCGGTTTTGCCCGTGCGGACGCGATCGCTTCCCTCATCGTGGTGGGCCTGATGCTGCACGCCGCATGGGGGCTTCTGCGGGACTCCGGGAGGATCCTCCTGGAAGGCGCGCCGGAAGGTGTTGACCTGGACCAGGTCAGGGAACACCTCCTCGAAACCGGGCACGTGCACGACGTCCACGACCTGCACGTCTGGACCGTCACCTCGGACCTTCCGGCCCTCTCCGCGCACGTCGTCCTCGATGAGAGCTGCTTCCACGACGGGCACGCCCCGCTCATCCTTGACCAGCTGCAGAACTGCCTGACCGGGCATTTCGACGTCGAACACTCCACCTTCCAGCTCGAACCCGCCGGACACGCCATCCACGAAACCGGAACCCACTGATGACAACTGCCCCGCCCCTTTCCTGGATCAAGGACGCCCGCACCGTCCGGTTGCTGTCCTGGTTCAGCCTCATCTGGATGGTCCTGGAGGGAGCCCTCGGCCTTGTTGCCGGCGGCACCGCAGGCTCCGTGTCCCTGATCGGCTGGGCGCTCAGCTCCGCCGTCGAGGGCCTGGCGAGCATCATCGTCATCTGGCGGTTCACCGGATCCCGCACCCTGTCCGAGACCGCCGAAGGCCGCGCACAAAAGGCCGTCGCGATCAGTTTCTGGCTCCTCGCCCCCTACATCGGAATCCAGTCGGTCATCGACCTGGCCACGGGACACCGGGCCGAGAACAGCATCCTGGGCATCGTGCTCACCGCGGCAAGCTTGGTGATCATGCCTGTCCTCGGTATCGCCAAGCAGCGCCTCGGTGCGAGGCTGAACTCCGGAGCCACCGCCGGGGAAGGAACCCAGAACCTGCTCTGCGCCGCCACGGCTGCCGCTGTCCTGATCGGCCTGGCCGGCAATGCGGTCTTCGGCGCGTGGTGGCTTGACCCGGTCATCGGCCTCATCATCGCCGCCGTCGCCGTCAAAGAAGGCCGCGAAGCGTGGAAGGGTGAAGACTGCTGCTAGCGCACTCAAGGAAACGGACACCCCATGGCCAGCATTGAAACCCCAACCTCAGTCTCTGGAAGGCTGTTGCGCCGCGGGCTGCGGCTGGAATACGCGACCCTGGGCTGGAACGTGGTGGGCCTCGGCGTCCTGGCAGCCGCGGCCATTCAAGCCGGCTCCCCGGCACTGGCCGGTTTCGGCTTGGATTCCCTGATCGAGATCTTCGCGTCGATCGTGGTGGTGTGGCAGCTCAAAGGCGCCCACAAGGAGCGCGAAGCCCCCGCGATGCGGTTGATAGGGACGGCCTTCGCGGTCCTAGGCGCCTACCTGCTCATCCAGGTGGCGGTCGTGTTTGCCACCGGCGTCCGCCCCGCCACCTCAGCTCCGGGCATCGTCTGGACGTCCCTTACTTTCGTGGTCATGCTCGCCTTGGCGTGGGGCAAGATCCGCACCGGGCACCGCTTGGGCAATCCGGTACTCCGCGCGGAAGGAAAAGTGACCCTCGTGGACGCCTACCTGGCCGGCGCGGTGCTGGCCGGGCTCGCCTTTAACGCCCTGTTCGGCTGGTGGTGGGCGGATCCCCTGGCCGGCGTCGTGATCATCTACTACGCCGCCCGCGAGGCCCGCCATGCTTTCAAACACACCCCTTAGTGGTGCGCTTGCGTCTCCTGGAGCCGCTTGATGAACCAGCGTGACTGCTCGGGTCCGTAGGGAAGCACCGGGATCGCTTTGGTAGCGTCCGACGGCGTGTCCCGGATCGACTGCCTCGCTTGCCTTACCGCTGTGGACATGGTGTCGGCCATCGTCTTCACGAACTGGTCGCTGCAGGGCTTCCCGTGGCCGGGGATGAGGAACTCGTAACGGTGGCGCAGGGCCGAGATGTGCCGGAGGGCGTCGGCCCAGTCCTCCGGGTAGGCGTCCTCGAACGAGGGGTGCGCACCTTGTTCCACGAGGTCACCGGCGTAGAGGGTGCTGGGCGTGCCTACCAGGAGGTCGCCGTCGGTGTGGCCGCGGCCCAAGTAGAACAGCGTGGCGGTGAGGCCTCCGAGGTCCACCAGGACGGGCTGGTCCTTGACGATCGCGTTGGGAATGACGATCTCGACGGCGTCACCCTGGCCCGCGGCCATCTCCGGTTCCGCGGCGGCGACGAAGCGGCGCTGATGGTCGCCGTCGTCGTCGATTGTGGCCGCACAGTTGACGTGCCCCCAAAACTCGGTGACGCCGTCGTCGGCAAAAACGGCGTTGCCGAAGTAGTGGTCGTAGTGGGCGTGGGTGTTCACGACGACCAGCGGCAGCTGGGTCTTTTCGCGGACTGCGGCGAGGATCTGCCGGCCTTGGCGGGGGCCGCAACCGGTGTCGATCACCATGGCTCGTTCGGTACCTACAACGAGGCCCGTGTTGAGCAGGCACCCTTCGGTCTCCAACACATAGTTGTTAGGGCCGACTTCGAGCCATGCTGACATTGTTTCTCCGTCTTCAGATGCGTTCCGGCAGTGTTCAGGCCTTGATTCTACCCACGGGGAGCTGGGAGGATCGGGAGCACGTTACATCCCCATGAAGATTTCATTTCAATCCGGGACGACCGGTTTGTTCGGCTGTAGTATTCCCTTTAGTTTGCAGGTCCGGGCTCAGCCGGAGCTAAAGGCAAAGGAATGATTTCATGTCGACGCGGAAACCGTCTTTTCTTGCATTGACCAACGCCGGGATGCGGGCCGGCCCGGAGAACGTGGAGGCGCCCATCGAGCAGTTGCGTGGGCTGCGCCTCCAGGTCCTGGAGATCATCGAGGAAGTCTTGTCTGACTCTTCGCAGGCGACGGAGGCTGTGCGCGAGCAACTTCGCCAGCACATTGCTGCCCACCCCGGGCGTCCGGAAGAGGCGCTGCTGGAACACTTGTCTTCGCTCAGGTCGGAACAGCCGGCCCCGCAAGGCGAGCCGGAACCTCAAGTCGACCCGGACGTGGATTTGTTCCAGCACCCAAGCAGCCCCCGGCTTGAGGCGGTCCTCAGGGACGGGATGTTGATGACCGCCTTCCAGCCCGTTTTCGACCTCACCACGTCCACGGTGGTCGGCGCCGAGGCTTTGACCCGCTTCGTCACGGACAGTGGTGACCCTGCCGATTACTGGTTCGCAGAAGCCGAGGACACGGGGCTCCGAACGGATCTTGAATTCGCAGCCTTGGAGTCTGGGCTCAAAGCCGCACTGGAACTGCCGCAGCAACTTTTCGTGGCATTGAAGCTTTCCCACGAGGTATGCCTGGATCCGCGGCTTCCTGTGCTTTTCGATCAGACTCCGGTGGCGGCATCCCGGGTGATCCTCGAAATCTCCGGAGAGTTCCCCCGGCACCAGGCCGATTCGCTCGACGCCGTGGTGGCTCCGCTGCGCAGTGCCGGCGTACGCCTGTCCATCGAAGACTCCGGTTCATTCTTCGCCGGTGCCGGCCATATTCTTCGGCTCAAGCCGGAGATGATCAAGCTGGACCGGAAGCTGACCGCAGGCCTCAACCAGGATCCCCTTCGGCAGGAACTGGTCCAAGCGGAGGTCCGGTTCGCGCGGGAGATCGGGGCGGCTTTGACCGCCCAACGCATCGAAACCAAGGACGAACTCGCCACTCTCGCGGGCCTGGGAGTGACCGTCGGACAGGGGTATCACCTTGGGCGGCCCTCGGTCCAGCCTAGCGATTGGGCAAAGTGGGGCGGGCGCGCCCGGCATCTCGCCTCCCTTGGCGGTCGCGGCAGGAACCTGCGTACCTGGCTGAACCGGAGCTGACAGACCCGCCCCCAAGAAGGGGGCAGGGCGTTTTGGGGCGGCCCATCTTCCTCGATTTCGGGACCCCTTGGATATGCTCCGCGCTCCCCTATTGCTTCTCTTGCGGCCTTCTGCTTCTCTGGCACTACCGGGCCGCCGCCGCGCTAATTCCGGTGTGGACCACGCCCGGCTGAAGGGACGTGAGACCGCTATGACTTCTCTGTGGCTGGACGCGCGCGATGCTTCCGCAGCTGCGAGCCCCGATGAATTCACGCCCGGGACCAGTTACGACGCCGTCGTGGTCGGCGCTGGACTCACTGGCCTGGCAACGGCCCTCATGCTGGCGCGGACCGGGAGCAACGTGCTGGTCCTCGAGGCCCGCCATATCGGCGCGGTCAACACCGGTAACACCACCGCCAAGTTGAGCCTTCTCCAGGGCACCACGCTGTCCAGGCTCCGGAACCAGTATTCGGTGAACGTGGTCCGTGCCTATGTTGACGCGAACAGGGCCGGCCAGAGGTGGTTGCTCGAATACCTCGAGGGCCGCGGCGTGCCTTTCCAGTACCGGGATGCCTACACCTTCGCCACCACGCCCACCGGCGCGGAACACCTCGTCGCCGAAGCCAACGTTTGCCGGGCTGCCGGACTCAACGTCAAGTCCACCCTCGAGACGGGGCTACCTTTCGACGTCGACGCCGCCTTGCGGCTTGCGAAACAGGCCCAATTCAACCCCATGGACGTCCTGGATGCGCTGGCTGTGGATGTTCGGGCCGCCGGCGGCAGCATCGTGGAGGGCATCCGCGTCATGAACGTCCGCAACGGCGATCCCCTGACGGTGGTCACCAGGAAGGGCGAGGTCACCGCGCGCTACGTGGTGCTCGCCACCGGGACACCGATCCTGAACCGGGGGCTCTACTTCGCGAAGCTGCGGCCGAATCGTTCGTACGCTGCCGCGCTGCGGCTGCCGGATGGCGTGAACCCGCCGCCGGGAATGTACCTTTCCGCCGAGCCGCCCACCCGCTCACTGAGGGACTATCCAATGCCCGACGGCGGGAGGTTGCTTTTGGTGGGCGGGTTCGGTCATGCGGGTGGCCGGGCGCCGTCGACGCAGGTCCATGTGAACGAGCTGCTCGGCTGGGCCCAACAGCATTACCCGGGTGCCGAGGTCACGCACACGTGGGCTGCCCAGGACTACCAGGCCGGTAATCTCATGCCGTTCTTTGGCAGGTTCCCCCGGGGCCACGGGAAGATCTTCTTCGGCACCGGCTACAACAAGTGGGGCATGACAAATGGTGTTGCGGCGGCGCTGGACATCACCGCTGATATCCGTGGCGAAAAGCTGGAGTGGGCCCACACGATCCATCGCCGGGTCACGGGTCCCCGCGGAGCAGCGTCGACGATTTCGCTCAACATAGAGACACAGCAGCAGAATTTCCGGGACAAGGCAGCCCTGAAGGAGAAGCCCGCCATCACGGAGGAAACCAGCCCCGCCGAGGGCACGGGCGTCACCGGGCTTTTCCACGGGAAGCCCGCGGCAATCTGCACGGTGGACGGCGTGGTGTGCAGGGTGTCCGCGGAATGCGCCCACCTGGGTGGGATCCTGCACTGGAACGACGCCGAAAAGTCCTGGGACTGCCCCCTGCACGGCTCGCGGTACACGGCCGCGGGCAAGCTGCTGGAGGGGCCGGCGACGCACAATTTGTTCAAGCTGCAGTAGGGTTTTCGCGATCTCGATCACATACTCAATTCGCATGAAATGCATACTCAATTTCGGCCGAATACATACTCAATCTCGGCCGAACGGCTACCGAATGGCCATCTGCGGTCATAGTCTTTGTTCATGTTGAAATGGTGGGCAAGAGACTAATGACCGCGCGATCTAGATACTGGTTGACTTTGAGTGCGTTGCTCGGCGCGACGGTAATTGTGATTGGGTTCGCTCCCGTTCCGCTCCTTCTCGTTCTGGGCGGTTGCCTCATGGCGGGGTTTCTTGCGACCGCGACCCTATACGGTCAATGGCGACGCGACGTGATTCAGTCTGGGGCGATGGCCGCACCGGTCCCTGTGTTCAGCGCCATCATCACATTCAACGTTGCGCTTTTGCTCCGGGGGAGCGAACTCGGCTGGTACCTCGTTCCGGTCCTTGCCGTGGCCCTTTTCATCGGTTGTTTCGGATGGGCACGCAAGTACGGACCTTACGGGGAGTCGGGGGATGTCCGTGGGGGTCAATCGTGATGAAGCCGCCAGCTCGCCCGGGCGGTTGAAGCGGAATATGAACGCGAAAAGGGTCCCTGGTGGAATTGGAAAACGTGCCACAGCCGACTAAGCTAATCCTCCTTTTAAAATGCAAATTTAAAAACTCAAGTAGGACGAATTTGCTCGCAAATCCCTTCCAACAAAGTCGATAATGTCGTAAGATTTCATGGAAGCTGCGGGTCGCGGGGGCACCTATATGAAAAGGAGCTTCAATTGCGACGTCTACATATTTTTGCCTCAGCTACTGCATGTCTTTCTTTGATTGCGACCATCTTTATTGCCGCGCCGGCACAGGCGGGTACTGCTCAAAGGAACACGGCACCCCAGGAATGGGAAGATCAACGGATCCGAGCCGGTACCAGTCGTGGAGTCGAGCCTGTCGCTTGGGATCAGGGGCTGCCGCCCGGGCGAAGTGCCAGTCCTCCGCATGGAATCGCCAAGAAGTACGACGGCGTGTATGTGACGGACGGGAACGCCCCCGGAACCGCGACAGTCCAAACGCAAACCCCCTCGGGTGCGATACGGATTACCGTTCCCGGCAAAAAGTCACAGACGAGACCAGCCCAGCTTAAGGGCGTCCCGGTCGGACACTTTATTGGCGAAGGCGCACCACTTTTGACCACTGCACTGTCCGGCGCGACAACGACTACCTACAGCACTCCACACGGCTCGCAGACGCTCATCACCGTCGAATCGGATAAGTCACCTCGCGATTACCGATTCCCGCTGGCTCTCTCGGCTGGATCCACGGCGAAGGTGGAAGCTGACGGTTCCGTCCTCATTCGAGACATCGAGGGAAGAGTTACAAGCGCCATTGTCGCCCCATGGGCATTCGATGCCGCGGGGAAGCCGGTGCCGACGACATTCAGGTTTGAGGATGGCGCCTTGGTTCAGCGCATCGACTTCAATTCCTCGAACGCATTTCCCCTAACGGCCGATCCGAGCGTTCAGTGGGTACCGTGGCCAGTCCTCGCTATCACCGGCGCCGAGTTGCAGGTACTGGCCGGCCTCACGGCCGCGGTGTTCGTGGGCGGAGTATGGACAGGATGTAAGTTCAACAAGCTGAGCGGATGGATAGCAACCGTCGTGAGCCAGATTTGCGGGTTGAGCGGCGTTACCGGAGTTGCATCTGTCATCGCTACCATCAGTGGCGCGTTCAGAAATGCCAGCCTGGTTGCCACAAAGTGCTACGGCATCAATCTTTCTAGACCGTCCGCTCCGCTCCGGGATATGCCGGCCCGAGACTGTGGCCTCTGAGAGAAGGCAATCGTGAAATGGTACAGTTGCGCGCACCCGCCGATCTTTACGGCTTCTCTGGCGCCCCTTTTTATGACCAATTGGGACCTGTGGCTTCGAATCCTCTTGCCATCGGTGGTCCTGGTTTCCTACGTGATCAATGAAGTAGTTCTTCACCGGAGGAAGAAGGCTGCACGTGCGCGCGCAGCCGAGCTCGATCGCCACCCGTTGGGGCACGCTTACCGGGAGCCGCCTTCCTAGTCCCTCCATCGACGACGCGCAATTATGGCGCGGAGGGGGCGTCTCACCCCTGGGTGGGGCGCTCCCTCAAGCCCGTCGGGGCTAAATCTGAATAGGAGCTTCAATTGCTAAGAGCACATACTTTTGCCCAGGTAAGAAACCGGCTACTCATTATTGGCGTGGTGGTCTGCGCGGGTGGAGTTATCTTCGAAACGTTGGCCACAAACTTACTTTCGTTGCTTTTCTCTCTCCAAGGAGGGGGCAGCGGGGGTGTCGGCTTATGGCTGACGGGCTTCATCGTTTCAGTCGTACGCCTCGGGCTTGCCCCACTCGGCGCATCACTCGTAGCTCTCGGCATCGCCGTACACATCCTCCGGAACCAAATCCCAGACCTTCTCAACGACCCAAGCAAGGACGAGTAAGCGGCAGCGAACGGTCGCAATACCCGAACCCCGGGAGGCATCCTGATCCAGCGACGATATCCTCCCCACATGGGGAACTTCAGCACGGGATATCTCGCGAGGGACGAACGACGCGAGCGTCGGAAAAGGTTTCAGCGGAAACTTTCCTACGTTGGATTAGCAGTGTTGGCTGCCGCCACGATCCTCGTCGTCACGATTGCCCTCCGCCACTGAGGCAGGCGCCACTGAGGCAGTCACCTCCGGCAGACGGCGTCGCGAAACACACCGCCAGCGCGCCGCCGTCGTAATCCATCCTGAGTCGTAACCAACGGACGCTGCTGATGGATCAAAGGGGGTGCTCGGATAGCCTTCAACCATGGGGGACACGAGGTGGGTTCGGCGGGTGCTGGTTGTCGAAGATCAACCATTCATGCGAGCGCTTGTCGCAGAGGCCTTAAGGGGCGCGGAATTCGAAGTGCACGCGTGTGCGTCCTCGCCCGAGGCCGTATCCATGCTCGCCACTGTCGATCCTGATGTTCTTGTGACCGACATCGATTTGGGTTCCCGGCCCAACGGCGTCGAACTGGCGCATGTCGTGAAGTCGCTCTCCCCGGGGTGCGCCATCGTTTTCCTGACCAACTATCCGTCGGAGGCTTCCTTTTCCGAGTTACCGGCGGGATCTACCTTCGTCAATAAGTCGTCCCTTGACTCCGTGGACGGCCTCATCAGTGCAGTGAACTCGACCCTGGTGGAGCTTCCGGTCACCGTCGCTCCCCCCTTGCCGTCGAACGCAACGAAGATCGGCGTGTTGACCCGCGTACAGCTGGATATCCTGCGCATGATCGCGGAGGGCTGGTCTAACGCTGAAATCGCCAAGCAACGGGGAAGCAGCGTGCGCTCCGTGGAGAAGGCCGTTTCCCGCACGTTCGAGGCCCTTGGCCTGAACCGAAGCCCGAGCGTCAATCCGCGGGTTGCCGCGGCAACGCTGTACGCGCGCACGTTCGGGTGGCCGGACCCCGATAGCGATAAATGAGCGGCCGCACCCCTGCACTCTGGGCCCGGGGTATCGGCGGTAACAATGCCCTGAGCTTCTGGTCGTGGCTCCTGACCCTGCCTTTGGCGCTGACGGTCATGAACATGTTCGCCGGATCTAACACGCTGGCCGCGGCCGGATCGGTCATGCTGGTTGGGGAACGAGCCGGCGCTGGGATCCTGCTACTTGCGCACGTCATGCTAGGTCTTTTGGGGATGATCCTCCGCCCTTTGATCACGGCATGCCCGAGCCTCAAAGGCAGAATCACGACGGCGTTCGGCACCTTCGCGTTCATCGGCGCCTGCCGCCCCCTCCTGGTGGCTTGGTCCGCACAGGTCCTGAATATCGCAGACCTCAGTGAAGGCCTCTGGGCCCGCATCCTCATCAACATCGGGATGGCGTTGGTCCTCCTCTCGGCGATCGCGATCCTGACAGACTCCATCCGCGGGCACGCCGTGCTTGAACGCAGGCTCCGCGCCGCGCAGGCAGCGATCGAGGCACAGCTCGGATTCGATGAAGACCGGCTGCGCTCGATCCGTTCCGACTATGTCACCGAACTCTCCACGCGCCTTGACGCGGCCCTCGCTGCCGGGACGACCACAACCCTCGACAGGTCCGAGGCCTCGCGCCTGCTGCGGACAATCTCCGACGACGTCGTCCGCCCGATGAGCCACCAACTCTTTCACGACCACACACCTTGGCCGCATGAGACGGCCCCTCCGCGGCCGCCGTCCCGTGCGGAGCGCGCGCTGAGCCTGGCGCATTTGGTTCAGGCCGCACCGGTCGCATTGCCTGTGCTGCTGTTCGCATCACTCATTGCAGTGCGTCTGCTGACGGAGTACGGCGTACTCTTCCTGCTGGTTCAGTGGGTTGTGGGCGGGGCCATCCTGCTCGTCGGGAACGCCGTGGCTGCCCGGACGGTACGGAGGATCACCGGTCCCTTGCGGCGAATTTCCGCCATGACCCTCTGCTACGCGGGCGCGGCCGCAGTTTCCGCGTCGGTGACATGCCTACTGCAGGACGCGTTCGGCTATGCCCCGTTCTTCTACTGGTCCGCCGTCTGGGCCTATCCGCTGACTGCGCTCACTGTGGCGGTTCTTCGAGCTGCCGAACGCCAACGACGGCGGTATGAAGTCAGGCTGGCAGGCTCACTGAACGAGCAACTCAAGCTTGCCGACCGCGCGCACCAAAAGCTGCTCCACACCCGACGACGGGTCGCCAGGGTTCTGCACAACAGCCTTCAGGGAAGCCTGGTCTCTAGCGCCCTCGCCTTGGCTGGCTCCGGAGGGAACGGCCCAGAAGAGGATCTTGCCCCGCAGCGTGTGAGAGACATCCTGACGCGAGCCGTGGCCACTGCGCAGAGTGAGATCCTGGAGGAGTCGCCCGGGCAGGAGATGCGCGGGGCATCCAGCATCCAGGACCTGCTGAGTACCTGGGGGCGCGTCCTGAAGCTGGCATGCGACATTGGCCCTGAAGTGTGGGCCCTATGCGACGAGGCCCCCGCCAGGGCCGAGGCCGTCATCGAGGTACTTTCAGAAGGCTTCACCAACGCCATCCGACACGGCGAACGAAACCATGTCCGCGTCACAATGTCGGCCCCCGAGCCGGGCCAGTCACAAGCTGCGGCGGACACCGGAGCCATCCACATATCCATCAGCTCCCCCGGCCGGATCCGAGGCCGGATCCGTCCCAGCCTCGGGATGACGACGCTTCAGGCACTGTCCAAGGACGTAACACTCAGCGAGGATGGCGACAACGTGGTCCTTCGGGTTGTTCTTGCGTGAGCCCCGGGGCTACGGCACGTCAGCGGATAGTAGTCTTGGATCCAGTGCAGCGCTGCCGCCCATATCCCGCATTGGCTCGAGGACGGTATGACCACTCTTACTCGCACTCCCGAAACTCAGGCGACACGGCCCGCTAGAAAAAAGCGGCTGCTACTGCGGCTATCTGCCGCCATCGCAGCCGTGGCGGTGGTCTGGGCCGTTGCTGGGATCTTTTTGTACGTCGCTCCCACTGCTGACCAGCCCAAACGTTCAGACGTGCTGTTCGTACTCGGGCCCCCTGATAACCGGATCAGCTACGCTGAAAAGCTGATGCGGCAGGGGTATGCACCCACCCTCGCGGTTTCGAGCCCTATAGATAAATACGGCAAATTCGAAGCGGCCATTTGTGGCGCTCTGCGCCCGTACCGGATTATCTGCTTCAACCCCGATCCGTTCACCACACAGGGCGAAGCAAGGGCACTAAAGGACCTGTCGGCCCAATACGGCTGGAAGAGCGCGGACGTCCTCACCGCTCAGTTCCATGTGACTCGGGCACGGGTGATTGTCAGCCGCTGCTACACAGGAAACCTGCATATGGTCGCAGACCGGATGGGTTTGCCGCTGATCTCCTCAACCGACCCCACCTATTCCTGGGCCTACCAGTACCTCTATCAAACCGCGGCCTTCGTCAAGGTTGCGATCCACCCGGATTGTTGAAGTGCCGGGACGGGCGGCAGGTCAAATAGCAGGGAGCTAAGGAGCTAGAGGAGAGCTCCCACATTGGGGTCAGGCTGCCTTGATTCCAATAGACCAAGGAGGTAGGCACCATAGCCGCTCTTAACGAGTGGTTCTGCCCGCTGGCGCAGCTCGTCATCGCTAAGGAAACCCTGGCGCCAAGCGACTTCTTCCGGAGCTCCTACTTTCAATCCTTGGCGGTGCTCCACGGTCCTGATGAAGTTCGACGCGTCGCTGAGGTCATCAAACGTTCCGGTATCAAGCCACGCAGTCCCCCGCGGCAGAACCTCGACTTGGAGCTTGCCACGATCGAGATATGTTCGGTTGACGTCGGTGATTTCAAGTTCTCCGCGCGCCGAAGGTTTTAGGTTCCGCGCAATGTTTACCACTTCGTTGTCATAAAAGTAGAGGCCAGGAACGGCGTAGTTGCTCTTCGGCTGCTGCGGCTTTTCCTCAAGCGTGATAGCGCGGCCGTCGAGGTCGAATTCCACAACCCCATAGGCTTTGGGATCCTTCACCCAGTAGCCGAACACCGCACCGCCCTCGATTTCGGAATATCGGCGCAGTTGCGCGCCCATGCCAGGGCCATAAAAGATGTTGTCTCCCAGAACCAGGGCGACGTTGTCATCTCCAATGTGTTCCGCACCAAGGGTGAAGGCCTGAGCCAAGCCATCCGGAGAGGGCTGCTGAACGTAGCTGAGATTGACACCGAACTGGGATCCGTCTCCAAGCAGACGCTGGAACTGCTCGGCATCATGGGGTGTCGTAATAATCAGGATGTCCCGAATGCCGGCCAAGATCAAAGTCGACAGTGGGTAATAGATCATCGGTTTGTCGTAGACAGGGACAAGTTGTTTGCTAATGCCGTGGGTAATCGGATGCAGACGCGAACCAGTTCCCCCAGCCAAGATGATTCCTCGCATACTGCGCATCATTCCGGTTCGTATGCATTTGTGCAAACCAGTAAGGTTATGCGTCATGGGGAAAATACTTGTCACCGGCGGCGCCGGCTTCATCGGTTCAAACTTTGTCCACTACGTCATCGCCAACACGGACCACCATGTCACGGTGCTGGACAAGCTCACCTATGCCGGGAACGTGGAGTCGATCACGCACCTGCCGGGCGAGCGGCTCACCTTCGTGCAGGGGGACATTGCGGACCCGTCCGTTGTCGAGCCCCTTGTCGCGGCGAGCGACGTCTTGGTCCATTACGCCGCGGAGTCGCATAATGACAACTCCCTGCATGACCCGCGCCCGTTCCTGGACACCAACATCATCGGCACGTACACGTTGATCGAGGCCGCCCGGAAGCACGGCAAGCGTTTCCACCACATCTCCACGGACGAGGTCTACGGCGACCTGGAGCTCGATGACCCGGAACGGTTCACCGAGAACACCCCCTACAACCCCTCCAGCCCGTACTCTTCGACGAAGGCCGGTTCGGACCTGCTGGTCCGGGCGTGGGTGCGCTCCTTCGGGCTGCAGGCCACGATCAGCAACTGCTCGAACAACTACGGCCCGTACCAGCACGTGGAAAAGTTCATCCCGCGCCAGATCACCAACGTGATCGACGGGATCCGCCCGAAGCTCTACGGCAAGGGCGAGAACGTCCGCGACTGGATCCACGCGAACGACCACTCCTCCGCCGTGCTGGCGATCATCGACAAGGGGCGGATCGGGGAAACCTACCTGATCGGCGCGGACGGCGAGAAGAACAACAAGGACGTCGTGGAGCTGATCCTCTCGCACATGGGCCAGGACAACGACGCCTACGACCACGTCGTGGACCGCCCGGGCCATGACCTGCGCTACGCGATCGACTCCACGAAGCTGCGCACCGAGCTGGACTGGAAGCCGGAGTTTTCCAACTTCGAGGCCGGCATCGAAGACACCATCAAGTGGTACCGCGACAACGAAGCATGGTGGCGTCCGCAGAAGGCCGAAACCGAGGCCAAGTACAAGGAACAGGGCCAATAGACGATGTCGATCGAGTTTTCCAAGCAGCTCAGCGCCCGCGAATTAACTGCTCGTCCACAACGGCGGTGCTGAACGCTTTTGAAGGGATGCATGCCCGTTTGGGTTGTCGCACGTGAGTCTTGTGGCGATTTTGCTTTGGTACTCAGAAAGTTCGGCTGCCAAGCGCCGGCCCCTCTCCCATTGAATGTTGCTCGATACGGGCACTTGGGATCTTGATCTGATCGGGCTCACAGGTACTGACGGGGGAATGGCTACGCCATCACTTCCGAGCAATCACTGGGCGGCATTCAGCGTTGGAGGAACTCAGGTTATGTATCCTCCGTCGCCATCATCGAAGAAGACTCATATGCGGGCATCAATGTGCGCGGTTCTGGCCTGTACTCGCTGGTTGTTACCCTAAGTTGTACGAACGGGTACCTCGGCCGGATATCCGGAGCCGTCCTCAGTGGGACTGCCGAATTTAGCCGGCACAAGATCGGAGGTCTCAGCCGCAGCAAGCACAGGCGAACTAACGGCGGGGGCTGAGAATGCCAAACCCAAAAACACACCGAAGAGCGCAATCCCAGACGGCCAAGATAGAACATCAAAGCTGACGAAGAAGACAACGACCGACAAGAGTCCAAGCCGGTAGGACCGATGGATCCTCTTGAGCGCAAGCAGGATGAGAGTCACCAATACGGCAAGGGTGATTAGGCCTCCCTCGGCTAACGTCATGACGAACTGGTTGTCAACAGCGAAGAAGTCGCCGACCTGCAACAAACCGGCCCGGAACAACTGGTATGCGGAAAAATATCCGTTGCCAAAAACCGTTGCTAGAAGGTCTTGATTGTGCAGGAGGCCAGGGACCGCGTCGACGGCCCCGCCGCGGTGGCTGAGGGATGAAGATTCGATGAAACGACGATAGACGTCCGACTCCAAGAATCCCGCGCAAATCGCTATGAGGACCACGATGGTGAGCAGGGGAATGCCAACAACGAGAGCCTTCCACAAACGCTTCCCAACTCCCAAGAAGACCAAAACTGTCGCCACCGCTAGGGCGGACCTACTACCGGCAGCGAAGCACCCAGCAAATAACAGGACTCCGGTACAAACTTTCAGTAAACCATTTTTAGGGCCAGCGCCCCTGACTAGCAGAGCAAGTGCAACTAGCAACAGGAGCGCCAACGGGAGGGGATGTGCCAACGTTCCCTGCGAGCGGATCAGACCGCTCACGATCTGGTTGTACATGATGCTAGGGTCACCCGAGGCCGTGACGCTCGCATAACCCCATATGGGGCTCGGGTGGGTTGCCAATTCAAAAAGGGAGTACGCCGCTTCGAGCGCGGCTAGGGCCACAACGAAATTTATCGAGCCCTTGCGTTCAGCGCGATTCATCATCGCGAACAGGAGTGCCGGCCCTAGCCCGGCAATCACGACTCCCAGCAGAAGCGAAAATGAACTTGGCTCGATGGATCTGGGGGTGGCTGCGGCCAATAGGCCAAAATATACGAGGAATAACCAAAGTCCTTTGGGCCTGCCAGCCAGTGATCTGAACCGCCGCGCCCAAGTAATAACAACCAGGGCCGCAACGGCTCCAAGGGTTATGTACTTCAGGTTCCCGTAGGCGGCAATGTTTTGTACCGGGATCAGCACAAGAATCACGACGGCTGCAGAACCGGAAAAACCGGCGATTCTGTCTGTTGGCACCATCCAGAAGACCATTGTTGCGAGTACGGCACCAATGACACCAAGAGTGAGCATCGGGTTGTAAGCGATACTGGCACACGCTCCCACCAGCAGAACCGCGGCTCCCGCAAAGATGTAAAAGCTCACCGTAAGTGTGCGGGTTCCCCAACGTTTCATGCCCCCATCATAAAGGGCACTCAAGACCTGCCAGCCACCACCCACCGGTCCGGGAACTCTGTCCCCACGAGTAGTCTTGCGAACCACCCGAGTACTAGTTAACCAAAAGCACGTAACGTCCACGGTGTTCTGGGTCGTTCCAACGAATTAACTTCTAGGCATGGCTAACGAGAATGGCGAGAAAGATCAGCGGGTGTCCCCCTTGGATGCCGGAGTGAAGCGGCGTGGGCTGCTCAGCTTTGGGACCCTGATGGCTGCGTTCACTGGCGCTTCCGCCGTCGCGGCTCTTGGTGCCAGTAGCGCCCAGGCCGCCACCGCGGATATTTACGTTCCCGTGGCTGAAATTGGTGCCCCTTCAGGTGTGGCAGCTTTGGACGCCGCGGCAAAAATCCCCACTTCGCAGCTTCCTGACCTTTCCGCCATAACGGTGACCCGCACTGCCAGTTCAAATGACAAGACCATCGGTGGCCGCCCGGTCCAGCAGGTCACGGGCAATAAGTGGTTTCAGGGCCTCAACGTGTTCGGTAACAACACAGGCCTTGCCGCGGACCCTCGTCAGCCGACACAGTTCAATGTTGTGATCGACGGCAGGACCCTGGATAACACCACCTACGGCGGCAACAAGGTCGGCTTCGTCAACAACATCATCTTCAAGGGCGGGTTCGCGAACGAAGCCGGCTACGGTGTCGCCGACCCCACGGTGATTTTCGGTGAAGTCGTTTTCATGAAGACCGGCAACCAAGTCGGCGACCTAGCAGGGGTAACTGCCGTCTACGCGCAGACCTCTGAGGCGCACCTCTACACTCCAGGCGCAACTCTCGGAACGTTCATGGGCCTTGAAACGGTGGCCAACGTGGAGGCATCAGCCATAGGCGCGACTGTCACGAATGCCTACGGCCACTACGCCCGAGGCCCCGTGGACAACGTCGGCGGCGCAATCATCAACGCCTACGCGGCCTACTTCGAAGCCCCAACGGGCGGCGTCAACAAATGGTCGGCCCGATTCAAAGGCCTCGCGCAGTTCGACGGACCGGCGTTCTTCGCCGGCCTCACGCCCGGAATCAGCGGCGCCGGCGTCGCCGATGGAGTGTATGCCGGCAAGCGCTCCAACGGCACCGTGGGTATTGAAATGTCGCAGAACGGGACAAACTTCGCCATCGCGAATGAAAACGGCATCATCGCCTTCACAAAAGTAGGCATTGCCCAGTACGCGACACTTGATCAGTCCGGAAACTGGTTCATCACTGGCGGCACCAAAACAAAGTTCCGCGAAGTATCCGCCGATACCACCGTCACAGCCAGCGATTCAGTGGTCTGCACCACTGCCGTATCCAAAGTCACGCTTCCGAGCCCGTCGGCTCCCTCAATGTCCGGGCGTACCTACTGGGTCAAGAACGCCAGCACTGGCGTGGTCACCGTTGCAACGGCATCCAACAACATCGACGGCTCTGCCACTCTTGCTATGGCCGCCGGGACAGGAAAAATGTTCATCTCAAACGGAACCAACTGGAGGGCGATCTAATGAACCCGGACGCAATCCTCGCTCTCATCAGCGAGCTTTACACTCAGGTTAACTTGCTCACACAAGCGAACCATGAACTTCGGAAGAAACTCGACGAGGCTTCAGAAAAGAACTGACTCCTTCCGGGCAAGACGCTTCTCAAGATGCCTACGAAAGTTTTGGGCGGGCCTTTCAATAAGAAGCCAGCTAACCACCGCAGCAACCAGCGTCAAGACGATTACAAGCCAGTCGTTCTCGACCCACTTGGAGATCGGATAGTTCCAAAGGTAAGCCGCATAGGAGATAGCACCCAGCCCAACAAGAGGCTTCACGGCCAGTGGGGGCGGGCCGCTCTTCCCTGCAAACGCGAACACCAGCACCACTGTGCACAATGCGATCAGCGGACCACCAACAAGATACGTCACAGGCCATGATTTCGGCTCTGGGACGAAGCAAAGCGCACCGAGGGCAGTGGCGGAAACGGCAGCCAGCACCCGACTATAGCTAATCGCCGAGAACCATTGTGAAAGTTTCTCGTGCTCTATGCGCGCCCAAGCGCCTATTAGCATCGCCGAGGCCCATGACGTTGGCAAGGTGTAGACCTTGATGACTTCCGCATGGGCCACCCATATCGTGGCGGCGCAAAGTGCAAGGACGCCAGCCGTGGCAATCGCCACTGTTTTGCGGGGCCCCCAACGCTTCATGCCAAGCAGAAGCAGTGCAGGCCATACGAGGTAGAACTGCTCCTCAGTTGCCAGTGTCCATAAGTGGCTCAGCGCGTCACTGCCGTGCCCGAACCCGGGAATGTTCATGGTGTACGTCATTCCAACGATCACCGAGCGAACAATCTCCACGCGGTCACCGAGAATATTCCACACGCCCTCGATGACAGCGAACCCTGCGAGCATGAACACCAGGGCCGGGATCAGACGGAATGCGCGGTGCCGGTAGAAGCGCCCATACCTGACGCGACCAAACTCATCGATATCCCGCATGAGTAACTGGGTGATCAGATACCCGCTCAGGGCGAAGAACACGACAACACCAACTATCCCGGCACCCCCGAATGTCTCTGGCCACGAGTGGCGCAAGAGGACTAAAAGGATGGCGACGCCACGAAGCGCATCCAGTCCATAAAAACGATCACGCTGATTGCCGGCCATTTTTACCCCCAAGTTGGTGACCCAGATGCAGATGAGTATAAGGGGTCGATAAGAATCGATAGGTGACCAATATGTCGTCGGGCCACATATTAACGCGCTGAAGCCTTGGCCGTCCATGCTCATGTTGGGTCTTGAACGCAGGCCCGACATTCAAGGAACAATGATTACGTCGCCACTGCCTTGACACGCATCTGCTCGCCAAGTAGGCGGGCAGGCCCAATGTGAACATTCCAATCGCTCGGGTAGCAAACCGACATAGCCATCGTCTACAAATCCGCAAGTACCGTCCCCGGGTTCTCGATCGCGTCCGCGACGTACCTCAGGAACCCCGCAGCCGTTTCCCCATCGCAAACCCGGTGATCGAACGCCAACGTCAGCTCGGTGACCTTGCGGACAGCCAACTGGCCGTCCACCACCCAGGGCTTGTCAATGATGCGGCCCACGCCGAGCATCGCTACCTCGGGATAGTTGATGATCGCGGCGGAACCGTCCACGCCGAACACACCGTAGTTGTTCAGAGTGAAGGTGCCACTGCCCAACTCCGTCGGTGTTGCCTTGCCCTCACGGGCGACCGTGGTGAGCCGGCGGATTTCGGCATCGAGTTCGCGGGCGTTCAACAGGTGGGCGTTGCGGACGGACGGAACCACGAGTCCGCGGTCCGTCTGCGCGGCGAAGCCAAGGTTGATGCCGTCGAATGCGATAATCTCTTGCATTTCGCCGCCGGCCGAATCCTCCGCCGTAACAAACCGGGTGTTCAGCTCGGGGAATTTTTTTAGCCCAGCGGTGACAAAACGAGCGATGAACGCGAGTAGTCCGGGAGCTCCGTGCGGATCGCGCTTCTTGAGTTCGGCTCGCATCTCAAGCAGCGCAGTGGCGTCAACGTCGACCCAGACGGTTGCCTCAGGGATCTCGGACCGGCTGCGGGTCATGTTCGCCGCTACAGCCTTTCGTATCCCACGGACCGGAGTGCGCGAAGTGACTGACAAGCCGGTACGGGCATCCTGGACACCGGTGGAAGGCTGGACAACGGCGGGCGCCTCAACGGGCGTCGTCTCGCGCGAAGCCCCTCCGATCGCGGCCTCAATGTCGCGACGCAGGATGAGCCCGCTCTCCCCCGAACCAGGCACAGCATCCAAAGAGACCCCATGGTCCCGGGCCATCTTCCGCACCAATGGGGAAATCACCGCAGAAAGCTTCCCCGGAATCCGCGTACGGGACAACGCAAGTTCGGCAAAGTCAGGCCCTGGCGCTACGGGTGCAGCGGAAGCCGGAGCCTTCCGCGGCCGAGTGCGCCGAGCCTCACCACCTCCGGATGTTCCGTAGCCAATGAGGACGTTCCCGGATCCGGCTTTCTCTTCGATCCGGTAAGCCTCGGCAGCTGCGGACGCAACGGGTGCCTCGGAAACAACTTCCTCGGGTCCGGCCTCTTCCGCAACCGCAGGCTCAGCCGCGACCGAAGCACCAACAGGAGCCACCGAGATCAGTGGCTTCCCGACATCGAGCGTCTGGCCGGCTTCGCCATGCAGCACGGCGACGATCCCTGCGTACGGCGAGGGCACCTCCACCATGGACTTGGCGGTCTCAACCTCGGCGATCGGCTGGTCCACGCGAATCTCGTCGCCCACGGCCACAAGCCAGTTGACGAGTTCAGCCTCGGTGAGGCCTTCGCCCAGGTCCGGAAGCAGGAACACTTGCATGTCTGCGCTCATGGTCAGTTCTCCCATTGAAGGTCGTCTACGGCGTCGAGGATGCGGTCGACGCTTGGCAAGTAGTAGTGCTCCAGCTTCGGAGCCGGGTATGGGACATCGAAGCCGGTGACCCGGCGGATGGGCGCGGCCAGGTAGTGGAAGCAGCGCTCCTGCACCCGGGCGACAATTTCGGAGGACACGGACGCGAAGCCGTGAGCCTCGGCGATGACCACAGCGCGGCCGGTCTTGCGCACCGACGCGCACACGGTTTCGTCATCGAAGGGCACGATTGAGCGGACATCGATCACTTCAAGGGAGCGGCCCTCTTCAGCTGCTGCGGCCGCGGCGGCAAGTGCGGTCGGGACCGAGGGTCCGTAGGCGATGAGCGTCGCATCGGTGCCGGGACGCGCGACGGCAGCGCGCCCCTCGCTGCTGGATCCCTTCGCGGTGTTCGTGGCGTGTTCGCCCCGCAGTGCGCCCAGGTCCACCTGGTCTTTGGACCAGTACAGCTTTTTCGGTTCCATGAACATGACGGGATCGTCGGAATCGATGGCCTCGCGGAGCATGCGGTAGCCGTCGGCCACGGTCGCGGGCGTGTAGACCTTCAGACCCGCGGTGTGGGCGTAGTAGGACTCGGACGAGTCACAGTGGTGCTCCACGCCGCCGATGCCACCTGCATAGGGCACGCGGATGACCATGGGCAGCTTCACGGCGCCCTTGGTGCGATTGTGCATCTTGGCCACATGGCTGACGATCTGTTCGAAGGCCGGGTAAGCGAAGGCATCGAACTGCATCTCAATCACGGGACGCATTCCGTTCATCGCCATACCCACGGCCATGCCAACGATGCCTGACTCTGCCAGCGGGGTGTCGAAGCATCGCTGTTCTCCGAAAGTGGCCATCAGGCCGTCGGTGATCCGGAAGACGCCACCCAAACGGCCAACGTCTTCACCGAACACCAGAACCGAAGCGTCGGCCTCCATGGCGTCCCCCATCGCGGTGTTGAGGGCTTTGGCCATGGTGATGGTCTGGGGACCGGAGGCTTCGGCTACTGCTGCCGCGCTGGCTGCAGCGCTTGCGGTAGCAGAACTGACGTCGCCTGTTGCGGCGCGCTCGGTGGCGTCAGAGGATGTGGTGACGGCGGGGCTCATTTGCCTGCCTCCTTCTGGCCGGATGCCTCACGGGCGAGTTCATCGGCGAGCAGGGCGGACTGCTCCTTCAGTTGCGGGGTGGGCGTGGAGAAGACGTAGCGGAAGAGATTCTGCGGGTCCACCGGGACGTCCTCCCCCAGGCCTTCGCGAAGCTGCGAGGCAACGGATTCGGCCTTCGCAGCTATCCGGGCGGAACCGTCATTATCGAGCAGTCCACGGCCGGTGAGATACGCCGTCATGCGGCTGATGGGATCCTTGGCGGTCCATTCGGCCACTTCGCTGTCCTCCCGGTAGCGGGTGGCGTCGTCAGCGTTGGTGTGGGCCTGCATGCGGTAGGTGTGGGCCTCGATTAGGAGCGGGCCGGAGCCTTCGCGCGCGAGTTTCACGGCTCGGTCGAGGACGGCGAGGAGCGCGACCAGGTCGTTGCCGTCAACGCGTTCACCGGCCATGCCATAGCCAACGGCCTTGTGTGCCAGTGAGGGCGCCACGGACTGGTGGCTCAGGGGCACCGAGATGGCGTACTTGTTGTTCTGCACGAAGAAGATCACGGGCAGATGGAAGACGGCCGCGAAGTTGAGGGCTTCGTGGAAGTCCCCCTCACTGGTGGCGCCGTCGCCGCACATTGCCAACACCACGGTGTCCTCGCCGCGCAGTTTGGCGGCATGGGCAACTCCAACGGCGTGCAGCAGCTGCGTTGTGAGTGGTGTGCACTGGATGCCGACCTTGTGTTTGGTGGGGTCGTAGCCGCCGTGCCAGTCGCCGCGGAAGATGGTCATGGTCTCCACCGGGTCCACTCCGCGGGACATGACCGCCACGGCGTCGCGGTAAGTGGGGAACAGCCAGTCGCCTTCGCGAAGGCACAGGGCGGCCGCTACCTGGCACGCTTCCTGTCCGTGGCTGGACGGGTAGACGGCCATGCGGCCCTGCCGGACGAGGGCGGAGTTCTGGTCATTGACGCGGCGTCCGACGACGAGTTGTTCGTAGGCTGCCATGAGTTCGGCGTCACCGGGGATGGGATATTCGTGGCCCGGTTCCGTGCCCTGTTCGGCTTCGGGCTTGAGCACGCCTGAAAGATCGACCATCTGGATCTGATGGCGGGCAGGCAGCATGTAGTCTTCCACGCTGATGCCGAACTTGCGCCGCACTTCGGACGCTTGGTCGTTTGCTTGGGTATCGTCCGGCCGAGCGTCAGCCAGACCTTGGGCCTCATGGTCTGCGGAGATCGTCATTGGTCCGTCCTTCTGTATCCACTATTTGTCACCAGTATGTTCCTTGGAGAAGTTTCGTATCCAGCTCTGGGCAGAATCATGGAAAAGCTTGCAGGAAACATCTAGTCTGGAAGACAAATTGCAAATGTGAGCTGGCTAACGGGCCCACGCCGAAGACGAATTGGAGATGCGATGGCCGAGGCGGAAGCGGATCAGGCAGAGGTTCCTCTTGACCAAGTGGACAGGGACATCATTGCCGAGCTGACTCGGGACGGCCGGATGTCGGTGACCCAGGTGGCGGAGAACGTGCACATCAGCCGGGCGCATGCGTACTCGAGAATTTCCCGGCTGACGGGCGAAGGCGTGCTGACCAAGTTCACCGCGCTTGTGAACCCCATCAAGGCCGGCTTGAAGTCATCGGCCTACGTCACGCTCAAGGTGCAGCAGCACTCGTGGCGCGAGCTCCGCGAAGAGCTTCGGCTCATTCCGGAGGTGCAGCACATTGCGCTGGTCGGGGGCGATTTCGACGTCATCCTGCTGGTGCGGGCCACCGACAACATTCACCTGCGCAGGGTCATTTTCGATCGACTGCAGTCGATGCCCGGCGTGCAGGACACGCAAACGTTCCTAGTGTTCGAGGACCTGGATACGCGCTAGGAAGCAGAGTGGCTAACGCGGCTGCTGGGACATTTTCGTGCGAGGGCCGCGGCATTCACCTACGTCGTGGAACAGACACAAGTCGCCGCAGGAGCGCAACAACTAGGACGGCTCCCCTTGGCCTTTTCCCGGATCCGATGGGCGAGTATAAGAAAACAAAGCGCTCCGGCGACGCCCAGCGCGCCCAGCATGGTCGCCAAGCCCAAGAGATAGTGTTCAAAGGACACTGAGGGCTACCTGGATAGCACTAGGTAAACCACCACTGCGGTGAGGCACATCAACAAGAGGAGCCCCCCGTACTTGAATGGGTTCGGAGTAGTCTTCCGATGAGGGTTGATGTCCACGTAGCCGGGCAAAGCGTCCTCCATTTGATGTTGCCGAACTCTCCCCGGCAATTAGTATCGACCACTCGTCTAATCCGGTAAGGAATCTTTCTGGACTTTCACCGAAGGTGCCTGCTCAGAACGAACCGACCTGCCTGAGTAGTAGGCTCCAATACCAACCGTTGTTGGGGTCTGGTGAGTCATAGAAGCATTCTTTCGGTGGCGAGCAGACTGGCGCAGCACCGATACCGGCTCCGTCAACCAAGGAGCCTTCGGTGCATTTGTCGAAATCAACACCCTCTCAACCATAGCGACGCACAGGTCACCCAGGCGGCGGCAACCCTAAGCATGAGCTCGCAAAACATGTTCACACAATGTCAATAGCCGCCGCAGACGGTACACTGGCGTGGACCGCACGAATACTGCCGTTCTGGGGGATGCTACGTGCAGGTCCCAGTCAAGGACACAGGGGAGACCTCGGTTTGGATCTACGCGACTATTTACGCATTATTCGCCATGACTGGATGGTCATCGCCGCCGTTACGCTTGTTGGTCTTTTGGGAAGCGGAGTTTTTTCGGCTTTATCCAAACCGGTATATACCGCTGATACCCAATTGTTCGTGGCGATTCAAAATTCAGGCACAGTTCAAGAGCTGCAGCAGGGTAACACATTCAGCCAAGCGCGAGTTCAATCGTATGTAAAAACGGTAGACTCGCCGATAGTTCTCCAGCCGGCAATCGATGCCTTGGGTCTAGGAATGTCATCTCAGGAATTGGCAAACGAAGTTACCGCTTCCACAGATGTGAACACGGTTCTGATTAACATCTCCGTAAAAGACGGCTCGGCGGTTCAAGCCGCAGCCATCGCCCAGGCAGTCTCGAACAGTCTGATCAAGGCCGTAGACACACTTGAAAAGCCCAAAACTGGCGGTACGTCTCCGGTCAGCCTCTCGATCATCAAACCAGCCGTCGCCCCGGAATCACCATCGGCGCCAAACACACGACTTTACCTGCTCCTCGGATTGGTCGGTGGGCTCGTCTTAGGGGTCGCGGCAGCCGTCCTGAGGAAGGCTCTTGACAACCGGATTAGAGGCGAAGCTGACCTCCGACATGTGACAAGCGCACCGCTTCTTGGGGGGATAACCTTCGATCAGGACGCCGTGAAGAAGCCCCTGCTCACGCAGTCCGGTCCGCAGGGTCCACGGGCCGAGTCTTTCCGGCAGCTCAGGACGAACTTGCAGTTCGCGAACGTCTCCGGCCAGGCAAAGACTGTCCTAATGACGTCGGCCCTTCCCGGTGAGGGCAAAAGCACGACCGCGACAAATCTCGCGATCGCTCTCTCACAGGCGGGGCACTTGGTGTGTCTCGTCGACGCGGATCTTCGCCGCCCCATGGTCAATGAATACCTTGGTCTAGACCGTAACGCCGGTTTGACAACAGCATTGGTTGGTGACGCCGATGTGAACGACCTGCTCCAGCCCTGGGGGGACGACGATCTGTATGTCCTGTCATCAGGTCAGATTCCTCCGAACCCGAGCGAATTACTTGGGTCCCAAGAAATGCGTCAGCTAATTCATCGCCTAGAGCAGGCATTCGATCATGTCATTATCGACGCTCCGCCATTGCTTCCGGTCACGGATGCAACAGTCCTGTCCCAGCATGTCGGTGGTGTTGTGGTCGTCGTCGGGTCACAAAAACTTCGCCAGAACGACCTGCAAAAAGCACTTAGCGCCCTCGAAATGGTTGGATCCAACATTCTTGGTGTCGTACTAAACAGATTGCCTTCCAAGGGTCCCGATGCGTACGCCTACGGATATTACAGTCACGACGAGAAACCGAAGCCCGAACGGTCCTCGAGCAGTCGCCAACGCGGGAAGACACAGTCCAGTCCGGATCGTGGAAGCGCACCCGTCCCGGAGGCGGATTTCGATGCCACCGTGATGGCGGACGACAAACGCCAGGCACAAAGCTTCCCGTTGGCGAAGACTGAACGTCATTAGACAGCCCATTCGAACTGTCTAGTAGTCATCTGAAGTCCGCCCGCACTGGGGCGTGTACTCCGGAGCCGGTAGGGGGGGAAATGAACGTCGGTACCGAGCTCTTACAGAGTCAGCAGAAGGTTTCATCAGTCCTAAGGACCTTTGCGCGGGGACCGGCGCTTTCGCTCGGTTCTCAGGCCATCGGTTTAGCACAACTCGCACTGCTGTTGTGGCGGGTAGGGGCAAACGAGGCGACAGATGCCTACTTCTACCTCTTCAACATGGGAATGCTGCCCATCCAGATTGTCGTCGTAGGCATGATGTATCCTCTCCTTCTCAACGAGGAAAAGATCACTCGAACTGCCATGAAGAGGGTACGTTGGCTAACGCCCTTGCTGTGCTGCTCGCTCATAATTGCGGGCGCCGCCTGGCTGTACGCAAGCGGACGGTCCGGTTTTGCGCTCCTGCCGATTGCGATCGGATCGTTCTTGAACGCCGGCCTTCAGGCTCGTGTCTGGTTTCGCGCCGTAACAGCCGAAGCTGAGGGGAACCCTCGCTGGATATCAGGTGTTGCCTTGCCTGCCAATGGGCTCGCGATGATGACCCTTCTTTTACCGATAGCTGACGCCACTACTGCAGTCGTGCTGATGTTGATTGGTCTGGTTCTCGGAAATGGGACGCTGCTCGTCGTGATGAGCAGGCTTCACGTCGGGGATGAAGTTCTAAGAAGGGCGCCTCGATCAAAGTCTGGAAAGTCGACCGCACCTTACTGGTTCCTGGGCAAAGCCGGCATTGGATACATTGGTCTGGTGGTGCTGCAGTCCCTGGCAGTCTTGCTTCCGCCATCTGCGGTCACTCTCCTTAACCTGGCAGTCAAGGTGGTCGGGTCAGCGAGCGCTACGCTCGTAAACTCCGTAATGCCGATCTTGGTTCATCAGAACATCAACTCACCGTCAGCAGGACGCAGGTTTCTTCGTGTGCTTGTTGCGGGGCTCACTGTAATTTCCGCATTCGGAATCGGTGGAGTTGCCCTCTTCCTTCCAGACCTGACAGTTCCAGCGATTTGTCTCGGGCTGTGGTCTCTTTCGTCGGCAGCCGCTGGCGCGGCACAGCGTATGTCCTTTCGCTTTCTCAAGCCGAGCGCATCTCGAGTGACTATTATTGCCGTTCCGGTTGTCGTCGCGTTCGCTCTGTGGTCGGTCCACATGCCTGCGTTCCAACTAGTGGTTCTTCTCTGCGCCTACGCGGGTGTTGACGCTGCGACGTCAACATTGCTCCTCATATCCCTTAAGGACAAACTAATGGCAACCGTGCTCGGATCCGTGTTGATAGGGCTGGCTGTAATCTGGGTTTCGACTCTTGCATAAGCGACAGTCCATGCGCATGCGAGCAACCGTGGGATCAAAGCGCGACTATCAGCGCTCCATCTCATTCGGAAGAGACTCCAAAATGCTCCCAACCCGCGCGATATAAGTGTTCAAGCTAAAGGTTTCGCACCACCTGACTTGGTTCACGGGTCACGTCGACCCATAGCTGGAGATCGGCTGCTTCGAAGGCAACAAGGCCGAGTGCAGCGACCATCATCCCGATCGTCAAGCAGTTCCAGGACCGCCACGGCCTGGCCGACCTGGCCGATGCCGGCATTCTTTCGGCGTTCAGCCTGGGCGAACTGGACAGGGGCCCGCCCTGAATCGTCGGCTCCCGATGACGAAGGCCCCGAACAACCCCGCACTTCCGCTGGCACGGAGACGTGTTCACTCACGCACTAGCCAAATGACCTAACTGAGGTCAACCGCGCTTCTCATGTCTCCCAGGGACAAACTAATGGCAACATGCTCGGAGCAGTGGTGTGAGGCTGGGTGTCATCTGGGCTGCGGCCCTTGTATGATCGGCCAATCCAGGCACATCCGAGCAACTATGCATCAACCCGGGCTATCAGCGCTCCATCGCGTTCGAAAAAGACTCCAAAATGCTCCCAACTCGTGCGATATAAGCGTTCAAGCTAAAGGTTTCACGCCAAAAGTCACGTATTGATTCCTCTTCCCCAAGCATACTGTGGGCCAGTAACCGCAACTGAGGCAGGATTGGCTGATCTCGATCGCACGCGACGACAGCCTGCCCAAATACATATTCCGACATCCCGCGACTGGAAGTTACGGCAATGGGGATCCCGCTCTCAAGAGATCCAACCATGACCATGTGCCCAGCAGCCCTTGTTCCGTCCCGCAACGGCAGAAATGTCACGGAGGCAGTGCTCAATAACGCGCCGAAATCGGACTGGCTTAAGGGCCCGGGTCTTTTCACAACGCTTTCACCCGAGATAGTCTCACTGGGGCCTTCTCCTGTGGCTAACACTAGTTCCACTGGTTCCTCACTCTGTAGGACTTCCTCCTCCAGCGCGCGAATTGTTTGTGGATCCCGATCTGACGATCCGCCCACGAATATCTGAAGTTTGTCTTCAGCTGCCCGCTTCGGTGGATATCGGAATGTATTTCCATAGAGAATGGCAGTTGCTGTTCCACCGGCTTCGTTCCACGGACCAACTTCTGATTGCGACAGCGTGATTACCGGAGCACTGCCTATCAATCGCCGCAATACCCTCCAGCTTCGGCTCGCTGGCTCGGCGTAAATACCAGTGACCACGAAATCGCGTCGACCAGTGAGTCGGAGTGCCGCACCGATCCACGGGTTGTTGGCCAAGTATGGCCCCCTCATGGTTGGGCGAAGTGTCCTTATCGCAAGCAGGAGAGAGTCCAGACCGATTCCCAGTACCCGAGATCCGAGCCGTTTGCCCATAGGCGCTGTTGAATGCTGTCGAAATATACGACCTATGTGGGGACTTTCAAGCCATTCGCGGTCAGTGTCTGGGTGAGCTGGACCGAGTGCAAGCAGCGTATAGGTTGCCATGGTTCTAGACACCCCTCGCCGAATCCACTACTGGGTATATCCAGCTTTTCCACTCCGAAACGGTAGCAAAGAACAGCTCGTTGGCTGCCTTCTCCACCTCCGACTGCCCTTGTCCCGCTGCGTGCCGAACGGCCGTTGGCCAGGAAGTTTCGTCGAAATCTTTCCCGTCTGAAGAGTCTCTTACCAGGAGCTCGGAATCCGCACCATACAAAGACGACAAGCTGGTTTCCGAACGGCCAACAACAGGGGTACCACGTTCCAGCGCCCGAATGGCGATTCCGCTTTGGTAAAACCGTCTGTAAGGAATGACAATCGCGGCGCTGGTTTCAATCAAGGTATCCAGCTCTGACTCAGATACAAAGCGCGGGTCCACGTCCCAGCCGTCGACAGATGGCCATCCTCGGCCGACAATTTCAAGATCGAATTCTGTATGAAGATGACGGGCCAGAACTCCCAAGACATCCAGGTCCCTGTCACGCTTGTACTGGCCCAAGACGCGAACCTTGCGGCGGCCTACTACGCCGGCATCCTCCCCGAAATTTCGATTTGCCGGGCGCATCATCGGATGAGCAAGCACCTGCAACCTGCTCGCAAAGCCGAAATCAAGCATACTTTCATGGGCAGCTTGGCTGTGGACAATGATTTCGGGAAGCTTCGAAACCTTTTGCACTACGGTCGCAATCGCGCGGCCAGTTCCAATAGCCCTAACTAGCGGCTTTGGATCGTGATACACAATCGCGGAAGCCTTACCACAAATTGCGCCAACCAACAGGAGATCGAGGAAGCCCAGAACGGGCCACGTGACCAGCATCTTTGAACCGGGTGCAGCGTTTTGGCGCCGAGCCGCAGCATTCAAAAGTCTCAAATATCCGACCAACCACTGAAAGCGACTGCGCCCCGAGACTGATGGTTCCTCGATGGAAAATGTCTCCACCGCTGCCCCGGTTTCCTCCAGTGTTTTCGCGAGCGCATCCGTGTAGTGAGCGAGAGCTCCTCCAAGTGGATTCACTATCACAACCCTCGTCACTTCGCCTGCGGACCGACCCTCTGCTAGTTTGATCCCGGCTCTCCAGCCGGAAATCAGTTGGCCCCATTCTGAAGTCCCTCGACGCCGGATGATGTCTCTTGCAATCGATCTGGCGATTATGAATGGCGCAGAAATTTGACGCCTAATCGACGTTCCGTTCTTGGCATGAAAAAGCTGAATGTTTCTTGTCTGGTAGTAAGGCGGAACGCCTCCTGAGCTCTGCCAGACTACTGCGGTCGGCTCTATGAAAATCCGCCAGCCTTCTCGCCGGAGAGCCAACTGGTGATCTGTTTCCTCCATATACAAGAAGTATTCTTCATCGATCGGGCGCTTCTCAATGACGTCCCTACGGAACATCAAGAAGGCGCCATCGAGCCAGGAAACAGGACCGGATTTGGCATCACTCAATTGAGTCCTTGATGCCTTGTGGGCAAGGTGACGTGGAAGGCCGAGAACCCGGGACAATGTCCCACCAAGCGACCAAACGATTTCAGAGTCATCTCCCGTGACCAAAGCCGGACCAACGACGGCGATTCGTTCATCCCCACCGAGCGCGGCTTCAAGCCTACGAACGGCGCCAGGCTCCGGTCGGGCTTCGTGGGTCGAAACCAAGAGATACTCGGTCGCGCCCGTATTACGGGTGTGCCAGGAGACACCAAAATTAACCGCGGCTCCGTAGCCGTGATTCGAACAAAAGACTACGTGGACGCCATCCGGCAACAGGGATTTCACCTTTTCCCTCTGATGGTCCTCTTCACTGTTGTCAACCACAACTATCCTTGAGGGTTCGACGCCTTCAGCTATTAGGCGTTCCGTGGTTTCCCCCACGGTGTCATAGCTTCGATGATGAACAACGACGGCTGCAACATTAGAAAGTGTCATTTCAATTAACCTCCGCGGAGCCAGGGGTCTTGGCCGCATGGAGCCAAGAATCAGCCATAATTCGTCCTGGTAAGGATGGAAGAACATCTACAACAGCTTGTCGATCGAGCGGAGACTTTAACGCAGCTGTGATCGCGCGAGGCAAAATTTCTCCAAGCCTCGGCTCGGGAATCACGACATGGCCGTGCTCTAGCAGCCAGGTCGCCAGCCCCGTCTCGTCCGTGGTAACGACTGTGGTCCCAAGGGAAAGTGCTTCCACAATCGGCAGTCCGATTTGTTCTCTCCACCGTCCTGCACGTCGCGACGGGGCAATGAGAATCGATGCCCGGCCGAGATGGGAAAGGGTATCTTCGTGCGGAACAAGCCCAAGATACACTCGGCTCGTCGGACGATCCTCACACCACTGCCTAACTATGCTTTCAAGCTCCCCACGGCCAACCACAGTGATAATCGCGTCAGGCAGGTCGGATTCCACAGAAGGCCATGCCTCCATGAGGTCCCTGATACCCTTTCTGTCATCCAGCTCGCCAACGAAAATCGCTTCGTTGGCGCCCCGTCGCAAATAACCGCCATCGTGCCCCGAAAGCGCTTTTGCAGGCAGTTCCTCTATAAGTTTATTGGGAATGGAGCGAACTCCCCTAAGAGAATAATAGAGCTCCTGCGATGCGTAACTGCCAAATACTATTCGATCAATCGAAGCGCGAATAGCCGCTCCGGCCAGTAATCGAAACAGACGCTGCAATACAAAAACGGGTCGATCTCGAATGGACGTCAAAGCAGCGAGATCATTATTTTCTATTGCGTAGGTTACGGTGATTCTGCGATTCCTCCGGAAAAGCCCGAATAACTTCCAAACAAATATCAGGATGAGATTCTTTGCGGCAAATCGAAGCCAAAGCGGTTCGGGAACCTCCAGAATCGTCGCTTTCGAAATCGCCAGAATCATTGCGCATGTAAGAAAATTCACCTTGACGAACGACTCTCGGAGCGAAGTCGCGCCCAAGTCATACTTCTCATCGAAGTAGAGAGTGAGGGCCGGTGTCATCAAACTTGATCTTTTTACTTGCGCGGCTCGCAACTCAGGGCGAATTCGAATGCTGTCGTACTTGCTCGTGGCCAGCCGAGACATCAGCTCTCTATCAACTCTTGATTTCATTGCAGCACATCAGTCTGCTGACGGTTTCTGAACGCCAACCAGAGAGTTCGCCGCTGATTCCTCCAGGCTCTTGAACCCAGCGGACGCCGCCCGTGGGTTTTGGCCTTCAACCAAGCTCCGCTCATAGGCGGAGCAAACGTCGGGCCAATTGTAGTACCTCTCAGCGCGCTCCCTGTTGGCCAGCCCAGCTCTGGTTCGTTTTGCAGGATCTGCCAAGAGGTCCCGAATTGCTTCCTCAATGGCGGAAGGCTCCGGAAGTACCAAGAACTCTTCTGAACCTAAAACTTCTTCATTGTATGGGGTTCGGCGCGCTATAACGGGAGCGCCGCACGCCATTGCCTGCACAAGCGCCGGATTTGTTCCCCCTACGCTGTGCCCGTGGAAGTAGGCCCCTGAATGCTGCCATAAAGACATAAGCTTCAGATCGTCACTGACGTGACCCATCCACGTAACGTTTGGATTGCCAGTGCTGAGTGCGGCGGCTGCGTTGTCCAGGTCCCCGCCGTATCCAGAGGATCCGACAATTACCACCGGATGGTCTTGGGCGATTCGTTCGGCAGCTTCAAAAAATTCCAAGACAGTATTTTCAGGAACAAATCGGGCCACGATCAGTACATATCCCCCGGAGGTCAGTCCCTCGACGACGTCAAGGTGATGATAAGGCTCGCCTCCATACGGAATGAATACACTATCGCGCCCAAATTCAGCCCGCCAGCGACGCTGAATCTCCAGCGAATCGCTGACCAAAATCGTGCCAAAGCGAGCCGTAAATTTTGCACCGAGCTTGAACACAAGCTTAGCGAGCCGCCCCCATTTGGCTCTTTCCCACTCGATTCCATCTACGTTCACAACCGAGGGTATGCCTCGCATTTTTAGAAGCGGAAGCCAGAATCCATTGGCCACGTTCATTACCAGAGCTATGTCCGGTTTCTTGAACAACGCATGAACAACGGAACTGAAGCCAAACGTAAGCGTGCTTAAGGACTTGCTCTCGAGTCCAAATGTTTCTGTCGTGCGAACACGATGGTCCCTGGTGGGATCCTTCTCGTTTGTCGCCCCTGCGCGGCCGTATACGTTGACATCCCAGCCGGAGTCCGCAAGGAACGGGGCCAGTTTTCTCACCGCCGTCTCAAAGCCCCCGTAGTAACTCGGATAGCCTCGAGTGCCGATTATTGCTACCGATTTGGTCATACAAACACCCCATTTTATGTCCTGATACATCGATGTTTCCGGCTGATTCCGATTCACCTGCCGGGGACGATTCATCACACAGCTTTGCAGGATCCGTGTTGCCCGGCGCAACGGTGGAGGGTCCCTACCTCTGTTGTCTCAAACTTTGTGTTTCAGGCAAGTAAATCTCGCCAACGGCGATGAGTCCGTTCGGATTCCGCAGCGCGGTCCCACGGTCGATGCTAACCTGCCGGAGGACGTGACAGGAACTGAATGGGGCATGTGAAACCGTTGGCCGGAACTAACTAGCCGGTAGTGTTTCGCGCCCTCTATCATTCTTGTTCAGGTCCGTGGTGTTGGCCGCTACGCCGCATCCGGCCGCTTTTGACGGATCGAGTTCGAACCCTGCGGTCGTGGGACAGGTTAAGAATCTTCACGTATTGCCGAGAGCAATCGCGCCTCTAATTCGCAACATTAGAGCTGCCCCCTTCGGTGGCTGTATCCTGAGCCCGGGGATTCCCGAAAACTGAAAACGACTAGATACTGGGGATGCTAGTGGGGGCGGTTTCTGATTGGCGGGTGCGAACAGCCCGCACTCTAAGAGTGGTTGACGCTTTCGTCATCGTTTGGGCCGTGGCTGGTGCCTACAGCATCAGGTTCGGGTTGGACTCTGGCTTTGCAGTTTCCGGACAAGATTCCAGCTACGTCTGGCTATCTATACTCCTGGCCGTCACATGGTGGCTCATGCTTGGAGCCTGGGGGACTCGGCAAAGCCGAATTCTCGGCTCGGGCCCCGACGAGTACAAGCGAGTAGCGGCCGCGTCTCTTTGGTTGTTCGGTTTTGTTGCGATCTTCTCGTATGTTTTCCGTGTAGAAACAGCCCGCGGATACGTCGGAATCGCTCTGCCGGCTGGCCTTGTTGGACTGCTGCTAGCACGCTGGCTTCTTCGCCAACACCTAAGCATCCACCGTCAAAAGGGACGGCGCATGTCCCGGCTATTGCTCTTGGGAGGTCCAGGCGCAGTCGCCCACTTGGCGGCCACCTTGAGGCGCGAAAAACATGCGGGCTACATGCCCGTTGCCCTCTATACCCCAGGGTCTCACGACCCGTCTGCTGAGCTTGCGAGCGTTGGACTGCCCGTGCTCGGCCATATACCGGATACCGACGCGATTCTTGCGGCAATCGGACAATGCGACGCAGATGCTATCGCGGTTTCGGCTGGCGTCCAGCTTCACCCGCAAACGCTGCGTCACCTAGGGTGGGAACTAGCCGATCGAAACGTCGGACTCATCATGGCCCCCGCTCTCACGGACATCGCCGGGCCCCGCATCCACACCCGACAAGTGGCGGGACTGCCTCTTATCCACGTGACCACACCTACACTTGAGGCTGGCCAGCGCGTCGCTAAACGGCTCTTCGACGTCGCTGTCTCAGCCGGGCTGATAGTGCTGTCCTCACCCCTGTTGGCGGTCCTCGCCCTGCTCGTGAAGCTCGACAGCCCTGGCCCAATTCTTTTCCGGCAAGAACGGGTGGGTTTCGAGGGCAACCGCTTCAAAATGCTCAAGTTTCGATCCATGGTGGTCGATGCAGAGGCGAGGCTCTCCGAACTCGCCGACCGAAACGAAGGGAACGGGCTACTCTTCAAGATCAAAAACGATCCACGCATCACCCGGACTGGTGGCTTCCTCCGCAGATACAGCTTGGATGAACTTCCTCAGCTGTTCAATGTCCTTTCCGGCTCCATGAGCCTGGTGGGCCCACGGCCTCCCCTGCCAAAAGAGGTCGATGCTTACGAACATGACGTTCGCCGTCGATTGCTGGTCAAGCCAGGGGTGACGGGGCTCTGGCAGGTGAGTGGAAGGTCCAACCTTTCGTGGCAGGACTCCATCCGTTTGGACCTCTACTATGTGGAAAATTGGTCACTGGCCGGAGATCTGGTCATCCTACTCCGCACTGCCCAGGCCGTCTTCGGCAGCCATGGCGCCTACTAACTACCTAACGTAGAAAACGACCTCTCGGGGAAGGCAACACAATGCGCATTTCAGTGATCGGCTGCGGCTACCTTGGTGCCGTACATGCAGCTTGCATGGCCAAGCTTGGCCACGAAGTGGTTGGAATCGACGTGGATGAGCGGAAAATCAGTGAACTCTCCGCCGCGCGTGCCCCGTTCTTCGAACCCGGTTTGGATGAACTGCTAAACGAGGTCCAAGAAACAGGACGCTTGTCATTCACAACCGACATGTCCAACGCCGCGGGGAGCAGCGTCCACTTCATCTGCGTTGGAACTCCCCAGAAAAAGGGGGAAAACGGCGCGGATCTCCGCTTTGTGGATGCAGCAATAGAGGCGCTCCTCCCCCACGTCCGTGCCGGTGACATTGTGGTGGGCAAGTCCACGGTTCCGGTCGGAACAGCTGCCCGTCTGGCTGATGTTTTGGCCCAAAGTGAACCCAGCGCCCACCTCGTGTGGAACCCCGAATTTTTGCGCGAGGGCCACGCCATCAAGGACACCTTGTCCCCGGACCGCTTGGTGTACGGCGTAGCAGATGGTTCAGAGGATCACGTGGCGGTCTCAGTCTTGGACGAGGTCTACGCTAATGCCCTCTCGGCTGGCACACCTCGATTGGTCACCGACCAGCCGACCGCCGAGCTGGTTAAGACTGCGGCAAACTCCTTCCTGGCTACCAAAATCTCCTTTATCAACGCTATGGCAGAACTCTGTGAGGCGTCCGGAGCAGACGTCACGCGTCTCGCAGACGCCATTGGCATGGATGACAGGATCGGCCGCAAATTCCTCAATGCCGGAATTGGGTTTGGCGGAGGATGCCTCCCCAAGGACATACGGGCCTTCATGGCCAGAGCCGGCGAACTTGGCGCCGATCAAGCCTTGACCTTCCTCCGGGAAGTGGATTCCATCAATATGCGCCGCCGTACCCGGGTTGTTGAGCTCACGCGCGAACTCTGCGGAGGAAGCCTCCTAGGACACCGCATCACGGTTCTCGGGGCCGCCTTCAAGCCCGAAAGCGACGACGTTCGGGACTCGCCGGCGCTTAGCATCGCCGCCCAACTCCAGCTCCAAGGTGCCGTCGTTACGGTCACTGACCCGAAAGCCCTGCAAAACGCGGCCAAACGTTTCCCTGAGCTGCAATACGAACCGCATCTGGACAAAGCTATCGCCGGAGCCGATACACTGCTCTTGCTCACCGAATGGCAGCAATACAAAGAACTCGATCCCTTTGAAGTGAGCAACGGCGTCGCCGGGCTCCGGATTCTCGACGGACGAAACGTTCTGGATTCCGCCAAATGGCGTGCCGCCGGTTGGCACTATCGCGGACTCGGAAGGCCATAAAGCGTGACCGACACTAAACAATCCGAAAGTATCCCGGACGAAAACGAGCTGCGTAGGGACACAAGGAAAGCCGTCCCAACCAGGCGCCGCCGCCGCCTTATGAAAGTCGGAATAAGTCTCGCGGTGCTTTTGGTGGTCGCTGGGGCAGCCGTCCTATGGCTAGGCGCTAAGGCTTCAACCATCAAATCCGAGCTGGAAGCATCAACTCAATTGGTACCCAGGCTCAAGGAGAGCCTCCTTGAGAATCGTCCGGCAGATGCAACCTCAACAGCGAACGATCTGCGGCGCCACACTGCCGCCGCGCGGGACGCCACTTCCGATCCCCTCTGGTCCCTAGCCTCGGCCACCCCATGGCTCGGCGCGAATTTCTCCGCCACTTCCGAGATAGCCCGCTCAGCTGACGACGTGGCCACGCTGGGCGTCACTCCCCTGGTGAATGTGTATGACTCTCTCAACTGGGACAAACTGATGCCCAGCGGCAGCGGCACCGACCTTGAACCGATTCGAAAGGCCGCGCCCTCCGTCATTTCCGCCGCGCACGCCGTGCGCGCGTCGGCCGAGCGGCTGAACGGGATCGACGCAAGCAGCCTGTTGCCACAAATTGCCGGACCACTAACACAAGCCAGGCAGCAACTTAGCTCCATTGTGGACGAGTTGGACACGGCGTCCGACGCAGCAGGCTTGGCCCCGGGCATGTTGGGCTCCGATAAGCCGCGGCACTATTTGCTGCTTATCCAGAACAACGCCGAAGTTCGCGCCACTGGAGGAATTCCCGGCGCCTTGGCCGTACTCACCGCGGACAAAGGCAAGGTCAGTCTCTCCGGTGAGAGCAGCGCCACTGAGCTTGGAGCGTTCAAGCCTGCGGTACCCGTTGATGCCGAGCAGCAACGCATCTACACGGACCGCATGGGCACCTTCATGCAGGACGTCAACTTCACACCTGACTTCCCGACCGCTGCCACCACTGCGTTGCAGATGTGGGAACAAAAAAAGGGTGAACGTCTGGACGGAGCGATTTCGATCGACCCCGTAGCTTTGGGCTACATCTTGGACGCCACGGGACCCGTTACGCTTCAAGATCCACAGATACAGGCTATGACCGCAGGGAAACTACCCACCCAGCTCTCCGGCAAGAACGTCGTGAAAACCCTGCTCTCTGATGTGTACGCCCAAATCCAGGAACCGAAGATGCAAGACGTGTACTTTGCGGCGGTCGCCAGGGAAATCTTCGGTGCCTTTTCCTCCGGCAAAGGCGAAGCCAAAAGCCTCCTGGCAGGCATCGGAAAAGGCGTAGAAGAGCGCCGAGTGCTCCTCTGGTCAGCGGACAGCGGGGAACAAACCGTCCTTGGCAAATACGCGCTCAGTGGCTCCATCTCCGGACCCAGCGTTCCGGCCGCGCAGTTTGGCGCCTACTTCAACGACGGCACGGGCGCGAAAATGGATTACTACGTGAAACGAACCGTTCAGCTTATCCAGCAGTGCACGGCTGCCGATGGTTACGGAACCTTCAAGGTCCGGATCACCAGCACCAACACTGCACCGACTGATGCCGCGACCTCCTTGCCGAATTACGTAACCGCCGGAGGAGCCTACGGCATCCCCGCCGGCTCGGTTCAAACGAATGTGATCACCTACGGGCCAGCGCAGGCCAATGTTGAAACTGCAACCCAGGATGGGAAAAACGTCCCATTCGGCGCGCAACGCCACGACGACCGGCCAGTTGGCACTCTCTCGGTTCGTCTGGCGCCTGGGCAGAGCAGCACCGTGGAATTCACTTTCGGGAAAATCGTCCAGCACAGCCAGCCCGAAGTGGTGGTGACTCCTACCGTCCAATCCGTGGACAACGTAATACTCCCGACTCAATCGGAAACCTGTGGAGCCGCAAGATAGACGGGGTGTTAACCCTTTGTAACGGGTTTGGATTTACTTTGCTGTAAGCACCCTTAGGATGATAGCTTCTCTGTTGGGTGGGTCTCAGATTTCAGTTCACGTGTTCGTGGTGGATGAAATCACGTCATCACAATGAATTACGTATCAGGTCTCAAGTACGTACCAAGGTCTCAGGGGGACAAAATGAAGAAAACTCTTTCAGCGCTCGCGCTTGCGGGCACCATCGCACTTGCCGCCTCGGCTCCAGCAATGGCCGTCGATTACCCGGCACCGGTTCCGGGCACGGTTTCTAGCGCAACTGTAACGGTAGGCGGAACCGTCGTATTCTCCGGAGGCGGCTTCACGCCCGGCGAAACCATCACCATCACAATCACATTTACTGCCGCTCCTCAGGGCGCAGCAGCACCCGGCACCAGTGGCGGCCTCGCCCTGGCCGTACCCGGCGCCCTTCACCTGGCACCCACCACGGTGACCGCCGTTGCAAACAGCTCCGGCGCTTTCTCCACCGACGTCACGCTGACCGCCGCAGGCACCTACCAGCTGACCGCCGTCGGCGCGACCTCCGGACACACCGTCACGTCAACTGTGGTGGCAGCAGGAGTCAGCGGTGCGGGACTCGCAAACACCGGCGGTACCGGCTTGGCCAACACCGGCGGTACCGGATTGGCTAACACCGGCGTTGACTCCAGCCTGATCCTTTGGGGTCTGGTTGGCGCTGGCGCTCTCGTAGCCGGCACGGCCTCCGTAGTGGTGGTTCGCCGCCGCGCAAAGAACGAAACCGTAGCCGCAGCCTAAACGCAAAATAAAGGGAGGGGTTGTTTCCGGTGATCCGGAAACAACCCCTCCCTGTTTGTGGGTACTGTAATTTATGAACATGGGGAGACATTGGCGACGCGGCAAGAGGCTGAGCTTCAGAGTGGAGTTGCCTGCGATTCCACGAATTCCGGCCGTCCCGCGGCGGGCCTGGCCGACGATATTTCTGATCCTGCTGGCCGTGACTTCTTTCGGCGTGGCGGCTTTCGCCCTGATGCGGCACTCGTGAAATCGGACTCTTACCAGAAATCACCTGCCCGCATTGGACTACTCCGCTGGATTCTTCTGGGCTATTTCGTAGTACTGGCCCTCATCGCTTTTTGGCCAACCCCAGTGGACAAGCCGGCGGCAGGCGACCTTTCAGTCCTCTTGGATTTGCTCCACCGAAACGGCATACCCGAATGGATCGACTACGGATTTGTCGAGGCCTCGTCCAACGTACTCCTCTTTGCACCTGCAGGGCTTCTTCTTGCGCTCACGCTTCGGCGCAAGCGATGGTGGCAGCTCCTGGCGCTCGGTACGGCAGTATCAGGGACGGTGGAGCTCGGCCAGTTACTGTTCCTGCCACAGCGCTTTTCAAGCCCCCAGGACATCCTCATGAACACCCTTGGAGTCGGCCTCGGACTGTTGCTTGCGACAGTGTCGAAACGGTTGCCGCTGAGCGCTGCCAGGCCTTGAATGAGCCCCGATGTCTGCCGTGTTAAGTTGTAAATCACAGGTGTCACGCGCGCCTGCCAGCTAGTGAAAGAGCTACATCTTTGGAATCGCCCCAACCCATCCGGATACTGACCGTTTGCACCGGCAACATCTGCCGCTCCCCCGTAGCCGAACGCTTGCTTCAGGCAGGCCTGGACCAAGTCCTCCCCGGCGGCTTCGAAGTGCGCAGCGCCGGCACCCGCGCGATGGTGGGAAGTCCCATCCAACCGCTGTCTGCCGACATCATCCGCACGTACGGCGGCACACCTGATGACTTTGCCGCCCGGCAGCTCACCCAAAAAATCCTCAGGCAGGCGGATCTGGTGCTCACCATGGCGTCCCACCACCGCGGCGAAGTGCTTCAACTGGATGCCTCACTGCTCAAGCGGACGTTCACCATCCGCGAGTTCGCACGGATGGTGACAGCCCTTGAAGAACGAGGCGACGCACCGCCGTCGGGGTCTGATTACACCCAACTATGGAGAGAACTGCCGGCACGGGCATCCTCAGTGCGTCACCTCGTCCTCCCGGCAGAATCCTCGGACAACGACGTCGCTGACCCCTACAAGCAGGGTGCTGAAGCATACCTGCGGATGGAAGACGAGCTGGCTCCGGCCATCCTTAGGATTCTGCGCTACGCGCGGCTAAGCATGCAGCACTCCTAGTCCTAGCCGAGGAATCCCTTCATCCAGGACTTAAGGTCTTGGCTCATGGGTTGCGGTATCGCGGTCGACCAGGCCTCAGACCTGCGGTGATGCGTTCTGATTGGTCGCCGAGCATGTGGGCTCGGCACGAACGGATGGACGAACTTGGCACGTTGCTCCAGCGAGCCGCGCACGTTATCGCCGAGTACTATCGCAACTTCGCCACAGAATTCCTCAAAGGTGTGCGGCAAAAGGCACAACATGGTGGACGCCCTGCCAGCCCCGCCGGATGAGGACTGAAAGACCGGTACCCGTCGGGGCAATTTTGATAACGATTAACAAGTTCGTTTGATAACGATCCCAAGATGTGCCATGATCGTGAATGTATTCAGTGACCCTAGGAGCCGAACAACGGCCATTGGGGAATCTAGACATCAGTGTCCGGCAGGTCTCCGGGGGAAGAGCAGGTAGAGGCGCATGGCAGCGAACGCCCAGGCGAACCGCCAAGGTCGCTCATCAGCCGTTCCGACGCTCCACGATGTCGCCGCACATGCAGGGGTCAGCACCATGACGGTCTCACGCGTGCTGGGTGGGGGGAAGAACGTTCGGCCCGCCAAGATGGAGAGCGTCCTGGCCTCCATTGAGGCACTTGGATACCGCAAGAACGAAAACGCACGGAGCCTCCGACCAGGCCAGCGGACCGGATTGATCGGCGTCATCATAACGAACGTCTCGAACCCCTACTACGCGGAGGTCCAGCTCGGGATCGAAGAGACCTTAGCCGCGCACAACCTGCGGCTTCTTGTCGGGAACAGCGGTGAAGATGAGCAACGCGAACGACAGTTGACGGCGGATTTTGTCGGCCGGCAAGTCGACGGTCTTATCGTTGTTCCCTCTGGCGGAGCCACCGAACACCTCATGGAAAAGTTCCTCGGATCCACACCACTGGTCTTGGCAACCCGCGAACTTGAGGGTTTCGAAGCGGATACGGTACTCATCGACGACGTCAACGGCGCATACATCGGAACCAAGAAGCTCATTGCGGAAGGCCACAAACGCATCGCATTCGTGGGCAACACATCTCTCTTCACGGGAAAGCGCCGTTTCGAAGGATTTGTCAAGGCCCACCGGGAGGCGGGACTGGAAGTCGCCACGGATCTAGTGAAGTCCGGCCAGCACAACACGACAACTGCGCAGCAAGCCATGGAGGAACTGCTCCGTATGAAGGAAGCACCGACCGCTTTTTTCAGCGCAAACAACCGCAGCACAATCGGTATCCTCCGCGGCGCCGCAGCAACCACTTCCTCGAAGAACGTGCGGGTGGTTGGATTCGACAACTTCGAACTGTCAGACATGATGCCCTTTGATCTGACGATCATTGACCATGACGCCCGTGAGCTCGGGCGCCAGGCCGGGAAGCTACTATTGCGCCGTTTGGAACACGAGGACGGCGACAGCGAAGCGCGCCACATTCAGCTCCCGACTCGCCTTCTCGGCTAGCGCGGTACACCAAGACCAACGATTGCGACCACATGCTCTGGCATGTCGGTTTCGACAATATTGATAACGTTATCAATATTTGAAAGAAGAACGGAGACCTGAATGCCAGCGTCTAAGTACGACAAATGGCCAGCCACACGAATGGGAACTTCGCATCGGCTCTGGAGCGGTCAAGCGGCTTGGGCAGAGATCCGGCGAGTAGCCGAATCCCGCTCAGCTGCTCCCACAGTCGTCGTCGACTGCTACCCCGGCACAGACATCCATACCTTGCACAAGGAATTGGGCATTGCCTTCGCAGGCTACACGGTCATCGATGTCGAAGAAGAGGCAGCAAGGCCGACTGCTGAGATCGACGCGATGATCGACCAGAATTTGACCGACGACCGTGTTTTCGGTGTCATGAGCCACCTTCGCCTCGCGAGCTTCTATAGAGAGGACCGGCTCAAGGAAATCGCCTGCATAGCAGCTCAGGGCCCGACCGTTATCGTTGGGTGGGGGGCAGCACTGGCAGCACCCAGCCCCGATGTCCTGGCTTTGGCTGACCTGGCCCGCTGGGAAATTCAGCAAAGGCAGCGCAAAGGCCTCCCAAACTGGCGCAGCACGAACTTCGATGAAGACAATCTGCGCAAGTACAAGCGGGGCTTCTTCATCGAATGGCGTGTCGCCGACCGGCACAAGCAGCGTCTGTTCTCGAAACTCGATTTCGTGATCGACACCAACGCGTCGACAACGGAAGCCAAAGTAATCACTGGTGATACATTCCGCGAAGGCCTTGCGATTACCGCTGCCAAGCCGTTCCGGGTGGTTCCGTTTTTCGACCCCGGCGTCTGGGGCGGACAATGGATGAAGGATGTTTGCGCTCTGAACGATGACCAAGAGAACTATGCATGGTGCTTCGACTGCGTCCCCGAGGAGAACAGCCTTTTGCTGGAGGTCGAAGGCGAACACTTCGAGCTGCCCTCCATCGACCTCGTTTTCCGGCATCCGCGGGAACTGCTCGGCGAACTGACTTTTGCTCGGTTTGGCGCCGAATTCCCTATCCGTTTCGACTTCCTCGACACCATGCAAGGCGGGAACCTCTCACTGCAGGTCCATCCGCTGACCGAGTACATCAAAGACACGTTCGGGATGAACTACACTCAGGACGAAAGCTACTACCTGCTGGATGCGGCCAAGGATGCGGTTGTCTACCTGGGCGTCAAGGACAGTACCGATCCTGATGAGATGGTTTCGGCGCTCGAAACCGCCTCCACGGGTTCCGAGTCCTTCGACGCTGAGAAGTACGTCAACATGTATCCGGCGAAAAAGCACGACCACTTCTTGATCCCCGCAGGTACGGTCCACTGCTCCGGCGCCGACTCCATGGTGCTCGAGATCTCGGCAACGCCGTACATCTTCACCTTCAAGATGTGGGACTGGGACCGCGTGGGCCTGGACGGCATTCCACGGCCAATCCACCTTGAACACGCCAAGAAGAACATCCAGTGGGACCGCGGCACGAAATGGACCACCGAGAACTTAGTTGACCAGGTCCAGGTGATCGAAGAAGGCGACGGATGGGTCGAAGAGCGCACCGGGCTGCACGAGTTTGAGTTCATCGAAACGCGTCGTCACTGGTTTACAAAGCCGGTCCTTCATGACACGCAGGGCACCGTCAATGTGATCAATTTGGTGGAGGGATCCGAAGCCATTGTCGAGAGCCCGACCGGCGCGTTTGAACCGTTCATCGTCCATTACGCTGAGACCTTCATCGTTCCCGCCCGAGTCGGCCAATACATCATCCGACCTCACGGTCAGGGTGAAGGCCAAAAGCTCGGAACCCTCAAAGCCAGCGTCCGGGGAACAGAGCGCCCCGGCTTCGGCAAGTAGGGCACCACCGGCGACACCCGCCGGCCGGGAACGAAACTGGCGAGTGAATACCGCAACCCGCCGGGTCCCAAAGGTCGAGTCCAAGTTTCCCTCCCTCACCGGTGGCGCCAACAGCCCCAACAAGTGGCCACAGCCGGGACCGGGCTCCGCTACCGCGTTGAGGGTTCCGAGTACCCTACGTCTCTTGGAGCATCATGTATCTCGATATCTCGAACACCCCGCACCCCTATGCCTGGGGCTCGCGGTCAGCAATCGCCAGGCTACAAGGCCGACCCTCCACTGATCAGCCCGAAGCCGAACTTTGGCTTGGCACCCACCCGGGCGGTCCCTCGCGGATCGACACACCAGATACCGCCTGGAAATCGCTCGACCAAGTAGGCCGTTTGCCCTTCATGCTGAAGCTTCTGGCTGCAGATTCGCCGCTTTCGCTCCAGGTCCACCCCTCCTCGGAGCAAGCGAGGGAGGGCTTCGACCGCGAAGACCGTGCCGCGATCGCCCTGCATGCGCCAGAGCGGAATTTCAAGGACCGCATGCACAAGCCCGAAATGATCGTGGCGTTAAGCGATCGTTTCGACGTCGTCGCGGGGTTCCGCACGGCAGAGCGATCGGCAGAATCACTCGCGGCCGCGGCTTCACGGGGCAAAGGCCTACAGGCCTTGCTCGAAAGCGTCAGTTCCGGAGAGCACCTCGGAGAGACAGTGCGATGGCTCTTAAGCAACGATCGACAAGCCGCGTCCGCGATCGATGAACTTGTTGAAGTGGCGCAGCAACGAACCGGGTCAGATTGGCAAACGGTGCGCGACCTGGCCGTTGCCTATCCAAACGATCCCGGAATTGCAGTGGCGTTCCTCATGAACCGGATCTCGCTCAACCGCGGCGAGGCACTGTTCGTCGGCGCCAGGGTAGTGCACGCCTATTTGAAAGGCTTCGGCGTCGAACTCATGGCTGCCTCCGACAATGTGCTCCGTGCCGGTCTGACGCCGAAGCATGTGGACGTGGATGCTCTCCTGGCCACTGCAACATTCGTCCCAACCGTTTCGCTCAGGCTCACACCTGAAACGGCCGCCGCCGGGATCGAGGTCTTCCGTCCGCCCGTGACTGAATATGCCCTGGCCAGATTCGACGGTCCTGCCCTCAACTCGGCGGTCTCCTTCCGTGGGCCGGCAATCGCTGTTTGCACCCGTGGAATAGCCGTCCTGAACGGTCACGTCCTGCAGCAAGGTCAGGCCGCATATCTCTCCGATCAGGAATCCCCGGCTTCGGTTACCGGGGATGCCGAGCTTTTTGTTGCCGCGGGTCAGAGTCTGACAGTTCCGACCTCAAAATAGGCCCGATTTGCCGAATCGTCTTTGTTTCACCTCTAGTCACCCAAAACCAATAATGGTATCGTTACCAAAAGCGTTTAGATAACGTTAACAACCCCCAAGTTTCCGGCCATCAGCGCCGGCACTTGTCCACATCAAGGAGGATGTTTTGAACCCTATGAGGATCAGTCTCAAGTGGGCAGGAGTGACCGCTGCTGCGGTCACCCTCAGCCTCGCTTTGGGGGCTTGTACCCCTGGCTCGTCCAGCACCAAGGACGCCGGTTCTGGCTCCATCACACTGAATGGCGACCGATCGGATTTCGTTGCGGCCTACAAGATCGCAGGCGATGCCCTTTCCAAGGTCGGCGGAAGCACAATCGATCCGCGCAACGTTCCGTCCACTGAGAACTACCAGCAGGTCATCCGCTCATCACTGCAGACGAACAGCACGACCGACCTGGTCAAATGGTGGAACGGCTACCGGCTCCAGGACCTGGCCCGATCCGGCGGCCTTGAAGATCTGACCACCCAGTGGAACGACGCCGTCCAAAAGGGGTGGGTCTCTCCTGAGACGAAGGATAGCTTCTCCTACAACGGCAAGGTTTACGGCTTGCCCCTCTACAAGAGCTACTGGGTCATGTTCTACAACAAGAAGGTCTTCGACAAGGTCGGGATCAAACCGCCAACCACGTGGGCCGAATTCATGTCGAACAACGACAAGATCAAGGCGGCTGGAGTAGCCCCGCTGTTCTCGACTCAGGAAGCGGGCTGGACGTCATTCATCTGGTTCGAGGAAATTCTCTCAAAGTTGGACCCCGACTTCTACGCCAAACTCATGAAGGGTGATGCCAAGTACACAGACCCTACCGCCCAGAAGGCCATGGCCATCTGGAGCGATATGTCCGCCAAGGGATACTTCACCCCCGCTGACACCGCGTGGGACAGCGAGCCCTCGCTCTTCCAGAAGGGTACCGTCGCACAGGTTCCGATGGGCACATGGCGCAACGGCACCTTCACAAGCAACGGAATGACCTCCCAGGATTACGGGGCCTACGTCCTTCCGATGGTTGACCCCGGAGCCAAACAGTCCGTCATCGTGGAGTCCGGAGTGATCTCGGTGGCAGCGAAAGCACCGCACAAAGACCAAGCCCTTAAGACCATTGATGAATGGCTCAATCCTGATGTCCAGACCCCGTGGGTCAACAAGATCAAGGACACATCGGCGAACCCGAAGGTAATTACCGATGATCCCACCCTCAAGTCTGTGACCGACCAGGTCGCCAACACCAAGCCGACCGAGCTGAACCGCTACTGGGAAGCCAGCCCCCCTGCCCTCATCGAGGGCGGCGTGCAGATCCTGGCAAGCTTCATGGTCAACCCGAGCCAATCCAACATAGCGCCCACTTTGGATAAGCTGCAGTCCCTCGCGGACAGCGAATGGGCCAAGTGGAAAGCAGGAAACTAGATGGCTCTCGCCACAGTTCCAAAGTCCACGGCGGGAGATGCGACCATCTCCCGCCGCCGGGCGGCAAACCATTCGCGCGCACGGGCCCAGGCCGTCCCCTTCCTGCTCCCAGCGTTGGGACTCGTCGCGATCATGTTGCTGGTCCCCTTTGCTGTAACCGTGTATCAGAGCTTCACAAGCGACAACGGGATCACCGCGAGCTTCATAGGCCTGAAAAACTACGGTGACCTGATCAATGACCCCTCGTTCGTACGGTCCTTGGCGAATACGTTCATGTGGACCATAGGAACACTGATCCTGCCAGTGGGAGTGGGTCTTCTTGTAGCCATCCTGACAAACTCCATACCTGGCGGCCGCTGGCTCCGTTTTGCGTTCGTCCTTCCCTACGCGATCTCCGGGGCGTCCACGGCAGTCATCTGGGGGTTCATTCTCCGATCTGACGGAGCCCTCAACCAGGCCATCCGCTTCTTCGGCTTGACTCCGCCCTCATCCGGCTGGCTGCTCGAATGGCCGAACAACACGCTGGTGATGATCGTCGCCAACACCTGGCAAGCAACCGGAGTGTGCGTCATTCTCTTCCTAGTCGGACTTCAGGCCATTCCAGCGGAAACTCTCGAAGCAGGGTCGCTGGACGGAGCCTCCGGAGCGAGACTGTTCTGGCACATCGTCTTCCCTCAACTACGCCCCGTCATGATCGTCGTGATCGGAATGTCCATTGCCAACAGCCTCAGAGTCTTCGACCTCATCTGGCTCCTGACAAAGGGCGGCCCGGGGAGTGTTTCAGAAACACTGGCCGTGACCATGTACCGCCAAACATTCATCCTCAGCGACTACGGCGCAGGCGCCGCCGTGGCGGTCGTCCTAGCAATCATCGTTGTGGCCTCCTCCTGGTTGTACCTGCAACGGCAACTTAAGAAAGGCTGACCATGATCGTCCGTGCTCTCAGGAGCGCCCTCGTCTGGGCCCTGGCCCTGCTATGGCTGATGCCCATTTACCTGATGGTCGTCAATTCGATGACACCGGCAAAGCAATATTCCGGCAATCCTGCCTGGATGCCCACCGGTCTCGGCTTCTTCCAGAACCTGTCCGCCGCCTGGACCGAGTCTGGATTCGGTGACGGCCTGATCAACAGCCTGATGTACTCGCTGTCGGCCGCCGCCCTCGCAGTGCTAGCTGCCGCGCTGGCGGGATATGCGGTCGTCATCATGCCCTTAAAGCGACCCACACTTTGGTTCTGGCTGATCTATCTCGGGACGCTCCTCCCTCTACAGATCTTCCTTGCCCCGCTGTTCAAGGCCTACGTCGCCGTTGGTCTCTACGACACTAACCTCGGCATGATCTTGATCTACGCCGCGATCTGTGTGCCGTTCGCCTTCTTCATCGTCCGCAACTACCTCAGTACGTTACCCACTGAAATAACTGAAGCGGCTCAATTGGACGGGGCGAGCTGGGCAAGGGTCTTCTGGCGCATTCATTTCCCCCTCATCCGTTCCTCCCTCTTGGCAGCTTTCATCTTCCAGTTCACGTGGGTCTGGAACGACCTGCTCTTTGGCATCACGCTAACCACCAGCCCAGATCGCCGCCCGGTGATGGCTGCACTAGCGGAAGTCAGCGGCGGATTCGCAAGTCTCGGCCCACCCGTCACCCTCGCCGCGGCAATTGTGGCCTCGCTCCCGACGGTTGTGCTCTTCATAGCCTGCCAACGGTTCTTTGTTTCCAGCCTCAAGGCCGTCGGGTGACACGCGCACAACATCTGAATCAATTGCAACAGTTCCCAACGCCACCGCGCATCGGCACGACCGCAACCTCATGCGGCTTCAACGAGCCTGAGGAAGACAAATCCATGACAATGAACGTACAAGGTCCCGTTTGGATGGACCTCGATGCCCATCACAGATGGCTGAAGAGGGAACAGGAGCGTCTCCTTCAATTCCACGAGCGGCACGCTCTGGCCGGCGACATCGGCTACGCCCCACTGGATCGCGAAGGCAAGCCTTTGCTTGACGGCCCCCGCGAACTCTATGCCACCGCGCGTCTCGTGTACTGCTTCGCCTTGGCACATCTCATGGGTCGACCGGGCGCCGCCACCATTGCCCGGCACGGGCTGGAAGCTTTGTCCGAGGCGTTCCTAGACACCGACAACGGCGGGTGGTTCAACTCCATTTCCAGAACGGGCACTCCACTGGACACCACCAAGAACGCCTACGCCCACGCATTCGTCCTGCTGGCAGCAGCAGGGGCCACGCAAGCCGGCCTGGACGGCGCGGCCGACCTCCTTGGCCACGTCGATGCAGTTCTGGACAAGCATTTCTGGAGGGAAGACGAGGGTGCTGCGGTGGACGCCCTCACGGCAGACTGGACCCTCCTGGAACCGGGCTACCGCGGCCAAAACGCCAACATGCACCTGACCGAGGCCTATATTGCGGCGTTCGAAGCCACCGGGGATTCCAAGTTCCAGCGCCGCGCCGAACGCATCAGCACGCTCATCATCGTGCGAAACGGTGAGACCTCAAAATGGCGAATCCCTGAACATTTCGATGACAACTGGGTGGCGGATCCCGCCTACAACATCGACGGGCGGGCCGATCCATTTCGCCCGTATGGCTCCCTCGTCGGTCACTGGTTCGAATGGGCCAGGCTCCTCCTCCAGCTTAATGCGCTCCCTGGGTCCAAGCTGAAATGGGCTCCGGAGGCTGCTCGCCAATTGTTCGCTGCCGCAACGCGCGACGGCTGGAACGTCAAAACGGGCGGCGTCGTCTACACGGTCGATTTGGAAGGAAACCCAGTCAATATCAACACCATGCACTGGGCCATGGCCGAAGCAGTCGGAGCCGCCGTATACCTTTACCGGGCCACGTCAGATCCAACATATGAAGCGTGGTACCGGAGGTTTTGGTCGTACATTAGCCTGAGCGTCATAGACCGCAAGTCCGGAAGCTGGTGGCACGAGCTGGATTCGTCTGGAAAGCCCGCATTCGAGACGTGGTCCGGTAAGCCGGATCTCTATCACGCGCTACAGGCAACCCTGTACGCTCGGGCCGACTCGTCATGCGGACTGGCCCGGGCGGCGCACGATGGACGCATCCTATGACCCGTCCCATCGAGCAAATCCCGGTTCTGGAGATCGGCGGCACACACGTAACCGCGGCTCTGATCGCAATCGGCCAAAAAGCTCCGTTCGTTGTTGAACAATACAGGTCACACCTTGATGCGCATGCCCCAGCCGAGGAGTTGGTGACAGTCTTGGCAGCCACGGCCGCGAAGCTGAAAGTGACAGCATCCCTGCCATGGGGGGTGGCCGTTCCCGGTCCCTTCAACTACGAAAGAGGCATCGGACGCTTTGAAAAGGTCGGCAAGTTCGACGGACTGAACGATTTCGATCTGGGTTTTGCCCTCAGCGAGTCGATCCTGCCTCGCCCCTCATCGGTCCGGTTTCTCAACGACGCCGATGCTTTTGGGATGGGAGAGTGTGCTGCTGGCGCCGGACGCCGTCATGACCGGGTCCTTTGCCTGACGCTCGGCACCGGGGTCGGATCGGCGTTCATAGATCAGGGAGTGCCCGTGAACGAGGGCCCAGAGGTGCCCCCTGACGGGAGCGCGCACCTGATCATTTGGCGCGGCCGACCCTTGGAAGAAACCGTGTCCCGTCGAGCGATCCGTGGGCGGTATCGGCAGCTGACTGGGAAGCAGTTGGACGTCCGCGAGATCGCCCAGCTGGCCCGGTTTGGCGAGGCCGAGGCGACCTCGGTGATTGACGCCGCAATGCTGGCACTTGGCGATGCGGTGGCGCCCTGGGCTGTCTCCTTCAAGGCCAATGTCATTGTCGTCGGCGGCTCCATCTCCGGCTCCTGGGATATCCTTGAGCGTCCTTTCCGGGCCGGCTTGATTGCCGCATGCCCGGAATTGTCGCAAATGGACCTGCAGGTCGCCGAGCTTCCTGAGGACGCTCCGCTTATCGGTGCCGCCGCATTCGCGCTGCCAGTCGGGTAATGGAAGCCTCGGTGCTCGACACGCCACGAGCCGAGCACCGAGGCGTTCCTGCGGCCTGGTGCCTCAAGGCATTCGTACTTGCCGGGGTCATGCAGCCGTCCTAGCCGAGGAATCCCTTCATCCAGGACTTGAGGTCTTCACCGAATTCGGCCCGCTCGGACGCTAAGGTGATGACGGCTTTCAAGTAGCTGAGCTTGTCCCCTGTGTCGTAGCGACGGCCTCGGAAGACGACCCCGTAAACGCCCGCGCCTTCACCATCTCCCTCAGCGAGAGTTTGGAGGGCGTCGGTCAACTGGATCTCGCCACCGCGTCCGGGCCCGGTCTCCTCAAGGACATCGAACACGGCCGGGTGCAGTACATAGCGTCCAATGACAGCCAAGTTTGATGGCGCCTCCTCGACAGAAGGCTTCTCCACAAGGCTGTTGACCCGGACGTAGTCCTCGCCCGCGATGGGCGTAATGTCAGCGCAGCCATACGCGCTGATCTGTGACGGGTCCACTTCGATGAGGGCGATAACCGAACCGCCGGTCTTCGCATGGACGTCGATCATGGTTGACAGGAGCTCATCGTTCTCGTCAATAAGGTCGTCCCCCAAAAGCACGGCAAACGCTTCGTCACCCACGTGCTGCTTGGCGCACAGCACGGCATGGCCCAAACCCTTCGGTTCGCCCTGCCGCACGTAGTGGATTGGCCCAAGCTCGGAGGCATGCCTCACTGCGTCCAGTCGGGTTTCGTCGCCCTTCAGCTCCAACGTGCGTTCGAGATCAGGTGCTCGGTCGAAATGGTTCTCAAGAGCGCGCTTGTTGCGGCCTGTGATCATGAGCAAGTCGCTGAGGCCCGCCTTCACGGCTTCCTCGACCACATATTGGATGGCCGGTTGATCCACTACCGGCAACATTTCCTTCGGCATCGCCTTGGTGGCAGGCAAGAAGCGCGTGCCCAATCCAGCGGCCGGAATAACTGCTTTACGAACTAATCTCCCCATAGACATAGGCAAATCCTACGAACGGATTTTGAAAAGCGCTAATCCCTGAGGCAAGATTTCTGGCTCTCGGGTCAAGAAGTCTCTCGCTCCGGACCCATCACGGACGTTCGACACTTGGCGCCAAAGCCGGGTTCTTAATGGCCTAGGGTAATTCTTGCGTCTTCCCATCACCGGCGACGCATGGGGGACGCCGCCAAGTTTTGAACGATGTGAGGAGAGCGCCGTATGGGATTTTTTGCTAAGAAGGATCAGGAGCGCGACGGGGAATTTCCGCAATTGACGCTGAAACAGGGCGAAAAAATGCGCAAGCTCTGTGAGGACGCGTTCGTCAAACTGGGCATCTCCGTCAACGTACTCTCCGACCGCGTCCTCGTTGTTGACAGTACACGTGGCTACGGGCTCGAGACTGTTGCCCGAATCGCGGCAGAAGCGCCTGAGCGGGAGTGGAAGAACGCCATCGCGGAGTATTTCGCCCGACTGGTAGCAGAAGGTGAGCGGGTCGATATTGACGAGTTGCCAGCTGAGCAGCTTCTGGAACGGACGCGGGCAAAGATCATTGACCCGGCGACCATCACCCAGGAACACGCGGAGGCGCACTTCAATTACACCCAGTGGGTAGCGCGACTGCCCCTGTTGATGGCATTCGACGGAGAAGAAAGCATCACCTATCTGAGGGACGAGCACGTCGATCGCATAGGGCACGAACAGGCCTGGGATGCTGCACGAAAAAACCTAATGATCGAAGGCTGCGGAACCCCGGAGCAAGCCACGTCCGAGGACGGCGGATCCCTGTTCGCCATCATGTCCGAGTCCAACTTCCAGGCAACCTGGCTCGCCTACCCCCAGGAACTTCTTGACGCGCTGGGATTCAAAGCCGGGCCCTTGGGAGTCTTCATGACCGTCCCAGCGGCGACGGCACTGAACCTGCACGTCGTGAACGAAGGTACGAGCATTGCGGACCTTATATTCATGGCCACGTTGACGGCAGCCCAACATGAAAGAATGCCACACCCGCTCAGCCCGCACATCTACTGGTGGAACGGAAGCTATGTGCAGCCAATCACGGTCGCGACAGACAGCGGTCTGGCGATGGAGCTGCCTGAGGAACTTGAGGTAGTGCTCAGCCGATAGCTGGGGTGGGGCTAGTTGCGCAGCTTCATCTCGACGCACGGGCCTTGTGCACCCGGTGCTCGCTCAGGATGGACAGGCGGTTAAGGCGTTGATGCCGATGCACGCCATGCTGATCTGCTCCTCGTCTTGCCAGCTGCTTACCTATGCTCCCAGGCGCAGCATGCTTACTCACAGTGAGCATGCTGCGCACCACTCAATTTGCTCAGGTTTGGCACTCAATTTAGTCAGATTGGCACTCAATTCTGCGGAAATCCGTATCTAAAGGTGAAACGGCTGCTTAGGATCAGCACAGGACCGGCGCCGATCCTAATTCAAAGAGGAACATGCAACTCATCGCCTCGTCGCAGATATTCCGGAACATTTGGATGCTACGTCAGGCAAAGCATCGATGGCTCACAGCGGGTCGTGTTCGCGCGCCTTGGTCAATCGCCGAGTGAGAGTAGGGGTCAATTCATGGCAGCAAACAAAATCTTCATGCTACCGCTGTTGGCGGCTCCTGCGTGCTTCGCTTTCGCAGCAGTCGGAGGGAGCTTCGCGGTTGTCGGCTGGATAGGCGGACTACTGATGCTTGGGGCAGCCCTGTTCCTACGTACCCGTGAGTGGAAATCGGAAAGACAGGATGACTCAAATGAAAATCGTGCGCAGCTCTCAAGTTTGGCTTGGCGCCACCCACCGAGTAGCGCGGCAAGCCCTTCGCGCCATGAAAAACATCAAAAAGATTGCACTAATCCTGGCAGCCAGCGCAGGCTTGGTGTTCGCCGGGCTAGCCCCTGCCAGCGCCGCGGAACCCCCGGTCACATCACCATCTATCTCACAGTCGCCAGCAGGAGCCGCCAGACCGGAACTGCGAGAACCGGCAGGAAAGTACTACTCCTTCTGCATCAGCATGGGGGTATCCCACAATTGGACCAACAACAACCCGAGCACTTGTCCCGGGTACCTTCATGTCTACATCGGAGGCAAGCAGGTCGCAAACCTGAACATCGGCGGAAGCACTGCGAGCATCACTTGGACGTGCGCGGTGGGTGTGGGCCTGAACATCGTCACCGTATTTGCCCCAGGTGGAGCCGTGGTTGGCTGGTCTCTCGTCGGCACGCTCTCGGGCATCGGACTCACCCTCGCCACTTGTCGCGGCTGGTAGCCTGCTCCCCTCCAAGCACTCCGCATCCGAAAGGCGGCCGCGTGGCCAACAAGATTCCGAATCCTTGGATAAGCGCTTCGTTCTTTGCCTATGCAATCCTTTTCGCGTCTTCGCAACCCTTTGTCTGGTGGCGGGCTGTCGCATCAGTTCTGTTCCTGGGCCTCGGATGCTGGGGCCTTTACCTGTGGTGGCACAGTAGGCGGAAGAATTCAAGCACCGAGCCTCCACGAGGCTAAGAGGGTCGCCTGCCCCGACAAGTCAGATGGAGCTACGCGCCTTGCGCACCGGGTGCTCGCTCAGGATGGACAGGCGATTGAAAGCGTTGATGCCGATGCACGCCATGCACAGAACGCTGATCTGTTCCTCGGTGTAGACCTTCCGCGCGCGGGAAAACAGCTCGGCCGTGGGACGAGCTGTGCACATTCGCGTGATCTGTTCGGAAAGCTCAAGCGCAACCTGTTCGGCCTCGTCGAAGAGCCCCACTTCGCCGTGCACCGACACGAGGGAAAGCCGCTGCTCGGTCTCGCCATAGCCGATGGCGCGGCGATGATGCAGGTCCAGGCAGAAGGCGCAGCCGTTGATCTGCGAAGCCCGGTAGTTCACCAGCTCCAGGGTTCGGCGCGGGATCCCGGTCCTGTCCGCCTCCGCAGTGACCTGCCCCGCGTAGGCGGACAGTGCCTGATAAAGTCCGGGCTGTTGCTTGTCCAGATATCCTGCGAGCTTTGGGGTGTTTTCACTCATTCGTCGAGCCTATCGGAGAGATAAACCCGGCAAAGACCGGACAAAGAAGAGAAGCGGCTGCGGGAACAGCGCAGGGGCGTGAGACGGTTGTTTCATGAGGATCGATGAGCGAATCGAACAGCACTATCCGGCGCTTGGCCCGCAGGAACAGCTCGCGGCAGATACCATCCTGAACCACTTGGGTGATCTCGCCGTCTACAACGCGGCCGAACTGGCGCGCCTGAGCGGAGTCTCCAAGGCAACCGTGAGCCGCTTGTTTCGCCGGCTCGGCTTTGCCGATTTCAATGAGGTCAAGGAGCACACCAGAGCACTGCGGTCCAGCGGTGTGCCGCTCGCCACCAAGGATTCCGACGGCGGTCTGCCGACCCACGCGGCACTGGAACAGCGGAACCTTCAGCGTCTGTTCGAGTCCATTGACGAAACACGGCTGGGCGAAGTGGCCAATCTGCTTGCGGGAGCCCGGAAGGTATTGCTCATCGGCTTCCGAAACAGCTTTCCCCTCGCGCTCCATTTGCGGCAACAGCTCCTCCAATGCCGAGACGGCGTCGGGCTAGCTCCGCAGCCGGGCCAAAGCGTGGGCGAGGAACTCGCAGGGCTCGGTCCCGCCGATGCTGTGGTGCTGCTGGGATTCCGCCGCCGTCCAGAAGCCTTCTCAAACGTCCTCAAAGCTGCTGCCGGAACAGGTGCGGCCACCATCCTGATTGGCGACGCCACCGGGCGCCGGATGGCCGGCGACGCCAAGGTGTGGATCGAGTGTCCCGTGGAAGGCACTGGAGCCTTCGACAGTTATGCTGCGCCCATGAGCCTCCTGAGTGTCCTTGCCAACGCGGTACTTGCGGCCACCGGAAGACCAGGGACCAAACGAATCAGTGAAATCACAGGCCTTTTCGACTCGCTCGGAGAGGTCGAAAAGCTTCGGTAGATCCGACTCTCGGACGGCCAGAAACCATCCTCAGACCACGAGTGCGCCAACATTGAAACAGATGTTTCAAAGTTTCGACAGTTTAATACATTCGTTTCAGGCCGGAAACAATGCTCCCCTACGTTGGTAGGGTCCCTTGAATTTCGGCCGCGGACTTCTGGTTCCGCATGAGGATTGGCTTCGCCATGAAACTCGACATCAACGCTGCGCAGGCAGTCGCCATCAAGAAACCGCTGTACAAATCCCTGTTCTTCCAGATCTTTGTCGCCGTCGTCGCCGGGATCCTGATCGGATATCTCTGGCCGTCGATCGGGGCAGGACTACGCCCGCTCGGTGACGGGTTCATCCAGCTCATCAAGATGATCATCGCGCCGCTGATCTTCCTGGTGATCGTCACAGGGATCGCGGCCGTTGGCGATGTCAAAGCCGTGGGCCGAGTGGGAGTCAAGGCGCTCTTGTACTTCACCGGGGCCACGTTGTTTGCCCTGGCCTTCGGCCTCGTGGTCGCGAACATCGTCCAGCCCGGTGCGGGGCTGAACATCGATCCGAGCACCCTGAGCCAGGACGCCCTGAAGGCTAAGACCGGCACGGCTCCGCCCAGCGACGCCGGACAATTCATCCTGGGCATCATCCCGACGAGCGTGATCGGCGCCTTCGCCAGCAACAACCTCCTCCAGGTCCTGTGCTTCTCTGTCTTCTTCGGCGCCGCAATTGTGGTGATCGGCAAGGACCGCTGTGCCCCTGTCATGAAGGTCCTGGACACCATCCTGGAGGTCTTCTTCAAGATCATGGGCTGGGTCATGCGCCTGGCACCGATCGGCGCCTTCGGTGCCATGGCGTTCATCATTGGCCAGTATGGACTGAGCACGTTGGGCACCTATGCCCTGCTCATCGTGGCCTGCTACGGTGCGGCGATCGTGTTCATTGGCCTGCTGTTCCTGATCGCCTGGGGCTTGGTCCGGGTCCCGCTGTGGCAGTTCATCAAATACACGCGCGAGGAGTTCCTCCTGGCTCTGGGCACCGCGTCCACTGAGTCGGTCCTGCCGCGGATCATGACCAAGCTGACGGACGCCGGCTGCTCCCGTTCTACCGCCGGCCTGGTGGTCCCCACCGGCTACTCCTTCAATCTGGACGGTGCGGCCATCTACTTGTCGATCTCGCTATTGTTCCTTGCACAGGCCTTCGGCCACCACCTGGATCTCGGGCAGCAACTGGCCGCCCTGGGCATCCTGATGCTCACCTCAAAGGGCATGGCAGGCGTCCCCGGTTCGGCCTTTCTCGCACTCTCCGCCACCGCAGGCGCCTTGGGCATCTTCCCTGTTGCCGGCGTCGCACTCCTGCTGGGAGCTGACCGCCTCATGGACTCCATGCGCGTCGTGGTGAACCTGCTCGGCAACTGCGTTGCGACGTTCGTCGTCGCCAAATGGGAGGGGCAGTTCGACCGCGAAGCCATGCTGCGTGCTTTCAGCGGAGAGAAAACCGTAGCTGAAGGCGGCCCGATCACTGCCGGGAACCTTGCCGTGCAGGCTGCAGGGACCCGCGGTTAGATGGCCGGTTCATTTCACCCCGAAGTAGCCATTCCACAAGCCCAGCTCCCAAAAGACCGGGCCATGGTCAAGGACGCATATACCGTCATACCTAAGGGCGTCCTTAAAGACACAGTCACCAGCAATCTCCCCGGCTGGGAGAACACACGGTCCTGGATCATCGCACGCCCCATCGAAGGTTTCGCGACAAGGTTCTCCCAGTTGATCGTCGAGGTGGGACCCGGCGGCGGTTCGCGGAAGCCCGAGCCGGAGGCCGCCGTCGAGGGGGTCCTCTTCCTGACAAGGGGATGGCTTACCCTGGCGCTCGACGGAGAACTGCATATCTTGGAGGAAGGCAGCTACGCGTATATCGCCGCCGGGGCCGCCTGGTCCTTAAGGAACGATTCGGACGGCATCACAAATTTCCACTGGATCCGCAAAGCCTACGAACCGGCGGATGGCTATACGGCCACGTCCTTTGTGACCCGCGATCAGGATGTGGAGCCCAGCCAGATGCAAGGTACCAACGGCAGCTGGGCCACGACTCGATTCGTGGATCCCGACGACCTCGCGCATGACATGCACGTGAACATCGTGACCTTCGAGCCTGGCACTTCCATCCCGTTCGCCGGGACGCCAGCCATGGAACATGGGTTGTTCGTCCTCGAAGGCAACGGCGTCTATCTGCTCAACGACGACTGGGTGAAGGTCGAGGCCGGCGACTTCATGTGGCTGCGCGCATTCTGCCCGCAGGTCTGCTACGCAGGCGGCCCGGGCAAGTTCCGTTACCTGCTCTACACCGACGCAAATCGCCAAATCCGCCTCACATAAGCGTCCGGGGTGCGCTGTCGGATTGTGTCCGAGCCGCTGTGCAGGGCGGACCCGCAGTCAGTGCTTGTCATGCAGGAGCAGTCCTTCGGCGTCCACCATCCGCTGCTCCTTGTCGAGGTCGAGGCTACGGCAGAGGACGAGGTAAAGGATCCCGGCAACGGGGAGTCCGACGAAGATTGAGTAGTCGACGCTTCCCAGCCCTTGGGCGATCGAGCCCACGAACGGGGCCGTGACCATGAACGGGATCATGGCCGCGATGCCGACGAGGTATGCCGTGGTGCCGCGCCAGCCCCATCGACCGTAGATCCCGTCGGGGTTGAAGATTTCGCCGATGACGTACTTGCCCTTGCGCACGAAGAAGAAGTCGACCAGGTTAATGGCGGTCCACGGCGTGAAGACATACGCGATGAAGATCAACACATTGCCGTAGAAGGCGTTGAAACTGTCGATCCCGACCACTTGCGAGATGCCGAACACCAGCACGAACATCAGCCCAATCGTGATGGCCCGGAGCTTCAGGGTCGGTTTGACGGGCCGGAACGAGTCCAGGATCGAGATCATCGTGAGGCTGCCGCCGTACTGGTTGATGCCCATGACCGAGAGCACCCCGACCAGCAGGGCCGCGATCACGATCCAGCCAAAGACGGGCCCGCCGAAGTTCACCGCGGCGGCAAGGAACCCGGTCACCGGGTCGGCGCCTGGCGACGCAGCCGCCATGATCGCACCGAGCACAAATACCCAGATCCCGGAGATCGCGCTCGGCAGGTAGGTCCACCAGAAGGCCGCCTTGACGCCGATCGACGCGGGAAGGTAGCGGGAGTAATCAGACACGTAGGGCGCCCAGCCGAGTTGGAATCCGGCCATGATAACGAAGACGGTCAAGAAGGCCGGGCCGTTGAATTCCCCGAGGTCGAAGGCTCCCGCCGGGAGCGCCCCATTGGTCAGGGCCGCTACGGTGAGGATTCCCATGAGGCCGAGCAGCGGAAAGGTCAGCCACTTGTTGACCTTGTGGATCCAGTCGTAGCCGAAGAGGGCCAGCACGGCGGCGAGGACGGCAGCGATCGTAAAACCGATTCGAGGCGGCACCGCGAAGAGCAGATTCGTCGCAGAGCCGGACAGCAGCGCGTCGCTCGTGTTGAAGGCGACATAGTTGACCAAGGCGGCGATGAAGACAGTGATGGCTGCACCGATGTATCCGAACTGAGGACGCGATTGCACCAGTTGCGGAAGCCCGAGCTGGGGGCCCTGCGCACTGTGGAAAGCCATGAAAAAAGTGCCGAAGAGAGAGCCAAGCACGGTTGCTACGATCGTCCACATCAATCCGGCTCCCGCGGCAAGCGCGGCCGTTCCGGTCGCCATCGCCGTCAGGTTGACGTTTCCGACAAACCAGATCGCCCCGACGCCGCGCAGCTTACCGTGCCGCTCGTTGTTCGGGACCCAATCAATCGATCTCTTCTCCATTGCCCTCGCAGCGCGGGGAGCTGTCGACGTGGTCTCAGGCATGGGCGTGGCAGTGCCCGGCTGTGACTTCACAGGGACCGGAGCGCCGGCCGGTGGATCTTGGTTTGCAGTTTGACTCACGATAGGGCCTTTCGTGGGAAGCAGATTCCTGCGCGTGATGAAGGGGATGCCTCCGTTGGCAAGAGCTCGAAGGAGACGGATATCACAAAATGAACGGGATTCATTTAGTATGAACGGGAGGTCTCCGGAGCGCAAGCAAAAACGAAAACGTTACAACCCGGCGGAACGAAAAGCCGCTATTTGACGCAGGGAATGGCGCCGCCTTGGAGGGCGCCGGTGGAATCCGCGTAGACGTTGCTTGCAGGTGCTGAGGGTGTGGCTGGTGCTGCAGCCCCTGGGGCGGGTGCCGCTGGGGGTGCGGCTGCCGCAGGCGAGGTGGCCGCCGCCGTCGCGGTCGCCGTCGTCGTCGTTGCAGGAACCGGCGGGACCGGAGTGAGAAGTTCCTTGACGGTGGCCTGAACTTGGTTGATGTCCACGGTGTTGATGGAGGCGCCATCCGGGGACGTTCCGAAGCCGGTGATCGGCAGGGTGGAGAAGGAGATGTTGCCCCCGGTCAGGGACGTGGCCTGCTGGGCAAGCTGGATCAGGTTCAACTCCGAATCCACCACGATGTTCTTGCTCACCGCATCCAGGACACCCTGCATTTTCCCGATATCGGTGAAGGTCCCGGCGTCCTTGAGCTGGTGGGAGACCGAAGCGATGAAGGCCTGCTGACGGCGCTCGCGGTCCAAGTCTGAGAAGAGGTACGTCGGATCGGACGTGTCCCGGCGCTGCCGCACGAACGCCATGGCCTGTTTGGCGTTGATCTGCTGCATGCCCGCTTTGAAGTCGGCCCCGGAGAAGGTGTCCTGGGTGGCCTTGTTGACGCAGACCGTGATGGGTGCGATGGCCTGGGCCGTCTCGTAGAACGCGGCCATGGTGACTTCGAGGAAGTGGTCGATGTGGACGCTGCCCAGGAACTTGGTCACGGTGGCTATTTCGGCCTTGCGCCCGGCGTCGCGGGCCGCCTGGTACGTCGCGTCGTCGTCGGGCTTTCCCGCGTTGATTAAGGAGGTCTTCTCAGCCGCGAAGCCGTAGCCGTACGCCTCCTTGATTTTGGCCTTGAACGGGCCGCTTCCAGGTATGCCGTCCACCTGGACGTAATCATCCCGGGGAATGGAGATCCCCGCGGCCTTGGAACCGTTCGCGGGGATATGGATGAGCATCAGCACATTGGAGTTGTAACCGCCGATATTCTCATCCCCCGCGTGCAAGGCGTCATACATCTCCGGAGGAAGAGGCTTGCCCTTCTCGTCGACCCTCGTGTCCAGTCCCATGATCAGGATGTTCGTGTCCTGGCTCAGCTTTGGCACTGCCGCGGGAAGCGTTTTCAGATCCTTGAGGACGTCCGAGCGGTGGACGTTGTTATTGACCGCAACCGCTGTCGCGCCCACATAGGTGACCGCGGTGGCGACGGTCACGGCCACGGCGGCAGCAACCGCCGTGGCCGAGAACAGGATGATGGATTTGCGCCGGGATTTGCGGCGCATATGGCGAGGGCCTTGAGACCTTGTGTGGGGCCCATCATTCATGAAGTTCTCCTGTCCCCGCCGGCGTTGGCGTGGTGGCTGGACTCGCGGCGCCACCAGAGCGTAAGCAGATTGTAATCGGCCATCCGCGCAATGATCCCGACGACGCGGGGCTTTGCTTCCTCCTCTAGCGGCGCTTGAGCATGACCGCGACCGCGGTCCCGATACACACTGCGACGGCGAGGACCCCGGGTCCGGTCACGGCCTGACCACGCCACCCCTCCCATGGTGCTGCAGTCGGCAGAAGCAGGACCGCAGCGATCGCGGCCAGCACGAGCGCCGCAATGTTGACCGCGAGCCGCATCCGGCGTCCCGAAGGCTCCGGTGCGGCCCCGTTCTCTCGCGTCCGCGGGAGGGGGCGGCGCCAGTCCTCGGCAATTAACCGGGCTACCCGCCTCACGTACGCGAAGACGTGCACTGCGAGGGTGGCAAGCCAGACCAGGAAGCTGACTACGTGGACCCGGATCAGGATCTCGGGGGCAGGGCCGGTGATGGCCAAGGCGATGCCGCTGCCGATTAGCGCGATCGTCGAGACGACGAGCACCGGAGCGATCACGCGCAGCAGCAGCCGGGGAGGGCCCTTGCGGCGGTACGCGGGATCCCGTGAGTAGTAGCGAATGAACCGCCAGCCGGTGCTGGCCGTCTTGGCAACGACCGGGCCCGCCAGGAGCACGCCGACGAAGAAGTGCGCCACGATCAGGCTGCCCAGGGTCGGAACGGTGGCGATCTCCGCCACCGACAGAACCAGCACCACGGCCCCTATCAGTGCGGTCAGGCGCTCATTGCCGACGACGCCGGAGGACTCACCTCGCGCTCTTTCTGTCACGCTTTCACGTCCTGGCGTGGGAACACGACGGCGCTCACCACGACGAAGCCGACAATCCACAGGAGTGCTGCTCCCAGTGCCGCCGGATAGCCTTGGGGAGGGGTCGGGCCGACCAGGGGCACGGTGGTCCCCACGATGGTGTTGAACACCCGGCCTGGGAACCACTGGGTGACCTGCGGCAAAACCACCGCGATGATGCCTTCGACCACCAGGATGAGCAGGATGGTTTTCCCCTGGCCGGCCAAACGGCGCAGCATCTCGCGTATCTCGATGATGCCGAGGGGATCAAGGCCATTGGCTGGCTCGTCGAGAATGAGCAGATCAGGATCGGGCAGCAGGGCCATCGCCACCCCAAGGCGCTGCTTCATGCCCAGCGAATACGTCCCGACCCGATCACGCGCCCGCTTGGAGAGTCCCCCAACTTCCAACAGTTCGCTCACGCGGGAACCGGGATGTCCTCCAAGGCGGGCGAGCACCTCCAGATTGGTCCGCCCGGAGAAGCCCGGATAGAACGCCGGCGCTTCGACCAGGGCTCCGACGCGCGGCAGGTAGCGCTCGAATTCAGTGAGGGAGTGGCCCAGAACCGTGGCGCTGCCCGCATCCGGTCGCACCAGCCCCAAGAGCAGGCGAATGGTGGTCGTCTTGCCTGCCCCATTGGGACCGATAAAACCTGCGATGGCTCCCGCGGGCACGCGCATGGTCAGGCCATCGACGGCGGTATGCCTGCCAAAATGCTTGCTCAGGCCGCGTGTTTCAATTGCGAAAACTCCTGCGGGATCAGAAGAGAGGGGCATAAGAAAGAATGTATCTTGAGGTACCGAAGGGATGTGTCATGGAAACGAAACCGGCTGGAACAACCCTGCTCGACCGGACATTTCGCGTGAGCCTCCTCCTGAAGGGCCTCGACGGCGTCCTCGAGCTGATCGGCGGCGTCCTTCTCTTATTGGTGACGCCCCGGCAAATCGGTGATCTGGTCCGGTTCCTCACCCAGCACGAGCTCGCCGAAGACCCGCACGACTTCCTGGCGAACAGCTTGGTGCACCTGAGCTCCAACCTCTCGGTATCGGCGTCGTTGTTCGGCGCGATCTACCTATTGCTACACGGCCTGGTGAAAATCCTCCTGGTCTGGGCCGTCCTGAAGGACAAGCTCTGGGCCTACCCGTGGATGATCGCGTTCCTGCTGGTCTTCATCCTTTACCAGGGTTACCGGATCGCCGTCGTATTCTCCTGGGGCCTTGTCCTCCTGACAGCCTTCGACATTTTCATCGTCTGGATCACCGGGCGTGAGTACCGCATCCACCGGGCGCGGAATCAACAGGCCTCCCCCACATCCCGGCCAGCGAGCTGAAACGAGTACGGACCCGGGACTAGACAAGTAGTTACCACTCAGGCGCTGCGCGGTCCCGGTCCCTACCCTCAAACCATGATCACCCTGATGCATGGAGGCCCATGGCGGCCAGAGCAACCAAAGCGGCCACCGAAAGATGTTCTGCAAGACGCGGCATGGACCATGTTGTCCATCACAGTGGGCCTCGTCCTGATCCCGGCAATTGCCATTGACGAAGCAAGACGCGCCCTATTCCCAGGGAGAAGGCGCGACCCTGAGGCGGAATTCGGCCCGTACATCACTTAGGTTCGGCTGCACGGCTTAGTACGGGCCACGGCTTAGTATGGGCCACGGCTTCCCGGGCAGGGAGCCCGGATACACCTCAGTCCGCTTACACCCTGGCCGTGCGTCGGGGAACAGCCTCCGCCCGGTACCTGGGCCATCGCGCTGGCGAGATCGTCCAAGGCGGCCAAAGCCGAGAATGGCAGCCAGCCCACCACACCAAGCAACCCACCGATCGTGGCGAGCCACGAGGCGGATGTGCTTGCCATTCCGCCTGCCTCGAAGCCGCAAGTCCGTCTTAGCGGTAGGCGTCGCGGCGATGCGCGATCGAGACGATCTCGATCAGGACGACGTCCTCCACGATCCGGTAGATGACGCGGTACTCTCCCCGTCTGGCCGAATACAAGGGGAATAGCGGCTCCTGCAACTGAGCGCCCACACGTTGAGGGTTCTCACTCAGGGCGCGGGTGATGAACTCAAAGGCAGCAGCTGCAACCTTCTCCGGCAGGTCATCGGTTAGAGCCCGTTTCGCCGACTTGGAGAATCTGACCTCATAACGAGGGCTCATGCCCCGTGCTTGGTCGTGCGCATGTCCGCCTTGACCTCGTCGATGCTGAAGGTTTGTCCGCCAGCCAGTTCTCTCAGCCCCTTTCCAATATCCCTGACGAGTTTCGCGTCGGACAATACCGCCACCGTTTCGATCATGGCGTCATAATCGTCGGCGCCCAGGAGGACCGCGGCACGTGCGCCGTTTCGAGTGATTTCGAATCGTTCATGCGTGGACGATGCCTGTTCCACGATCCGCGAGAAGTGTGATCGAGCCTCTGCAACTGGAAGGGTTGTCATGTACAGAATTCTAGCGCCTCCCTACCCCCTGAAGACCGGTGCCCGCTTCTCCTGGAACGCCCGGAAACCCTCGGAAAGACTCGTCAATTTAGACCCAGATACCCTGGTTGCACACTCAGCCTCTTGATGAACGCCGCCATCGCATCCCGGTGGACAGGCTCGCTCGGTTTGAAGGATCCGTCGGCATAGCCGGTTGAAATGCGGCACGAGGCCATCCACTGGATCTCGTTGTGGAATGAACCGCCGACGGGGTTGTCGGTGAAAACGGGGATTTCGGCCGGCGCCTCCGCCAGCGGAAAAGCGCAGCCGACACCGCCGGCCATGCGGTACAGAAAAGCGGCCATGGCATCCCGATTGATGGCACCCAGTGGCTGGTACGTGCCGTCCGGATAACCGTTGGTGATTCCCTTCGACTTCAGCCAGGTGATCTCCTTATAGAACGGGTCCGAAGTGGCTAGATCACGGAATGGCGACACCGCTGGTGGCGTGAACTCTGGCCTGCCGGCTGCCCGGTAAATAAACGCTGCCATGGCATCTCGATGGATCACGTCTAGTGGGCGGAAGGTACCATCAGGAAATCCGCCCGTGACACCTCTTGCAGCGAGCCACGAAATTTCGTCGAAGAACGCAGTGCCAGGTGCAACATCACCAAAGGACGGAGTCTGGACCAACGTCAGATTGACCCCGCCGACATCGGTCGACTGAGGCACATCAATGCTCGTGGCTGAACCGGTGCCGGTCCCGTCGCTGTACCACTGGTCAACGAGCCCAGTGGTGCCGGCTTCGAACCTGATCCGATACTTCCCTTCGTACAGGCCCGTAATCTGAAATGACCCGTCGGGTGATATCGATCCCCTGCCTTCGACGTTGTTGTCTTCCCTCCGTGCCGAAACCTTGAGACCGTCGGTGCTGACGCCAGGCGGCAGTGTCACCTTGCCGGAAATGCTGGATGACTTGAGCATGGTGACATCGATCCCGGTGAGCTTTTCCGACCCGGCAATGTTAACCAGCGTGAAACCCGTGGATCCTCCACCCAAATGGTAGGAGGTTTGTTCAAGGGCCTCATTCGTACGGAAGTTTATGATGTATGTTCCGGGAGCCAAACCCCTGATCTCGTAGTTCCCCTGGGCATCGGCGTGTGAAAACAGCTGAGTGGCCGGGGTGTAGCCCCAGAAGGCTTCTGCCAAGACCTTGCTGACCAAGAATCCTTCAGGAACGGACACCCTTCCCGAAACCGTAGCTCCCAAGGGCACGACGACATCGATTCCGGTGAGAACTTGGTTAGAGGGCACAGTCACCGTCTTTGCATTCTCTGACACTGCCCCGCCATACCAGGTGTCGTACCCCCCGCTTCTTCCACCGCCGACCCTGATCTTGTAAGTGCCCGTCGGCACGTTGACCATCGTGTAGGTTCCATCTGCTGCGGTCCAGGCGTGGCCCCATTCGGAGCCGTCGACAAGACCGATGGCCGAGACCGAGAGACGTTTGACGTCAACACCAGGAGCACCCGAAATGGTGCCGGTGATCGAGCCAGTGTCGGTGGTCGCCGCTTGGGCAGGGATCCCGACTGCAACGAGCGCCGCTACAAGGATGAAGGCGCTCAGATTGCGCCAGACATGACGAAAAGAAAACAACAAGCGCATGGTCTCCCCCAAATGACTCAAGCCAATTGCTGCATCTTAGCAACCAACCCTCAGCCGAAATGTTCTTCTAGTTTCCTACTTTTCTGCATGAAGGGGTTCGTTCGGCCTAAATTGTCAGACCCTCCTGAAATGCTTTGGTTATGGACGGCATTCGGAGAACCCCGGCAGTGGAGGATCTGATCGCTGCCGTGAAATCGATTCGGCCAGCCTCCGGCGGTTCCGGGTCAGTCGACGGCGGGGCACTGGCCGACAGCAAACTGCGGGACTGTGCCTTGCTGATCGACCAGTTGCGTGGGCTTGAGGACTTGAAGTCCGCGGCCGCTGCCGCGCAGGCGAGGATCGCTGTCGCGTTCGACGCCGTCCAGCGCAGCGCCGAGAAAGACCTGGGCGTCCCGGCCGAGGAGCAGGGACGCGGCGTCGCAGCCCAGATTGCCTTGGCCCGGCGGGAATCCCCCGCCCGCGGATCCCGGCTCCACGGCCTCGCCAAAGCGCTCGTCGCCGAAATGCCGCACACCCTCGCCGCCCTGGAAACCGGCCGGCTCAACGAATGGCGCGCAACCCTTTTGGTCAAGGAAACAGCCTGCCTGTCCGCCGAGAACCGCTGCGCGGTGGATGAGGAACTCGCCGCCGACACCGGAACCTTCGACGGCGCCGGAGACCGGACGATCATCTCCATCGCCCGGGCCGCGGCCTACCGTCGGGACCCCCGCTCGGTCACGCAACGCGCCAGCCACGCCGCCACCGAACGGCACGTGAGCCTGCGCCCGGCACCGGACACCATGACCTACCTGACCGCACTGCTTCCCGTCGCCCAGGGCGTGGCCGTTCACGCGGCCCTGACCCGGCACGCAGACACCCTCCGCAATACAGGGGACACACGCACCCGGGGACAGATCATGGCCGATGCGCTGGTCGAACGCACCACCGGCACCGCCGGTGGCATCAGCGGGGTTGACATCCAGCTCGTCATGACCGACCGCACCCTCTTCCAGGGCGACAGCGAACCCGCCAGGCTCCCCGGCTACGGCATCGTCCCCGCCGGCTGGGCGAGGGAACTCCTCAGCAACACTGGCAACACCAAGGATGGCGGGTCCGGCCAGGACCAGGAGCTGAAGCTCTGGCTCCGGCGCCTCTACACCGCCCCCGGAACGGGACAGCTCCTTGCCGCCGACTCCCGGGCACGGCTCTTCCCCGCCGGGCTGCGCTGCTTCATCCAGGCTCGTGACGACACCTGCCGGACACCATACTGCGACGCGCCCATCAGGCACTTTGACCATGTCGTTGCGTGGCAGGCCGGAGGACCCACCAGCCTGGCGAACGGGGCAGGCCTGTGCGAAGCCTGCAACCACACCAAGGAACTCCCCGGCTGGACAGCACGAACCGGCCCCGGGATCCGGCATGTCCTGGACATCCGCACCCCCACAGGACACCACTATCAATCAACAGCCCCGCCCTTGCCCGGCAGCAATCCACCAGGAACCGACCCACCCAATACGGCGCCACCGCATTCCAGACACCATCGGCGCAAACTACGCCACCAAGCCAAGGCGCTGAAATACGCCCATCTCACGGAACTCCAGGCCGCCTGAATCGCGAAAGGGTACGGTGGTCCGGCCCGACTGACCGGAATTGGTGTTCGCCCCTGCTTCCCGGGAACAACAGCAGCGGCCGGCTTTTCGCCGAGGCGTTCGCTAGCGCCAGTATCGCATCGCTGCGCTATGACAAGAGGGCGTCCGGCCCACACGTGATGGACGACGTCACGAAGCTCGTCGGGACGGTCAGTATGCAGTCCCATCTGGACGAGTTGATAGCGACCGTCGGGGTCCTCGCCGAGTCGCTGCACCACCCGGCCAGACTATACAAACGGTGTTGCTGTCCCAATTAACCCTTCGATCCGCGGGTGTCCCCGGCGGGGCCGAGATGGTCCTCGCCAGCTTCGCGGGGATGCCCTACCCCTTGGGGACGATCCTCACCTGGCTGAATCGTGCGCTACCCCCTCACCGCACGACCCGCAGGGTGCGCACCTCGAATGGCCGCAGGCGCAGCTCGCCACCGAGGCGCGCCTCGTCAAGGGCGTCCTCGATGAGGCTCACCTCACGCACCTCGCGGTGCGGGAAGTCGACCGACAGCTCGCCGTTCGTGCGACGACCAAGCGACTCGTAGACGCGCACGATAAGGTCGCCCGAGCCATCGTCGGCGAGCTTCACGCCGGAAACGACGATCCCTTCGCCCTGCACCGAAACCAGTGGCGCGACGTCGTGACCGCCGCGGACTACGGTACCCGGAGCGTTCAGCTCGATGCCCGCGCGGGTGGCCTCGGCAGGACCAGCACCGATCACCATGCCGATCGTGATGACGTGCCGTCCGTGGTCGGCCTCGGGGTCAGGGAAGCGCGGTGCCCGAAGCAGCGAGAGCCGCACGGTGGTCGTCACGGAATCGTCCGCCACTTCGCGGGAGGTGTCGTAGCCGTAGATCGAGTCGTTCACCAGGGCGACGCCGAAGTCGGCCTCGCGCACCAGCACGAAGCGGTGCATCGACGTCTCGAACTTCGCCGCCTCCCAGCTCGTGTTCGTGTGCGTGACGCGCGACTGATAGCCGAACTGGGTCTCGGCCTCAGAGTGTGCCGCCTGCACGTCGAGCGGGAACGCGAGCTTGAGCAGCTTCTCGGTCTCGTTCCAGTCGATGTCGTTGACGATATGCAGCGTCCGCGAGCCGGGCGCCAGGGTGATCGTCTGGGTGATGGTCGACTTGGAGAACGTGCGATCGATGACCACTTCGGCGCCTGCCTCGGTCAGCCGGGAGCAGATTCTGGTGACATCGCGCAGCTCGGTGACGCTGTTGCGGTAATAGCGGTCAATATCCCAGGCGTCCCACATGTTCGGGAAGTCCTGGTGCAGCTGCAGCAAGTTCGCCGCGCGACCATCGGCGACGGCGTCGCGCCCGGTCCCGAGGTCGACCGCAGAGACGATGAGTCCCTCATCGGAGATGCGCACACGCACGAGCGCATTCTCCAGCACGATGCCGTCACCTGAATCGTCTAGCGTGACCCGGTCATCCGGGGCGACGGCCAAGCTGGCGCCGAGCGGCAGCGGACCGGCGACCGACGTCGGCGAGAACACGAGCTCACGGTCTCCGTCGCCGGCGAGCGAGCGGCGCGCGGCATCCGAGATCGCCCGAGCCCTGTCGATCACGTCTTCGAGGACGGCGACCGCCTCGCGGTGCACCCAGGCGATGGACGTACCGGGAAGGATGTCGTGGAACTCGTGCAGCAGAACCTGCTGCCACAGCTCGTCGAGTTCAGCCTGCGGGTACGCGTTCCCGGCACGGACTGCATCCGTTGCCGCCCACAGCTCGGCCTCGACGAGTGCGTGCTCAGCGCGGCGGTGACGCGACTTGGTGCCGTGCTGGCTGGTGAGGGTGCCGCGGTGCAACTCGAGGTACAGCTCGCCAACCCAGACGGCCGGGTGCGGCAGCTCGGCCTTGGCGGCGTCGAAGAAAACGTCGGGGTGTTCCCAGACCACTTGGGCGCTTCCCTCAAGGTTCTGCAAGCGTCGGGCGCGGCCCGTCATCTCGCGGGTGGTGCCGCCCCCGCCGTCGCCCCAGCCCACGGGCGCGATCGACCGGGAGCTGACCCGGTTCTCTTTGAACTGGCGCGACGCCTTGGCGACCTCCGTCCCGCTCAGCTGCGAGTTGTAAGTGTCCATCGACGGAAAGTGCGTGAACATCTGCGAGGCGTCGATGCCCTCCCACAGGAACGTGTGGTGCGGGAAGACGTTCTGCTGGTTCCAGGAGATCTTCTGCGTGAAGAACCACTCGAAGCCGGCGCGGCGCATGAGCTGCGGCAGCGCGGACGAGTAGCCGAAGCTATCGGGCAACCAGACGCCCTTCGAGCGGAAACCGAACTCCCGCTCGAAGAACCGCTGACCGTGCGAGAACTGCCGCACCAGCGACTCACCCGTCGGCATCACCGTGTCGGACTCGACCCACATGCCGCCGAGAGGCAGAAAGCGACCCTCGGCCACAGCGGCCTTCACCCGTTCGAACACCTCGGGGCGGTGCTCCTTGAGCCACGCGTACTGCTGCGCGCTGGACATACCGAACTGGAACTCCGGCTGCTCTTCCAGCAGCGCCACCATCGACGACGAGGTACGGGCGACCTTGCGGATCGTCTCGCGCACGGGCCACAGCCAGGCGGAGTCGATATGGGCATGGCCGATGGCCGAGATGCGATGGGCGCTCGCCTCGGCGGGAGCCGCGAGCACGACGGCGAGCTTCGCGCGGGCGTCCGCAGCGGTCGCGGCGATGCGCTGGAGGTCGAGCGCATCGAGGGCATCATCCATGGCCTGCAGAATGCGCATGCGCCGCGGCGAGGTGTGCGGAAGTTCGGCCTGCAGCTCGAACAGCACGTCGAGGTCGAGGGAGAGCTCGAAGACCTCCTGCTCGAAAACCGCGAGATCCATCCGTCGTGCGCGGTAGAGCGGCTCCGCAGACGAAGTGAGGATGTCGCCCTCCTGCGTCGGGAGGAAGGGATGGTAGTCGAGCAGCACGGGGTTGGATGCCGCTTCGAGGTACAGCTCCACCGGCTCGTCGCCGTCGGCCGCCTCGGTGACCGGCACCCACTGGTTGCGCGGGTTGATGCTCTTCACCGGGGTGCCGTCGGCACGATACACGAGTCCCTCGCATTGGAAGCCCGTCATGTTGACGTCGAACCCAAGGTCGACGACGGCTTCGACCGTGCGCCCTGCCCATTCGGCCGGCACGCGGCCGGTGAGCCGGAACCAGGTGGTGCCCCAGGCGGGACCCCATGGCGCTCCGACGCACCACGGCGCGTAGTCGAGCGCTAGCCCGTCAGCGGGGCTGATCGGCTCGCCGTCGAGCTCGTGGATCTCGACGGCCAGAGGCACGGATGCAGAGTGGATCGCCGGGAGGATGCGCTCCTCGAGGACGCGCTTGACGCGTCCGATGGTGAGCGAGGTGTCATCATGCATGGACTGTTCTCATCCCTTGACGCTTCCCTCCTCGACGCCCTTGAAGAACCACTTCTGCAAGACCGCGAAGAGCAGGATGATCGGCACGAGCGCGATCATCGTTCCCGCGGCGATCACGCGTGGATTCGCGGCGAAGTTGGAGCTGAGATATTGCATCCCGACGGTAAGCGTGTAGTTCGCGGGATCTGAAAGCACGACGAGCGGCCAGAGGAAGTCGTCCCACGCGCCGATGAACGCGAAGAGCGCGACCACCGAGACCATGCCCCGCACGTTCGGCCAGACGATGTGGCGCAGGCGCTGCATCGTGTTCGCGCCGTCGATGGTTGCCGCATCCAGCGTATCTGCCGGGATCATGCGGCACGCGGCCGTCATCAGCAGCACGTTGATCGCCCCGATCGCCCCGGGGAGGAAGACACCCCAGAGCGTGTTCGCGAGCCCCAATGACTTCACCGTGAGGTACTGGCTGGTCAGGGTGACCTCGGCCGGGATCAGCAGCGTGGAGAAGAAGATCGCCAACACGACCCATTTGAAGCGGAACTTCATCGTGCCCAACGCGTAGCCGCCGAGTGTCGCGAACACGACGTTGGTGATCACTGTACCGACGCCGACGAGCAGGGAGTGCCAGGCATAGTCGACCACCGGAATCGTGCGGAACACCTCGGCGTAATTGTCGAGGGTGGGCGCCGTCGGGATCAGCGAGGGCGGGAAGTCGTAGATGTTCTCCGACGCCCCCTTGAGCGAGGTCGACATCTGCCAGAGGAAGGGGAACACCATGAGCGCCAGCACGCCGAGAAGCAGCGCGTACTTGCCGATCAGGCCGCCGAGCGATGGCTTCATGATGTCCGCCGAACCGCTGGTACGGTAGGGATTCTCCCGCGGTGGCTTCACCGTTCTACTCGTCTGCGTCGCAGTCATCTCCGGGCCTCCTGAACCGTCGCCTCGCGCTTGATCTTCGCTGCCCTGACCGCGCGCCTGCTGGCCAACGCTTCGCGGATGGTGTCACCGTTGTTCGCGATCCCGACGATCAGCAGCGGAACAAGGGTCAGCAGGAACAGCACCAGCGAGATCGCGGATGCGTAGCCGATCTGACCGTTCAGTCCCTTGCCCATCGACTGGATGAGCATCACCATGCTCATTGCCCGCCCGCCAGGTCCCCCCGAACCGTTGGAAAGCACGTAGAGCTCGGTGAAGACGCGCGTCGCCCCCACGCACACGAGCACCGAGACGAGCATCATGGGTCCGCGCACTCCGGGAACGGTCACCGACCAGAATCGGCGCCAGCGGCCGGCGCCGTCCATCGCCGCCGCCTCGTGCAGCTCGCGGCCGACGTTCCCGAGGGCCGCCAGGTAGACGACCATGTAGTAGCCGAGCCCCTTCCACACCGTCAACCCGATGGCACATCCGATCAGCAACCAGCGGTCGGAGAGGAATTCGACGGGGCGGTCGATGAGGCCGAAGAAGTTCAGTGCGGAGTTGATCGTGCCACTGCCTGAGAAGAGGAATTCCCAGACGATCGCGACGACCACGGCGGAAGCGATCACCGGGAAGTAGAACGTGGTGCGGAAGAATCCGATCGCGGGGACCTTGTTGTGCACAAGCAGCGCGAGCAGCAGCGGGAGGAACGTCAGCAACGGCACGCACACGACAACATAGATCAGCGAGGTTGTCAGGGCGTAGCCGAAGCGGTCGTCCTCGAGCATCTTGTCGAAATTCGCGAAGCCGACGAACTCCGCGGGACGAAGGGGGCGGGCATCAGTGAACGCGAGTGCGATCGTGTTCAGGAATGGCCAGAGCGCGAACACGGCCATCCAGATCACACCAGGCAGCACCAGCAGGTACGGTGTGTACCAGCGCTGTAGTCTCATGGCGAACGCCCCCTTCGTCTCGTCGTCGCCGGCTCAGCCGGCGACGTTCTGCTTCGCGTACTCGACGGCCTTATCCAGTGCAGCCTGGGCAGAGATTTCCCCCTTGACCGCGAGGGCGATCTGCTGTTTGGCATACGTCTCCATCGCCTCGGTGAACTTCGGGGCGCCCACCATCCGGGCCTTGTTCATTTGCGAAGCGGCCAGGTCGGTGGCGACGCCCTGCATCTTGTTCTTCGCCGTCTCAGTGAAAGCGGCGGGGTCTGCGTTGGCGGACTTGGTACCCGGGAAGAAGCCAGGGGCGAGCTTGACGAACGCGATCTGGTTCTTCGTGTTCGTGAGGAACTCGGCGAAGGCAAGCGCCGCGGCGGAGTTCTTCGACTTCGCCGAAACGCTGATGCCCTGCACGAACAGCGGCGGGTTGCCGAAGCCGTTGGTCGCCTCGACGCTGGGCAGGATCGACGGCGCATTCACGGAGACATCCTTGTCGATGTAGTTCGGACCCGAGGTGGTCCAGGCTACGGTGCCCTTGTTGAAATTGTTGACGTTGGCATTCGCGGTTCCGGCGTTCTGCAACGCCTCGGGCGTGATCGCCCCCGCCTTGTAAAGCTCGGCGTAGCTTTGGATGATCGCCGCAGCCTCGGGGGTGTTGAAGACGAACTTGCCGTCCTTGTAGACGTCGAGCTTCCCGCCCCGGTCGGACACCATGATTTGCAGCGACTTGGGGCTGGGCACATCCGAGATCGTCTGCACGCCGGCTGCCGCGAGCTTGGCCGCGGCGTCCAAGGTCGCGGCATGCGTCTTCGGCGGCGCGGTCACTCCGCCTTTGGCGAGCAGGTCCTTGTTCCAGTAGTTCAGCTCGGTGCCCAGGTACCAAGGGAATCCGAACGAGCCATCGATGCCGTCGAACTTGTACGCTCCGACTCCGCCGTCGACGTAGTCGCCAAGGATCTTCGAGTCCTTCTTCAAATCGACGAGTTGCCCAGCCGAAGCGAGGGAGTACGCGTACTCCGGCGGAAGGTTGACCACGTCCGGGAGTTCACCGGACCCGGCCTGCTGCAGGATCTTGTCCTCGTAGCCATCGCCGGGCTGGTCAATCCACTTGACCGTGACGCCCGGGTGCTCCTTCTCGAACGCCTTGACGACGCCCTCGAAGTAGGGGGTGAATTTGTCGTTTTTCAGCGACCAGGTCTGGAACGAGATGTTCCCGCTGATCTTTCCGTCGCTGGCGGAAGCGCCGGAAGCGCCGGGCGAGGAGGTTCCGCCGGTGCAGGCGGTGAGGGCGAGTGCTGTGGCCACCGCGATGCCTGCGGCGACAGTCGTGCGGATCTTCATGGACGTTCTCCTTCGAGGGGTCCAGGCTGCTACGCCTTGGAATGTATCGCGGTCACAACCTGCTACTAAAGCGATATAGTTGCCATAGCTTGCCACACAGAACGTCGAATAGTCCAGTGCCGGCCAACACCGGCCGGACGTTTATTCCGAGGAAAGGACCGCGATGCCCCGCTCCGTCGCCCCGCTGCGCTTCGGCGCTAACTACACCCCGTCATCAGAGTGGATGCACGCGTGGATGTCGCTGGATCTCGACGAGGTGCGCCGGGATTTCGCCTCGCTGGCAGCGATCGGCCTCGACCATGTGCGGATCTTCCCGCTGTGGACGCTGCTCCAGCCCAACCGCACGCTGATTCGCGAGAAGGCCGTGGACGACGTCCGCACTGTGGTTGACACGGCGGCGGAATTCGGACTGGATGTCAGCGTCGACGTCATCCAGGGGCACCTGTCGAGCTTCGACTTCATCCCCTCCTGGCTGTTCACCTGGCACGACAAGAACATGTTCACGCACCCCGATGCGCTCAGCGGACAGGCCGAGCTGGTTACCCGTCTCGGCGAGCGGCTCGGCGATGCCGCCAACTTCCTCGGCTTCACCCTCGGCAATGAGACCAACCAGTTCTCCGCCCCGAGCCACCCATCCCCCTGGCCGGTCACCGAGGCCGAGGCCGCGAACTGGATCACGACGCTCCTGGATGCCGCGCACACTTCCGCCCCCGCGCAGCAGCATGTCCACAGCGAGTACGACGCCGCGTGGTACATGGACGGGCACGGCTTCACGCCCGTCCTCGCCTCCCGCCTCGGCGATATGACCACCGTGCACTCATGGATCTTCAACGGCACGGCGCAGCAGTATGGCGGCCGCTCCGTGGCATCCGACCGCCACGCCGAGTACATGATCGAACTCGCCCGCGGGTTCGCCACCGACCCCACCCGTGCGATCTGGCTGCAAGAAGTCGGCGCCCCATCGAACTGCCTGACTCCTGCGCAGGCCCCGGGCTTCCTGGAGGCGACACTGCGCTCCGTGGCGCGTACCGAGAACCTCTGGGGTGTTACCTGGTGGTGCTCGCACGACGTAAGCCGCGGCCTCGCGGACTTCCCCGAGCTGGAGTACACGCTCGGCCTGGTCGACCAAAACGGCGCGGCGAAGCCGATCGGACGCCGCTTCGCCGAACTCATTCCGGAGCTTCGCAAGCGGCAGCCCGCCCCCGCACGCACCCTCGGCATCGTCGTCGAGGTCGACGAGAACGCGACGCCGGTCAGCCGCGGCGCGATGAGTCCGGGCGGAGCGATCTTCCAGGCCTGGGTGGACGCCTGCACAACAGGCGCTGACCCGGCCATCGTCACGTCGATCGACGCCGCGAAGCCCGAGGTTCTCGCCGCGCGCGGCATCACCGAGCTCATCCGCCCCGCAGTCAGCCGGACCGCTTACGCCTCCAGGAACACGGTCGTCTGAGCAGCTACCCACCTGCCGTCGCAGGCATTGACGTCAACGCGGGACGGCGGTGCTCTCTCGGACGGTGAGCTGCGGCATGGCGCCGATACGGTCAGCCAGCACGTCCGGGGCGTCGATCTGCTCGAGCAGGAACTTTGCCGCCTCCGCTCCGAGCCCGAACGTATCGCGGGTGATGCAGGTGATCGAGGGGTGCACGAGCCCCGCGACAACCGAGTCGTCGAAGGAGGCGACCGAGAGATCCTTCGGCACCGGCACCCCCATCTCCTGTGCGACGCGCAGGCCGGCGATCGCCATCACGTCGTTGTCGAAGACCACGGCCGTTGGCCGCTCCAGCCGGCTCAGGAGGCGGCGCATGGCAGTGGATGCCGCGGCTGGCGAGAAGTCGGTGGCGATCACCTCTCCGCGCACCCCGCGCTCGCCGAGGCCGGCGAGCACCTCGGTGCGCAGGCGCGTGTGTTGGAACTCCGCAGGACCTGCGACGTAGGCGATCGAGCGATGACCGAGGGCGCCGAGATAGTCGAAGAGAGAGTGCGCCACCTGACTGTCGTCGAGCCAAATCGTCGCCGGGTGGCCCTCGGGGGACGCGTGGCTGCCCAGAACGACCGCGGGGAGGGCGAGATCGCGCAGGACAGGGAGGCGCGGGTCGTCGTCACGAGGATCGATCACGATGACCCCATCGACCTGCTTGGCGCTGTGCCAGCGGCGGTAGGTGGCCACTTCCTCCTCGACCGAGGAGACGAGCACCATCTGCATCGCGATGCGTTTCCCCGCAAGGGCCGACTGGACGCCGGCAATGAGGTCGGTGAAGAACGCCTCGGCACCGAGGGTGCCTGCCGAGCGGTTGACGGCGAAGCCGATGACCCCGGCGTGCGAACCGACAAGCGCCCGGGCCGCCGAGTTCGGAAGCCATTGGCTCTCCTCGGCGATGTCGAGGATCCGCTGTCGCGTCTGCGCACTGACGCCCGGCCGTCCGTTCAATGCGAACGACACCGCCCCGGGCGACACCCCGGCGAGCCGGGCGATGTCCGTGATGGTCACACGCTTCGCTTTGTTCATGCTTCAACTGTAGCGATACAGGGTCATCCCAAAATTTTTTCTGTGCATGGCAGCCTCCACCTGCTACCGTTTTACTAAATCGCTATAGTTGCACCCATCCCGGTATCTTCACGGGGATTTTGAAGATGCCTCTTCAAAGAAGAGAGAGCAATGAGACGAACAACAGCATTCGGTGCAGGGTTACTACTCGCCGGACTCGCCGCCTTCGGCCCGCAGTCTGCCGTGGCCGCTGAGACCCCCAAGGCATCAGTGGGGAACACAACGCACTGCGAGGCCGAGCCACTCACGATGGCTTACTACCGGACGTGGCGCGACGTCACCGTGCCGCACAACGCCAATTCGAATTTGCCCCACCCGAATGTCACGCGCATGAGCGACCTCCCTCCGGAGATTGACGTCGCGATGGTCTTCGACGCCGGCGACACGGCCAACACCGACTACTGGAAAACTCTGCGCGATACCTACGTGCCCGCGCTGCATGCGCAGGGCACGAAAGTGGTCTACACCCTGTGGATCGAACAGCTCGCCAAGGCCGACATTCCGCTGACGGAGGACGCCTACCGCACCTATGCGCAGCACCTCGTTGACACCTACGTCACCCCGTACGGCCTCGACGGGATCGACATCGACGTCGAGTCCTATCCGCAGGGCGACCAACTCACCCGCGCGATCGGCGTGTATAACGCCCTCGGCAAACTGATCGGCCCGAAATCCGGCACCGACAAGATCTTCATCTACGACACCAACCAGAGCGGCAACACCCCGCTGTTCAAGGCCGTGCACGAGAATGTCTCCTTCGTGCTCCTGCAGGCCTACGGCCGGGGCACGTGGGGGATGCAGGACACCTGGAACACGTTCGCGGACAAGATCGCCTCCTGCCAGTTCCTGCCCGGTTTCTCCTTCCCCGAGGAGCAGGATTGGACGCGCTGGGGTGACGCCGAAGGCATCTACGATCCCGCCACGGCACCGCAGAGCACGGCATACAAGTATGCGACCTGGCAGCCCGAGGGCACGTCCAAGAAGGGCGGGTTCTTCGCATACGCCGTTGACCGCGATGGAAAAGTCTGGGGCGATGACACCATCACGCCCACCACGTTCTCTTGGATGAAGAACCTCTCCGCGGTACAGGACGCGGCCGCGGGCGTCGTGCCCAAGGGGACCTGGTCGCTCGCGGTAGCCTCCACGCCGGCGCACGCGAGCAAAGTGGTTCCAGGTGACACGGTCGCGTGGACGGTGTCGGCGACCGCCGGGCCCGTCGACGTGCCGGGAGCGCATGTGGCTGTTGATCTCGCGGACCTCGTTGACGACGCGACAATCGAAAGCATCACGACGTCGACCGGTACGACCCAGCAATTTGGCGGGGCAACAGTGTGGAAGACGGATCTGCCCGCCGGTAAGAGCGCGACCCTGACGGTTTCGGCGCGGATCAACACTGCCAGTTCCAAATCCGACGCCTTGTCGGCGGCTGGCGAGACGCCTGTTCCGGGCCGGGTCTCGGTGGCGGTCGACGGCCTGGCGCAGGGGGCCGAGCTGACGGCCTGCGAAGGATGCATGGGCATTTCCCTCACGGTGGCGGATTCCGGGCCGACACCGACGCCCACGCCGACGGTGACGCCGACCCCGACGGCCACGCCCACCCCGACGGCAACCGGGACCGCCACCCCGACGGCGACCGGGACCGCCACCCCGATGCCGACCGGGACCGCCACCGCGGGCGCGGGCGGTCGGTCTCCCCTTGCGTTCACGGGCGGGTTTAATCCGCTCTCCTGGCTGGGCCTGGGCGGACTGCTCGCTGCTATCGGCGTGGCCTTGGCTGTGTGGCACCGGAGGACCTGATGCGGCAGATACCCGCGGTTCGTCTGGTTCACTACGCAGATAAAGCCACCGCTTCTTCGCACGAAACTTTGTCCTATTCCGCCTGGATCATCAATGAATCAGGGGAAGAGCTGTCCGAAGTCACGCTCGTTCTGAGGTCCTTCACCAACGCGGGCATGGAGGATTTGCAGTACGCGACCGGCCCGTCCATCTTGAGCATCGGCCCCATGCCAGCAGGAGCCGAGACCGAGCTGGTCTTCACATATGTCGTCACCGAAAACGACCAATGCCACGCAGGAGAGCTCATCAGCGCCATGGCTGTCCAGGCAATGACCGCCTCCGGAACGAAACTCTGGGACGAACACGACGCCATCACGCCGTTGGCTTGCCCAGAGAGCATCGTGCACCCCTTAGGTACACGAACCAGTCTCCCTACCCCTTGAAGACCGGTGCCCGCTTTTCCTGGAACGCCCGGAAGCCTTCGGCGTAGTCCTCGGTCTTGCACAGCCGCGCTTGTTCCTTGTTCTCCTCGGACATGGAGGCCCACAGGCCAAGGCGCTGATCCCGGATATCGGCCACCAACTGCTTGCTCGCAAGGAAAGCTCCGGTCGCGCCCGCCGCCACTCGCTCGACGATGGCCCGGGTGCCAGGCAGCAAATCATCGTCAAGCATGACCCGGCTGAACATTCCCAGCGCCACGGCCTCGGCACCGCTGATCAGGTCCGCGGTGTAAATGAGGTCCAAGGTCCGGTGCGTGCCCAGGCGTTCCGTGAAGTACCAGTGCCCGCCCGAGTCCAGGGTGGCGCCCAGCTTGGCGAACGGCGAACCGAACTTGGCGTTCTCCGCCACGTACACCACGTCGGTCGCCAGCAACAGGCCTAGCCCGACGCCGAGGCACGCGCCGTGCGCTGCCGCGAACGTCGGGGCGGGGAAGGCTGCCATCTTCTTCAACAACGGTTCCACGAGTCCGCTGAGGTAAGCCTTGGCATCGTCGCTCTCGGGCGTTACGCCGGCAATGTCGCGTCCCGCGCAAAAGGCGCGGCCCTCTCCGCGAAGGAGCAGCGCCCGCACCATGCCGCGCGAGGCGGCGGCAGCGGCGTCGTCGTACGCCCTATCCAGTTCCGCGAGCGCTGCCTCGTCAAGCGAGTTCAGCTTTTCCGGGGCGTTGAGGACAATTTCGGCGATGCCGTTGGCGATGGAGAGCTCGATCATTCGTTTATTCCTTAGACGTCGAAATCGACCGTGACGGATTCACTGGTGGGGTGGGCTTGGCACGTAAGCACGTAGCCCTTGTCCAGTTCATCCTGTTCCAGGGCGTAGTTCTCGTCCATGCTGACCGTCCCGGTGACCAGTTTGGCGCGGCACGTGCCGCACACGCCACCGGCGCACGCGAACGGAACGTCCGGGCGGACGCGCAAAGCCGCGTTGAGGATGGATTCCCGAGCGTGGGTGGGGCTGGCGACATCGCCGGTCAATCCATCCAGCTTGAAGGTGATCTTGTACGTGTCCTGCGACTCGTCCTCCACAACGGGCCGGCCGGCGTTGCCCTCGGGGCGGTCCGGGCGGCCCGTGGTGAACAGCTCGAAGCGAACGTGCTCGGGCTCCACGCCACGGGCAGCGAGGGTGTCCCGGCACAGCTGGACCAGCTCGAACGGACCGCACAGGAACCATTCGTCCACGTCCTGCGCGTGGATGGCGGTGCCCAGCAGCTGCTGGAGCTTCTCGGCGTCGATACGTCCCGTCATGAGCGGCGCGATACGCTGCTCGCGCGACAACACATGGTGCAGCGCCAGTCGCGACGGGTACTTGTCCTTCAAGTCCGCCAATTCCTCAAGGAACATGACGTCCATCGCGGCCTTGTTGGCGTAGATCAGGTCGAAGCGCGTCTCCGGGTTGGCGGCCAGCAGGGTGCGGGCGATAGCGATCACGGGGGTGATGCCCGAGCCGGCAGCGATGGCCACGAAAGAACCGGCGTCGCCGAACTCGCCTGCCATGTTCTCCGGATTGTTCATCGAGTTCATGACATTCTGTTGGACAGTCTTGCCGTCCTTGCCATGCTTGGAGATGAACGCGCCCATGGGGCTCATGACGTCCAGGGTGTCGCCGGCCTTGAGTTCCGCATTCGCCCACGTGGAGAAGATGCCGCCCAGGTCCTTCTTGATGGCCACGCGGATCTCGCTGCTGCCGTCCGCGAAGCTGCGCGGCTCTGCGCAGATGGAGTAGCTGCGGCGGACCTCGTGCGGCTCACCGCTCTCATCAGGAAGCGTGGTCCGCAGGGCCACGTACTGGCCGGGAAGGTAGTCGTAGTGGCCGGCGAGCTCTGCCGGAACATCGAACGTGACCTCGATGGCGTCTTCAGTCAGGCGGCGGACTTCCGAAACGCTGAGGGAATGGAAGGACGCACGACGGCGGCCGGTGGCCTGCGCTTGTTCGGCTGCGGTTTGGCGGACAACGGGCATGTCGAATTCCTTACAGGACTTTGAAGTAGTCGAACGGTTCCTTGCAGTCCTGGCAGACGAAAAGCGCCTTGCAGGACGTGGAACCAAAGCGGGTGAGTTCCTTGGTGTTCAGCGAAGAACACTGGGGGCATTTCACTGCGAGGCTGAGGCGCACTTTGCCGGCATGTCCACCGGCGGCGGCACGTCCGCTGGGCGGTGCGATGCCGTATTCCTGCAGCTTGGCCTTGCCGTGCTCGGTCATCCAGTCCGTGGTCCACGCCGGGGCTAGGACCAGTTCGACGTAGACGCTTGGGTAGCCGGCTTCCGTGAACGCGGTCTTGAGGTCGTCGCGGATCGCGTCCATCGCGGGGCAGCCCGAGTACGTCGGCGTAATGGTGACCTGGACCGCGGGGACCAGCCCGCCGTCGTCGAACAGCTGGACGTTGCGGAGAATCCCCAGATCCTCAATGGTGAGGACGGGAATCTCGGGGTCGCAGACGGTGGCCGCAATCCCCCAGGCCTTCTGTTCGGCGGTTTGCTTGGCTCTTGCGCTGGTGTCCTGAACGAACATGTCCACCGTCACCAGCTTGCACCGGGATGTTCGCGGGCAAGCACCTGCATCTCGGCGAGCAGGTAACCCAAATGCTCGGAATGCTTGCCTTGACGGCCGCCACCCAAGGATTGCGGGATGCGTTCGAGATTGAGCTCCCCTCCCGAAGCGGCGTCGAGGCCGGCTTCGCTCAGGATTTCGCCCGTGAGCTGGTCAAAGTCCGCGCGGAGGCTGGAGGGCTGCACGCCTGCTCCGCTTTCAGCGAGGCGGGCCGTGAGCTCGTCGTCTTCGAAGAGTTCCTCCACGTACGGCCAGACGAGCTTGAAAGCCTGGACGATACGACGGCGGGACTCTTCCGTACCACCCGCAAGCCTGAGGACCCATTGTGCGCTGTGGTCGCGGTGGTAGTCGACCTCTTTGAGTGCCTTCGCCGCGATGGCCGCGATGGTTTTGTCGCTCGAGCCAGTTAGCCGTTTGTAGAGCTCGAATTGGTAGTAGCTCACGATGAACTGCCTCGCGATGGTGACGGCGAAGTCCCCGTTCGGCTGCTCGAACAGGTGGGCGGAACGGAACTCGTGCTCCCGGCGGAAGTACGCCAGGTCGTCCTCGGACTTGTCCCATGCCGCACCCGCGTAGGTGAGGAAGGAACGGGCGTGGCCGAGCTGGTCGAGCGCGATGTTGCCCAGGGCGACGTCTTCTTCAAGCTCAGGGGCGCGGGAGATCCAGTGGCCCAGGCGCTGGGCGAGGATCAGGCCGTCGTCGCCGATGCGCAGGGCGTATTCCGCGACGTCGTTTGTGGGCTTGACTTGTCCCTTGCGGACCTCGAGGGCGATGTCCTCCGGGCGCAGGGCGTTCCCGGGGGTGATGCGAGTGGCGCTTGCGGAACCGTCGCCGGAAGCACCCGCACCTTTGACGCCGACGGAGATATCGCCGTGGCCCTCGATGGCGAAGTCTGGGTTGTTTGTCTTTTGTTCGTTTGCGGGCGTGGTCACAGGTGCTTCACGCCTTCGCTCTTGGTGTAGTACGTCGCGTGGCGGTAGTCCTTGCCCTGCGGGGATTCGAAGAAGGAACCCTTGGAATCCGGGTCGCTTGAGGAAATAGCATCGGCCGGGACCACCCAGATGGACACCCCTTCGTTGCGGCGGGTGTACAGGTCACGGGCGTTGCGCAGCGCCATCGCCGCGTCAGGAGCGTGCAAGGATCCGGCGTGGACGTGGGAGAGGCCGCGGCTGGAGCGGACGAAGACTTCCCAGAGGCTCCAGGGGGTCTCGTGGGGTTCGTTGGCTTGGTTCGCCTTTGGCGTGGCTGGGGTGGTCATGCTGCGTATTCCTTCTCTGCTTGCTTGCGGGCGTACTCGGCGGCCGCTTCGCGGACCCAGGCGCCGTCGTCGTGCGCTTCACGGCGGCGCTCAAGCCGCTGCGCGTTGCAGGGACCCTTCCCGGCGAGAACGTCTTTGAACTCGTTCCAGTCCAGGGGGCCGTGCTCCCATTTCTTGGTTTCTTCGTTGAAACGGATGTCCTTGTCCGGGAGCGTGAGGCCCAGGACCTTGACCTGCTCCACCATCATGCCGACGAAGCGGCTGCGGAGCTCATCGTTGCTGAACCGCTTGATGTTCCAGGCCATGGACTGCTTGGAGTTGGGTGAATCGTCGTCGGGCGGGCCGAACATCATCAGCGCCGGCGCGTACCAGCGGTTGACGGCGTCCTGGGCCATCGCCTTCTGGGCGGGCGTGCCATTGGACAGTTCAAGGAGGATCTCGAAACCCTGGCGCTGGTGGAACGACTCTTCCTTACAGATGCGCACCATTGCACGTCCGTAGGGGCCGTAGGAAGCGCGGCACAGGGGAACCTGGTTGCAGATCGCGGCACCGTCCACCAGCCAGCCGATCGCTCCCATGTCCGCCCAGGAAATCGCGGGGTAGTTGAAGATGGACGAATAGCGGGCCTTACCGGCGATCAAGTCGCTGGTCATCTTGTCCCTGCTCTGGCCGAGGGTTTCCGCGGCTGAGTAGAGGTACAAGCCGTGGCCTGCCTCGTCCTGCACCTTGGCCATGAGGATGGCCTTGCGCTTGAGGCTCGGAGCCCTGGTGATCCAGTTGGCTTCCGGCTGCATGCCGATGATCTCCGAGTGCGCGTGCTGCGAGATCTGGCGGAGCAGGGTCTTGCGGTAGGCCTCCGGCATCCAGTCACGGGGTTCGATGCGCGAGTCCTCGGAAATGATGCGGTCAAAGTACGCCTGACCGGCCTGCTCCCGCTCAAGCTCTTCGGGGGACAGCTCAGCGGGCACAGACTGCAGATTCTGCGATGCCATGGTTGCTCCTAAATATTTACCGACCGTTCGTTCAGAATATGCGGAAGGCGCGAGATGCGTCAAGCGTTCGGGTTGGTTGGGTCTCGGGCAGCCGTCGGGCGGCGACGCTCGCTCACATATATGGCCAGGCGGCCGCACGCTCGCTCACATATACGGCCGCACGGCCCGACGCTCGCTCACATATATGGCCATACGGCCGCACGCTCGCTCACATGATCTGAGCGAGCGTCCGCCGGAAGCACCCCAAAGGTGAGCGAGCGTCCGGGGTGAGCACAACGCAAAGGCGTGACCACAGCCCAACGGGACTGCCGCCGTCGGGCACAAACGACACTGTTCCCGGCACCTCCACAGGGACGCTCGCTCACATACATGGCCATACGGCCGCACGCTCGCTCACATGATCTGAGCTAGCGTCCGCCGGAAGCGCCTCAAAGGTGAGCGAGCGTCCGGGGTGAGCACAACGCAAAGGCGGGACGACAGCCCAACGGGATTGCCGCCGTCGGGGATTAGAGGACCGGCGAGGCCGGTTCCCGGACCGGGTAGCGGACCGGGTAGCGGACCGCCGAGCAGGTAGCCGGCCGCGTAAAGTAGAGTACCCACTACTCGTGACCGGCCCTAGAGCCAGCCGATTCAATGGAACTCAGTTGGTCTCAAACGCAGTTCCTGGTCTCTCTGGGGGTTATCCGTATGTGTGTTTCCTGCAGTCTTGTTGTGTCATTTTCGCGTTCCGCTGCGACGGAGGCAGTCCGTTGAGCGCCGGGATGGAATCCGCTGCCATGTTCGCGGGGTCGTTGCCCGCGCTGATCCTGATGGACTTGGGCCAGGCAATGGTGGTGGTATGCATGTGTTTCGACATGGTCCGTGCCATGTCCGTGCCACGATCGCATCGGCGCTATGTCGCCAGCACCATCTTCAGGACCCTGGCGGTGCCGTCGATTCTCGTAATGGGCATCAGCGTGCTGGCTAAGGCAATCCAATTGTCTTGGGCGGATGTGGCCATGGGCGTTTTCGTGATGGTGATGATCATCTTCCGCTGGCACCACGACAAGGACGAGGACAACTGGTGGAAGGGCAAAGGCAAGAAGCTGGCCCGCTGGGCGCGGAAGCAACTGGCACCGCGACCTGCCTTCGCCCCGGCGTCGGCGTCGGCGTAAGCGGCCAGCCTTCACCGGGCGCTCGCTCACAGATATCTGAGCGAGCGTCCTGGGATTTGGCTATATATGTGAGCGAGCGTCCGACTCGAGGTGCCGCCTCAATACAGTGCCGGGCCTAATACAGTGCCGGTGTGTCCGTCCGCGAATGCTCCCGGAGCGGACCAGCCGGCAACGCCACAGTGAAGGTGCTTCCACTGCCGGGCTCGCTGCTGCAGGAGATGCTGCCTCCGTGGCGTTCCACGATGGACTTGGTGATGGACAGCCCGAGGCCGACGCCAGGAATCGCGGCCTGACGGGCAGCGTTTGTCCGGAAGAACCGGGTGAAAATCCTGGTCGACTCGTCCATGGTCATGCCCATACCCGTGTCCTTCACTTCGAGCTGGACCCAGCCGTCGCTCCGCTCCGCCTTTATCGTCACCAGTCCGCCGTCGGGCGAATACTTGATGGCATTGGAAACCAGATTGTCCAGGGCCTGTCCCAGCCTCAAAGGATCCGCATTCGCCCACAGGGGTGCGGGGACGTCGGCGACAAGGCCCACATGAGCGGCGTCGGCCTGCGCCCGTGCAGAAACCAAGCTGTTTTCCACCAGCCCAGCCAAATCAGTGCGCCGTGGATTCACGCTCTCGACGGCGACGGCTGACAAAAGGAGGTCTTCGACCAGGACACGGAGCCGCTCGGCGTTGCGTTCCGCGACTTCCAATCCGATCCTCGTTGCTGGTTGGAGTTCTTGGGCGCCGCGGAGCACAAGATCGATGTTGCCCAAGATCGATGTCAGCGGCGAACCGAATTCGTGCGAAACGTTGGCAACCAATTCATCCTTGGCCGCAAGGGCATCGACAACATCCGTCACGTCCCTGAAGACGATGACCGCTCCGCCGAACCCGTCATCGACGTCGCTTTTCATGCCCCGCGCAGCGGTGGAGATGGCCCGTTGTTCGGTACCCGCGCCGAACCAAAGGAGATAGTCGGAAAATGTTTCCCCTTGAACTGCCCTTCGAATAGGGCCTTTTTCCGGGGGAAGCGGCGTCCGCCGGTCCTGGCCGAAAACCAGCCGGTCTTGTTCCCCGGGCCCCGGCGAGCCTTCAGCCATCCGTAGGAATGCCTTTTGTTGGTTGTTGATCAGGAGAGTTTCGCCCTTCGAATCGACGGCGACAATTCCGACGTCGATCGTGTCAAGGATTGTCTTGAGCAGCGTCTCCCGCTCCCGGCTGGCGGCCAACAATTGCCGCAGGACCTGATCCCGCTGTTTTACCCGCCGCTGCTGCAGCCGGGCATTGGAGCCAGCCAAACGAATGGAAACTGCCATTGCGAACATCATGAGAGGCAAAAGCAGCACCGACGAAATGTCCGACGCGGTGGGACGGGGCAAGTGCGAAACCACGGGCGGCAACGCGATGAAGAAAGGACCCACAAAGCTGAGGATCAGGCTTGCCTTGGAAAGCATGCCCGAGGCAGACAACCAGATCACGGGAAAGATAGCCAAGGTGATTAGGCCTGGTATCGCGGTGAAAGCGCCGTTTCGCGTGAACCAGAGGGCAACAAAATCCAAAATAGGAATGGCAAGGCCTGCGCTCGGCGCCAATCGCTCCCAAGGAACCAGCAGGCAGCTCACGAACAGGATGCCATGGAGGAGGACTCCAGTGACGAACAACCAATTTTGGACCAGGCCCGGCCAAACGGTAGGTGCCGCGATCGCCAGGCCCGCGATGATGAGCGTCAGTGGTAATTCACAGACAGCCAACCGGGCTCGAGGTGTGAGTTTTCTGAACAAACGGGCGGCTGCACGGAAAAATGGCTGCTCACTCAAGTCGAGACCCTTCGTTGGAGATTCGCGAACCAATTACTACTCCACGCGTTTCCAGAAGGAAGCGCCCGGAGTCCACTATTCCCCCCAAGGAACAACAATACGACGGTCCCGCGCGACTTATAAGTTCCGAGCGGCACTTAATCCACATATTAGATGCCAGATGCCTTCAATGCTTGTATCGTGAGTATTTGGGTGAAACTTCCCGCATTGCGCTGGGCTGTGCGGCGGTCTGTGCCCACGAGGATGTCCAATGAGCGAGCCTGGGGTAGCTGTTGTCATTGAGGATGACGAAGATGTGCGGAATTTGGTTGACGCCATCCTCAAAGAAGCTGGATTCGTGGTGCATTCTGCCGCCACGGGACGCGAAGGCGTCGAAGTCGTGCGGGATCACCACGCCTCCGTAGTAACTCTCGACGTCGGGCTTCCGGATATGGACGGCCACGAGGTCCTGCGGCGAATTCGGCAATTCAGCGACGCATATGTGTTGATGCTGACGGCCAGGCGCGACGAGCCGGACACCTTGACGGCTTTCCTGACCGGCGCCGACGACTACGTCAAGAAACCGTTCTTGCCGCGTGAATTGAGGGCCCGGGTCACAGCCATGATGAGGCGGCCACGCACGGAAGGTGCTTACGGGGGTCCCGCCCGTTCAGACGGGCCCGACGGCGGTACTTACGGGCCCGACGGCGGTTTGGCCGGGGCCGGTTTGGCCGTCACCGGTTCGGCCGGGGGTTCAGGCGGGGCCCGTTCAGACGGCGCCGAGCAAGCGGTGGTCCGGCACAATGGCTTGGCCCTGAACTACAAATCACGCATGGTGACGCTTCAAGGTTCAGTCCTGACCTTGACGCGGAGCGAGTTCGATCTGCTCTACGACTTGCTTCGGGCCAAAGGCGAAGTGCGGACGCGCGCGGACCTCGTGCGGGCGGCGCGCGGTGACTACTACGACGACGATGCGTACATCAGCGACGCCGACGAACGGGCTGTTGAGACCCACATTGGGAACCTCCGCCGAAAGCTCCGTGAAGATCCACAATCGCCGCGCTTTCTAGAGACTGTTCGAGGAGTCGGGTATCGACTCACACCGAAAAGACCGGACTAGGCGGGCACGTTAATCGTTCCTGAGTACGTAGCTGTCCTTTAGTTCCTGGACCGTTAGGTGCCCGCATTCCGCAACTTCCTTGAGGAGGGGCCGGGCCTCACGCAATTCACTTTTTCGAATGCGTTCCTCCAGTTGCGCTGCAAGTACCGCAAGGCGGACGCCGCCAACCATGATGGAGGAGGTCCTGAGGCTGAGGACCGCGTTCAGGGCCGCGGCCACGTCACCACGCTCGACGGCGGACGCCAGGATTTCGTATCGCTTCGCCCAGAGTTTTGCGAAGTCGCCGGCAAACGTTCGTGCGATCAGCGGATTGTCTACTTGGTCTTCCAGGAGTTGGAATTCCGCGAGGTCCAGTATGGGATGTTCGGCAAGCGGGACGATGGGCAGCCCAACGGAATCGTCATCCGAGCCCGGATGGCTCGGATCCGAACCCTCGTTGACCTCGCTAGAACCTGAACTGAACATAGCCCAATGCTACTTTCTGAATTCCGGAAAAACCGAACTTTTGCCCATCTTAAGGAAATCTTAGGCCTTTCTTGATTTAACCCCTTTTCATGCGGTGCACCCAATTCGGAGAATGTGATATCGCGCTCAGCCTCCGCTGAAGGTGGCTATAGCGTTGATCACAGCCGGCCCCAGGATGGCGATGAACAGCACTGGGAAGATAAAGAGCAGAAGCGGGAAGAGGACCATCACGGGAAGCTTCATGGCCTTCTCCTCGGCCCGTTGGCGACGCTTCACCCGCATCACCTTCGCTTGGACCCTCAAGACCCGGCTGATGGCAATGCCGTAAGTATCCGCTTGGATCACGGCCTGCACGAAGCTTCGGAGCTCCGGCACGTTGGTACGTTCGGCGAGTGCCAGATAGGACTCGCGGCGGCTCCGTCCAACCTGCATGTCCTGCAACGTCCGCACCAACTCCTCAGCCAAGGGTCCTTTGCCATTTTCGCCCGCGCGAGCCATTGCTCCTTCAAAACCGAGGCCCGCCTCGACCGATATAAGCATTTGGTCCATAGTATTTGCGAGTTCCAATTGCATGGCTTTTTGGCGCTCTTGTCCTTTGCTGTACAGCATTAGGTCCGGGATAAAGTATCCAAGCAATACAACAAATATCCCCACAAGCTTTAGGATTCCGCTTGAGCTGTTGGCGCTGATGAGCCAACCAAAGAGCGCACCGCACAATCCGAGTAGGGGTTTGGCTGCGAGGACCCGTCCCAAAGGGAGCGACGGCGGCCGGCCGGCCAACGAGAGGAGCCGATCCAGCTTCTGGACGTAGCTTCCTGGGGTCACTCGGTAGCCAATGAGTTCGAGTGCACCGCTCCGACTCTGTGGGCCGGCCTCGGCAATGTTTTCCCCCCGCGCCAGAAGCTCGCGCACGACGCGTTGGGCTTTGCGGTCAACCGACAGGACTGACCAAGCGAGGTAGGCAATAGGCAGGGGCACCAGCAGCAAGGAAAGGAGGAGAGAAGGATTCACGAGTCACCTCAAAACTTCAAGTCGATGATCTTGCGCATCCAGAGACCGCCGATGGTCATGAGAATGACTGACAACCCAATCATTCCCCAACCAAGCGGCTGGCTGAACATCACATTCATGTAGCCAGGATTGACAACCAAGAGCATGGTCACGATGCCGAAAGGAAGCGCCATCAGGATGTATCCCGAGAACTTTCCTTCCGCGGCCAAGGATTTGATATGTCCCTTGATCTCGCTGCGTTCGCGTATGGTCTCATTCACCTGGTCCAGGACCTCTGCAAGGTTGCCGCCCACCTCACGGTTGATTTGGATGGCTTGCGCTATCCACACAAAGTCTTCGCTCCGCATTCGCTCCGCAGTATCGTTCAGCGATGCCTCAAGATCACGGCCGAGGCTTGTCTCTGTAATGATCCGACGCATCTCCTCGGCCGTGGGGCTCGCCGACTCGGCGGCCGCCGCGTCAATGGCGCGCAGTATGCTGTGCCCGGCCCGCAGGCCACCGGACAGTAGTTGGAGGGTGTCGCCGAGCTGAGCATCGAATTTTGCACGCCTTTTGCCGGCCATGGAGCCAAGGAGGAGTCGTGCCACGAAGGGTGCCAGGATAAAGAACAGGAAGGCCAAAAACGGACCGCCGACGACGAGCCCGATCAAGGCGCCCACGAATGCACCGGCAATCACGAGGATGAAGAAATCCGCCTGGCCCATTCGCAGTCCGGCGTTCTCCAGTTCTTCACGGTTGAAAAGCCGGACGTTGCGCCTGGCCAGGACCCCATGAACTACCTCGGCAGTAGAACCAGCAAAGCGCGTCAGCTGGGAGCCTGAGGCTACTTGGTAGGGCCGTCTCCGATCGAGTGGAACTTCCGGGGTTTTCGGCAAGATCACGGCCACCCCGAAGAGCAGGATGGCTGAAAGCATCAAAGCAGTTCCGATCAAGAGGATCATGTTTCGTTCACGTCCTTGCTGCTGGTGCCAAGGGAGCGGCAAATACGCCAGGAGAAACGCGAATGCCCAAGTCATCGAAGCGATCGATGAACCGTGGACGGATACCCGTTGGGACGGGCCTTCCAAGGAACATGCCATGGTTGTCAACACCGGCCGAGTAGTCGAAAACAAAAGCGTCTTGGAGGGTGACAATGTCGCCTTCCATGCCTTGAACCTCAGTCACATGCGTGATGCGGCGCGTTCCATCACGCAACCGGGAGATTTGGATGATGAGATTCACGGCGGACGCTATCTGCTCGCGGATTGCCCGCAATGGCAGGTCCATGCCTGCCATGAGCACCAGGGTTTCGAGGCGCGCCACTGCGTCGCGAGGGGAATTTGAGTGCACCGTGGAGAGGGAACCGTCGTGACCAGTGTTCATCGCCTGCAGCATGTCGAGGGACTCTCCGCCTCGGACCTCGCCGACGACGATCCTGTCCGGACGCATACGCAGGGAGTTCCTGAGCAACTCCCTGATGGTCACTTCACCCTTGCCCTCGGTGTTCGGTGGCCGGCTCTCAAGCCTGACCACGTGTTGCTGTTGGATCTGCAGTTCTACGGCGTCCTCAATGGTGACGATGCGGTTGTCTTCCGGAATGAAGGAAGAAAGGACATTCAACAGCGTGGTCTTGCCGGTTCCAGTACCCCCGGAAACAATGATGTTCAGCTTTGCCTTGACGCATGCATTGAGGAGTTCGGCCATCTCAGGCGTGAGCGTGCCGAAATCGATCAGGTTCCTGATGGTCAACGGTATTTTGCTGAACTTTCGTATGGTCAGCGACGAACCGCCCACCGCAAGCGGAGGGATCACGGCGTTCACGCGCGAACCGTCTTCAAGTCGCGCGTCAACGAGGGGCGATGACTCGTCGATCCTGCGGCCCACCTTCGAAACGATGCGTTCAATGACCCTCCGGAGATGGTCCTCGGAGCTGAATCCGGAATCCGTCAGGGTGAGCTTGCCTTTTCGTTCGACGTAGATCTGGTCCATCCTGTTGACCATGATTTCGGTGACTTCCGGATCGTCCAGCAAACGTTGGAGCGGCCCATAGCCAAGGACGTCGTCTGCCACGTCCGCCACGAGCCTGCTGCGCTCGTCCGCGGACAGTGGGACCTGCTCGGCATCGATGATCCGGGTGAGCTCTTCCCGGGCCGTTGACCGCAGCTCATGTTCGCTCACGCTCGAGTCGTTGAACCGCGCCCCGAGCCGCTCGAACAATGCGGTAGCCGCGCGACGCTTGAGGGCAGCGAAGGCGTCCACCGGTTGCTGGGCTCGAGGTTTCGGCGAGTCCGGGAGGTCGGATAGCTTCACTGAGGTGTGGGGTTTTGCGACGCCGCCGGGCTTCCCCGTGGGAAGTGGGCGGACTTGCTGCGTGGACTCAGCGAACGTCGGCTTAGGCGTAAAAAGCGTGCTCGGGTCCCCTGGGCCGAGGGATGCTTCGGCTATGTCCTCGGCAGCATGCAGGCGTTCAGACAGCTTCATCTAGACCACTACCCTTCTGTGCAGTTTGCGCTGCGCCGTGGCACGCCACGTTGGATTGAAGCGCTCGACAAGTTGCTTGAGTCCCTTGACGGCCGGATCCTTCACCGCATCCTGGAGCACGGGGATGCCGCGGTTGGTTGAGAACGCCACGGCTTTCGATCGCGGGATACTCACGTCAACCGGAGCACCGACTGTAGATTCGACGTCCTGGACCGACAGCCCGGACTTGGAATCAGCCATGTTGAGCACCACGTGCCGGGTTTCGGGCAGCAGGTTCAGCCTGCGGAGTATGTCCAGGCCGGAGCGAAGGCCACGGACGCTTGGAACATCCATGCCCGTCACCCAGACAGCATCCGAGCATTGCTCGAGGGCAGCAAGCCCGATTTCGGGTAGTCCGGGTGCCGTGTCCACCACCACGTATTGGAACTCTTGAGCCAGCTGTTCGAGGAGCCGGCTCACCTGTTCCGGCGAGATCTCGTCTGCTTCGACGGGGTCCTTCGGCGCGCACAAGGCATAGATACTTGCCGGGTGGACCGTGAGAAAGGCCTTGAGCACAAGGGAATCCTGGCTGGCCGAAGGAGTGACTGCGTCCGTGACAGTGTGCTCCGGATTAAGGTAGAGCCCCGAGGCGACGTCACCGAATTGCAAGTCCAGATCCACGATCACAACGCTCATCGGCGCAATCTTGCCGAGCCCCACGGCGATGTTTGTGGCGATGGTGGTCTTGCCCACGCCGCCTTTGGGCGAAAAGACGCCGATCACCAAACCTCGCGGGGAGCCCGCCTGCTTGGATTCCCCTGTGCGCCGTCGGCTGGCGAAAGACTGACAGGCGCGCTCAAGCATGATCCGTATCTGGGCCAGGTCCGCATCCGGGCTCATGATGTCACGGATGCCGGACCGCATGGCTTGGAGGACGAATGCGGGATCCAGTTCGCTGACAAGGATCACGCTCAGTTCCGGCAATTGCACATCGAAAACCGTGGCCAGGCGAAGAGCGTCCTCCACGGGCACGCCAGGTCCCAGAATCAGCACTTCGAGTTGTTCCTGATTCAGGGCGCCAAAGAGCTCGGCCGGGTCGGCCGGCAAAACGCTCGTGAAGAAGGTCTGCACGCTTCCGGGCAGGCCGCCCGCGACAGCTTGGCGCAACCGCTGGTCAAAGTCGGTGTTGGGGGTTATCAGGACAAAACGGCTCACCTGTATACCCCGCTCTGCTGGATGACGGTGGGGCCGCTGTCTTTGGCATCCAACGGCTCTTTGCTCAACCAGATCTTGGCGTACTCGGCGGCGAAGACAATCTTGGCTGCGTCCACGTCACTTACCGCAACGGTCAGCAAGAGGGAACCGGTGGGAAGGCTTGTATCGCCCGAGTTGACCGCGCCACCAGAGCCGGGAGTCGGCGTCGGCTGCTGGCTTGCGGTCGCTTGGGGGGCGCGCTGGACCGCGGTCAGAAGAACCTTGGGGATGGTCAATTGGGTGGTCCCTTTGTCCGACTTCGAGTCACTTCCGCCGCTGGACATGGAGATGAAAATGCCAACATGGTCGCCGGGAACGAGTCGTCCTCCGACCACCCGCTGGGGTTCCAGTTGAAACGAGACCTCTTGAAGCCCTGCGGGCACCTTGACATCCCCCGGGGTCTTGAGTGCATCCGGGGCCACCAAACGTTCGGCCACCAAGGTCTCGCCAGGGACGAGGTCGACGGCGGCGACCTTGCCTGCCGAGTCCCCCAGGGAGTGCAGCGCCGACGCAGGGACGGCCGATTCCGGCAATTGCTGGGTCACGATTGAATCCTTCATGGCGTCCACGGATGTGCCGGCGGGAATCGCCGTCTTCACTACTAGGACGTCCACCGGGGACATGTTCTGGACTGCCCGCTGATCCGCTCCTTGCGCGTAGGAGAATACGAGAATCACCCCGACGACGGCCAGCAGTGCCGCTGCCGATCCGGCCAACAAGCGTGACTTCACTTCGGACTCCTGTACTCAAAAAATGGATGAAAACTAGTTGGTGAGGCGCACAATGGTGGCCCCAAAAGCGTCTACCGGGCCCAGCGTGTAGCCATCCGCCAGCGAGACGTACTTGACGAAACTTCCGATGATTCCGCGGCAGTTTCCGTTGCAGGAAACTGCCGCAGGGACATAGGAATTTGTGTTGTGGAAACTGTCTGGAAGATTGTTGTTGCCGCTGAATGTCCACCCGGTCACTTTGAATGCGGCGAAGGACACCAGATGGTAGATTGCGCCGGCTCCCGTGCCGGTGACGGCGTCGAAGACCGGAAGCAGGACGATGACGTCGCGGCCAGCGTTGATGGTGTCGGCCCACTTTTGAAGGGTGGTGGCGCAGTTACCCGGCGAACTGTTTCCGGGGGCGCTGCCGCCTTCGCTGACCGCGAGGTTTATCGTGCCGCCGCACACACCGGTGTCTTGGACTAACCAGCCGTATCCGCCGGCAACCGCCGCGCCTGAAGGGCCGTAATTGCAGCTGGGGTTGGCACCGGTGCCGTGATCCTGAAGAAGCTGGAGCGCTCCCCCGATGTATCCCTGGACCTGGCAAATGGAATACGCGAGGGGAAAGGCGGTTCTGCCCGCGACGGCGCTCCCCCACTGAACATTGGACGTGGTCACAACATTGCTCGTGCTGAAGCCCAGGACGCGCGCGAACAAGAGCGAGACGGTATTCGGCGGGCCACCCGCCTGCTGGGCACCCGCGGTCACGGTGACTTTCCGGTTGGTCAGGTCCAGGTTGATCGACTTGATGTTGCCCAGGCCGTCGTTTGCGTTCTTATTGGCCATGTCGCTGGCGACCGGGGACGTGGTGGAGCAATTCGGATCGCTCGTATTCGCGGCGCATTTCTGCGCCACGGCGAGGGCGGCGGCGTCGGCTCCGTTCTGTACTTGCGCCTTTTCCGAGTACAGCATTCCCGCATCCACGGCGAGGGCGGCAAACCCGAGGAGCACCACCAGCAAGAGCGCGACGAGGACGGCGACCGCACCGCGCTCGCCGTCGTCGCCGTCGTCGCGGACCATCAGCCGCCGCATACCATGACTCCTACTCCTTGCATCGGGAAGGGCCCCGCGATTCCCGTGAGGGTGCTGAGTGTGTACTTGATGGTCACGGACATCTGGGCTCCGGACGTGCAACTGGCCGCACTGAAGGTGAAGTTCGTATCTGCCAGCCCCGGGTTCAACGACACGGCGGCGTTCTTCGCAGCTGTCTTGGCGGCCGTTTGGTCATTAGAGATTGCCATGACACGGACTCCTTCCCGGGCTGCGTTTGAGAGCGACACTTGAACGTTGTAAGCCCTGCCGTATTCCATGATGCCCAGCAGCAACATGATCAGGAGCGGTGCGAGGATGGCGAACTCGACTGCCACGGCACCGCGCTCTGAAGCCCTCGGCATGATGTTGCCCTCCCAGAGAACGGATTGTTCGAATCAAGCAGAGTGGCGGCCGCCTGAATGCCGCCGCCACTCGGGAATTGCTTGGTGTGCCCCGAATTGCCTCCCGGGCACTGTGCAATGCAACTTCTAGGTGCAGGTGCCGGTACCGCCTGAAGTGGTGGCGGCCGCCCAGGCCTTGCCGCTGACTGAACACTGGACCTGGGAGAACGTCTCCCTGACCGTGCTGCCCAGCAACGTGACAGCGGCGATGATGACCACTGCGATGAGAGCGACCATGATGCCGTATTCGACGGCGGTCGCGCCGGTTTCGTCACGCCGCGCGTGAGAAACAGACTTTTGGAAAGCGGAAAGCATTGAAGCTCCTTGTTGTCTGGTACGAACGGGCGGGAGAAGCGAACGTCCTAGCTGCAGGTGGCCTTACCGGCGCCTGATCCAGCGGAGAAGGTCTTGCCGGCCACTGAGCACTGGACCTTGGTGAACGTGTCTTGGACCGTCCCACCCAGCAACGTGACGGCGGCGATGATGACAACGGCGATAAGGGCAACCATGATGCCGTATTCGACGGCGGTGGCGCCCTTTTCGTCACGACGGATCCGGGATGCGGCATTGGAGAAGAAAGCAAACATGTGAAACTCCTGAGCGAGTTGGGGAATGTGGGCTGGTCCAGCACCAGCTCTCTAGCAACATAGCAACGCCCGATACCCCATGGCGCAGACCTTGGGACATCCTGTGGGAAGACTCGCGATCCTGCGCATTTCTTGGGTTAAACCTAGGGAAACCCTGCAATCCTGGGCTTCCTGCCGAGCCCGACGCTCGCTCACATATATGCCCAAATCCCCGGACCCTCGCTCAGATCAAATGAGCGAGCGTCCGCCGGAAACGCCCCAAAAGTGAGCGAGCGTCCTGGAGGGGAACACACCAAAGGTGAGACAACCGCGCAACCGGCCTGCCGCCGTCGGGCCCCACCCGGACCCTCGCTCAGACATACGGCCAAATCCCCGGACCCTCGCTCAGACATACGGCCAAATCCCCGGACCCTCGCTCAGACATACGGCCAAATCCCCGGACGCTCGCTCAGATCAAATGAGCGAGCGTCCGCCGAAAAGACCTCAAAAGTGAGCGAGCGTCCTGGAGGGGAACACAGCAGAGGCGAGACAACCGCACAACAGGACTGCCGCCGTCGGGCCCCACCAGGACGCTCGCTCACATATACGACCAAATCCCCGGACCCTCGCTCAGATATATGCCCAAGTTCCACGACCCTCGCTCAGATCAAGTGAGCGAGCGTCCGCCGGAAACGCCCCAAAAGTGAGCGAGCGTCCGGGCGGGAGGGGCGCAAAGCTAGCCGGCTGGGTGCTCGACGGTCACGGTGCCGGCGTCGCCATCGACGGTTATTTGTTGGCCGCTTGTGAGCCGCTGGGTTGCGACTCCGGTGCCGAGCACGGCGGGGATGCCGTACTCCCGGGCCACGATGGAGCTGTGGCTCAACGGGCCGCCGACGTCGGTGACCACCGCGGAGGCCATCGCGAACAGCGAGGTCCACGCGGGAGTGGTGATGCGCGCAACCAGGACCTCCCCGGGTGCCATCTGGCCGAAATCCTGGGGGCCTCCGAGGACGCGCGCGGGGGCACTGACCCGGCCCGCACTGGCGCCGACCCCTTTGATGACGTCGCCCTGCTGCTCCTGGGAGCGTGCCGGCATCATTGATTCGAAAGTGCGCTTCATCCAACGGGTCTCCGGCAGGAGTTGCGGGGCAGCCGCCTTGGCCTGGCCCCGCCAAAGCATCTTGCGCTCCTCGACGACGTCGGCACGGACGGGGCGCGCCGCCCCAGTGATTGCCACAGCCACCGCTGCGAGCGGTTCCGCCGCGCCCGGCGGTTGCGGCGCGGCGAGGCCGAACTCTACGGCGCTTTGCAGTTCCTGCTGGCGCAGCCAGAACACGTCGGCGGGGCGGGCGATAACGCCGGAGTAGACCAGCCGTTGTCCGAGTTCGAGCAGCATCCGCCGGATCAGCGGCCAAGCGAGCCCGACGTCGGCCAGGGCGTCTTCGCGGACCGGTGCGGACTTCTGCGCCCACCGGAGCAGGCGGATGAACGGCGCCCGGCGACTCCGCCCGAGCCGGGTCCGTCCGAGCCGGGCGAGTATTCGCTCGGTTTGGTCCTCTCGCCGGGCGGCCGAGAGCCGCTGGCGCTCATACGGGTCGTTGCCTTGTCCCCGCAGGTAGAACTTCACCGTGTCCAGCAACGCCGAAGGATCGTCCGCCGGCACCGGGCTGGCGAAGTCCAGGTTGTAGACCGCATGGCCGAACCGATCGAGATGGGCCTGGAAGCGGGGACGCCACTGCTGCCAAAGTGCCGGGTCCATGCTGGCAGGAGGGAGCCATCCCCTCTGCGACTCGGCCAGTGCAGCCGTCGGTTGCTTGAGGATTGCCGAGGCGAGCCCCTCGATCTCCCGGGCCCAAGACGCGAGGTCGTATAACGACTTCTCCGCCCGGATTGGTTCACTGTCGTAACCGAGGAGGAATGTCTCGGCAGGGGGATCTCCCGCGCGCCGGATGAGTTTGTCGTAATAGGCCCGGAAGGAGATTTCGCTCGTGGCGGCGATCGGAATGACTGACTCCACGGCCGTGTAGTACACGGTTCCCGCGTCCAGCAACGTCCGGACACCCTCAAGCAGTTCCTCTCCCGAAAGCTCCCCCATGGACTTTGCCGACCAGTCCTTGAGCACCTGCTTGTAGCGCGGATGCGAGAATTCCTCCCAACCCGTCACGCCCATGTGCGCCTTGCCTCGAGCCAGGGCGAGCATGGCCCCCGGCGCCTTGGCCATCACTCGCCACATTGCCGCGCTGCGGTAGTAGTAATAGGCGTAACCGTTGATGGTGGGCAGTCCGACGTCGCCGTCCCTGACGACTTCGCTGCCGACTGCTTCGTTCATCAGGGACTTGAGCGAGCGGGTCACCGAGCCGTCGATGAGGTCGGCGAACAGCGGCGACAAGGGATCCGGCAGTTGTTCCACGATGCTCGCCCGGAAATAGAGACCCCTCGGATAGGGCAAAGGCCAGGTGTCCGGGGTGTCAGCTACAGGTTCAGGCAGTGCCGTGATGGGCCGGGATTGCAGCATGAAGAAATTGCCATCGGCTCGTGCCCACTCGATGTCCTGCGGAGTTCCGAAGTAGTCCGAAATCCGTGTTCCATAGCGGGCCAGCGCGGCGGCAGCTTCGTCGTCGAGCACGGCCCGGTTGCGAAGCGCCGCAGGGACCGGCTGCTCCGTAGTGCCTCCTTGGTCCGCGGCGCGGCGGTCCGGCACGACGTCGGCGCCGCGGTCAGGGGCGCCGCTGTCCGGCACGACGTCGGCAGCGTGGTCCGCGTAGACGGTCATGACTTCCTTTTCGGCGGTCCGGCGCGAGAGCACGCGGCCCGTTCCCGCTTCGACAACAAGGTCATCCGTAGTGACAGTTCCACTGACCACGGACTCCCCCAGCCCCCACGCGGCACTGATCGCGATCTGGTCGCGGCGACCGTTGGCCGGATTGGCGGTGAACATGACCCCGGCAGCCTCGGCCTCGACCATCCGTTGGACAACCACCGCGAGGCGTACATCGCCCGGTGCGATCCCCTCTCGTTCCCGGTAGGCCATGGCACGCGCCGTCCACAAGGAAGACCAGCAATCGATGACTGCCACATCCAGCGCTTCCGCCCCGCGGACATTGAGGTAGGTTTCCTGTTGCCCGGCGAAGCTGGCTGAGGCAAGGTCTTCCGCCGTGGCGGACGAGCGCACCGCAACGGGCGCGCCGTCGTCGCGGTCGCCGTCGTCGCGGTCGGCGGGCCGGTCGCCGTCGACGGCGTCCCGGCCGTCACCGCCGAAGCGAAGCTGTTCATAAGCGGCGGCGAGCTCGTACGCGATGGCCGCGGGCATGGTGCCGCCGGTGAAAAGGTCACGGATTGCGGCCGAGGCGTCTTCGTAATCCTGCGGCACAGCCTCCGCCGGCAGCGCCGCCAGTTCCTGGATGCGCGACTGGATCCCATTGGCATCCACGAAGGCCTCATACGCTGCGGTGGTCAGAACGAACCCCGGAGGGACCGGCAGCCCGGCGCGAACAAGGTTGCCGAGCCCGACTCCCTTGCCGCCGGCCACGGCGACGTCGGCCGCTTGCACATCGGCGAAGTTGTAGATGTAGGTCATGACCGTCGCTCCTTGTCGCGGAGACGCCCTCATCGAGCCTGACTCACAACATACTGCCACGCCGTCGGGCGGGAGGCGATGGCTGCGCCGGCTGGCTTCTTACTGCGGGTCCAGCGCGCGTTTTACGGCCGCTTGGTCACAAGCCTGGAGAACGCGAATGAACTCGTCCATTGCTTCCGGCCCCCGATCGGTGTCGGCCACGCGAACAAGGTGGGAGGCGAGGACCGCGACCTTGACGTTCGTCATGCTGCTGCAGCTCACGAGCAGTTTGAAGGCGGCCTCGGAGCTGACGAGCAACCGCCCCATCAGGATCCCGCGCGCCTGGTTGATAACGCCCCGCGTAGCATTGGCGCCCGCGACGGCGTCACGCGCCGCCTGCTCGGTTTCGCGCCGCAGCGTGGACGTCAGGTCGATCGTGGTCCCCTCTACCGCGGCGGCCCCAGACGGGCCCAACTTCGCGATCCCCGCCGTCAGCACTCGGCGGACATGTCCCTGCGCGTCAATGATCCGGTGGTAGATGCAGAAGTGTCCGCCGTCGCGGAACACCTGAGCCAGGATCTCCATGGCCCGCGGCCTGTCATCCGGGTGCTTGTGCGACATCAGCAGATCGAGCGTTGGCACTACTTCCCCGCGCTGGTAGCCGTGGAGATTGAAGAGCCCGTCGGACCATTCCGCTTTCCCCGAGACAGGGTCAAAGAGGAAGGTTCCCGCCAGAAAGCCGGGGGCGCCCAGTGCACTCGAGTACGTATGAGGGCTGTCCAACATGGCTCAAAAACTCATTTCCTAAGCGTGCTTATTAATTCAGCTAAGCGTACAGAATACAGCGCGTACGACGGCGGCACGCACCGTCGTCCCGCCCTCACCCGCACCCCGGGGCTTGTTTCCCAGCGGGGCGTTTGTAGCCCCGGAACGGGAAACAAGCCCCGGATATGCAAGAAACTACCACCGGAACGGGAAACAAGCCCCGGTATGCGTTCAAACCAGCAGCTTAGTCCTTCACCACCACCTTGCCGACCATTCCAAAGTAATCGTGGAGTGCGCAGATGTAGTCGTAGACCCCTGCCTTGTTGAATGTCACCGTGAATGTCACACCCGGCGGCAAAATGCCCGAATTGAGCTGTCCGCCCGTGTAATTCGTCGGATCGCCCAGCGGCGGGAACGGGTTGGCAGGCTCGTCACCGAAGGTGACCGTGTGCGGCTCGCCCATGCCGTTGTTCACGAAGCTCACTTTCTCGCCAACGTGGATGACCACCTTTGGCTCGATGAACCGCATGACGCTGGCCACGCCGTCGTCGGCTCCGGCGATCACGGTGTGGTTGTCCGCTTGGTCGCGGGCGCCGCTCCATAGCTGGTAGCCGTCACGGAGGATGGCCCGTTCAGCACGCTCCACCCGGTTGTTGTACTGCTCCTGGCTGTAGGGGTAATCCGTGCCCTTGGCCCGCACGTGGACTGTGCCCTTCATGGCCGCGCCATGCACCAGGCAGTAGTACGTGAAATCGCCCGTATCCGGGAACTTCAAGGTGTAGGAACCAACTTCGGCGAACCCACTGTTCGAAACGTTCGACATCACGCCGGAGTTGTAATAGGAGTGCCCGTCGTAGGACGCGCCGCCCTGCGCGGATATGTAGAGGGGGCTGAAAGGATCAAAGGGTTGCGTGGACTCGATGGTTTGCCCCGTGGCCAGGAACGTGACCGTATGGATTTCGGCCGAGTTGGCCTCCCAGGTGACCTTGTCACCGGCATTGATGTAAATGTTCTTCGGCAAGAAGGACATTCCCTGGATGGCCTGGTCCGACGATTCGGATCCGACCTGGACAGTCCACGTCTTTGCGGATTTGCCACTGTCTGCGACCGCTGTGCCACTGAGTGCGACGGGAAGCATCAGGGCAAGGAGCAAAATCATGAGCGCTCGAAGGCGCGCCAATAGACGGGGTTTTGGATGAGCAGTCATAAGACTCATTCCTTAGGAAAATCTTTGCTGACCGGCTGTTATTAGCCTGGAAATTTTGAGGCGCCGGAGACCATGGCGTCGTTTGACGGTGACTCGGTTTCCTTGAACTTCCCTATGAACTTCAGCTCGCAGCTGCTGCCCCGTCCCCCGCATACGGTGCGGCGCCACGGCGTGGGGCCATGCAGGATCCTCCCTTGCTCGCAGGGATAACGTCCAGTTCCGTGGGCCAAGAGCCCCCCATTACGGAACCGGAAGGACACGGCGAAGCCGGCCCATGTGAAGGCGAGAGATTTATCTCTCATCGTGCTCCTGGAACGTTATTTTGTCGAGACACTGGGACTACACACGGGCTATTTTTGTGGCCAAACTGAGGCTTTCCCGGATGCGTATTTAACCCACCTGAGTGGTACTTTCCGGACATGGACAGACGACGGCGACTATGGCTCTCGGCAGGGCTCGCAGTCCTGCTCGCGCTTGTGGTGGTCCTGGCCGCTGTCATCGCCGGATCCGGCAGAACGTCGTCGGTACCTTCGCCCTCAAGCGCCTCCGCGGGCGCAACCGCTACCCGAACTCCGTCCCCCACCAAGTCCCCCACCAAGTCCCCCGCACCAACCGCTGCCGCACCCGCCCCGCCTACAATCCCTGAGCTTCCCGCCACTCCCATGAACATCCTGGTGATTGGCAGCGACAGCCGTGCGAACGCCAGGGACCAAAACAACCAGACCGTCACAACAGGCCAGTCATCGGACCAACGCTCGGATTGCCTCATGCTGATCCACGTTCCAGCGGACCGGCACAAGGTCTACGGCATTTCGATCATGCGCGACAACTGGGTGGACATCCCGGGCTATGGCGCATCCAAAATCAACGCCAGCCTTGAGGTGGGAGGCATCCCCCTCGTGGTGCGGACCGTCGAAACACTATTGGGCACGCACATAGACCACACCGTCATGCTGGACTTCCAGGGCTTCAAGGTCCTCACGGATGCCCTCGGCGGGATCGACGTCAATGTCACGCTTCCCTTCACGGCGAGCTTTGACACCCACCACACCTTTGTTACCGGCGTCAATCACCTGGACGGGGAAGCGGCTTTGGAGTTCGTTCGTGAGCGCTACTCGTTCGTGGACGGAGACTACCAGCGCGTGCGCAACCAGCAAACTTTCCTCCGTGCCCTCCTGAGCAAGCTAAGGGGTGGAATCCAGACTCCCGCCGCGGTACTCGGCTTGGTCAAATTCGCAACCAACTACCTCACGGTGGACCAGGGATACGACCCCGCAGCCGTGGCTATCCTGGCCTACGCACTCCGTACGGTGGATCCCGGAGCCTCCGTCTTCTTCACCCTGCCCACAGCGGGCACTGGCACTTCCCCGGACGGGCAATCGATCGTGGTGCCCGACTACGCGGGAATCGGGGAGGTGGCCGCGGCGCTGCGGGATGACACCCTGCCGGAGTATGTGGCTGCACACGGTTACTGAGCCGGTGCGGGCTACTCGTTTCCGCTACTTGGTGTCTTGGGGGATTTTGCTTGTCACCACTCGAAGACTACTTGATGGAATCTTTAAGCAATCTTGAACCGAAGCTTGGGGAATCCTTGCGGCTTCCTGAAAAACCTGCCGGAAAGTAGTGGTCATCGGACAGCAAAGGTCCCGGTCTCACGGGCTTCAAGAAACGGAAATTTCATCATGGGTCTCAACCTGAAAACCACCACCGGTAAAGTCATTGCTTCCCTGGCCCTGGTCGGCACAGCTGCCGGCGTGGCGGGACTGGGAACCTACGGTGCCTTCACCTCCAGCACCTCGGCCAGCAACACCGTGGCCTCGGGCATCGTGAACATCGCCCTGGGCACCACAGGCACCGCAGCGAACCGGCTCAACGTCGCCGCGTCCGGCCTGGTCCCGGGCGACACCGTGCAGCGCGTGGCGACCCTGGCCAACGCCGCCGGGAACCAGAACCTCTCCGCGATCACCCTGACCACCGCGGCCGCCCCGTCCTCCCTGCTGGACACCAACACCACCATGGGCCTGCAGGTCACCGTCGATGACTGCTCCGTGCCCTGGACCGAGGCCGGCACCGCCCCCGCCTACACCTACACCTGCACCGGCACCACCACCACGGTCCTGGCCTCCCGTCCCGTGATCGGCGCGAACGTGGCCCTGGCCAACCTGACCTCGGTCACCGCCGGACACACCGACAACCTGCGCGTCACCCTGACCCTGCCCTCCACCGCGGACAACACCCTGCAGAACCAGAGCAGCACCATCGGCTTCACCTTCACCGGCACCCAGCGCACCGCCACCAACCAGTAACGCCCCCGGCAACCCCGAGCCGGTAACCCCGAGCCGGTCGCCCGGCAGCCCCAACCCCGAGCCAGCCCTCCGCCGTCGCGCCCCCCTTGAAAACGACGGCGGAGGGCCTCCCCCCCAGAAACGGAGAGCCCAGCCATGACCGCAGCACCGGTCCGCCACCGGCGGGTCCCCCCGACCACGACGACGGCACCCGGCACCGATCGGCCTGGTTCGGCGGCGGCACCCGGCACGACGGCGGCACCCGGCACCGGAGCCGCCGGCGAGGGCCGGGGTGCGGGGTCGGGGGTTGCCCGGGCCCTGGTCAGTGTGATCACGACCGTGGTGATGGTGGCCGCGGTCGCGGCGTTCCTGTTCCTGGCCGTCGGGCCGCGCGTGCTGGGTTATCAGACGTCCACGATGCTTACCGGGTCGATGTCGCCGCTGATCAACCCCGGGGACGTCGTGGTCACCGTCCCCGTCGCAGTCCAAAACCTGAAGGTCGGGGACATCATCACCTACCACATCCCCGTGGAGGACCAGCGCGTGGAAACCCACCGGATCATCGACCTCACAATCAACAACCAGGGCACCGCCACGGTCCGGACCAAGGGCGACGCGAACAACGGCCCCGACCCCTGGACCGCGACCCTGGCCGGCGGGCAGGTGGACCGGCAGGTGTTCACCGTCCCGTACCTGGGCAACGCGATCCGCGCCCTGCGCGATCCCGTGGTCTTGAAGGTCCTGATGTACGGCGCCCCGGCCGCCCTGGTCCTCCTGCTCCTCGCCTCCATCTGGCGCAAAAACCCCGACGCCGGTACCGCCGCTGCGGACACCGCCGCTACCGCCGCCGGTACCGCTGCGGCCGGGCGGCCGTTGCCGGCCTTTGACCGCCGCCCCCTCAGGCGCCTGGCCCGGGAGATGAAGAGCAAGGAAGCGGCCCGGAAGTTCGCCGCCGCCTACGCCAGGCTGCTGCCGGCCCGGGTGGAGCGGATCAGCCACGCCCTGAGCACCGGCGACACCGAGCTCGCCATGGACGCGGTGCTCAGCCTGAAAACCAGCTCCTCGATGGTCGGGGCGCTCCGGATGGAACAACACTGCCTCCGCCTCGAACACGCCCTGGCCACGACCGACCACACCGCCGCGGCCCGGGCCGGGGACGCCGTCCGCGAGCACCAGGCCCAGCTGGAAAAAGCCCTGGACGGTCACACCGCCCGGCGCGCCGCCTGAAATCCTCCAAGAACCGGACCCGGTGCCCTGCCCTTACCGCCTGAAAACGGTGAGAATGGAACCGACCACCGGGCCTGACAGAAAGCCGCCGACCTTGCGAAGAAGCCGGAGCACCGCCGACACCGCGAAGACGCCCGCGCCCGGGCGCCTCGCCGCGGTCCTGGCAGCCGCCGCGGTCCTGGTCTTCGCCCCCGGCATCGCCCAAGCCGCGTTCAACACCACCGCCGGCGCCGCGCTGCCCGTCTCCACCGCCACCCTGGCATCCACCGCCACCGTCAGCGCGTCCTGCCAGGGATCGAGCCTCACCATCACCGTCACCGACTGGGCCCTGACCGATCCCCGCTTTACGGGCCAGTTCACCGTCACCACCGTCCTCGGGATCGTCGTCTTCACCGGCACCAGCAACCAAAGCGGCGGCGGAACCTACACCGCGAAAATCGTCCCCCACCTCGGAACCTGGAACTGGACCGTCCAAAACCAATACCCCGTCCCCGGCACCAGCAACACCTGGACCGGCACACCCAAGACCGGACAATTCACCTGCACCTAAGAACCCACCTAAGCCCGTCCCTAAGCCCGCATCGCTACCCCCGCAGCGAACGCGGGCGCCGATGTTGTACAGCCTCTATATATTGAGAGCATGACCCAGACTTCCGGTTCCGCCCAGCCGTCCCACGCCGAAGGCCCAACACCCCCAGTCGCCAAGAAGGTGCCCACCACCCGCGAGCACCACGGCGATGTCTTCGTGGACAACTACGAATGGCTGCGGGACAAGGAGTCCTCCGAGGTCGTTGAGCATTTGAAGGCTGAAAATGCCTATCAGGAAGCCGTCACCGCGCACCAGGAACCGCTGCGCGAGGCCATCTTCCAGGAAATCAAGGGACGTACCCAGGAGACCGACCTCTCGGTCCCCAGCCGCAAGGACGGCTGGTGGTACTACACCCGCTCCGTTGAGGGCAAGGAGTACGGCATCCACTGCCGCGTCCGGGCCGCGAACTCCGGCGATCCCGTGGCCGACTGGACGCCGCCGGCGGTGGAACCCGGCGTCGAACTCCAAGGTGAAGAAGTCCTGCTGGACGGCAACGCCGAAGCGGAAGGCAAGCCGTTCTTCTCCGTTGGCGGCACGGCCGTAACGCTGGACGGCAATCTCTATGCCTATGCCGTGGACAATTCCGGCGAGGAACGCTTCACGCTCCGCATCAAGGACCTGCGCACGGGTGAGCTGCTGCCCGACGTCATCGAGAACATCTTCTACGGCGTGGCCTTCTCGCCCGACGGCACCCGGATCTTCTACACCGTGGTGGACGATTCCTGGCGCCCGTATCAGGTCAAGTCGCACGTCTTGGGCACGCCCGTCAGCGAGGATGAGGTCATCTATCAAGAGGACGACGTCGCCATGTGGCTCGGATTCGAGCTCTCCTCTGATCGGCGTTACCTCGTGCTGAGCATCGGCTGCTCGGAGTTCAGCGAGACGCGCCTGCTGCGCTTTGACGACTACGACGCCGGCCTGTCCACTGTGATCTCCCGCGACGAACGCATCCTCTACGAGGCCGAGCCGTTCCTCCTCGATGGCGCCGATGGACAAAAAGCCGAGACCATCCTCCTGACCCATAACAAGGACGCCATCAACTCGATGGTGTCCATCGCGGACCCGGCCGAGTTTGCCAGGCCGCTGGCCGAGCAGCACTGGCGCACCGTCGTCGAGCATTCCGACGCCGTTCGCGTCAACGGTGCCGGCGTCACCTCGACGCATCTGGTGGTGGCGGTACGGCAGGACACGATCGAACGGGTGCAGGTGCTGCCCCTCGCCGGACTGGGAACCGCCGCCCAGGGCGCCGCTGTTGAGCCTGCCTTCGACGAGGAGCTGTACACCGCCGGGGTGGCGGGTTCGGACTACGAAGCCCCGGTGATCCGCATCGGATACACGTCCTTCTTCACGCCGTCGCGGGTGTACGACTTCGTGCTCCCGACCGATGCGCTGCCGAACGGCGAACTGCTGCTGCGGAAGGAAAGCCCGGTGCTGGGCGGGTACACCGCGTCCGACTACGTGGCCACCCGGGAATGGGCGACGGCGGCGGACGGCACACGCGTTCCACTGTCCGTGCTGCGGCATGCCTCCCTTAAGCAAGACTCAACCGCTGCGGGCCTGGTCTATGGTTATGGCTCCTATGAGGTCAGCATGGATCCCGGCTTCGGCGTTGCGCGTTTGTCCCTCTTGGACCGCGGAATCGTCATGGTGATCGCGCACATCCGCGGCGGCGGCGAGCTCGGCCGGCGCTGGTACGACGACGGAAAGAAGCTCAACAAGAAAAACACCTTCACGGACTTCATCGCAGCAACGGACTGGCTTTCACAGTCCGGCTGGGTGGCGCCGGAGCGGATCGCGGCCATGGGTGGCTCCGCGGGCGGCCTGCTGATGGGCGCCGTGGCCAACCTTGCGCCGGAAAAGTACGCGGCGATCGTGGCAGCCGTGCCGTTCGTGGACGCGCTCAACACTATCCTGGACCCGGAGTTGCCGCTCTCCGCCCTCGAGTGGGAAGAATGGGGCAACCCCATCACGGATCCCGAGGTGTACGAGTACATGAAGTCCTACACTCCGTACGAGAACATCCGCGCCGTTTCGTACCCGCGGATCGCCGCAGTGACCTCCTTCAACGACACCCGCGTGTTCTACGTGGAGCCAGCCAAGTGGGTCCAGGTGCTACGTTCCGAGACCACCGGCACGGCGCCGATCGTGATGAAGATCGAGATGGAGGGCGGACACGGCGGAGCTTCCGGACGATACGTGCAGTGGCGCGAGCGCGCTTGGGACTATGCCTTCGTCGCGGACTCGCTCGGCGCCGTCGAACTACTGCCCGGGGCGGGGCTCAAGTAACGTTCTCGATAGTAGGCTCTCCAAAGGGGGGCCGAACCGGACAGTAGGAGCGCAGTTTGACCCACGACGCACCGGTGCCAAACCGTGCTTTGGTAGCCGACCCTGACCCTGCCCGTCTCGCCGAGACGGTTGCAGCGCTCGCCGCGGCGGGGTTTCTGGTTCGTTCAGCGCCCGACGCCGGTTCGCTTGCGGCCGCGCTGGAAAGCGAACCGAGCGACGTGCTGGTGGTAGACAACGACCTCCGCGAGTTCCTGCCCAGGAACGTCGGCCCGGTTCTGCTCATGCTGGATCCCGAGGACGAGCTGGATGTTGCTGCCTTGGAAGCCTGGGCCATTGCGGATTTCATATACAAGGGCCAAGCTCCGTCCTTTCGGGCATCCAGGGCACTGGTCCTGATAGCCCGCGCCGCCGAACGGACGCGCCGCCGTTCGGAAGCAGAGTCGCTGAGGGAGAGCCTGCGGAAGGTGTCCGCGGCGATCCGGTCCACCATTGATCCAGGCCGGATTGCCCGGCATCTGGTGGATGGAATCGGCGAGGCCCTGGGCGCGGAACACGTCTGGTTCACCACGTTCCAGGACACGCGCGTGCCGCAAGTGAGCGCCGAATGGAACGCTCCGGGACTGGTACCGGGAGTCCTTCCACGCGAACTCACCGACAACATCGCGACGTTCGAGCTGGCGGAGCGGTTGTGGGCAGAAGCGGAGGTGCAGCCGCTGCCGAAACGGGCTCCCTCGGGTGGCTCCGCTGGCGCGGGTGCGCCGGGTGGCGCGGGTGCGCCGTCGGCTTCTGTTGTGGTGCCGGTAGGCGAAGGTGATCTGGTTCTGGGGGTCATCTGGATCGCCCGCCCGGACACCGCTCAGGAATGGACCCGCGCCGAAATAGGCCTGATTCAGCACGTCTCGGGAAACCTGGCGTACGGCCTGATGCAGAGCCACCTGATCGGCGCGCAACAGCAAGTCATGTACAAGCTCCAGGAACTCGACCAGGCCAAGACCGATTTCCTCACTACTGTGAACCACGAACTTCGAACTCCCCTGACGTCCATCACGGCCTATCTGGACATGATCCGCGCCGGCGCTGGTGGACCCCTTCCCGCGGGTGTAGGGCGGATGGTCGACGTCATTTCACGAAATGCCGAGCGCCTCCGACGGCTGATCGAAGATATGCTCACCGTCTCGCACCAGGACACGTCCGGCGACCTCCAATTGAGCCGCGTGAATGTGGGCACCCTGCTCAGGCTTGTTGTCTCGACGTTGCAGCCGCTCGCCGACTCCCGTTCACTGTCCCTTACCGTGATGCATGCGCCAGGAACCGTGACGGTCCAGGCTGACGAGGCCAAGCTCGAGCAGGTCTTCGCCAACATCATCAGCAACGCGATCAAGTTCACGCCCGACGGCGGCCACGTCGCCGTCAGCAGCGGGGTCACCTCGGACCCCGGCACGGTTCCCAGCGTAGTGGTGCGCGTGGAGGACACCGGCGTCGGGATCCCCGAAACGGAAATCGACCAAGTGTTCACGCGGTTCTTCCGCGCCTCAAACGCCTCCACAGCGGCCATCCCCGGGAGCGGGCTTGGCCTGGCGATAGCCCACGACATTGTGGAACGCCATTCCGGCCGCCTCGACGTCGAGTCCGCCCTCGGCGTGGGAACCACGGTTTCAGTCCAGCTCCCGCTGGATACGGAGAACTAAGGGGCCCGACGCCGGCCGGGCGGCGCCGTCGTGACCTTCTTGCGCCACGCCCAAAAGAACACCGCCCCGAGACGGTTTCCCGGGGCGGTGTTTGGCATTGCTTTGTGGTCCACCCAAGTACCTGGCAGTAGATGCCGTTATGAGACGTCTAAACGGCATCTAATGCGAGCTAGTTGGGCCACCAACCGATCTGCGCGTAGTGGACCGGGTCGCTCACAACAGGGACGGTGGTAACCGTCGTTACTGTGGTGCTCGTGGTGTCGTGCTTCGGGGCGGCGTTGGCGGGAGTGACAAATCCGCCAATAGCGAGCAGCCCCGTCATGAGAAGTGTTGCGGCGAATTTTTTCATGCAGTGCTCCTTTGAGCCGTAAAAATCCGAAGTTGACTTTCCCAGCGTAAAGAGCCTCGTTAAAGGTTCCCTTAAGATTCGATCAGTTTTCGGAAGTCTTTGCAGCTAGCCGGTATCCAACACCACGGACGGTTTCCACCCAGCGTGGCGACTGCGCCGAATCGCCGAGCTTCCGCCGCAGATTGGCGATGTGTACCTGGATCGCGCGCTCCTCGGACTCGCTGACATAGCCTCCGGTTTCGTACTCCCTGGCATGGAGCCAGCGGGCAAGGCCCGTGGTGCTCCGGACAACGCGTCCGGCCTCCATGAGGGCCTGAAGAAGATCGAACTCGGTGCGGGTCAACTGCACCTCTTCGGTGCCCACCCGGGTAGTCCGCGTGGCCACGTCCAGGTAAAGGCCGTTGTGCTCCAGCCCAGATGGCTCGGCCTCCGGAAGCACGAGGGTGGGTGCGGCTGGCGCGTTCGACGGCGGAGCCGGCGGCAGCTCCGCCGTCGGGCTCCCTCCGGAACCGCTCAAAAGCTTGCTGCCGCGCGGCCGTCGAAGGAGCGTCTCAACCCGGGCCAGGAGCTCCCGGGCGCGGAAGGGCTTGGTGACGAAGTCATCAGCGCCGACTGCCAGCCCTTGCAGAGTGTCCACCTCGCGCGCGCGGGCGGTAAGCATGATGATGTAGGCGTCACTGAACTCCCGGACGCGGCGGGTGACCTCGATCCCGTCAATGTCGGGCAAACCGAGGTCCAAGGTAATCACGTCCGGGTTGTGAAGGCGGACCGCATCTACGCCATCAAGACCGTTTCCGGCAGCGTAAACCTCCAGGCCCGATGCTTCGAGGACGGCATGGACCACCTCACGAATGTCATCGTCATCCTCAATTACTACAGCCACGCCCGATGCGCCCACGTCAAGATCCCCATCTCTTATGCTCAGCCCACCTTAACACCAGCAGTGCCTGCTATCCTCGCGCATTTCAGCGTAAGTCCCGCTTAGCTGATCTGGAGCTCGCGCCTCACGAACGCGATGAGCAGGCTCCGGGATGTTTCCACCGGCAGGGATGAACCCCGTGCATAGCACTGGACGGCGAGGCCATCCACCATGGCGGCCGTTTCAATGGCGAAACTCCGGGGATCGTCGCAGACGAAGGATCCCTCGCTGACGCCACGCTCGGTAATCTCACGCAGGGCGCTGCGCCAGCCGTCGTAGTGTTCGCTCATCCAGCGTCCGTAGGCTTCGTCCCTGGCCGCTGCGGACCAGAAATCGAACCAGATCAGCCAGTGCCGGCGGGAGTTCGCGTCGGAACCGAACATTCCCTCCAGGAAATACAGCAGTTCCCGGGTGGGGTCGCCGGACCCTCTGGCGCTCTCCTGGAGCGGAACGTAGAAGTCCGCGGTTTCTGCCTTGACTACTTCCATGAGGACTTCGTCGAGACTCTTGAAATGGTAGGTGATGGTCCCGGGTGACACTCCGCAGGCTTTTGAAATGTCGCGGATAAGGACATTGAACAACCCCTTGTCCGCGATCAGGTCCCGTGCGGCGTCAACCACCAGCTGACGCCGCACTTCAGTAGGATGCCGCTGCCGTTCGCCGACGGTCTTGGCGCGGGGCCGCTCTTCGTGGTCCTTGGCGGTAGTTGTCATGTCGCTCGTCCTCGTTTCCCCTGCTCAGGCCGATGTCCGACTGATGCGCTTCTCGAAAGTCTTTTCAAAGAATAGTTGCTCGTCCTTGAACGTCTTGACTTCGTTGTGCAGTACATAGTGGTCCTTGCTGGCGGTGACCGTAGCGTGGGTCTCGATCCTAACTCCCCAGTCCTCGCGCTGCAGGGAGACGTTCCACATGGACTCAGCCCGCGCCGTCAGGGGATCGTTTCCCGATATCGAATACCGTTCTAGGGCTTCTTCGCCAAAGTTCAGGCCGTCCGGGTAGATCCGGTTGCCGCCGTAGTTCGGGTCCACGGTCAAGGTCCAGGACTCCGATTGCGGCTCGTACCTGACCTCACGTTCGGGGCGGGAGGCCAGCACGGGTCCGGGCCTGATGTCCAAACCCGGGGCTTGCTCAGCTTCCTCGAACGCGATGTCGCGCCTTCCAATGGCGGCAGGATCGAGGTCATCGAGTGTCAGTACGCTCTGCTCCGAATCAACGGTCACAGACCCCTGTTCGCCGTGCGGCCAGATCCAGGGCCAGTACGTCGTGGCCAAAGCGAGCCGGAGCCTGTGCCCGGCCGGAATCTGCCACGACATGGAGGTGAACTCGATCTCGGCTTCCACGAATTGACCCGGAACGAGCTCCTCCGCCTTGTCCATCCCGTTTCGCCTCGCCAGGTTGATGGCCCCGCGGGTGATCAGGGTGGACGATCCATCCGGTCCCACATCGCAGAGCCGGGCAATGACATTGGCCCGGGGCGTGCTGCTGCTGACCCGCAGCTTCAGACGGGCGTAGCCAAACAGGTTGATGTCCTCTTCGAGGACCGGAGTCTCGAACACCAGCGAGCGCCCATCCTCGGCGCGCTGGTCCGGCGGCAGATCGGACAGGTTCCCGAAGGGGAACCACCGGGCGGCGTCCACGCCGTTGTGTTGCGGTGTGTCGACGACGGCCATCCCGGCGGCGTCCGTTGCCAGGCTGCGCAAATCTGAACTTAGCTTGAAGCGCCGGTGCCCGACGTCGACGGACGGCCAGCCGTCCAGTCCCACCCAGGTGCCCGCCCGCTCCGGGTAATGGGTGGCCGGCCGCACGGATTCCTGGTGATAGGCGCGCAGCGGGGGTTCGGCCATGACCTCCGTTTCGATGCCTTTGAGCCAGTAGTCCCACCAACGCAAGGTCTCCTGCAGGAAGCCAATGGTGGGACCGGGCGTGCGCTGGATGTCCGGATACTGGTGCGACCATGGGCCGATCAGCCCTTGCACGGGCGCGTCAAGATGCTCCAGCAGCCGAAAAACGGTATTGCGGTAGGGATCAGCCCAGCCTCCGACGGCCAAAACGGCAGCGGTGATTTTGGAATAGTCTTCGCAGACCGAACCGTGACGCCAGTAGTCATCGCGTTCTTGGTGGTCCATCCAGATTTCGGAGAAAGGCTGGAGGGCTTCCAGGCGTTCCTTCCACATGGTTTCCCAAGCGTCGCCAACCCGCCAGGGCGCAGGCGGGCGGCACTGGAACGCCAGCATGGTTCCAGCCCAGGAAGTCATGTCGATGCCCAGCATCGCGCCGCCGAAATAGTGCACGTCGTCGGCATAGCGGTCGTCCGTGGAGCAGACCGTGACAATGGCTTTAAGCGCCTCCGGCTGCTCCGCCGCGAGCTGCAAGGCATTGAATCCGCCCCAGGAGATTCCGAACATTCCCACTTTGCCGGTACACCAAGGCTGTGCGGCCAGCCACTCGATGACCTCAACGCCGTCTGCTTGTTCCTGGGGGTGGTATTCGTCAAGCATGACGCCTTCGGAATCTCCGCAGCCGCGCATATCCACCCGGACCGAGGCGTACCCGTGGCCCGCGTACCACGGGTGGCGCTGCGCGTCACGCGGCGCAGTCCAGTCCCCGCGTCGATAGGGCAGGTACTCCAACAGTGCAGGCACCGGCCGTGAGGCCGCGTCTTCGGGAAGCCAGATTGTGGCAGCCAGCTGGACGCCGTCGCTCATCGGAATGAGGACGTGTTCCATGACGGTGACGGAGTGGGGGAAGTCCGTGCGGATCTTCACGGGCGTTTCCTTTCTAGGGCGCGTGCAGCGCTAGAGGGCAGCGGGTGCCTAGCGGAGGTCTGCCACGTCGGCGTGGCATTTGATATGGTGCGTGTCCGAAACCTGGATGGTGGGCGGGAGGACCGTGCGGCAAACGTCGCGGACAATCGGACACCGGCTGGCAAAGGGGCATCCGAGCTCGGGCGGGGCGTCAGGGATTTCGTCCCGGACTCCTTGTGCCTTGGCCTCATGGTCGTCGCCGAGTTCGATCACCGAGTCCAGCAGGAGCCGGGTGTATGGATGGGACGTGTTGGAGAAGATCTCCTCCACTGTGCCGTCCTCGACGATGCGTCCGAGGTAGAGGACCACAACACGGTCCGCTACTGACCGGACGACGGCGAGATCATGGGTGATGAAAAGGAAGCCGATGTCCTTGTCCCGGCTCAGGGTGTCCATCAGTCGCAGGATGGAAGATTGCACCGAGACGTCAAGCGCTGACACAACTTCGTCCGCCAGCACGAGGGACGGGCCGGCGGCGATGGCCCGGGCGATGCCGACTCGCTGGCGTTGGCCACCCGAGAGCTGGCCCGGCAGCCGCTGCGCGAAGCTGGCCGGGAGCTCCACTTCTTCCAACGCCCGCTCCACGGTGGATCCTTTGACGCCGAAAAGCTTCAAGGGCCGCGCGATAGCCGTCCGGACAGAATGCCTCGGATTCAGCGAAGTGTCGGCATTTTGGAAGATCAACTGCACTGCTTGGCGGAGACTCTTGGGGCGGCTGGACACGGTCCCGGCCAGATTGCCGCTACCCGCCGGGCCGTTTGCAGGCTCGTCCCCGGACCCGGCGAGGGACATCCGTCCCCCTTCGCTCTTCTGCAAACCCGCAATGGCGTTGGCGATGGTGGACTTTCCGGAACCGGATTCGCCCACGAGCGCCACAATCTCGCCGGCATTAACCTCAAAACTGACATCCTGCACCGTGGGACCCGTGCCGGGAACTGGCTTCTTGCGGTAGTCGATTGTCAGGTTCCGGACGCTCAGCACGGGCTTGGCCTCCCTGGGCGGAGTCCGGATATACAACTCGACGGCGCCTTCCCGCACGGTCCCGTCGTCGATGGCTGATTGATCCATTCCAGGAGGGATGCCGGGAGTGTCGATCCGCGGCACGCTGTCGATCAGGCCCCGAGTGTAAGCATGTTGCGGCTGTGCGAGGACACTTCGTGTCAGGCCGGATTCAACCACCGCACCTTTGCGGAGCAGGGCAATGTCCGTGCACATCTTGTCAATGACGCCCAAGTCATGGCTGACCATCACCATGGACATGCCCAGGGTCTTCTGTAGTTCCGTAAGAAGGTCAAGGATGGCGGCCTGCGTGACCACATCCAGTCCAGTAGTCGGTTCATCAAGGACCAGGAGGGACGGGTTGGCGGCGAGCGCCATGGCAATCCCGATGCGCTGTTGTTGTCCGCCGGAAAATTGGTGCGGATACCTGTCCAGCGCCGGCCCAGGGTTCGGGAGCCTGACCAGCCGGAGCAGCTCCTCGGCGCGGGCCCGCTGGGCGGCCTTGTTTCCCTTGAGGTGGTGAAGGACTTCAGCGATCTGCTCTCCGATCTTCATGGTGGGAGTCAGCGCGTTTCCGGCATTCTGCGGGACCATCGCAACCTCAGCCGTGCGAAGGCGGCGCAGCTCCCGCGGGGCAAGCGCAAAGACGTCCTGGCCCGCCACGTGCACGGACCCGTTGGACACGAAGGACGTGCTCCGCAGGGAGCCCAGCAAGGCACCGGCCAGCGTGGATTTCCCGGAACCCGATTCCCCCACCAGGCCCAGAACGTGACCGCGCCGCAGCTGCAAGGTCACGTCCTTGAGGACGTCCACTTGGCGGTTTCCCGAGCGGTAGGAAACGCTGAGGTTCTCGATCCGGACAATGTCCGTCCGGTTGACCACGGTTGCTTCATATGTGGTGTCGGCTGCATCTATTGTCACTAGCCCAGCACCTCCTTCATTCGGTCGATGCCGAAGCTCTTCGCAAGCCCATCGGCCGCAAGGTTGAGTCCAACAATCAAGGACGCGAGTGCCGCGATGGGCGACAACGTGGCCATTGGCACAACAGCCATCAGGTTCCGGTTCTCGGCCACCATGAGGCCCCAGTCCGGCGTCGGCGGGCTAGCGCCGAAGCCCAGGAAGGACAGCGAGCTGATAAGCAGCACCACCCAGGAGGCCCTCATGGCGAATTCCACCAAGATGATGTCCAAGACATTGGGGAAGACTTCCCGGAAGAGGATGGAGAACATCCCCTCGCCGCGCGCCTTGGCAGCGGTGATGAAGTCCTTGGGCATCACGTCCATTGCGGCGGCCCGAACAATGCGGGTCACCCCGCCCGTATAGACCACCACAACAGCCAAAATGATCACCCAAGGCCCCGTACCGAAGATGGTCACCACCACCAACATGGACAGGATTGCCGGTACTGCCAGCACCGAATCCAACACCCTGGTGATGATGTCATCGACAATGCCGCCACGGTACGCTGCGATGCCCGCGATGACGGATCCGAGCAAGACCGTGAGTCCGGTGGCAGTGAAACTGATGGCCAATGCGTACTGTCCACCAAACAAGGTTCGCGTGAGGGTATCCCGGCCGAGAGCGTCCGTTCCTAGCAAGTGAGCGCCGGAGCTCTCTTGCAGGGCGCTCATCGCGTCCGTAGCGATCGGATCATAGGAAGTCAGCACCGGGGCCAGGACCGCCACCACGATATTCACTATCACCAGGGCAAACCCGAAAGTGGCCGCCCGGGACTTCAGGATGGACCGGACCGCCCGTCCAAGGCTGCTCGGGGCCTTGGGTGCCGGGCCGGTGGGTGCCGGGGCAGTCGTCGTCATTGCGCTCATTTGCTGCTCCGTGTCATTTGCTGCTCCCTGTCATTTGCTGCTCCTGGGGTATCGCAGCCGAGGATTCAGCAGGAACGCTGCAAAGTCCGCCAGCAGGTTGCACACCACATATGTCAACGCGCTCATCACCGTGATCAGCAAGATGGTGGGAAGGTCACGTGTCTGGACAGATCTGATCATCAGGGTGCCGATCCCCGGATAGTTGAAAATGCTTTCCACAACCACCACACCGCCGATCAGCCAAGCTATGTTCATGGCGATCACGTTCAGGGTGGGCAACATGGCGCTGGGCAGCAGGTGCTTGAAGACCACCCGGGAAGTCGAGTTGCCTTTCAAGATCGCTGTGCGGACAAATTCGCTGTCCATCACGTCGATCACCGAGGTGCGCATCATCCGGATGATGTAGGCCGCAAGAACGCAAATCAGCGCCCCGGCAGGTAGCCAGACAGAGGGTAGAAGATCCGCGAGGGAGGCATTCTGACCTGCAATCACCACTGCCGGGAAAATCGGGATGTAGATGGAGAAGAGGAGCACCAGCACGGTGGCCACCACAAACTCCGGAACGCTCATCCCCACGAGCGCCAGCGTGGAAATCGAGATGTCCGGCCACCGGTCGCGGGTCAGTCCGGCAACGAGGCCCAGCACAAGGGAGAGCAGGATGCCGATCACGATGGTGATGCCGGCCAGCAGGGACGTGTTCACCAATGCGGAGCCCACCTCTCCAGCGACGCTGCCACCGCCTACGAGGGAGTTGCCAAAGTCGCCGTGCAACGCCTTGCCGAGCCAAGTGAAGAAACGCGAGACAGGCGGCTCATCCAGCCCGAGTTGTTGCCGCATAGTGGCCACCGCCGACGGCGTGGCGTTCTGGCCCAGCAGCTGGGTGGCCGCGTCTCCCGGCAGAGACTGGATGGCACTGAAAACCAGTACCGTTGCCAGCAGCACCGTGAAGACGGACCAGCCCAACCGCTTGGCGAAAAACGTGACCATTATGCACGCAGCCCGATGTTGATGTAGTCGAATTCGAAGCCGTGCTCGCTGTAATTGACTACCTTCTTGCTCAGCCCCGTGATCCGGTCGGAGAAGAAGGGAGTCAGGGAGCCGCCGTCGTCGATCAGGATCTTCTGCGCATCCTGGTAGAGCGTCTTCCGCTTGGCCGCGTCCACTGTGGCGCGGGCAGCGTCCAAAGTCTGGTCGAACGTGGCATTCGAGTATGCCGTCTCGTTGTAGGAAGACCCGGTACGGAAGATCTGGTTCAGCAACTGGTCGATGGGGCGGCCCGTGTACCAGTAGGTGGTCATCAAGGGCTTCTTCATCCAGACGTCGGTGAAGTAGGAATCCGCGGGAGAGTTGGTCACGGCCAAGTTGATGTTGGCGGCCTTCATTGAACTCTGCAGGGCAAGCGCAAGTGGGGACAGCACGGGATCGTAGCTTGAGGTGTAGATGGGCACATCGAAGTGGTCAAAGCCCTTTGCCTTCAGCAGGGACTTCGACTTATCCGGGTCGTAGCCCAAGCCATAGTCGAGGTAGTAGGCCTCGGTGGGTGGCACGGGGTTGTTGTGGGCAACGGTTCCATTGCCCTGCACCGCCAGTTTGAATACTTCGTCCGGGTTATACGCATGCGCGAATGCGCGGCGGATATCCGGGTCTTTGAACTCCGGGCTCGTGTTGAGCATGGGTACCGGATACCACTGGGCGTTCTTCACACTGGTGACCGTTGCTATGGAAGAGGCCGAAACCGTCTTGGCGGTGGCGAAGTCGAGGTTGGTCTGGGCCACGAGATCAACCTGCCCTGCCAGCAAGGCGTTCACCCGGGCCTGGGTGTCCGCGATGGAGGAGAACTCAATCCCGTCCAACGCTGGTTTGTCGCCGAAGTAGTTGGGATTACGCACGATGGAACCGGGCCCTGCCGCCGTGAAACTCTTCAGTTTGAACGGACCCGTGCCGATGCCGCTGGCACCGATGGTGGCTGCGGAACCGGCCGGGATGATGTAGCAGTTGTAACCGGTCAGCAAGCTGGCGAATTCGGCGTTCGGAGACTTCAGGGCAAAAACCACGGTTGTGGCATCGGGGGCCTTGATGGAGTTGCCGTCGACAAAGGGGGAAAGCACCCCGGCCTGCGGAGACTTTGTGGCCGGATCCAGGATGTGCTGAATCGAGAAAATGACGTCCTGGGCAGTGAACGGCTTCCCATCGTGCCAAGTCACACCCTTGCGCAGTACAAAAGTCCAGCTCATCGCGTCTGCGGACAGTGTCCACGACTCGGCCAGGTCCGGAACGAGCTCACCCTTGGCCGAAAGCTTGACCAAGCGGTTGTAAAGGGCGCCCAGGTATTCATAAGCGGACAAGGAACTGGCAGGGTCCAAGGTTTCAGCCTTCGACGCCGGCGGCCGGGCGATGCGCAACGTCCCGCCCTGGCGAGCAGCGCCGGTCGCGGCACCCGTGGTCGACGACGACGGGCTGACCCCGCAGGCTGCGAGGACCGCGGGGGCCAGCAACAGGGCTGAACCGGCGAGAAGGGTGCGCCGGGACAGCCACCCTGTTGGTGCTTCGATCCGTGAATCCATGGTGCCGAATCCTTATCTTTATTTCTTCCGCGAACGATCTAATTCATGTACTGTACGAATAAATCGTCTGGGAGAGCAATAGTTCTCCGAATAATTTAACCGGCCTGAAACAATGGGCCATTTCATCGGGAAGGCCCCAATTGTGACCGGATGGTACCGAAGACCAGATGTGCTGATGGTGCTATCTTCCGCGCCCACATACGTGGCTACCCGCGAGGCCCTGAAAGTGGTGGACCCGCAAGACCTGACGCCGCTGCGCTACTTGGGTGCCGCCGTCGTGCTCGGCTTGGTGCTACTGGTCCGGCGGCAGCGGCTCACGCTGCGGGGTCGTGACATTCCGAGGATGCTGGTCGCGGGATTGCTCGGATATGCAGGCTTCGGCCTGCTCCTGAACCTGGGGCAGACGACCGTCCCGGCCGGAACAACGAGCCTCCTGCTGAATATCTCGCCCGTTTTCGCGTTCGTCCTCGGCCATCTCATGCTGCGGGAGAGAACGTCCAGCCTGGGCTACTGGGGGATGCTGCTTGCCGTGGCAGGCGTCGTAGTCATTACGCTGGGCGATTCCGTGGCCGTCGGCTTCAACGGAGACGCCTTGTACATCGTGGCAGCCGCCCTTCTCCTGTCGGCATTCCTCATCGTCCAACAGCCCCTGCTGTCACGCGTCCCTCCGCTCGAAGTGGTCTTCTGGGGATCCCTCATCGGTGGTGTGGCCACGCTGCCGACGGCTCGACTCGCAGTGGCTCCGGCGGAGTTCACATGGACTGTTTGGCTGGCGCTGGCCGTGCTCGTGGTGATCTGCACGGTGGTGGCCTACGGTTTCTGGAACGTCTCGCTGTCGCGGACCAGCGTGGCAGAGGGCGGTTCTCTCCTGTATGTCGTGCCAGTGCTGTCCCTGTTGCTCGGGTGGATTTTGCTGGGTGAAGTCCCCAGTGTCGCGTCCCTCCTCGGAGGGGCGGCCGCATTGGCCGGCGTCATCTTGCTCTCCCGGGCAACAGCGTCCATCGCACCCGAGAAAGAACTGGAGCCCGCACCATGACCGTCCCCCAATTCGAGGAGGAATACGTCGAGATTCCCCTCTCTGCAGGCGCGTCCGCCAAGCTCGCCGGCATCGCCGCCTCCGCCACAGCGGACGTAGGGGCAATGCTGACAACCATCTCCCTCTGGCGTCCTGGGACCAGGGACCTGGTCCGGGTGTTTTCCACCATGCCGGAGCTCTACCGGGTGGGCGGGATCTCAAGTGAACTGGGTGAAGACTGGCTCAAGCGCTGCGTCGTAACCCAGGAATCATTCCTCGCTTCGGACCAGGGAGCCATCGATTCGGATGCGTTCGAACACCAGGATGTCCTTGGCGCCCTCAACCTCAGCGCAGCTATCAACGCGGTGGTCGTCCACAACGGCCGATTCCTCGGCTGCCTCAATCTGCTGGACGTCGCAGGGGCTTACTCCGAGTCGTCGGTGCGGCGTGCCGAGGCCTACGCCGCGCGGCTCGCGGAGACTCTCCGCGCCCTCTGAAATTCGCCTGGAATCCGCTGCGCTATTTCCGGGCTCTATTTCCGGGCGCGCCACTCGGAGTCGAGCATGGCGTAGATGACTTCCGTGGACCATTGGCCCTTGTAGTGCCAGTTGTCCACGAGCTCGGCTTCGCGGCGCATCCCAAGCCGCTCGCACAATCCCGACGACGAGGTGTTCAGGGCATCCAGCTTGGCATCGATCCGGTGGAACATGAGGGTTTCGAAACCCAGGCGGAGCACGGCCTCCGCTGCCTCGGCGGCGTAACCTTGGCCTCGGCTTTCCGGAGCCAGGATCCAGCCAATCTCCGCTTGCCCCGTGCCCGGCAGCCACTTGAGCACAACTTCGCCAAGCAGCCCGGGCGAGTCCGCGCGCTCGATGGCGAGGCACACCCAGTCGCCCTCTTGCTCGAAGGTGAAGTTGGCGTATCGGCCCAGCGCCTCCATGGACTGAGTGAGGGTCAATTCCTGCCGGAGCAGGAATCGGGCAGTCTCGGGCAATGACTGGTAGGCGTGGAATCGCTCCAGGTCGGTGGCCTCGAATCGGCGAAGCACAAGCCTCGGAGTCCGGATGGGCAGTTCGATAAGGGGCATGCCTCGAGGCTACTACGGGGGTCCGGAACCGTCCCGCCGAGCGGTCACCTCTTGACAGTTCAAGCAAACTGGGATTACCTAATGAACATTCGGTAAATAAAGCTGGAGGCATTGACGCATGGTTGAGACCACCCTTTCTGGCGCAGCGCAGCACCAGATCCTCAAGAACGACCCCGCCTCGGAGTGGATGGGCCTCAAGGTGCTCAAGATCGACGACGGCCACGCCACGGTCCAGATGACTCTTCGCCAGGAAATGCTCAACGGCTTCGGGATGGCCCACGGCGGAATGATCTTCGCCTTCGCGGATTCAGCGTTTGCCCTCGCGTGCAACCCGGCCGTCCTGTCGCCGTCGGAAGCTGACACCATAACTGTCGCCGCCGGCGTCGACATCAACTTCCTCAAGCCGGCCTATCAAGGCCAGGTGATCACCGCCGTCGCAAACCGTCGCGCCAACAACGGCCGCAGCGGCCTGTACGACATCCAGATCTTCGCGGCCGACCCCACGGAACGCACCGCGTCCGTGTCGACCAAGGATCCGGGCAGCTACGGCGAGCTCATCGCCGAGTTCCGTGGCCGCAGCCGCACCATCTCCAAGAAGTAGGAACACCATGACACAGAACACCGTCGCCGCTCCTGACGCACCGCTTAACACCGCACAGCTAGATCGCGAAGAAACCATCTCCCGCGACGAGCTCGAGGCCCTGCAGCTCAGCCGCCTCCAACACACCGTGGCCTACGCCTACGATCGCGTGCCGCTGTACAAACGCAAGTTCGACGACGCCGGCGTCCACCCTTCCGATCTCCGCGAACTGTCCGATCTCGGCAAGTTCCCATACACCACCAAGGAAGACCTCCGCCAGGAATACCCCTTCGGCATGTTCGCCGTGCCGCAGGACGAAGTAGCCCGCATCCACGCGAGCTCCGGCACCACGGGCCGGCCCACCGTCGTCGGGTACACCAAAAACGACCTCGCCAACTGGGCCACCCTCGTGGCCCGCTCGCTCCGCGCCTCCGGTGTCCGCCCGGGCATGAAGGTCCACAACGCCTACGGCTACGGCCTGTTCACGGGCGGCCTGGGTGCGCACGCGGGTGCCGAAGCGCTCGGCTGCACCGTCATCCCGATGTCCGGCGGCCAGACCGAACGCCAGATCCAGCTGATCCAGGACTTCAAGCCGGACGCCATCCTGGCAACCCCCACCTACCTGCTCACAATCGCCGACGCGATGACGCACATGGGTGTGGATCCGGCGTCGACCTCGCTCAAGTATGCCGTGCTCGGAGCCGAACCGTGGACCGAGGAAATGCGCCACGAGCTCGAAACCACCATGAACATCAAGGCCTGCGACATCTACGGGCTCTCCGAAGTCATGGGTCCTGGTGTCGCCGGCGAGGCCGTGGAGACCCAGGACGGCTGCCACATCTGGGAAGACCACTTCCGCCCTGAGATCATCGATCCGTTCGATCCCTCCCGCGGGGAAAGTGCCGTCTTGGCCGACGGCGAGCCGGGCGAACTCGTCTTCACCTCGCTCACCAAGGAAGCGCTGCCGATCATCCGGTACCGCACCAAGGACCTCACGCGCCTGCTGCCCGGCACCGCCCGCCCCGCGCACCGCCGTATGGGCCGGATCACCGGCCGCAGCGACGACATGATCATCCTGCGCGGCGTGAACCTCTTCCCGTCGCAGATCGAGGAAATCGCCCTGCGCATCCCCGAGCTCAGCCCGCACTTCCAGCTTGAGCTCACCCGCCCCGAGGGCAAGCGGATGGATTCGCTGACGGTCAAGATTGAGCGCCGCGAGAACGTTTCGGTCGAGGCGGGCACGACGGCGGCACACGCCTTGCGCGAGCAGATCAAGATCCATGTGGGTTCTTCGTGCGTGGTGGACGTTGTGGAGCCGGGTTCGCTTGAGCGCTCCAACGGCAAACTACGCCGCGTCTACGACATGCGACCCAAGAGGTAACGTGGCCGGGTGCGTGCACGAATCAACCGACCGTTCATGAGAAAATGGCCAGCATGCCTAGTGAAACAGCAACCAAGCGGGGACGCCCCGGATACGACCAGCAATCAGTGCTGCTCATCGCCGTCGACGTCTTCAACCGCCACGGTTACGACGCCACGTCCATGGGCATTCTGGCCGAGAACCTCGGGATCTCAAAGTCGGCCATCTACCACCACGTGCCGTCCAAGGGTGACCTCCTGAAGCTCGCCCTTGAGCATGCACTGGGTGGGCTCGAGGCCATCCTGGAACAGCCCGAGGCTGTTACTGGGGCGGCGGATGCGCGCTTGGAATTTGTCCTCCGGCAGACCATCGCCGTGCTCGTGGACCGGCTGCCGTTCGTCACGCTGCTCCTGCGGCTCAGGGGCAACACCGACATTGAGCGCGATGCCCTGGAACGGCGTCGTGCATTCGACCACAAGGTGGCTGAGCTGATCTCGGCCGCCCGCGAAGAAGGCACCCTGCGCCAGGACATCGACCCCCGCACCGTGACCCGGCTCCTGTTCGGCACCATCAACTCGATCGTGGAGTGGTACAAACCGGGCGGCTCGCTCTCCCCGCAGCGCCTGGCCGACGACGTCATCACCATGGCATTCGACGGCCTCCACGCCTCGGCGTAGGGCTCGCTCCCTGACGCCCTCCTTCCTCCCCCAACGCCCGCTCACCTATACGGCACCTTCCCCCAACGCCCGCTCACCTATACGGCACTCTCCCCCGACGCCCGCTCACATATACGGCCAGATGACAGAACGCTCGCTCACTAAAAAGTGAGCGAGCGTTCTGCGTGGTGCTGTGAGTGCTTTTTAGCCAATCAGAGCTGGTATTCGGCTTGGATACCCAAGCTTTCATGGACGCAGAGGACGTTGTTTTCCGTGTCCATGAACCAGGCGCAACGATCGGCGTCAGTAGTACAAATGTGGTGTTCGGTCTTGAGATCGGGGAGGTCATAGTCCCGGAATTCGACGCCGCTCGCCTCCATTTCGTCGACTGTCCGCTCGATGTCACTGACTTCAAAGGAAAGGGCGGTGTGCGATGAGTGCATGCCGTCCTTGATGGGCATCAACTGCAGCATGGGGCCGCCTTCGATGCCAAACAAATCATTCCCATCCCACGTCATGCCGCGATGAGGAAGGCCGAGTTTCTCTGCGTAAAAGCTGCGGGCTCGGGCTATGTCATCGACGGGCAAGACGGTTGTGGCTGTCCTGAGTGCTAGGTTCATTTCGCCACCTCCTACGCAAAAAATCTTACGCCGGACGGGATCGGAAAGACCTTCTGGCCGAGCGTCCGCCTAGACCGTTGTCAGGGCGACAGCCTCGGCCTACTATGTGCACAGCCCCCTCGCAGGGGAACAACTCCGGGACCTTCCCTCAACGGGTGATGGGAGCACCTTAGGAGGCCCGAGTCCTGGACATCACGGGACGGGAAGACAATGACCAAATATCTATTCGAAGCAAACTACGTAGGCGACGGAATCAAGGGGCTGTTGCGCGAGGGTGGCACCAAGCGCCGCGATGCTGTGGTCGATGCACTCAAATCCGTAGACGGATCGCTCGAGAGTTTCTACTACGCTTTCGGGGAGACCGACGTCGTCGGAGTCTTCGAGATCCCGGACGCGGCTAGCGCCGCCGCCCTCTCACTCATGATCAATGCGACAGGCGCTGTGCGCCTGCATTTGAAGCCGCTCATGACGGTTGAGGATCTCGACGAAGCTGCCAAGAAGACCCCGACATACCGCGCCCCCGGGCAATAAAACGAACATCGGTCCGGAACGCTCCCCAGTGATGGGGAGCGTTCCGCGTGAGCGAGCGTCCGGCCAAACACCCACACAAGTGAGCGAGCGTCCGGCCAAACACCCACACAAGTGAGCGAGCGTCGGTAGGGGAGGCTATTTTTCCACGAGGGTCAGGACGTCGTAGGTGGCTACGATTTCGTCGTTCTGGTTCGTCAGCACGGCGTCCCAGGCTACTTCGCCGTATTCGTCGGTCTCGCGCGGGGTGATCTTCTTGGCCGTAAGCGTGACGCGGATCGAATCCCCCGCGGCCACGGGAGTGATGAAGCGCAGGTTCTCCAGGCCGTAGTTGGCCAGGACGGGGCCCGGGGCGGGCTCCACGAACAACCCCGCGGCCCAGCTGAGCAGGAGGTACCCGTGCGCCACGATTCCCGGGAAGAAGGGGTTGGCTTCGGCTGCTTCCTGGTTGGTGTGGGCGTAAAAGGTGTCGCCGGTGGAGTTGGCGAAGGCCGTGATGTCGTCCAGGGTGACCTGTCGCAGTTCGGAGCGAACGGCGTCGCCGATCCGCAGGGTAGCGAGCGACTTCCGGAACGGGTGCGTTCCTTCCGTCTCAACCGTGAAGTTGCGGTCCGCGCCGGTGTGCCAAACGCCGGTCACAGCAGTGAGCATGTTCGGCGAGCCCTGGATGGCGGTGCGCTGCATGTGGTGCATGACGGAACGGATACCACCGAGTTCCTCGCCACCACCGGCGCGGCCCGGCCCACCGTGAACCAGGTGCGGCACGGGCGAACCATGCCCGGTTGACGTGCGGGCGTCCTCGCGGTTGAGCATCAGGACACGGCCGTGGTGCGCCGCGATTCCGGTCACCAATTCGCGGGCAACTGCAGGATCGTTGGTGCAGACGGAGGCCACGAGGGAGCCGCCACCGCGGGCGGCAAGACGGACGGCGTCGTCGAGGTCCGCATAGCCGATCACGGACGACACCGGACCGAAAGCCTCAAGCGAGTGCACGGCTTCAGAGTCCACGTCAGCCCAGCTCAGCACGACGGGTGACATGAACGCGCCGCCCTCCACCACACCAACGGTGCCGTCGAGCGAGGTGACCGACGGCGAATCGAGCGTCCCGTACGCAAGCTCGCCACCGGCGTCGAGCATTGACTGCACCGCGGCGCGAACGTCGGCGAGCTGCTCGAGGGACGCAAGCGCGCCCATCGTGACGCCCTCTGCCCGGGGGTCGCCGACCACGACGCGCTCGTCAACCCGCGCGCCGATGGCGGAGACGACGTCGGACACCAGGGCCCGGGGCACGATGGTGCGGCGGATCGAGGTGCACTTCTGGCCGGCCTTGACGGTCATTTCGGTGACGACCGACTTAATGAAAGCGTCGAACTCGGGGGTGCCGGGCACGGCGTCGGGTCCGAGGATGGCGGCATTGAGCGAGTCTGTTTCGGAGGTGAACCGGACGCCACCCTGGACCACGTTGACGTGGGACTTCAGCGAGTTGGCGGTGGAGGCGGAGCCGGTGAAGGCGAGAATGTCGCGGTAGTCGAGGTGGTCCAGCAGGGTGCGGGCGGATCCCGAGATGAGCTGCAGCGAGCCTTCCGGCAGAATGCCCGACTCAACGATTGCCTTGACCACGACGGCGGCAACGTAACCGGTGGGGGTGGCCGGCTTGACGATGGTGGGGACACCGGCGATGAATGCAGGCGCGAACTTCTCGAGCATGCCCCACACGGGGAAGTTGAAGGCGTTGATCTGAGCCGCGATGCCCGGGATGCGGGTGTAGATATGTTCGCCGGCGAAGGAACCGTCCCTGGACAGGACTTCCATGGGACCGTCCACCACAACCTGCGAGTTCGGCAGCTCCCGACGGCCCTTGGAACCGAAGGTGAAGAGCACGCCGATGCCGCCGTCGATGTCCACCATCGAGTCGATCTTGGTGGCGCCGGTCTTGAAGGAGGAAGTGTAGAACTCCTCGCGGCGGCCGTTGAGGTACTGGGCCAGTTCCTTGAGCTTGAGGGCGCGCTGGTGGAAGGTGAGCTTGCCGAGCTCGCGCTGGCCCACCGTGCGGCCGTAGTTCACGATGCCGGCAAGGTCCAGTCCGTCGGTGTTGACCGTTGCGAGGATCTCGCCTGTGCTGGCGTCACGGACAGGCACGCCCGCGGAGGCGTCGGCGCTTGGGGTCCACCACTCGCCCTGGACGAAACTGGGCACGGTTTCAACGGTTGTGGCTTCCGGAGCGACTGCGGTACTGGTCATCGTCGACGGGTCCTTCCAAGGCACGGGCACGAAATGGACTGAACGGCCGCAAATTACTGACCGGCCGTTCGGTAATATAGACAGAATACATGAGAGCCCCGATCTGCACACTAGATGGCCCTTGGAGCTGCGCCCTTCCCGACCTTCTTTGACGAGTCCTAGCGCCCGAAAGTTACGACTCGCCGCGTCGTAAGCGCTTTCCGAATTCAAAGAAGGTCACGACGGCGCGTGGTCGTCCCTGTTTCTACCGTGCCTTCTACTGCGCCGGAGCGTTGAGCTTCGCGCGGATGGCTGCGATTTCGGCCTCGGAGACCCCGTTCGTTCCCAGGAAGGCAAGCGCGTCCAGGGAGTGCGCGAATTCCAAGAGGCTCACGCTGCGTTCGGCCAGCATGGCCTCCAGTGCGTCTTCCTCGAGAAAGGGATCGTGGGCGTGCGGGGCGCGGTGGTGGCGATGGCGCTCATTGATTCCTCGCATTCCCTGCTGGTAACCCCGAACGATTTCCTCGTCGTTGGCTCCTGCCAGGTTCTGCAGCATCACGGCGATGATCCCACTACGGTCGCGCCCGGCCGCGCAGTGCACCACCACCCCGCCGGGTGCCGCGGCGATGGCTTTGAAAACCGCGGCGAGCTTGTCCGGGAAGAGCCGCACATAGTCGGCGTAGTGTGCAGGGTCCTTCAGGTAAGGGCCAAAGCGCTCGGTGAACTCTTTGTCCTCCGGGTCCTCGGTGGGGCAATGGACGATGTCGAAGCGTGAAGTCGCCTCCGCGGAAACCTCGGGATCGACCTCCCTCGGCTGCTGCTCGCGAAGGGTCCGCAAGTCGATCACGGTGCGGATGCCGGCGTCGTACATTTGCCGCCAGCCGGCGTCGGTGAGCCATTCCCGCCGACCCATCCGATACACGCCCCCGGCGATGTGCCAGGCGTTCACCGCACCGTCCCAATGGACGCCCCGCTGCTTGGCGGCGGTTGAGATCCCATCCATACCGGACAGCTAACCACACGGCGCCATATGTGAGCGAGGGTTTCCGAGAAGGCCCAGATATGTGAGCGAGGGTTGGGAAGAAAGGCGAGATATGTGAGCGAGGGTTGGGAAGAAAGGCGGGAGTTGGGTCTTGTGTTCTTTACGTGACCCATGTCATACTTTTCTTCGATACGCATCGACGATGCGTATCGATGACACAGAACCACACATCAGATCAAGACCACCGGACCCGGCAAGGAGGCCTGGATCGTGCCCACTAGCAAGGATGTCGCCCAGGCTGCCGGCGTAGCCCAAAGCACCGTTTCGTATGTGCTCAGCGGCAAGCGGCCCATTTCCGAGAAGACCCGGAAAAAGGTCGAGGCCGCCATAGAGCAGTTGACATACCAGCCCAATGCAGGCGCCAGGGCCTTGGCAAGCCGCAAAACCCGGGTCATCGGCCTGGTTATTCCGTTCATCCCGGAGCTGGAAATGGGATCGATCATGGAATTCGTCTCGGTCATTGCCAGCACCGCCCGGCAATTCGACCACGACATTCTCCTCGTCACCGACGACGAAGGGGCCGCCGGACTGCGCCGCGTCGTCGGGCAGCAAATCTGCGACGGCCTGATCCTCATGCAGGTTGAGGACGAGGACGAGCGCCTCCCTGTGGCCCGCAGCCTGCACGTCCCCGTGGTGCTCATCGGTATCCCCCGCGATCCGTCCGGGCTGGTCTGCATCGACGCCGACTTCGAAATGGCCGGGGAGCACTGCGTCCGGGATCTTGCGGCCGCAGGCCACTCTGTAATTTCCGTCATTGATTGGCAGCCCGCCGTGATGGACCGGCATGTGAACTACGTCGACCGGTTCTTGCACGGCACGGATGTCGCGGCCAAAGCCCTAGGCGTAACCGTGCTCCATCTTCCCGGCGGGACGGACCGCGCCACCATTTCCGAATCGGTGGACAAGGCCCTCGCCAGCACCACCGGCAAGCCTGCCTTCATCGTGCCGGATCGCACCATCCAGGACATTCTGCGCCGCGACTTGAGCGGTCGTGGCCTGACCCTGGGACTGGACGTTTCAGTAATCGGCAGCGCCTCCCCCACGCTTGCCGAGCTCCAACCCATTCCGCTTTCCACCATCGATCTGCGCCCGGCGGAAGTATCTCGCCGGGCCGTCAAAATCATGTGCCAGCTCCTCGAATCCGACTCCCAGGGACCACACGAATCCCTGGAGTTGGTGCCCACGGTCATCACGCACCGTTCCAGCACGCTCCGCCCACAGTGAATCGCCACCCCTGATCCACCGGGCCTGCTCCTTCGTTTCAGCTCGACCTCCTACATTTCACCACCTCCTTTCATTTCACCTTTCGTTTCACCATCGTCGATACGCATCGATAATTCGATTCGATTCGCTTCCCCTCAACAAACGCACCATTCCCTTTCCTACCAACAAAGGAACAGACAATGAAGTCAGCTATCAGGACACGCCGCCCGCTCGCCCTGGCCGTGGCCGCTCTCGTCGGCCTCCCGCTCGCCATCTCGGGCTGCGGCACCACTACCTCCGCCTCCTCCACGGATGCCGTGAAGGAAATCTCCGTGATGGACTACTACAACAACGAGCCGGACAAGTCCTTCATCGGCGACGCCCTGACCGCCTGCGGCACCAAGGCAGGCGTCACGATCAAACGAGAGACCGTGCCGGGCAAGTCCTTGATCTCCAAGGTGCTCCAGCAGTCCTCTTCGAAGACGCTTCCGGATGTACTCATGCTCGACAATCCGGACCTGCAACAGATTGCCGCTACCGGAGCGCTGGCTCCACTGTCCGATTTCAACATCAGCACCGCCGATTTCGCGCCCGGGGTCCTGAGTGCAGGCACCTACAAAGACAAGGTGTACGGGCTCGCCCCCACCGTGAACACGATCGCGCTCTTCTACAACAAGGACATTCTGGCCAAGGCCGGAGTCACCCCGCCCACCACGTGGGACGAGCTGAAGACGGCGGCCACCAAGCTCACCTCAGGCGAGCAGTATGGCCTGGCCTTCAACGCCAACCCGACCTACGAGGGCACATGGCAGTTCCTTCCTGTCATGTGGTCCAACGGAGGCGACGAGAAGAACATCGACACCCCAGCGACAGCCCAGGCCCTCCAGCTCTGGACCGACCTCGTCAAGGACGGATCCGTGTCCTCCTCGGCGCTGAACTGGACCCAGGCAGACGTCAAGGACCAGTTCATGGCAGGCAAGGCAGCCATGATGGTCAACGGCCCCTGGCAGATCCCGGCGCTCGACAAGAACACCGCGCTGAAATACGGCGTCGTGAAGATTCCGGTCCGCGACGCCAGCCAGACAGCCGTTGCCCCGCTTGGCGGCGAAGTGTGGACCGTTCCGCAGACGGGCAATAAGGCCCATCAGACCAAGGCCGCGGAAGTGGTGGCCTGCATGAACAGCGACGAAAACCAGCTGGCCATGGCCAAGGTCCGCAACACCATCCCGTCCAAGACCTCGCTGGCCGCAAAGTTCGCCACCGACAACCCCAAGCTCGCCACCTTCACCGACCTCATCAAGACAGCCCGTGCCCGCACCGGCGAACTCGGAGAAGGATGGCCGGCACAAGCGACCAAAATCTACACCGCTATCCAGACCGCACTGACGGGCAAGGCCTCCCCGGCCGACGCCCTCAAGCAAGCCCAAGGCCAGTAAGCGGCTGGACATGTCCCTCACAACAGATTCGTCGCAAGCCAACCAGCAGGCCAGGTCGCGCGCCAACCAGCGGGCCAAACCCGGGTCAGACAGCGTCCGTGCCCGGGAAGCAAGCCCGTCACCCCGCAGGCGCAACCGCAAACGCCGCGAGCGCCTCTTCCAATGGCTGTTCCTGGTTCCTGCCGTGACCTACATGGCGCTGTTCTTCGGCTACCCCGTGGTCAAGAACATCGTGATGAGCTTCCAGGACTACACCACGGCCACGTTCTTCACGGGCGAGGCCCCCTGGGTGGGGTTGGCGAACTACGCGAAGGTGCTGTCGTCGTCGTTGTTTTCAACGTCTTTGGTGAACACCGCGCTGTTCACGCTGGGATCCATCCTGGGGCAGTTCGTGATCGGGCTGGGGCTGGCGATCTTCTTCCAGCGCAAGTTCCCGCTCAACGGAATCCTCCGTTCGTTGCTCCTGCTCCCCTGGTTGCTTCCGCTCATCGTGTCCAGCGCGGTGTGGAGATGGATCCTGGACAAGGACAGCGGAGCGTTGAACCGCTTCCTCGGCGAATTGCACATCGTGAACACGGGCGTTCCATGGCTCACCAGCACCTCGCTGGCGCTGATCGCGGTAGTTGGCGTGAACATCTGGATCGGCATCCCGTTCAACCTGACCATCCTCTACGGCGGCCTCCAGGAAATCCCGGATGAGCTCTATGAAGCCGGTTCCCTCGATGGCGCCACCGGCTGGAAGGCGTTCCGGCACATCACCTGGCCGATGCTGCGTCCGGTGGTGAGCGTGGTCCTGGTGCTCGGCGTCGTCTACACCTTGAAGGTGCTGGACATCATCCTGGGCCTGACCAACGGTGGCCCGGCGAATTCGACCCAGACCATCGCCACGCAGTCCTACGATCTGTCCTTCCACGAGTTCAAATTCGGCGAGGGCGCCGCGCTGGGAAACGTCCTGGTGGTCATTTCCCTCGTCTTCGCGGTCCTGTACTTGCGTGCCAGCCGGCGGTCCGTCGATGAGTGAGGAAACCATGACGACGACGAAAATCACCATCCGCCGCTCGGCGCCGGCGAGCGCCCGGAAAGGAGGCGCCAGGAAAGGGAACACCGGGAAAGGCGCCGGACCGGAGCGCTCCGGTTCCGGACCCGAGCGCAAAAAGTGGGGCTACACCGTCCTGGCCATCTTTTTCCTGGCCATCATGCTGTTCCCGGTCTACTGGATGATCAACGCTTCGTTGCAGCCCAACGGCACCACGCTGGAAACTTCATGGCTGCCGCTCAAGCCGGACTTCACCGGCTACGCCACGGCCATCAGCGAACAGGGCGGGAACCTGGCCACCAGCCTGGTGATCTCGCTGGGCAGCGTTGTACTCAGCCTGGCCATCGCCGCGCCGGCGGCGTATGCCTTGGCCTATTTCAAGGTCAAAGGCGCCGGCGTGGTCCTCTTCGCGATCCTGATCAGCCAGATGATTCCGGGAATCGTCGTGGCCAACGCGCTGTACACGGCCTACAACGATCTTGGCCTGCTCAATTCGATCCCGGGCCTGATCCTGGCCGACTCCGCGCACGGCATACCTTTCGCGATCCTCATCATCCGGGCCTTCATGAACGGCATGCCGACGTCGGTCATCGAGGCGGCGCGCGTGGATGGCGCCGGGCATGTGAGGGCGTTTTGGTCCATAGTGGTGCCACTGAGCAGGAACTCGCTCATCACCGCGGGGCTGTTCACTTTCCTGTTCACCTGGAGCGACTTCCTGTTCGCCCTGACCCTGACCACCACCGAGGCCGTGCGCCCCGTGACCCTGGGAATTTTCCAGTACATCGGCGCCTATGTGAACGACTGGAGCTCGGTCATGGCGACGGCGGTCCTCGCCTCCATCCCTGCCATCATCCTGCTGGTCGCGGCGCAGAAGTACATCGCGGCGGGAACGACTGGCGGCGCGGTCAAGTAGACCGCCCTTCAACATCAACAAAGGAGAAACCATGTCTGAACCAATCCGCGTGACCGTGTGGAGCGAAAACCGGCACGAAAAGCGCGACGAACTGGTGGCCCACCTCTACCCGGAGGGCATGCACGGGGCCGTGAAGGCCGGCATCGAGGAGAACCTCGGCGACAAGGCCAGCGTCCGCACCGCCACCCTCGACGAGCCGGAGCACGGCCTCACCGAGGAAGTCCTCGCCATCACAGACGTCCTCACGTGGTGGGGGCACATGTCCCACGGTGATGTCGACGACGAGATCGTCGAGCGCGTGCACCGCCACGTCCTGTCCGGGATGGGCCTGATCGTCCTGCACTCCGGGCACTGGTCCAAGATCTTCACCAAGCTCATGGGCACCTCGTGCACGTTGCGCTGGCGCAGTGAGCAGGACCGCGAACTGGTCTGGACCGTGGACCCCACCCACCCCATCGCGAAGGGCGTGCCGCACCCCATTGTGATCGATCAGCAGGAAATGTACGGCGAATTCTTCGACATCCCCACCCCGGAGGAACTCGTGTTCATCAGTTCCTTCAGCGGCGGCGAAGTCTTCCGCTCGGGCTGCACCTTCCGCCGCGGCCACGGCAAGATCTTCTTCTTCAGCCCCGGCGACCAGGACTACCCGGTCTACCACCACAAGGACGTCCGCCGGGTCATCTCCAACGCCGTCGAATGGGCAGTCACCGACCGGCCAGAGCGCGCCTACCCCGAGCTGCTGCGCTATGAGACCAACGACTTCTTCAACGGCAAGAGCTACCAGGGAGCCAACGCATGAGCACCCCTTTCGCCACCATTCCCGACGACGGCACTCCCCTTCGCGTCGTCGTCGTCGGCGCCGGGGGCATGGGCCGCGCATGGCTCCGGACGGTGCAGGAGTCGCCACTCGTGGAACTCGCAGGCATCGTTGACCTGGATCTGGACGCCGCCCGCGCAGGCGCGGCGGCTATCGGGCGTCCCGATCTGCCGGTGGGCACCGGGACCGCGCAGTTGGCGTCCGACGTCGGCGCCCAAGCAGTCATCAACGTCACCGTTCCAGTGGCGCACCATCCAGTGACCACCGAGGCGCTGGCGGCGGGGCTCCCGGTGCTGGGCGAAAAGCCCGTGGCCTCGACGGTAGCCCAGGGGCTCTCGCTTGCGGCGGCGTCGGAGCTGAGCGGCCAACTGTTCATGGTCAGCCAGTCGCGCCGGTACAACAGGCAGCTTTTCGAGGCCAAACGCCTCGCCGCTTCTTTAGGCAGCGTGGGCATTGTCTCCGCCGAGTTCTTCAAGGGCCCGCATTTCGGGGGTTTCCGGGATGCGATGGACCACCCACTGCTCCTGGACATGGCCATCCATCAGTTCGACATGGCCCGATTCCTGCTCGACGCGGATCCTGTCTCGGTGTTCTGCGAGGAGTACAACCCGTCCTGGAGCTGGTACCGCGGCGATGCGGGGGCCACCGCCATCTTCGCAATGACCGGCGGGGAGCGCTTCGTGTTCACCGGAAGCTGGTGCAGCCCGGGCCAGGAGACCTCTTGGAACGCCGCGTGGCGGATCAGCGGCGAACACGGGACTGTCCTGTGGGACGGGGACAACGATCCTGAGTCCTCGCTGCCTCTTCCGTCCGAAGCCGGTTCGGAGGATCCGGGCCAGGAGATCGCCGGTTCATTGCGTGACTTCGTGGTGGCCCTGCGTACCGGAAGCACTCCCATGGGCCAGGTCCACCAGAACATCATGAGCCTGGCCATGGTGGAAGCGGCCATCCTCAGCGCTTCTACCGGCACCCGCGTTTCCGTTGATGCGCTGCTTGAGGAATCCTACGCACAGGCCGTCCTGACCGAACGCGACCCGGACGTGCTAGAGGTCCTTAAGTCCTGGACCTCGGTCCGCAGCGCCCTGGCCCCTCCCGCCCACCAACCCAACTGACTGACAGTTGTTGTCGTTTTGAAGGCTCAGAACGACAACAACTGTCGGCTAGTTTGGTTTTCGTAGTCGTGCGCGCGCAGCTCGCGTAGTCTGGCCGCAAGACTGCCGGGCCGGGGTAGCCCGCGCCGCCAAGCGGCACTGCAGATCGAGACGAGGGGATATCAATCATGCAAGCAGCTAATTCGCGACGCCGGTTTGGCCGCGTGGCGGGCGCCGTCGCCGCCGTCGTACTCCTGGCAGGGCTCGGAACTGGACCGGCACAGGCGAGCCCGACCGATGTCTATGTAGCCCTGGGCGATTCCTATGCCGCCGGGACGGGCGGCAGCAGTCCGGCTCCGGGCTCATTGCCGGGCTGCCATCAGAGCCTGGACAGCTACGCGGCCCTCTTGAACGGGCTGAACCTGGGCTGCTTCGGCGCCACGTCGCTTGCCGTCAAGGCAGGTCTGGACAATCTGTCGCCAGCCGACCCTGTTGCGATCGCCCTGGGGTCCGCTACTGAAGTCTCGGTCACTGTTGGCGGCAACGACGTCGGCACGGGAGCCGTGGCGGTGGCCTGCACCAGCGCCGATGCCCTCGCGTGCGCTTCGGCCGTGCAGGGCGTGGCGAATGCGCTGCCCGCGCTACCTGGCAACATCGTGGCCATGGTCCAGTCCATCCGGCAGAAGGCACCCCACGCCGAGATCGTGCTGACCGGCTACCCGCGCTTGTTCACTATCGGCCCCAAGATGCCTCCCGCGCAGAAAGAGTTGGCCACCACTCTGAACGGAATGGCTGACCAATTGAATGCGACAATCGCCGGCGCCGCTTCCGCCGCGGATGTGGGCTACGTAAGCGTGACGGAGCGGTTCATCGGGCACGGTATCGGTTCCAACAATCCGTGGATCCACTACACCCAGCCATCACCCCTGGATCCGCCTCAGCTCGCGTTGGAAAACTTCCATCCCAACGACGCCGGCTACTCCCAGGGCTACCGTACGGCGGTCAATAGCGCACTCAAGAAGTAACCGCCCCAGGCGCGCGGCCCCAGGCGCGGCCGGAGCGCGCTCAGGACCGCTTCGCGAGCCTGAACTCAAGGCCTGTGCGGACAGCCGGCCACTCGTGTTCGAGGATGGAGAACACCACGGTGTCGCGGAGCACCCCGTCCAACGTCCGCGAGTGGTTCCGCAGCACGCCGTCCTGCTTGGCACCCAACCGTGCGATTGCCTCGCGGGACTGGTGGTTGAGCCAGTGCGTGCGGAACTCGACGGCGGGACAGCCGAGAGTTTCGAAAGCGTGGCGAAGGAGCAGCAGCTTGGAATCGGGATTGCTGCCGCTGCCGTGCGCCGAGGCTGCGTTCCACGTGGAACCAATCTCGACGCGCGGGGTGGCGGCGTCGATGTTCATGTAGGTGGTCATGCCGATGAGCTTGCCGTTCGCCTTCAACCGGGTGGCGAACGGAAGCATGGATCCTTGCTCCTGCAGCCCGAGCCGACGGTCGATCTCCGCGGCCATGCCCTCCGGCGTCGGGACCGAGGTGTACCAAAGATTCCACAGCTCGCCGTCTTTGGCGGCATCCACAAGGCCGTCGTGGTGCTCGGGGCTGAGTGGTTCCAAGGTTACGAAGCGGCCATCCAGGGTCACGGGTGCAATGAGAGTCACGTGGTTAGCCTAACTGACCCAACTGGCTCGCATTTGTTGTCGTTTTGGCGGCTGTAAACGACATCAAGTGCGTGGGCCCACGCCGCCAGGGTTCCCTGGCCGAGCTTGCGAGGCGAGGGGGCGGTGGGGATCAGTTGGGGTGTCGGGGCAATTGCCTGTGGATAACTCAAAAAGGCGTTCCAGGATTTGCAACGATAAGGCGATGAGGACCCCGCAACCCTTGCCGACGCTGCTGGCGTGCGCCCCGTTCACCTTTCAAGAAGCGGTCGACGCCGGCGTGAGCCTCCGGCGGTTGCGGCACCGATCGCTCCCCTCGCCAAGCCGCGGCATCAGGATTCCGGATCGCGCATTGGTCCGGGGGCAGCCCAGGGACGTCCGTTTCGTCCGGCCTTTCACTGCGGTGACCGAGTTCTCGGCTGCCTCGCACGCCACAGCCTTCACCCTTTGGTCGTTCCCGGGGTTCCTTCCAGGCAGCGATGATCCGCGCATCCACATTTCGCGTCCGGACACCATGGCCATTCCTCGACGAACCGGGGTGGTTGGGCATGTGGGGCAGTTCTTCGACGACGAAATCACCAGTCTTGACGGTCTCTTGATCACCACCCGCACCCGGACGTGGCTTGATGTGTCCCGGAAGATGAGTGTGGATGAACTGACGGTCGTGGCCGACCATTTGGTGCGGATCCCTCGGCCGGAGTTTGAGGGCAGGGCAGAGCCGTACGCAACATTGGAACAACTGGCCGACATGCTGGACCGGCACAAAGGCACGCCTGGCATCCGGAAGGCACGCCTGGCCCTCGAACAGGCACGGATCGGCTCGGACTCGGCACCCGAAACCCGGCTCCGGCTGGCCCTCGAAAACGCCGGACTGCCCGAACCGCAACTGAACGTGGCCGCTGAGCTAGGCGCCGGCGTCGTACGTCAACCGGACCTGGCCTACCCGGAACACCGTGTGGCGGTCGAATACGACGGCGAGCCGCATTCCGAGCCGGCCCAGATAGTCCGGGACATCGCCCGCGAAGAGGATTTCGCCCGTGCCGGCTGGCACTTGGTGAGGATCTCCAAACGGCACATGGAGAACGACGCACGGTCCGCCGTCGCGAAAGTCCGTGCCGTGCTCCTCGACCGAGGCTGGACCCCCAAGTAGCAGTTCGACGCCCAAGTAGCTCGCAGTTGTTGTCGTTATCGAGCCTCAAAACGACATTAAGTGCGTGGGCCCACGCCGCCAGGGTTCCCTGGCCGAGCTTGCGAGGCGAGGGGGCGGTGGGGACTAGTTGGGTGGCCCGAAAAAGCTAGTCAGTCCAGTCGAAGAAACCCTTGCCGGTCTTGCGGCCCAGCTCGCCGCGGGCAACCTTGTCGCGCAGGATCTGCGGCGGGGCGAATCGCTCCCCCAGCGTCGAATGCAGGTACTCGGCGATGCCCAGGCGCACATCCAGGCCCACGATGTCGGTGGTGCGAAGCGGTCCCGTGGGGTGCTTGTAGCCGAGCACCATGGCGGCGTCGATGTCCTCCGCGGAGGCCACGCCTTCTTCAACCATGCGCATCGCCTCGAGTGCGATCGCCACGCCCAGCCGCGAGGAGGCAAAGCCGGGCACGTCATTGACGACGACGGCGGTCTTGCCGAGTGCCTCGGTCCAGCTTTTCGCCGTGGCGGCGAGCTCGGGTGAGGTCTCCTTGGCCAGGACCACTTCGATGAGCGTGGAAGCCGGGACAGGATTGAAGAAGTGCAGGCCCACGAAATTGGCCGGCCGCCGGAGCTGCGACGCGAGGCCGGTCACCGAAAGGGACGAAGTGTTGGAGGCCAGGAAGGCGTCCGCGGAGAGGTGTTCCTCCACGGCCTTGAGGGCTGCAACCTTGAGCTCGTAGTCTTCCGGCACAGCTTCCACCACGAGCCCGCAGTGGATGAAGGAGTCGTAGTCGGTGGAGGTGCTGAACCGGGCCAAGGCTTCGTCGGCGGTTTCCGTCAGCGTGCCACGGGCGGCGGACTTGGCCACCGCGTCAGCAACGCGACTCTGGGCGCCGGCCGCGGATTCGTGGTCGCGCTCGACGACGATCACGGTGGCGCCCTTGGTCAAGAAAGCATGGGCGATGCCGGCGCCCATGCGGCCACCGCCGAGGACACCGACGACATGCGGGATGGCGGGCGTTGCTGTCATTTTCAGGTCCTGTCTGGGTTGTCGCTGGATTGCTTGGCGCTCTTCTTGTCCAGGAACGCCTGCATGCGGTCGAACTTGGCTTGCGATTCGAAAAGCATGCCCTGCGCTAGGGTGTCGATCACGGGGTGCGCCTCGGCCGGAGCGTGGAACACGGACTTCGTGATGCGAACGGCCAGGGGATCCTGCCGGCCGATCCGGTCGGCAAGGTTATGGGCAGCTTCCATGAGCACGGGCGCTTCATGGATCTGGGTGATGAGGTTGATGCGAAGGGCTTCCTCGGCACGGAGTACGGCGCCCGCCATGAGGATTTCCTTGGCGATCGGCTCCCCCACGAGTTCCTTGAGGCGCCACGTGGCCCCGGCTGCGGCCATGATGCCCAGGCCGGTTTCCGGGTTGCCGATCCGCAGGCTAGGCGTGCCGATGCGGAAGTCAGCGGCGTAGGCGAGTTCGGCCCCGCCGCCTAGGCAATAGCCATCCAGGGCCGCGATGACGGGCATGGGCAGCTTCGCGATCCGCACGAAGATGGTGGAGTTGATGCCCCGCAGGGCGTCGTCGCGGCGGCGTTCCCTCAACTGGCCGATATCCGCACCTGACGCAAAGACGCCTTCGACGCCGGCAATAATCAGGATTTTCGGCTCGCGCTCAAGGTAATCGCACACCTTGTGGAGTTCGTCCACCATCTGCTGGTCGATCGCATTGCGGACCTCGGGCCGGTTCAGGAGGACGGTGACGCGGTCCGCGCGTTCCTCGATGAGCAACGTTCGGAATTCCTCGGGGTTCAACGCCATTACATGCCTTCCAGGAGGATGGCGGCGCCCTGCCCGACGCCGATACACATGGTCGCGAGGCCGATCTTCCGGTCGGCGCCGCCCAGCTCGCGTTCCATGCGGCCCAGCAAGGTGATAGCGATACGCGAGCCGCTGGAACCGAGCGGATGCCCCAGGGAGATCGCGCCGCCGTCGAGGTTCACGATGTCCGGATCGAGGCCCAGACGCCGCATGCTCGCGAGCGATTGCGTCGAGAAGGCTTCATTGAGTTCGACGGCGCCAAGGTCGCCGACCGTGAGTCCGGAACGGGCCAGGATCTTCTGGGAAGCCGGAACGGGGCCTATGCCCATGATTTCCGGTTCACAGCCGGCCGAGCCGCCGTCGATGATGCGCGCCCGCGGGGTGAGGCCGAACTTTTCGATGGCAGCCTCGGACGCAACGATGATTGCGGACGCGCCGTCGTTGAGCGAGGAGGAGTTGCCCGCCGTGACAACGGATCCGCCGGCAACCACTGGACGGAGCCCGGCGAGGACCTCCATGGTGGTTCCCTCGCGTGGGCCTTCGTCGGTGTCCACCACGGTCTCACCCTTACGGGTCTTCACGGTGACGGGCACGATCTCTTCCTTGAAGCGACCCCCGGCGATGGCAGCAAGGGCGCGTTCGTGGGAGCGGACGGCGAAGGCATCGGCATCCTCGCGGGAGATGCCGTCCACCCGGGCGACTTCCTCGGCAGTTTCCGGCATGGAATAGGTCATCTTGCCGCCGCGGGACAGCTCTCCCCTGGTGAACAGGGGGTTGGCGAAGCGCCAGCCGATGGATGTGTCGAAGATCTGCCCAGGCTTGGCGAAGGCAGTGGAGGGCTTCTCCTGCACCCAGGGGGCCCGGCTCATGGACTCGACGCCGCCCGCCACCACGATGTCCGCCGCACCGGCCTTGATCATGTGGCTGGCCATGATGATGGCGCTCATTCCGGAGGCGCACAGGCGATTGACCGTGATGCCGGGGATGTGGAGGGGCAGTCCCGCGAGAAGGGTTGCCATGCGGGCGACGTTGCGGTTTTCCTCACCGGCGCCATTGGCGTTGCCCAGGATGACTTCATCAATGGAGTCGGGGTCGACGCCGGCACGAGCCACGGCTTCGCGGACCACGAGGGCTGCCAGGTCATCAGGCCGGACCGCGGAAAGCGCACCGCCATACCGACCGACAGGGGTGCGGGCACCGCCAACAAGAAAAGCCTCGACCATGAGAACATCCTTCGCGAAGGGAGCGGGGTCGGCGAATAATTTACCGACCGTTCGTTCTATAAAGATTACACGGCGCCGCGCCACGGTCAACTGTCGCGCGATCAACCGTCACGTAGCCAACTCCCCGCATCGCGTGCCGCTGCCCCGCTCAGATCACCCGGATACCCAGGTGTCCGGCCAAAAGGGGTGCCAACAGGCTGAGCTGGTAATCATCGATGACCACGCCGGACAGTCCACCAAGTCCGTTGATCATCCGGAAGTCCGAGCCACGCAGGTCCACGTCCTTGAGCTTGGCCCCTGAGACATCCAGCGTCCCGATGGTGCAATCCTTGAGCACCATGCGCGTCGCGGTGCAGGCCCCGAGATCGAGCTCGTTGATGATGCAGCCCGTGATCACGACGTCCGTGAGTTTGGATCCACGCAGGTTCAGGAAGTCCAGCTTGCCGCCGTCGATCTTTACCGAATGCCAGGCTCCCTCGTACATTTCCGCCGAACCCCAGCGCGGGTTGCTGATCTCCACTTCACGCCACGAGGTGCGTGCAGCGGTAAACACCGGCGCGTAGGGCTCATTCAGGATGCAGTCCCGGAACGTCGCGCCGCGCAGCTGGGCTTCGTTGAAGGAGACTCCGTTGAATTCACACTCGATGAAATCCGCCCCGCTCAGCTCCGCTCCGTCGGCTACGGCACGGGTGAGGCGGACGCCGTCGTACCGTTCGCCGCGCCGGAAATCCGGGGATGGATCGTCGCGGAGCTCGTCAAGCCTGATCGGGGAAATCCGGGGCGCCGTCACCTTGGCGACCGCCGCCATCAGAGCGCCTCCGCTTTCGCCGCGATCTCCGCGAGATCCTTTGCGAGCGCCTTGCGCGTAATGCTCATCCCGAGCTTTCCGAAGGCGACCATCATGACCTTGCTGAAGAAAGTCGGCTTGAGGACCTCGGCGCCGAAGAACAACGCCAGTTCGGTCCCGCCGTCGCGCTCTTCGAGGGTGAAGCGGGTGGTGTAGTCCGCACCGCCCTGCCGGGCCTTGACCGTGGTCCCGCGCGGAGGATCGCACTGGGAAACGTACATTTCGACGGTTTCCTCCCTGCCCATCATGGCGCGGGTTTCCTTCCACCGCGTGCCCTCACCATAGGGTCCCTCGCTAAGCATCTGAATGGCTTTGACGCCGGAGAGCGTCTTGGCCGAGCCCGGAATATCGGAGATGACGGCCCACACTTTCTCCCGGGAGGCGTTGACGTGCTGGCTGAGAGTGGTGCTGTGGTCCATGCATCGAGCCTAACTGCGACCGCCGACAAAGACACTTGCGCGGTCTGGCAGGATTGCACCATGGTGCACATCGACTTGAGCGCGGACAGTGCGGCGGCAGGGGGTTCGCGGGCCCTGCAGGGGTACCTTGCCGAGCCCGACGGTGAGGGGCCGTTTCCCGGCGTCGTACTTATCCATGAAGCGTTCGGGCTCGACGATGTGATGCGCGGCCACGCGGACCGGCTCGCCGCGGCCGGTTACTTGACGCTCGCCGTCGACCTCTACAGCGACGGAGGCGCGAGGCGCTGCCTCGTGGCGACCATGCGCTCCCTGGGGTCGGGCACGGGCAGGGCATTCACGGATGTGTCCACGGCGCGGTCCTGGCTCCGCAACGATGCCCGGTGCACCGGAAAAGTGGGGGTCATCGGCTTCTGCATGGGAGGGGCGTTCGCCCTGCTCGCGGCCCATGACGACTTCGACGCCGCATCGGTCAACTATGGCCAATTGCCTCGGCACCTGGAGCAGGCTTTGGAAGGTGCATGCCCGGTGGTGGCCAACTACGGGGGCAAGGACCGGACGATGCCGGGAGCGGCGGCGAAGCTGGAGGCCGCGCTGACGAAACTCGGGATCGAGCACGACGTCAAGGAATTCCCGACGGCGGGCCACGCCTTCATGAACGACGTTCCGGTCGGGCCCCGGCCGCTGCGGCCATTGATGCGGGTGATGGGCATCAAACCCGATCCGGCTGCGGCCCCGGAAGCCTGGCAGCGTATCGAGGACCACTTCGCGAAGCACCTGAAGGGGTCATCAACTGCTCCGTAACTGCCGTTCTGAGCGCTCAAAACGGCAGTTACGGGGGCCCACGCCGGCGAGGGCCCCGGCCTGAGCTTGCGAAGGCTGGGAGCCGGTGGGGAGCAATGGATGCTGGGATTAGCTAAACAGCTCGCTCTTGGGTTCGTTGTTCTTGACCTTCTGCCAGCCGAGCCACAGCACCAGGGCGAAGAACGGGATGGTGGCCAAGGTCCAGAGGCCCAGGAGGAACACTTCGCCCGTGGCTTTGTCCGTCATGGTGTCCATGCCGATCAGGACGGTGATGGCCAACAGGGCAACCAGGCCGACCCAGCTGGTCCACGGCGAACCCGGCATGGGGAGGCTGGAGACGTTGCCCTTCTTCTTGCGCAGCGCGATCTGGCTCGCGAAGATCGAGCCCCACGTGAAGATGACACCGATCGAAGCGGTGTTCAGCGCGAGGTCGAAGGCGTGCGAGCCACCCAGCCAAATGTTCAGCAGGATGCCCACGAGGTACACGGCGCCGATTGCCAGGATGGCCGCGTACGGCACGTGGCGGGTGGACATCTTGGTGAGCCACTTGGGGGCATGTCCATTGTTGGCCATGGTGCGGAAGATGCGGCCGATCGAGTACAGGCCCGAGTTGCATGAGGACAGCGCGGCGGTGATGACGATCATGTTCATGACGTCGCCCATCCACGGCAAGCCCATCTGGCCGAAGACCGTGACGAACGGAGAGGTGCCTGCGTGGTACTGGTCCGAGGGCAGGAGCATCGCCAGCAGGGTGACGGAACCGACGTAGAAAACCACAATGCGGATCACGACGGCGCGGATCGCCTTGGGCACTTCGCGTTCCGGGTTCTGCATCTCGCCGGCGGTGATGCCGACCAGTTCGATGGCGTTGTACGCGAAGATCACAGCGTTGAGGACCAGGATCATCACCAGTCCGCCCTTGGGGAACATGCCGCCGTCGGCAGCGAAGAGATTCCCTACGGAAGCGTGGCCGGTGCCGACTTGCGCGTTCGTGACCACCATGAAGGTGCCCACGGCCAGGAAGATCAGGATCGCGGCAACCTTGAGGCAGGAAGCCCAGAATTCGAACTCACCGAAGGCCTTGACGCTGAACAGGTTCACGGCCACCAGCAGCACCAGTGCGGCGATGGCGGACAGTTCAACGGGAACGTTCGGGAAGAAGAACTGGAAATACAGGCCGATGGCGATGAGTTCGGCGATGCCCGTCATGGCCCAGTTGATGAAATACATCCAACCGGAGAGGAAAGCGCCCTTTTTGCCGAACATTTCACCGGCGTAGCTGACAAAGGAGCCGGAGGTCTGGCGGTACATGATCAGTTCGCCGAGGGCCCGCATCAGCAGGTAGGCGATGACGCCGGCGATGGCGTACGAGAAAATCAGGGCCGGCCCGGTGGAGGCGAGGCGTCCACCGGCGCCCATGAAGAGGCCGACGCCGATCGCGCCGCCCATCGCGATCATCGTGACGTGGCGGCGGCTCAGGGTCTTCTGGTAGCCCTCGGCGCTGAGGTTTTCGGAAGTTGTAGCGGTACTGGGCGCAGCCAGGGTTCCCGGCTCACGCTGAAGGTCGGTTGTGGTGTTTTGAGGCACAGCTGTTCCTTGTGGGTTGAGGAGATACCGGCCCTGGCTTCACGCGCATCGGCACAGGCAATTCGAACTTTCGGCCTGTTGGCACGTCGAATCAGTAGCGAAAACACGGAAGCGTCGAAGGTAAATCCGGCAAAACCATCGTACCCGGTGATTTCGGCGGAGCGTGACGCGGGCAACAAACAGGGCGCTACGCTGGACACATGGGCACCATTCCGCCAGCCGGCAGGCTATACCGTTTCACGGGCTTGGACGCTGCGGCTTTCGGACTCTATGTGTCATTGGCGGCTGTTCTGAGCCTCGCCACCGCCCCGGTGACGGCTTTCGTGCAGCGGGTCTTTCCCGACCCCGCAACCGCCGTCTACGCCATCAACCTCGCCTTCTACGCTTCGGTCGGCCTCTTCGCAGTTGCGGCTGCGTGGCGCGTCATAGCCCGGGACCTCCTGATACTTGCCACACGTCCGTGGTTCACGCTCGCCATGATTCCGTTGTCCATCGTGGCGATGCTGGTGATCACCGCCATCCTGGTAACAGTCACCGGCTCGGCCAAGGAGTCGCAGAACCAGCTGGGGCTCCAGTCCTTGGTCCTGCAACTGCCGGCCTGGTTCGTGGTGCCTTTGCTGGTGGTGGTGGGTCCTTTCGTCGAGGAATACCTGTTCCGGCACCTGCTCATCGGCAAGCTGTCCCGTCGCGTCAATATTTGGCTATGTTGCGTTCTGTCCGTGGTTTGTTTCGCCGCCATCCACGTGGTGGGACGTGAGGGCCTGGTGCTTCCGGCCTTGGCCCCTTACCTCGGGATGGGCGTCGTCTTGGTGGCCGTCTATGTCTGGACCGGAAAGAACGTGATGTTCTCCTACTTCGTCCACGCTGCCAAGAACCTGTTGGCCGTCGTGCTGATCTACGCGATCCCGCCGCAACTCCTGGGCGGCTAACCAACCCGGACTGGAACTGTCCGCTAGGCACTTCCGCGGCCACGCGCCGTCGTCGTAGGTTCAGTCCATGGCACTGAACTTTCAGGTAGTGATCGACTGCAAGAATCCGCATGACCTGGCCGATTGGTGGGCCGAAACGCTCGAGTGGATCGTGGAACCCCAGGACGAGGCGTTCATCCGGTCTATGGTGGATCAAGGCTTCGCCACGGAGGAAGAAACCACCATCCACAACGGCAAGCTCGTGTGGAAGGACGGAGCGGCCATCGGTCCGGAAGAAGACCAGGACAAAGACACGCGTCGCCGCTTCCTGTTCCAGACCGTTCCGGAGGACAAGACCGTCAAGAACCGCGTCCACTGGGACGTGCGCCTGAACGGACAGGACAAGGACGAGGTCCGCGCCGCCCTCGAAGCGCGGGGCGCGAAATACCTGTGGACGGCCAAGCAAGGGCCGCACGAATGGCACACCATGGCGGATCCCGAAGGCAACGAGTTCTGCATCAGCTAAGGGGATTACTAGACTCTGAGGGTGAGCAACGACTTCCCCGCCAAGGTATCCGACGTCTTTGACCCGTCGCGCTGGCGTACCGTGTCCGGTTTCGACGACTTCCAGGACATGACGTACCACCGGCAGGTCGAGCGGGACGCAGACGGCAAAGTAGCGAGGGACCTTCCTACAGTCAGGATCGCCTTCAACCGTCCGGAGGTCCGCAACGCCTTCCGCCCCGGCACCGTTGACGAGCTTTACCGCGCCATGGACCACGCCCGGATGACCCCGGATGTCGCCACTGTGCTCCTCACCGGAAACGGCCCCTCTCCCAAGGACGGCGGCCATTCCTTCTGTTCCGGCGGGGACCAGCGGATCCGCGGCCGCGACGGCTACCGGTACGTAGTACAAAAAACAGCAGACGGCGAGACGCAGGAGAGCATCGACCCTGCCCGGGCCGGCCGCCTGCACATCCTGGAAGTCCAGCGGCTCATGCGGACCATGCCCAAGGTGGTCATCGCCGTCGTGAACGGCTGGGCCGCCGGGGGCGGGCACTCACTGCACGTTGTCTCGGACCTCACTATCGCCTCCCGCGAGCACGGCAAGTTCAAGCAGACCGACGCCACTGTGGGAAGTTTCGACGCCGGCTACGGCTCGGCGCTGCTCGCCCGCCAGATCGGGCAGAAAGCCGCCCGCGAGATCTTCTTCCTTGCCCGTGAATATTCCGCGGAGGACATGGTCCGCATGGGTGCAGTGAACGAAGCCGTGGACCATGAGCGGCTCGAGGAAGTCGCCCTGGAGTATGCCGCGGACATCGCGCGCCAATCCCCGCAGGCCATCCGCATGCTCAAGTTCGCCTTCAACCTCGCCGACGACGGCCTGGCCGGCCAGCAGGTGTTCGCCGGCGAGGCCACGCGCCTGGCCTACATGACGGACGAAGCCGTGGAGGGCAAGGAAGCCTTCCTCGAGAAGCGCGATCCGGACTGGTCCAACTTCCCTTACTACTTCTAGGACTCGCCCGTGAACATCGATCCCGTTCTCAAAGCCCTGGCCGCCGCCCTCCACGACGAGGGACCCGCCGTCGAAATCATCACCCCGGAAGACGGCACCCCGGTGGCCGTCCCCGTTGAAACGCCCGGTTTCGAGGACGCCGCGGTGGTGGTCCGGACCTCCGGTTCCACCGGCACGCCCAAGGCCACGGTCCTTACGGTCGATGAGCTCGCTGCTTCTTCCATGGCCACTGCCATCGCGCTCCGGGGCGAGGGACAGTGGCTCCTGGCCCTGCCCCTGCAATACGTTGCAGGCGTCCAGGTGTTGGTCCGCTCGCTCTTCGCCGGCACGCGTCCGTGGGCCATGGACCTCTCGAATGGCTTCACTCCGGAGGCCTTCATCGCCGCCGCCGAAGAACTGACCGACAAGATCCGGTTCACGTCCTTGGTGCCCACCCAGCTGCAGCGGCTCCTGGACTCGCCCCCGCCGCAGACCCTCGCAGCCCTGCGCCGTTTCAACGCCATCCTCCTGGGCGGGGCACCTGCACCCGCCGCGCTGCTGGACGCCGCCAGGGAGGCCGGACTGAAGGTCGTGACTACCTATGGCTCGGCCGAGACGTGCGGCGGTTGCGTGTACGACGGAAGCCCGCTGGAGGGCGTCAGGGTGATTGTCGGCGACGACGGCCGGGTCCTCCTAGGCGGCGACACCGTGGCTTCCGGTTACCTGGACTCCCCCGACGCGACCGCCGAGGCATTCTTCGAGGAGGATGGCACCCGCTGGTACCGCACCAACGATCTCGGCGAGCTTGCCGATGACGGAACCCTCACAGTGTTGGGGCGCGCCGACGACGTCATCATCACCGGCGGCGTGAAAGCCTCCGCCGCGTTCATCCAGGCGGAGCTTGAAAAGTTCGACGGCGTCCAGGCGGCTTTCGTGGCCGGGGTGCCTTCCCGTGAGTGGGGCCAGGCGGTGGCCGCCTATGTTGCGGTCGAGGACAGTTCCCCGGAAGCCATCGCGGACTACAAGGCCCGCTGCCAGGAATCGCTAGGGACCCTCGCTCCCAAAACAGTGCTGACCACGGATGGCCTCATCATGCTCCCCAATGGAAAGCCTGACCGGCTGGCCATGATCGAGCTGCTCACCGAGGTGCATCAGGGAGAATAGACACGTCCTCCCTGACCGTCATTTGCCTTCCCCAACGCGAAACAACACGAGGTACTGAACGTGGCAACAGCTGCACAATGGATTCAAGGCGCCCGCCTGCGCACCCTGCCGGCCGCGATCGCGCCGGTGCTGATCGGCACAGCGGCCGCCTACGAGCTGCAATCTTTCCGGCTCTTGAATGCCATCCTCGCCGCCCTCGTGGCGCTGCTGCTGCAGATCGGTGTCAACTACGCCAACGACTACTCGGACGGCATCCGCGGCACCGATGAGGACCGGGTGGGTCCGCTCAGGCTGGTCGGTTCCGGCGCCGCACGACCGGACCACGTCAAATGGGCCGCGTTCGGTGCGTTCGGCCTGGCCATGATTTTCGGCCTGGTCCTGGTGATCATTACGCAGAGCTGGTGGCTGATCCTGGTGGGTATTGGCTGCGTCCTTGCTGCCTGGGGATACACCGGCGGCAAGAACCCGTACGGCTACATGGGCCTGGGCGACCTGTTCGTGTTTGTCTTCTTCGGCCTGGTGGCAACGCTGGGCACCACCTACACGCAGGCCGGGCAAGTGAGCCTTCCGGCGGTCATCGGCGCCATTGGAACAGGATTGATCGCCTGCGCCCTGCTGATGGCCAACAATGTGCGCGACATCCCCACGGATATGGCGGCGGGCAAGAGGACACTGGCCGTGCGGCTGGGCGACCGCCACGCCCGCGAGAGCTACGTCCTAATGCTGGCCCTCGCCATCCTGTTGGTGGTGGTGCTGGCGCCCACCAGGCCCTGGATGCTGATTGTGCTGCTCCTGATCCCCGCCTGCCTCATGCCGGCCTGGCTCATGGTCAACGGCCGCAAGCGCAAGAGCCTCATTCCCGTACTCAAGCAGACCGGAATGATCAACCTTGGCTACAGCGTGCTGTTCTCCCTGGGCCTCATCCTGAGCCACGGCTTCTAACGCCCGCTCACATATAGGCCGCTTTTCCCCAACCCTCGCTCACATATAGCCCGGTTTTCGCCAACCCTCGCTCACATGATGTGAGCGAAGGTCGACGGGAAGCCCCACATAGGTGAGCGAGCGTCCTCCCCCGAACCGTCGCTCACATATCGACCGGTTTTCCCGAACCCTCGCTCACAAATGAGCTTCTAGGCTTCTTTGGGGCGGCGGTCGTTCTCGACCTTTACCGCGGGGTTTTCATCGACCAGCCGGTCCTCGATCGAGGCGTCTTCAATCTCCAAGGCGGAGCGGATGGGCTTGGCCTTCCCGGAGAAACGTTCCCGCATGGCGGCAGTGGCGGCATCGCGCTGCTTCTTGAAAAACAGGTAGCTGATGGCGAACGCGATAAGGCCCGCGAAAACCGCCGCGAGCAACAAACCCGTCTGCAGGAGCGCGAAGAGGACGAAGAGCGGTACGAAGAGCGCCAGACGGATCAGGGAGTATTTGAGGAAAGCCACGGATCAAGTTTAGCCTCACAGCCTGATTGCACCCTGATCGCACAGCTATCGTTGGACCCGGCGGCGACTAGACTTGACGGTATGCTCCGCGTTGTTGCAGTTGTCGCCGTCCTGCTCGTGTTCGTCTATGGGCTGGTGGACGTCATTCGCACCGACCGCCGCTCTACCCGGGGAATTTCCAAAACCGCATGGATCGTGGTGATGATCCTGCTGCCCGTTCTCGGCGCGGTTCTCTGGTTCCTCATCGGCCGCCCCTACAACATCCGGCCCACCCCGCAGCCCGCGAGCCACCCCACTGCCCCCGACGACGACCCCGACTTTCTCCGCAACCTGGAGGTCCGCCGCCGCAACCAGGCCGAAGCCGAACGGCTAAAGAAGCTCAAGGCCGAGCTCGAAGCCAAGGAACGCAAGCTCAAGGGCGAATCCAAGGCCGACGACAGCGGCGACGTCAACAGCTGACAGAACCCGCGGCACGAGTGGGCTCCCTTCCTGACCTCTTTTGAAACGCGAACGACGGCGACACGCCCGCAAGTGCGGAGTGTCGCCGTCGTCGTCAATTCAAAAAGGGTCAGGACGGCACGGCGCCCTTCGGAAGAGCAGCCCTACTGCGAGAGACCCGAGTAAGAGTGCAGGCCGTTGAAGAATACGTTGACCACCGTGAAGTTGAAGATCACGCACAGGTAGCCCGCAATCGACAACCAGGCCGCGCGGGTTCCCGTCCAGCCTCGGGTGGCGCGTGCGTGCAGGTAGCCGGCGTAGACCACCCAGATCACGAAGGTCCAGACTTCCTTGGTGTCCCAGCCCCAGAAGCGGCCCCAGGCTTTCTCTGCCCAGATGGCGCCGAACATGAGGGTGAAGGTCCAGCCCACGAATCCCACGGTGTTGATGCGGTAGGACAGGTTTTCCAGGCTCAACGCGTTCGGTACGAGCCGCATGAAGCCCAGTTTGTCCACGCCGCCGGCCGCCAAGGTCTTCTGCCGGTGCGATTGCAGCAACTGGAGGGCTGACATGGCGAACGTCAGGGTGAACAGGGAAGCCGACATCACCGCGATGGAGACGTGGATGACCAGCCAGTAGCTTTGGAGTGCCGGAACCAAGTGGCCTACCGGCGTCCAGTACGTCACGGACGCGGCCACCATCATGATCACGGCAAGGCCCAGCACGAAGGTACCCAGGAAGCGAAGGTCACGGCGGATGAGCGAGAGCAGGAAGACCGCAACCACCAGGAAAGCGCCGGTGGTCAGGAACTCGTACATGTTGCCCCACGGCACGCGGCCTGCGCCGATCGCGCGGGTGATCACTCCGGCACCATGGATTGCCACGCCGATGATCGCGACCGCCACCGCCACGCGGGCGGGAATGCGGCGCTCGGCGGCGTACTTCATGTCACCGCCGGCGGTCTGGTTGACGGAGGTGACGGCCGACGTCGGGCGCTCAGTACGGCCGGCAGGTCCGCCGACGTCGTTTCCACCGGCACGCCCGGCGGCGACCGGAACCTTAACCTCGGCTGCCACGGAAGAGGCTGCCTTCAGGTCCACTGCCTTCAGCATTTTGCTGCTCTTGGCGAGGTCCCACGCGAAAGCGATGAACGCCACCGTGTAGGTGCCGGCCGCGAGCAGCATGAAAAGCTCGCTGTATTGGCCCATGGTTTCGTTGATGGGGAACATTACTGGTCCTTCGAGGTTGAGGAAGAAACGGTGTCGGTGGACTGCTCCGTGGTGAGCAGCCATTCTCGTTGCAGCAGTTCGCGGATCGCGGCAGCTTCGCCGGCCAGCCTGTGGTCCTCGCCGCGGGCAAGGAGACCGTACTCCACCATTGTGCGCCCGTCGTCGTGGGTTCCGGTCCGGACCCAGACGCGGCGGCGGTTCAGGTAGAGGGAAAGAATCAGTCCGGCGACCGCCAGCAAGGCGAACACGAGCGCAGTAGCCTGGCCCGGATTGTGGTGGATGTCGACGCCAACGTACTTCTTGACGCCGTCGAAAGTGATGCTGCCCTTGCCGTTAGGAAGCGTGTAGGTGCCTCCCGGGGCGAGCGCGATGGCCTTCTCGGCCATGCCGCGGCCATTGAGCGGGGTCAGCTTGGCTACGTCGAGCTCGAAGACGTTCTGCGGGGCGCCCTTGTTCAGGCCAAGGTCGCCGTAGTACGAGTTGAGGTTCAACTGCGGGTTGAAGAGTTCGGGATCGCCGCTGTAGGCGACACCCTTGTCCGTCACCATGGCCGTGGGCAGGAAGAACCCCGCGAAGCCGAGCTGATCGGGCTTGGCATCGGGAACCTTGATGACCACCGACGAGTAGTAGTTGTCACCCTGCAGCTTGGCCACGACAGGCCCCTGCATGGCTACGTTGCCGGCGCCGTCCCGGACAGTGACCACAGGAGCGTAGCCGTTGCCCGTCAGGTAAATGCTGGTATCGCCAAGCGACACGGGATCGTTGACCTTGAGGACCTGTTTCTTGGCGGGCGCGTCCGGGGTGTCCTTGGTGGTGACGTCCGCCGTGAAGTCGATGGGCTGGCCGAAGTGCGCCGACGATTCACGGTCGAATTTGACGTCGAACTTGTTCAGCTGGATGGAGTACGGCTGCAGCCAGCTGCTCTGGAAGTTGGTGCCGGGGCTGAATTGGTCGTAGCCCACCAAGGTGTTCACGAACGTATCGCCTTCCACCAGGATGCGCTGGCCGCTGTAGCCGAACAGCCCGCCGACCGCCACAGAAACCAGCACTCCGATCAGCGAAGCGTGGAACACGAGGTTTCCCACTTCCTTGAGGAAGCCGCGCTCGGCACCCAAGGAAGGCATGGCGGCGTCGACGTCGCGCACCTCCACGCGGTAGCCGCGCTTCTTCAGCACCGCAGCGGCGTCCGAAATAGCCTTCGACGCCGGGATCCCGGCGTCGGCGGGCAGCACGAGCGTGCCGTACTCCGGGAGGCGGGAGAGACGCTTCGGGGTCCGCGGCGGCTGGGAGCGCATTGCCTTGTAGTGGGCGATGGCCCGTGGCGTGACACAGCCGATCAGGGAGATGAACAGAAGAATGTAGATCGCCGAGAACCAGGCCGAGGAGTACACGTCGTAGAGCTGTACGGAGTCCAGGAGCTTGCCGTAGTCCGGGTGGTCGCTGATGTACTGCGTCACGATCGAAGGGTTCGCCGGGCGCTGCGGGAACAACGAGCCGGGAACGGCCGCGACGGCCAGGAGCAGCAGAAGGAACAGCGCTGTACGCATGCTGGTCAGCTGGGTCCAGGCCCAGCGCAGCATCCCTATGATCCCCAGGGTCGGCAGTGCCGCCTCAGCTTTGGCCTTATCAATGGCCTTGCCAGCTTCCTTGCCAGCTTTCGCGGATTCGCTGGTGGACTTGTTGGACTTCTTTTTACCTTGCACGGGCTCGCTCATCAGATCGGCAACTTCACATCGGTTTGGAACCAGTACTGCAGCCCGGTTACCCAGGCACTCCACACTCCAGTGGCCATCAGGAGTCCCAGGAGGATCAGGATGCCCCCGCCCATCCGCTGGATGGCGAGGCGGTGCTTGCGGAAAAAGGACATCACACCCATCCCCCGGCGGACTGCGAGGGCTATCAACAGGAAGGGAATGCCAAGGCCAAGACTATAGACAAACGCCAGGAGAGCCCCCTTCGCCGCGGACGATCCCCCGGAAAGGCTCAGCAACTGGACGGCGGAATAGGTGGGACCAATACAGGGCGCCCAGCCGAGTCCGAACGTGATGCCCAACAACGGCGCACCCCACAGCCCGGCAGGCGGCTTGGCATGGATTTTGGCGTCACGCTGCAACCACCCGAAGCCGCCCAGGAACACGACGCCCATGATGACCACCAGCACGCCGAGCAATTGCGTGATCCATGCGTTCTGCGGGCCGGTGATGAGGGTCCCCAATTGGCCGAAGGCGCCACCGAGCAGGACAAAAATCGCCGAGAATCCGAGGACGAACAGGCCGATTCCCGCGAGCATGCGCCCGCGCTTTTGTTTCTGGAGGTCGACGCCGCTCAGCCCGGTCACGTAGCCAAGGTAGCCCGGTACCAAGGGCAGGACGCACGGCGACAGGAAGGAAACGAGTCCGGCCAGCAAAGCCACAGGGATGGCCAGCAGCAAGGAACCGCTCAGGATGGTCTCGGCGAAAGGGCTATTCACGCTGTCCTGGCCACCTACTCGGCAACCGCGGTGGTGATGAGTGCCTTGAGGGTGCTCTTCTCGATCTCGCCCAGGACTCGGGCGGCAACCTTGCCTTCTTTGTCCAGGACCAGCGTGGTGGGCACCGCTCCCGGAGGCACAATGCCAGAGACGGACAGCAGTACGGCGCCGTCTTTGTCGTTGAAGCTGGGGTACGTGAGCTTGAACGTCTGGTCGAACGCGTCGGCCGTGGCCTTCTCGTCCCGGAGATTCACACCGTAGAACTGGACACCTTTGCTCTTGAACTCCTGGTGCAGTTCTTCAAGGATCGGCGCTTCAACCCGGCACGGCGCACACGCGGCGAACCAGAAGTTGAGGACGGTTACCTTGCCAAGCAGGTCCTGCGGGTTCACGGCAGTTCCGTCGAACAACGTGCCTTTGATCCCGACGGCGGCCTTACGGTCCGCTTTGGCGAATTCGGTCACCGAGCCGTCCCCGGCGACGTAGTTCTTGTTGTCGCCCGCTTTGGCTTGCTGGGCCAGGGCGTCTTCCTGGGCACAGGCGGATAGGCCCATGGTCAATGCAGAGAGTGCCACTCCCCCGACAGCAAGGAAGCTGCGGCGCGAAGTCAGGGCTGCGTTGATCTTCTGGCCGCTGGTCTTGCGGCTGGTGGTGTTGCGGTCCATTGTCATGCTCCGGGGGTCTTCGCGGCACCGGGCAGCAGCACGGCCGCGGGTTCGCTGTAGTCCACCCGCGCAACCTTGCCGTCGTCGAACACCAGGGACGTCAGTGACGTCAGCGTGCACTCGCGTTTGCGCGGATCGTGCCACAGGGGTCGGCCCTCCGCGCTGAGGCGCGTGGCGTAGATGGGGAGCTGGTGGCTGACGAGGATGGCTTCGGCCCCATCGCCGCCGAGTTCGATCGCTTTGAGCCGGGCATCCTCGACGGCGGCACGCATGCGGGTGACCTGGTCCTGGTAAGACTCGCCCCAGGACGGACGCAGCGGATTGCGGTACTCGAACCAGTGCTTGGGCTTGATGAATTCGGAGACGCCGGCCTTGAGCCCTTCGAAGTGGTTCTCGGCCTCGATAATCCGGGGGTCGGTGTGGATCTGGAGGTCCAATGCCTGGGAAGTGGGAAGGGCGGTTTCCTGGGCACGGGTCAACGGCGAAGAGACCAGGTGGACGATGTTCGCCCCCTGCGCGACGCGGGCAGCGAAGTGGTCCGCGAGCATCTTGGCCATCTCGCGGCCGCGTTCGGAGAGGTGGAATTCGGGCAGTCTGCCGTACAGAATGCCGTCGGGATTGTAGACCTCGCCATGGCGGAGCAGATGGACAGTTGCTTGGGGCATGTTTACCAGTTTCTCAAAGAAGGCGGGCGATCTGAAATCTTCTACGTTTCGTAGAACTGAAAGTTTCTTCAGAATGTTCCCTGAAGGTGGAATAAAAGATGCATTTGCATGTTTATACTTGACACAAGGTTCGGTTGACACTTCAACTAAGTACGACCGAACGCCCAGTGAAGCTACGACCACACCTTCCCAAGGAGAACCCCATGACTCTTCCCGCAAACGTCACCACCGGCGTCTGGACCCTCGACAACTCCCACAGCGAGATCGGCTTCACCGTCCGCCACGCAGGCATCAGCAAGGTCCGCGGCCAGTTCACCGAAGCCGAGGCCACCCTTGAACTCGGCAATGGGCTGACCGACTCCAAGGTCGCCGCAACCATCCAGACCGCCAGTTTCGACTCGGGCGACGCCAACCGCGACGGCCACGTCAAGGGCGAGGACTTCTTCGACGTGGAGAAGTTCCCGGAAATCACGTTTGTCTCCCGCCACGTCAAGGCCAACGGCGACAGCTTCGACCTCGTGGGCGATCTGACCATCAAGGGCGTCTCCAAAGAGGTCACCATCGAGACTGAGTTCAACGGCGTGGCCGTTGACCCGTTCGGCAACACCCGCGCAGGCGTCTCGGGTGAGACGACCATCAGCCGCAAGGAGTTCGGCCTGACCTGGAACGCAGTGCTCGAGGCCGGCGGTGTGTTGGTCAGCGACAAGGTTGTCATCAACCTGGAACTGGCTTTCATCGCACCCGCCGCCTAATCCACCGGACTCCTAATCCACCGGGTTTCCGGACTGAATGGCGTCTTCGGTGCTGCACACGATCCCCTGTGCAGCACCGGAGGCGCCATTTCGTTGCTTGCGGTGTCACCCGCCTATTGTTCGGGGAAAAGCCGATACTTAGCGGCGAATTAGCCAAGAATTTCCTATGAATCCTTAAACCTCAGGTCTAAAGTGATGCCATGAGTAACCCAAACGAAGCTCCTCAGCCTCAGCAGCCCGGAGCCCAGCCACCGCAGCCCGGCAATGTCCCTCCTGCGGGTTACCAGCCTCCGCAGGGATACCAAGCACCTCCTTCTTACCAAGCGCCTCCCTCCTACCCGCAGCCCGGCCCCGGATACCAGCAGCCCGGCCAACCCGCCTATGGCATGCCAACGGGCCCGAATAGCGCACCGCCGGCAGGGCTCGGCTACGCTGCGCCAGCGCGGAACACCTTTGGACTCGACTTCAACAACGTCGCGCAGCGCTTCCGGGACACCACGGGAGTGCCGCAGCAGTTGACCATCTCCTACTGGTTGTGGGTCGCGGCTGCCGCTTTGGGTGTTCTTGCCAGCTTCGCCAACATCTTCACGATGCGCGGCCTGTTCGGAGAGATGATGGTGGGCCCGGGTATTGTGGGCCTGATTTTCAGCCTGGTGTTCGCTGCCCTCTACATCTTCATTGCCATTCGCCTCAAGGAGGGCTCCCGCTGGGCACGGCTTGTCCTGACCATCCTGGGAGCGTTTGCGGTGATTTCCCTGCTGGTCCAGGTGGTTACCCTTAACCTCAACTTCATCGGATCGGCGGTAGCCGTCGCGGCTACGGTCTTGATGTGGCTTCCGGAGTCCCGGAAGCACTTCGTATAGGAACAACGCAGCACATATGGCTGAAGGCCGCGGCAGGTCCCGAGAGGACCCCGCGGCCTTCCCTTTGTCCCCGCGCGATTCGCGGGAGATCCGCCGAACCTTGTTCAGCGAGAATTCTTACCGCGAATCATCACCAGCACTGTGCCTCCGGGGTACGGTGGAATTAAGCCGAGCTGGGGGCAGGGCACGTTGCACCCGGCAGCCGTATCTGCAGTCGACACGCAAAGGAATGCCATGAGCACCCCTCCGTACCCACCGTCCACTCCGGGCGAAAATCCCACACCTGAGCAGCCGAAATACGGCCAGCAGACACCCCAGCAGGGTCAGCAGCCGCAATACGGCCAGCAGGCTCCGCAGTATGGGCAGCAGACACCGCAGCAGGGTCAGCCGTCACCTTACGGCCAGCCGTCCGCGCCGCAGTACGGGCAGCAGGCTCCGCAGTACGGGCAGCAGGCACCTCAGCAGCCGCAGTACGGCCAGCCTTCCGTCCCGCAGTACGGGCAGGGCGGCCCCGTCGCTTGGCCCAGCCAGCAGCCCGCTGCCACGTCCGGAGTCCCCCAGCTGGTCAACATCTCCTTCTGGCTCATACTTGCCGCTGGTTTGCTGACCTTGATCGGCATTCCCTTCACCATCGCTACGCTGAACTCGCCGGCAGGCAAGAACATGCTCGATCAGGCGTTGTCGGCACAAGGAAGCAACGCATCTGGCATTGACACCAGCACCTTCATCAGCATTTTGATCACCGTCCTGGTTATTTTCTCGGTGATTTTTGCCGGACTCTACGCACTGGTTGCGTTCAAGGTCCGCCAGGGCAAGAACTGGGCCCGGATCCTGGGCACGGTCTTTGCGGCGATTTCCCTGCTCGGCCTGACCCAGATCGGCATGGGCACCATCACCATCCTCCTGGGCGTCGCCGCGATCGTGCTGTTGTACCTGCCGGCCTCGGCGCCGTATTTCCGGAAGGCCCAGCCGTTCGCGAACCCCTACGGCCAGGCGCCGTACGGCCGTTAGGCCACGCGGCGTACGGTCCACGGCCCACCGCCAAGAACAAACAACGGGCGCAGACCCGGCTCGGCCTAAATGGCCTGGCCCGGGGTCTGCGCCCGTTGTGCGTGATACGCCAGGATCTGAAGCTCAGTGGCCATATCCACCTTTCGCAGATTCACGTACGGCGGAACCTGCAGGAGGACGGGCGCAAAGCTGAGGATGCTGCGGATACCCGCGCTGATCACGCGGTCGCAAACGTCCTGCGCCACCGCGGCCGGGAGGGCCAGCACAACCATGTTGGTGCCGGTCCGCTGAAGGACCGTTTCAAGATTGGCGGCGTCGCTGACCCGCAGCCAGCCCACTTCGTTCCCGATGACCATAGGATCGGCATCAAGGATCGCCACCACGTCGAAACCGCGCGACTCGAATCCGCCGTAGCGCGCCAACGCCTTTCCAAGGTTGCCCGCGCCCACAATGGCCACTTTCCAGTCGTGGGTCAAGCCGAGCGCCGCCGCGATGTGGCGGCTCAGGTACTGGACCTCGTATCCCACGCCGCGCGTTCCATAGGAGCCGACGTAGGAGAGGTCCTTGCGCAACGTGGACGAACTGACTCCCGACGCCTCGGCCAACGCCTCGGAGGAAACCCGTTCCACGCCTTCGCCCAGCAGGGAGTTCAGAGCGCGCAGGTAAAGCGTCATCCGGGCCACAGCCGCGGGTGGTATCTGCTTCGCGGCAGAGTCCTTGTCCCCGGATACAGCTTCGGCGGACGGTTCCAGCGCAGTCACGTTCTTCTCCATTGCGTCGCTTTGTTTTCCCACTCTATTGCCAACAAAGCACTGCACGCATGTTCAGGCTGCGATGGCCTTCTTCAGGACCCGAACCAATCGTGCCTCATCGATTTTCCAGAAATCCCGTTGGATACCGTCCACGAATACCACCGGGATCTCCTCGGCGTAGCGCTCGCGCAGTACAGGGTCGGTGTCAATCGATTGTTCCGTCCACGTGAGCCCAAGGCTTGAGGTCACGCGTTCGACGGCGTCACGCGCCGCGGCGCAGAGGTGGCAGTCAGCTTTGGTGAGGAGTACGACGTCGGGATTTGGCATGGTTCAAAGGTATCGCTTTAGCGTCGGCACAGCCGTGCGAACGGCAGGAGGCCGGGCGATTGACTAGACTCATGGCATGCCCGTCGAGAAGAACGCCGTTGTGGCCACCGCGCCGGCCGCAACGCAGCAGCACGGCGAGGCCGCATTCTTCGACGTCGACAACACCCTCATGAAGGGCGCCAGCCTCTTCCACGTCGCGCGGAAGATGTACGAACGCAAGGCCTTCACCCTTTCCCAAGCCGCGGGCTTCGCCTGGAAGCAATTCAAGTTCGTGCTACGGGGCGAAAAGATGGAGGACGTCCATTCCGTCCGGGATTCCGCGCTCGTCCTCGCGGCGGGGATCAAGGTATCCGACATCAAGGAACTGGGCGAAGAAGTCTACGACGAGATGATCGAGTCGCGGATCTGGCCTGGTACCAAGGCCCTGGCGGAACAGCACCTGCGGGTTGGCCGCAAGGTCTGGCTCGTAACCGCCACACCCATCGAAGTCGCCACCGTCATCTCCACGCGCCTCGGCCTCACAGGCGCCCTAGGTACCGTGGGCGAAGTTGAAGATGGCGCCTACACGGGCCGGCTCGTGGGCGAGATCCTCCACGGTCCAGCCAAAGCCGTGGCTGTGCAGCGCGTAGCGGACGAAGAAGGCCTGGACCTCAAGCGGTGCTGGGCGTACAGCGATTCACATAACGACATCCCGCTGCTCACTTTGGTGGGCCACCCGGTGTGCATCAATCCCGACGCCGGGCTGCGCCGCCATGCGCGCGAGAACAACTGGCCGGTTTATGACTTCCGTTCCGGCCGCCGGGCAGCCACGCTCGGCCTCAAAGCCGCGACTGTCGGAGGCGCCGTCTACGGTTTGTGGCGGGGTTTCTCCAAGTTCCGCAGCCCGAGGGGCTAACCCCAGCAACCCTCGCTCACATATAGCCGCCGAACGCCCGACATACGTGAGCGAGCGTCCGCCGATACAACCGACATACGTGAGCGAGCGTCCGCCGATACAACCGACATACGTGAGCGAGCGTCACAGGGGGCGTACACGCAAAAATGCCCGCCGCCTCGAGAGGCAACGGGCATTCACGCTGTAGGAAGTATCTCTACTTCTTATTGCGACGCTGGTGGCGGGTCTTACGAAGCAGTTTGCGGTGCTTCTTCTTGGCCATACGCTTGCGGCGCTTCTTAATAACTGAACCCACGTAAGTTCCTTACCAAACTAGATTGAGATTCTGTCTGCTGGGTGAGGTCCTTGAACTGAGCAACAGACTTTTACAACTGACAGATTCTTACAATGACGTAAAACGTTCCTTAACAGGGTACCGCCTATCGGGGGCACCCAATGACCGTTGGCCCCTAGGGAACCAAGCAAGACTCAAGCTGTCTCCGAGTGTCCGTCGACAACCGCGCCCTTGAGGTATTGGCTCACGGCTTCTTCGGGGACACGGAATGATCGTCCAAATCGGACGGCTGGCATTTCTCCCGAGTGGACCAGGCGGTACACGGTCATTTTGGAAACCCGGAGGACTTCGGCGACTTCAGCCACTGTCATGAAACGCGCGTTCGAGAAGTTAGCCTCTGCGGACATTTCTCCATATTCCTTTGCTCTCAGCGGTTAGCGGCGAACCCCAGCATTCATTACCTGGTGTGCCGATGCTGAGCCATCAAACAACCATGTGCTAGATACTCTAGAGGCTGCTGGTACCAAAGTGAAAGTCTTTCGGCCAACTGAAGATCGGGTTTCCCTTAGTTGGAGGCGGCCATCCGGCGCTTGCGGGCCGAGGCCGCCAACTGGCCCAAGACGGACACCGTGACGTCCCATTCCATGCAGGCATCGGTGACGCTCTGGCCGTAAACCAACCCTTGTTCGCCAGCCAGCTGCCGCTCCACATCCAGGTTCTGCGCCCCGCCCACAAGGAAGCTTTCCAGCATGACGCCGGCGATCGGCGAAGCAACGTCATCTTCCAACTGCGCGCCGATCTCCAAGGCGACTTCGGCCTGGCGATGGTGGCTCTTGCCGCTGTTGGCATGGCTCGCGTCAACGATGAGCCGCGGGTTCAGCCCCTTCGCCGAAAGCTTCTCCGAGGCATCAGCGACGTGGTCGGCGGCGTAGTTCGGGCCCTTGCGGCCACCGCGCAGGATCACATGCGTGTCCGGATTTCCCGAGGTCGCCACGAGGGCGGCGCGGCCATCGCCGTCGATCCCCAAGAACGCCTGGGGTGCCGCAGAGGCGCCGCAGGCATCGATCGCGACTTGCAGGTCGCCGTCGGTCCCGTTCTTGAAACCGATCGGCATGGACAGTCCGGAGGCGAGCTGGCGGTGGATCTGGCTCTCGGTGGTGCGCGCACCGATGGCGCCCCACGCCACAAGGTCGGCCATGTATTGCGGGCTGATAGGTTCCAGGAATTCGGTGGCGGTCGGCAGGCCGAGGGCTGTGACTTGCTGAAGGAATCCACGCGCCGCACGGAGTCCGGCCGCGATGTCGTGGCTGCCATCCAAGTGGGGATCGTTGATGAGGCCCTTCCAGCCCACCGTGGTGCGCGGCTTCTCGAAGTACGCCCGCATGACGATGAGCAGGTCTTCCTTGTGCTTCTCGGCCTGGCTAACCAGCCTGCGCGCGTATTCCAGTCCGGCCTTCGGATCGTGGATGGAACACGGGCCCACGATCACCAGGAGGCGGTCGTCCACGCCGTCCATGATGGCGCGGACTCCATCGCGTCCGCGCTCGACGACGGCGGAGGCCCTCGCGTCAAGCGGCAGTTCCGCGATGATTTCCTGCGGCGTGGGGAGCGGCTCGAAGCGGCTGACGCGCAGATTCGATGTCGACTGCGCCCCGGCATTCTCGACGTCGGCATTTAGTGTGGTGGGCTCTGCGGCGATGCTGGTCATGAAAGGGGTCCTGTTCCGGAGAGGAGCGGACCCTACTCAGAGCCCGCCTGGAAATGGCGAAGGGCAGAGAATGATCTCTGCCCTGTTGGCTCTGAAGGAATGTTGGATGCGTGTCAGTTAGACGCGGGCCCCTCCAGAGCCAACGAAAAATACGCATACCAACGGTTAGTCATAGCCAAACCATAGCGTCAGGTTCCGGATGCCTGCAAATCGAAATGCGACGACATCAAGGGAAACCGTTTCCCCACGCACTATAAACTTCATTTCAGAACACATGTCGCCGCCGCGTTGGAGCAAGGGCGGCAGCAGCTCCAGGAAGGAAGCCATGCCAGGCAGAAGGAACACCCGGCGGGTGGGCATCGCAGATGTGGCATCCATGGCCGGCGTTTCGCATGCCACCGTTTCCCGCGTCATGAACGGAAATACCACCGTGGACGCGGACATTGCCGCTCGCGTGCGCGCGGCCGCGTCCGAGCTGAAGTACAAGCCGAACCCGGTGGGGCGGAGCCTGGCCCTGGGAAAAACGGACACCATCGGAATCGTGGTGCCGGACTTGTCCAACCCCACCTTCCAGGCCATTCTTCGCGGGCTGAGTATTGCCGCCGCCCGCGACGGCTACCGCGTGTTGATCGCCGACTCGTCCGAAGTCTCCAGCGAAGAGGCAATCCTGGCCGGGGAAGCCCGGAGGCGATGCGACGGCGTCGTTCTTTGCGCCCCCCGAATGAGTGACGCCGATCTGGAGGAACTCGCCCCCACGCTCTATCCGCTCGTCCTCATCAACCGGACCACCGAGTCGGTACCGACTCCCAGCCTCGTGGTGGATTACGGCCAAGGCATCCAGGAACTTGCCGCCCACCTGGTGGAGCTGGGTCATCGCAAACTGGCTTATCTGACGGGACCGGACCGCAGCGCCTCCAACGTGCAGCGCCTCCGCGGGCTCGAGAAGTTCACGGCCGAATTCCCGAACGTCGAGTTGCAGTTCATTCCCGGCGGCAACACGTTCGACGCCGGATTCGAGTCGAGCGATGCCGTCGCCTCATGCGGGGCTACTGGAATCCTCGTCTTCAATGACGTCGCGGCGATGGGCCTCTTAAGCGGTCTGAGTGAGCGCGGGATCCGCGTCCCGGAAGATTTGTCACTCACGGGCTTCGATGACATGCCTTTTGCCCGGTACACCATGCCGCCGCTGACCACTGCCGCCGTGCCGATCTCCGACCTCGGAGACCTTGCGTGGCGACGCATGCGGGAGCAGATCCAGACCAACGACGCCGCTTCACCCACGAACTACTTCCCGCCGCGGATTGAGCTCAGGGGCAGCACCGGACCGGTCAAGGCCTAGTTTCCGCAGGGGCCTTCCCCAGTCCGGCCTCCCGGTAGTACCCCTCGATGTGCGCGGCAACGAGCGTCGCCGCCCGGCCGCCGTCGCCGTCGTTCACCGCCTCCAAAATGGCGCGATGCTCGGACCGCAGGCGATCGGCGGTGTGATCCCAATCCGGCAGGTTCGCCGTGAGCGCGGCGGCGTAACCCTCGATCGCTTCACGCAGCGAGCCCATAATGGTGCTCACCACGGCATTTCCCGCGGCTTCCGCAAGCGCCAAGTGGAAGGCGACGTCCAGCGCGAGGAAATCATCGACGGCGGCACTCACGTCCATCTCGTCCAGGAGCCTCGCTGCTTCCTTGAGTTCGGGGGCGTCGGCCTTGGCGCGGGACACCGCCCATGATTCGAGCAGGACCCGGGTCTCCACAATGTCGGCGACGGGCAAATGCTGCGTGGCCACGTGGAGGCGGAGCGCGGAGCCAAGTGCCGCGGCCGGTTCCGCGATGACCACCGTCCCGGCGTCCTTGCCAGAGCCGACGCCTGCCCGCACCAAGCCCATGGCCTCCAGGATGCGGATGGCTTCGCGGACCGAAGTCCGCGAGACCTCCAGTTGTTCGGCCAGCGCCCGCTCGGCGGGGAGCCGTCCGCCAAGCACCAAATGCCCGTCGGACAATTGCTTTTCGATCCAACTCAGGACGAGCTCGTGCGTTCGCATGGATAAATAGTAGTTGATGTGGTTGGACCACATGGCATAGAGTGTGGTCTAACCACACAAGCACACGGGAGACAGCACCATGACGCAGACCGTCCAGCCGAGCAGCGCCCCTTCCCTTGAGGTGCCCACGAACGTCCCCACCGTCGTCGGGCGCCCCGCGGCACTCAAGCGCCGGGTTCCCAAATACGCGGACCTGGCGCCGCTCATGAAGTTCAAGAAGCCCGAGTTCAGCAACGCGGCGAAGCTGCGCCGCGCATCCACCATTTGGGAACTGCGGGATATGGCCAAGCGACGCACTCCCCAGGCGCCGTTCGACTACACGGACGGTGCAGCGGAGGCGGAGATCACCCTTCGCCGGGCCCGCCAGGCTTTCCAGGACATCGAGTTCCGGCCGGGGATCCTGCGCGACGTCTCCAGCATCGACCTCAGCACCGAGATCCTGGGCAAGGAATCCCGGCTTCCGTTCGGCATCGCACCAACGGGATTTACCCGCATGATGCAGTCCGAGGGTGAATACGCGGGCTCGCAGGCGGCCGAAGCAGCGGGCATTCCGTACACGCTGTCCACGATGGGCACGGCGTCCATCGAAGACGTTGCAGCAGCGGCTCCGAATGGTCGTAACTGGTTCCAGCTATATCTCTGGACGGACCGGGACCGTTCCCTGGAACTGATCGAGCGCGCCGCCAAGGCCGGAAACGACACCCTCATGGTCACGGTGGACACCGCCGTCGCGGGCGCCCGGCTGCGGGACGTCCGCAACGGCATGACCATTCCGCCGGCGCTCACCGTGAAAACCGTCCTGGATGCCTCGTACCGGCCCGCTTGGTGGTTCAACTTCCTCACCCATGAACCGCTCACCTTCGCCTCGCTCTCCCGCTACACGGGTACGGTGGCAGACCTCATCAACTCCATGTTCGATCCCACCCTGACCTTCGACGACCTCGACTGGCTGCGCGAAACCTGGAAGGGCAAGCTCGTGGTCAAGGGAATCCAGACGGTGGAAGATGCCCGCAAGGTGGTGGACCACGGCGCGGACGGCGTCGTGATCTCCAACCACGGCGGGCGCCAACTGGACCGGGCACCGATTCCGCTGCACCTCGTTCCGGAGGTCTCAGCGGCGCTGAAGGCCGACAACAGCGACGCGGCCATCATCCTGGACACGGGCATCATGAGCGGCGCCGACATCGTGGCAGCCCTGGCCCTCGGTGCGGACTTCACGTTGATCGGGCGCGCCTACCTTTACGGACTCATGGCCGGCGGGCGCGCAGGCGTAGACCGCACCATCCAGATCCTGGAAAAGGACATGGCCCGCACGATGGCCTTGCTCGGAGTCACCAGGATTTCGGAACTCAACCCGGACCACGTTCGCCTGCTGGAGCACTAGGTCGGGCTGCCCAACTGACTCGCAGTAAGTGTCGTTTTCAGCCCTGTAAACGACACCTACTGCGAGCTAGTTGGGGCTAGATGAGGCCTTGCGCCAACATGGCGTCGGCGACCTTCACGAAGCCGCCGATGTTGGCACCCAGGACATAGTTGCCCGGCGCACCGTATTCCTCCGCGGTTTCGGCACAACGATCGTGGATGCCCACCATGATTTCCGTGAGGCGTGCTTCCGTGTGTTCGAAGGACCAGGAATCGCGGCTGGCGTTCTGCTGCATTTCTAACGCAGACGTCGCCACACCACCGGCGTTGGCTGCCTTGCCCGGCGCAAACAGGATGCCCGCATCCTGGAAAACCGCAACGGCTTCACGAGTGGAGGGCATGTTGGCGCCTTCGGCGACTGCCAGCAGACCGTTGCTGACGAGCTTGGCTGCCGCGTCGCCGTCGAGCTCGTTTTGCGTCGCGCACGGCAGGGCAACGGTGCCGTTGACGTCCCAGACCGAGCCGCCGGCCACGTAGCTGGCGCCCCGGCGTCGCTCCGCGTATTCAGTGAGGCGGCCCCGTTCGACTTCCTTGATCTGGCGGAGCAGTGCGACGTTGATGCCGGCCTCGTCAACCACATAGCCCGCGGAGTCGGAACAGGCCACCACGGTGGCGCCAAGCGCCTGGGCTTTGGCGATGGCGTAGATGGCCACGTTTCCCGAACCGGAGACCACGACCCGTTGGCCATCGAAAGACCTCCCCTTGGTCTTGAGCATCTCCTGGGCAAAGATGACCGTGCCGAAACCAGTGGCTTCCGGACGGACCAAGGAGCCGCCCCACGACATTCCCTTGCCCGTCAGCACGCCCGACTCGTAGCGGTTGGTGATGCGCTTGTACTGGCCGAACAGGAAGCCGATCTCGCGGCCTCCCACGCCGATGTCGCCAGCAGGAACGTCCGTGTATTCGCCGATGTGGCGATATAGCTCGGTCATGAAGGACTGGCAAAAGCGCATGATTTCCGCGTCCGAGCGGCCGCGGGGATCGAAGTCCGAGCCTCCCTTGCCGCCACCGATAGGCATGCCTGTCAGGGCATTCTTGAAGATCTGTTCGAAACCGAGGAACTTGACGATGCCCAAGTAGACCGAGGGGTGGAAGCGCAGCCCGCCCTTGTAGGGGCCCAAGGCTGAATTGAACTCGACGCGGAAACCGCGGTTGACGTGAACACGGCCAGCGTCGTCGGTCCACGGGACGCGGAAGATGATTTGGCGCTCCGGTTCGCACAGGCGCTCAAGGACGGCGCCCTCGAGGAATTCCGGGTGGCGGTCATGCACCGGGCCAAGGCTTTCAAAGACCTCGGTGACGGCTTGGTGAAATTCCAGCTCGCCCGGGTTCCGCGCCAAGACGGTGTCCCGGACTGCTTCCAGCCTCGAATCCATGTGACTCCCTACAACTTCTGCGCCGAACGGCGGATCTGCAACGACCCCGCCATGCTCGCATCAGACGCACGCCAGTCTCCATCCGAACCGAATAAGACCAGGCAGCCCTCAGGGCAGAGGTAAGCAAAAAGCGCGGCCGGGGGACGGGTCCGGCGCTTCTTAGCTCAGGTCAATAATGGGCAATATGAGCCGGGAGGGGTGGATTGCGACATGGAGGATCGTGTTGGCGGCGACCACGATGTCCCCGCGTTCATCGGTGGCGGGTGAGCGTATCTGACCCGGAGTATCCCCCGTCAGTCAGGATCAGCGCCGGGCCGTCAGGCTGCACATCGACCAATTTCCCGGTAGAGTCCGTATCTTTTGCTGCCGAAGAGTAATCTGCGGACTCCACGCCATAGCTCGGGGACAGCATGCTGGCTTTTCATGCAGGCCCATTTTGGACAGGAGCGGGGAGTGCATCCTCATCGCCGGTTGGAACGACCGATGCTCCTTTACTTCTTCCGCCCGAACTTCGGCAGGTTGGGCAGGTTCGGCAGGTTCGCCAGGAGGTCTGCAGCCTTGGTGGCGGCACGACCAACCGTGCGGCCGATCTGCTGCGGCATGGTGTCGTCGATACCCGTGACAGAGGCAACAGCTCCGGAGGCGGGAACGGTTTCAGGCGAGCGCTCGACGTCGGTGCTCGCCGGAGAAGCGACGAGCGGCTCGCCGTCGGGCTGCGTGAGCTGCTTCTTCGCAGCACCTGCGCCCTGCTGGCCTGCCGTACGTGGCCGGGGGCTGCGGGCCGGCGTGGCGGCTTCGACCGCTGGCTTGGCGGGTCCGACGTCGAACGTCTCCAGCCAGCTGGCAACGCCGGCGAGCGGCTTCGGGTTCAACGCGTAATAGCGTTTCTGTCCTTGCGCGCGCATGCTGACGAGATCCGCCTCGCGGAGCACCTTCAAATGCTTTGAGATGGTGGGCTGGCTCGCTGCGAGCTCTTCCACCAGTTCCCCCACAGCCTTATCCCCAGAGCGGAGGGAAACCAGAATGTCACGCCGGGTCGCCTCAGCAATGACGGCAAATACGTCGTCAGTCACCATGCCTCCCACCCTAGCGACATATACGCCAAAAGGCATCAACTATTTCGCTTGTGCGCCCGGCGCTGATCGAGCCATGCGCCCGGCGTTGACCGAGCCCCGCGCCGGAAAGCCGAACAATCATCAGTCGAACCAAGGATCCAGCCCGTAAAGCGGAAAGATTTCCTTGCGGGTGGCGATGATGGTGCGGTCCACGGCGTCGGCGGGGTCATAGCCGACCTCCCACGAACGCCACCAGGTGTCGACTCCGTCGCCCATGAGTTCCGGAACCGTTTCCCCGTACTTTTCCCGGACATAGTCCCGGAAAGCTTCCGGGACCGGAGCTGTCAGCTGGACGGGATGTTGGGCCACGATACCTATCAAATGGCTCCACGTGCGCGGTACCACTCCCGTGATGTCGTAGCCCCCTCCCCCGGTGGCGATCCAACGGTTTTCGCAGAACCTGGCGGCGAGGCCCGCGACGGCGGTGGCCGCCTCGCGTTGCCCGTCCACGCTGAGGTTGAGGTGCGTGAGGGGATCGAGTTTATGGGAGTCACAGCCATGCTGGCTCACGATGACTTCCGGTTCGAAGGCCTGCACGAGTTGCGGCACCACGGCATGGAAGGCTCGCAACCACCCGGCGTCGCCCGTCCATGCCGGCAACGCCACGTTGACGGCGGTGCCCAGGGCGTCTTGGCCGCCGATCTCATTGGCGAATCCCGTTCCGGGGAACAACGAGAGGCCACTTTCGTGCAGGGAAATCGTCAGTACCCTGGGGTCGTTCCAGAAGATGCTCTGGGTGCCGTCGCCGTGGTGGGCATCGACGTCGATGTACGCGACCCGCCGCACACCGCCGTCGAGCAGCCTCTGCACGGCGAGTGCGGCGTCGTTATAGATGCAGAAGCCGCTGGCCCGCTCGCGGGAGGCATGATGCAGGCCGCCGCCGAAGTTGACGGCCCGGACCGCGGTCCCGGACAGGATCGCCTCGGCCCCGAGCAGCGAACCACCGGCAAGCCGGGCGCTGGCTTCGTGCATCCCGGCAAAAGCCGGATCATCTTCGGTGCCGAGCCCGCGTTCCGGGTCCGGCGTCGTCGGGTCTTCGCTTGCACGCCGCACCGCGGCGACATATTCGGCGCTGTGCACTGCCAGGAGTTCGACGTCGGACGCCACCTCGGGCGCTTGGACCGAGACGTGTTTCAAATCAAACAGTCCGAGCGCCGCGGCGAGCCTGGCCGTCAGCTCAAGCCGTTCGGGGGCCATCGGATGCGAGGGACCGAAATTGTATGCGGTCATGGCGGGATCCCACGCCACCGTCGTTGGCAGCGCGGACGGACGGAGGCCTGCCCAGGAAGTCATCAATGACAGGCTACCCGAGCGGCGGAACCCACCTGCCCCGTTACGGCGGGCGATTAGTGGTTTACTACTCAAGAAAGCAGAATCAATCGACCAGAAGCGAACAGCACTGCCATGACTCAGAGCCAGTCGAGGTCCCGAGACCCGGCCAGCTGGCAAACCGTCCAGCCGGAGCGGGGAGGCCTGTGGATTTTCACGGGTATCCGCGACTTCATCGACAACATCGCCAACTCTTCACCGGCCCGATTGGCGCTGACGGCGTACGTCTTCGCGATTCTCTTGTTCACCGGGCTGCTGTCCCTCCCAGCGGCATCGGCCGACGGTGCGGTCACTCCCATCCACCAAGCCCTGTTCACCGCTGTCTCCAGCGTTTGTGTGACCGGTTTGACGGTTGTGTCGACGGCAACGCACTGGACCTTCTTCGGACAGCTCGTGATTCTCGTGGGCATCTTCGTGGGTGGATTGGGAACCCTGACACTCGCATCCCTCCTGGCGCTCATGGTCAGCAAACGGCTGGGAGTGAGGGGCAAGCTCATTGCCCAAGAGGCCATGAACAACGCCGGGCGCTTGGGCGAAGTGGGTACATTGTTGCGGATCGTCATCTCGACGTCCGTGACCATCGAGGCCATACTGGCCATCGCAATGATTCCCCGGTTCCTGACGCTCGGCGAGGACTTCTGGCAGGCCGTCTGGCACGGGATCTTCTACTCGATCTCTTCCTTCAACAATGCCGGTTTCACACCCCATTCCGACGGAATCGTTCCGTACGAAACGGACCTGTGGATTCTTGTGCCGCTCATGCTTGGCGTGTTCCTCGGGAGCCTCGGCTTCCCGGTGATGCTGGTGCTCCGGCGGCATGGCCTCAACTGGAGGAAATGGAGCCTCCACACCAAGCTGACCATCCAGGTGTCCCTGATCCTCCTCATTGCCGGCGCAGTCCTGTGGGCCCTGATGGAGTGGGACAACACCAACACCATCGCCAACATGAGCGTCGGCGACAAGATCACGCATTCCATTTTCGCCTCGGTCATGACGCGCTCCGGTGGCTTCAACCTGGTCGACCAGGGCCATATGGATTCGACCACGAGGCTGCTGTCGGACGCGCTCATGTTCGCCGGCGGCGGTTCGGCGTCAACGGCGGGCGGCATCAAGGTGACCACCATCGCGGTCATGTTCCTCGCCATCGTGGCTGAGGCCCGGGGCGACGACGACGTCAAGGTCTACGGCCGCACGATCCCCGAAGGCACCATGCGGGTAGCCATCTCAGTGATCGTCGCTGGTGCCACCTTGGTATGCGCATCAGCATTCTTGCTGTTGGCCATCAGCGGCGCCAGCCTGGACCGGGTACTCTTCGAAACCATTTCAGCCTTTGCAACCGTGGGACTCAGCACGAACCTCAGCGCCGAGCTGCCGCCGTCGGGCGTCTACGTCCTCGCCGTCCTCATGTTCGCCGGCCGCATCGGCACCATAACCCTTGCCTCCGCACTGGCCCTCCGCCAGCGCAGGCAGCTATTCCATTATCCGGAAGAGAGGCCGATCATTGGCTAATTCAACAGGCGCCCCCAACCGGCCGGCGCACAATGCGCCCGTGCTGGTGATCGGCTTGGGCCGATTCGGTGCTGCCACCGCCGAGCAGCTCGTCAAGCAGGGACGCGAAGTCCTGGCCATCGAGCGGGACCGCACGCTCGTCCAGAATTGGGCTTCCGTGCTGACCCACGTCGTCGAGGCGGACGCCACCAACATCGATGCCCTCCGCCAGCTCGGCGCGCAGGAGTTCAGCTCTGCGGTGGTGGGTGTGGGAACGTCGATCGAGTCCTCGGTGCTCATCACGGTGAACCTCGTGGATCTGGGCATCGAACACCTCTGGGTGAAAGCGATCACTGCCTCGCACGGCAAGATCCTCACCCGCATCGGCGCCAACCACGTCATCTACCCCGAGGCCGACGCCGGCGTCCGTGCGGCACACCTGGTCTCCGGGCGCATGCTGGACTTCATCGAGTTCGACGACGATTTCGCCATCGTGAAAATGTACCCGCCCAAGGAAACCGTGGGCTTCACGCTGGACGAGTCAAAGGTCCGTTCCAAATACGGAGTGACCATTGTCGGCGTGAAATCCCCGGGCGAAGACTTCACCTATGCCCGGCCCGACACGAAGGTTTCCGGCCGCGACATGCTGATTGTGTCCGGGCACGTGGACCTGCTGGAACGGTTCGCGGCGCGGCCGTAGCTGCGGTGCGAATGGAGCCGTAGCCTCGCCGGGAGGGACTAAGCGAGCTGCTGCGTGATTTCCGCCGCCCGGGCCGCTGCGGCGCGGGCTCCGTCGGCGATGATCGCGGGTATCCCGCCGTCGTTGAACGCCGCGATGGCGCGTTCCGTGGTGCCGTTGGGGCTGGTCACGGCGATACGCAGGGCGGTCGGGTCCGCTCCCGGCTCGGCAAGCATGAACCCGGCACCTGCCACGGTTTCGCGGGAAATCATGAGGGAGAGCTCCGGATCCAGGCCAAGTTCGACGCCGGCGGCCGCCATGGCCTCGGCAAGGTAGAACGCGTACGCAGGGCCCGAGCCGCTGATGGCGGACAGGGCATCCACCTGTTCCTCGGGGATTTCCACGACGGTTCCTGCCGCGGCGAGGATGTCCTTGGCCTGCTGGAGCTGCGCTGGAGTGCAGTTGGTTCCGGGCGAAACGGAGACTACCCCGCGTCCCAGCTTGGCGGGCGTATTGGGCATCGTGCGGATGACCGGCTGGCCCGCCGGAAGCGCAGCTTCCAGCTGGGCGATGGACACGGCCGCGGCAACGCTGATCACAATGGTGTTCTTGGCCAGCGATGGGGAGATTTCACGGGCGAGATCAGCGATGCCCACAGGCTTGACACCCAGGATGACAACCGAAGCGCCCTTCGTAGCCAGCTTGTTGTTGTCTGGTTCCTCGGCTCCGGCGATGGTCATGACATGGTGGCGCTCAGCCAGTTCGGCGGCGCGTTCTGCGCGGCGGACGGTGGCGACGACGTCCGAAGGATCCATTCCGGCGGCAAGCAAACCACCCAGAATGGCCTCGTTCATGGACCCACAGCCAAGGAATGCGATTCGGTTGCTCATGGGTCCATGATGCCAGTTCAGCCGCGCCGCTGCAGAACCAATTGCAGGACTCTCGGGGAGCCAGGATTCCCAGCTTGTTCCCAAGGTTATTGCAGGCTGCACCCAATATCGCTCCGTAACTTAGTAATTACCTCATTGAGGGTGCGAGTGATGAGGCGGGCATGGGGATGTCCGCCACAAGCACCGGTGGTCGAACGGGTTTCCCCCCATTTTCCCGTATCGACCGCCGGTGCTTTCGCGTTTAAGGAACCTAGATCTCGAAGGCTCCCACGAGCGGCGCCCCCAAATGCTGGCGCGCGAAGCGCAGTGTCTCGGCGAGCCACTCCTCGCGTTCACCGGCAGCTTTGGCCTTGCGCGTGGAAATCTCGGCAACCACGGTGCCTTCGAATCCGTTCGATGCGAGATACTGCAGTGCCTCGGCGCACTGCTGGGTCCCATAACCGGGGATCAAGTGCTCGTCCTTGCCCGAGCCCGAACCGTCCGTGAGGTGGACGTGGCGGAGCTTGCTCCCGAGCGCCCGGATCGCCTCAAGGCTGTTGGCACCCGCTGTGGCGGCGTGCGAGAAGTCCCACGTGACGTCGTCGTAATCCTGGCCCATCGGATCCCAGTGCGGAAGGTAAGCGAGCGCCTCCCGGCCGCGCACACGCCACGGGTACATGTTCTCTACCGCGATATGAACCTGGTACATCGCCGCGATCTCGCGCACGCCGGCAGCGAAGTTCTCCGCATAGTTCGACTGCCACCGGAACGGCGGGTGGACCACCACAGTGTTGCAGCCGACTTCGCGCGCCATCTGGCAAGACATCTCGATCTTGTTCCACGCCGGACCCCAAACCTGCTGGGTCAGCAGCAGGGTGGGCGCGTGGATGGAGACGATCTGCTGGTCGTATCGATGGCTTAGCTGGATGAGTGCATCCGGGTTCTGGCTGGTGGCGTTGTTGGTCACCATCACCTCGACACCGTCGTACCCCAGGTCCTGGGCCACGGCAAAGGCGTCGTGGACACTGAGCGGATAGACAGAAGCGCTGGATAGCGCCACCGGGATCCTCGGCGTGTCTTCTTCGGAGTGCTCGACGTCGGTACTCATGTTAGTTGGCCTGCCTCCCGGCGGTGGGGATCGGTATAGATACTGCCGCGGGCGCGGCCGTTCCGGTGTTGGCGCCCAGGCGTGGCACCGGGACCGCGCCGCCGAGCCCGACATGCGGGGCCGGGGCCAGCGGGCCATCGAAGATCAGCTGGTCGAGTCGGCGCAGGATCAATCCCTCGCGCAGGGCCCAAGGGCAGATCTCCATGGTGGGAAACTCGAACATCTCCAATGCGGCCTCGGCCACGAGGGCTCCTGCGAGGATTTGCGCCGCCCGTGCATCGGACACGCCAGGGAGATACAGCCTGTCCTCGACGGTCATGGCCGAGATCCGCTGCGCCCAGAGGCCCAAGTCCGTGGCGTGGAGTTCGCGCTTGACGTATGGACCGGCGCCGCTGGGGGCCGCGCCTGCGATGCGTGCAAGCGAACGGAAGGTTTTGGAGGTTCCGGCCACCAGGTTGGCCCGGCCCAATTGCTTGAACTCGCGCACGACGGGCTTGAGTGTGTGGCGGATGTACTTACGCAGCTCTTTGACGCTCTTGGCCGTGGGCGGGTCATTGTGGAGCCAGTCCCTCGTCAAACGGCTCGCGCCAAGCGGCACTGAGACCGCGAGCTCGGGCAGTTCGTCCTGGCCAAACGCCATTTCGAAGGAGCCGCCGCCGATGTCCAGGTCCAGGATCGGACCGGCGCCCCAGCCGTACCAGCGTCGAACCGCGAAGAACGTCATGGAGGCTTCTTCGCTGCCTGTCAGTTCCTGCAGGGTCACGGTGGTCTCGTGCTTCACCCGGGCAAGGACCTCGACGCCGTTGGTCGCTTCGCGGATGGCCGAAGTACAAAAAGCCAAGAGATCCTCGGCCTTGTGGCGGGCTGCGAACTCCCACGCTTCGAGGACGAATTCGATCAGCTCGTGTTGCCCGGCGTCGTTGATGTTACCGTCGGCGTCCAGGAACTGAACCAGCGAAAGTGGTCGCTTGTGGGAGGCAAACGCGACCGGGCGTGCGCCCGGATGCGCGTCCACCAAAAGCAAATGGACGGTGTTGGAACCGATGTCTAGGACGCCAAGACGCATTCTGCCATTATTCCCCGATTCGAAGCGTGTGAAGCAAGTACGACTGCCGATTCGTGCCGGCTGCCGGTCAATTAGTCCTGGGGGCGCTCGGTGTCCGCTTCTGCGTCGGCGTCGTCGGCTTCGTCGGCGCGGGTGAAGTCGCGTCGGACGTTGGCGATGCCTTCCGGGCCCATCTCGAAGCCGTGCTCGCTGCCGGGGTTGATCACGAGGCCCAGCTCGTCACCGATGCTGTCCAGAATCGCAGCGCCGTGGGTGCCAAGGACGTTGGGCGCGGCCTCGAGGAAGTGCGATTCCACCCGGCTCGGGTGGCTGAACACTGCGAGGACAGGCTGGCCCTCGGAGTTGGCAAGGACAAGTGGCTCCACGGCCGCGTCAGGCTGATCCAAGGAGTCGGTGCTCAGGATGTAGACCTCGTTGTTCAGGAAGGCCAGGATGACGTCCACCGGGTTCGCGTCGGGTTGCCCGGCCTTTGCGAGCTTGGACTCAAGGTCGTTCAGGGGCAGGGATTCCGGGGCTGCAGGCTGATCTGTCATGGTTCCACTCGATCACGGTTCCCCCGCCCGAAGCAATTCCCGGCGGTCTCGCTGCCCGCCCCTGCACTGAGGACACGGATAATTCCCCGGGACACACGTATTCCCTGAGGACGCCCGAATTCCGGTGTCCTCAGGGAATATGCGTGTCCTTAGCGCTCTGGCGCATCCACGGCAACGGCTACTTCTTCGCCGCAGCCTTCTTCGCAGGCGCCTTGCGGGCCGTGGTGGTCCGCTTGACCGGGCCCTTGGCACGCTTCTCGGCAAGCAGCTCGATCGCCTGCTCCCGGGTCAGCTCCTCGAGGGACGTGGCACGCGGAACGGTGATGTTGGTGACGCCGTCGGTGATGTACGGGCCGAAGCGGCCTTCCTTCACCACGATGTTCTTCTCCGAGACCGGGTCCGGACCGAACTCGGCAAGAGGCGGCACGGCTGCACGGGCACCACGTTGCTTCGGCTGGGAGTAGATCTCGAGTGCCTGTTCCAGCGTGATGGTGAAGATCTCTTCTTCGGATCCGATGGACCGCGAGTCCGTGCCCTTCTTCAAGTAAGGCCCGAAGCGGCCGTTCTGTACGGTGATGGGGTTGCCTTCGGCGTCCGCGCCGAGCACTCGGGGCAGGCTCATGAGCTGCACGGCTTCGTCGAGGGTAATCGAGTCAACAGACATCGACTTGAACAGCGAGCCTGTGCGCGGCTTGGCCTTGACGGGCTTCTTCGGCGGCTTGGGTTTGCCGTTCTTGTAGTACTCCACCGGCTGGTTTGCCAGCTGCTCCTCCGTCATCTCCGGGATGACCTCGGTGACGTAGGCGCCGTAGCGGCCGTTCTTGGCAACCACGGTGTGCCCGGTGTGCGGGTCCGCGCCCAGGACACGTTCCTCGGGGGCAGCCGTTTCCATGAGCTCCACGGCCTTGGCCGCAGTGAGCTCGTCCGGAGCGAGGTCCTCGGGAACGTTGGCACGCGCCGACTCCACGACCTCGCCCGTCTTGGGGTCGACAGTGGGGATCGAGCTTTCCAGATACGGGCCGAACTTGCCGACGCGCAACGTGATGCCCTCGGCGATCGGCACGGAGTTGATCTCGCGTGCATCGATTTCACCGAGGTTGTTGACGATGCTCAGCAGGCCGGGATCGGCGTCTTCACCGTAGTAGAAGTGCTTGAGCCAAGCGGCACCGACTGCCTGGCCGTTGGCGATCTTGTCCAGGTCGCCTTCCATGTCCGCCGTGAATTCGTAGTCCACGTAGTCGGTGAAGTGCTGCTCCAGCAAGCGGATCACGGAGAAGGCGATCCAGCTGGGAACCAGCGCAGACCCCTGCTTCCGGACGTAGCCGCGGTCCTGGATGGTGGAGATCGTGGACGCGTAGGTGGACGGGCGGCCAATGCCGCGCTTTTCCAGCTCCGCCGTCAGCGATGCTTCCGTGTACCGCGGCGGCGGCGAGGTCTCGTGGCCAACAGCAGCGATTTCCGAAGCGGTGAGGGAATCGTCCTTGGCCACGTTGGGCAGGCGCCGGGCTTCGTCGGAGTCGTCGTCGCCGCGGCTCTCGTCCTTGCCTTCTTCGTAGGCTGCGAGGAAGCCCGGGAAGGTGATGACCGTGCCGGAGGCCGAGAATTCGGCGTCGCGCCCATCGCTAGCCACTGCGCCGAGGCGGATGGTGGCGGTGGAGCCCTTGGCGTCGCCCATCTGGGAGGCGATGGTGCGCTTCCAGATGAGTTCGTAGAGCCGGAAAGCGTCGCCGGTCAGGTGGTTGGCCACTTGGGCCGGGGTGCGGAAGGAGTCACCCGCGGGGCGGATGGCTTCGTGGGCTTCCTGCGCGTTCGCAGCCTTGTTGGCGTAGACCCGGGGAGACTGCGGCACGTACTCGGGACCGTACAACTCGGCGGCCTGGCGGCGTGCCGCCGTGAGGGCTTCGTCGCTCAAGGCGGACGAGTCGGTACGCATATAAGTGATGTAGCCGTTTTCATACAGGCGCTGGGCAATCTGCATGGTGCTCTTGGAGGTGAAGCGCAGCTTGCGGCCGGCCTCCTGCTGAAGGGTCGACGTCGTGAACGGCGCCGCGGGACGGCGCGTGTACGGCTTGGTGTCGACGGAGCGGACGCGGAAGTCCGCGTTCTCCAGCCCGGCGGCCAACGACGTCGCGAGTTCCTCGTTGAGGTGAACCGCATTTGCGGAGGTGAGGACGCCGTCGTCGTTGAAGTCACGGCCGCTGGCTACCTTCGCGCCGTCGACCGCAGCGAGCTTCGCTTTGAAAGTCGCGGAGCCGGTACCGAACTGGCCAGTCAGGTCCCAGTACGAGGCAGACTTGAACGCCATGCGTTCGCGTTCGCGGTCAACCACCATGCGGGTCACGACCGACTGCACACGGCCGGCGGACAGGCCGCGGGCAACCTTGCGCCACAGCACCGGGGAGATTTCGTAACCGTATAGCCGGTCCAGGATGCGGCGCGTTTCCTGGGCGTCCACGAGGGCGCTGTCAACGTCGCGCAGGTTATCCATGGCCCGGTGGATGGCTTCCTTGGTGATTTCACCAAAGGTCATGCGGTAGACGGGAACCTTGGGTTTCAGGACCTCCAGGAGGTGCCACGCGATGGCCTCGCCCTCGCGGTCCCCATCGGTTGCGAGGTAAAGCGCGTCAGCGTCTTTCAGCTGGGCCTTGAGTTCGGCAACCTTTTTCTTCTTGTCCGGAGACACCACGTAATACGGCTTGAAGTCGTTCTCGATGTCGACGGCGAACTTGCCAACCGAGGTCTTCTTCAGTTCTGCAGGGAGGTCCGACGGCTGCGGGAGGTCGCGGATGTGGCCGATCGAGGCCTCGACAATGAAGCCCTCGCCCAGGTACTTGGCGATGGTCTTGCTCTTGGCCGGAGACTCCACGATCACGAGTTTCTTGCCGGTTTTTGCCTTGCTGGGCACGGTTCTCCTACAGAAAAATGAATTGCTTGGGCTCGTGCCCATATTGGCCTAGTTCACCATATTTTGCAGAATCGTGCGTTTCCATGTGCACAAGTGCTGTGGAGGAACGGTGTCTGGGTTAGCTTGAAGCCGGCGTCCGGTCGTCCGGAATCATCGACCACATCGTAGCGATTCGCACCGCTCCTTCGGGAATCCGCGTGGGATCCTCAAGTTCATATGACCTGATGAGGTCCTGGAATTTGGCCTTGAGATCCGTCCGCTGATCCGGGGTCAAGTACAGCAGATCGCTGGACAACACCATGGCGGCTGCCTCGTTCGCGGCCTCGCCCCGCTGGCGCCGCTCACCGCGGGCCCGGGTGAAGGCAGTCGCCCGACGCCGGAAAGCGTCCAGTTCGAGTTCGACGACGGCGATCTCCGGGCTCGGAGCGTTGCCGCCGGATTTGATGGTGAAGTCCGAGCCCGCGGCCTTCCAACGGCGTTCGCGTGCATCGCCCTCGTTGTCCGCGGCAGTCACAATCCCCCACTTCTGGAGGGCCCGCAGGTGGTAGCTCATGGCGCTCGGCGTGAGCCCGGTCTGTGCCGCGAGCTCGGTAGCCGTACGGCTCAGCTGCGTGGAATACAGTTCCGAGATGACCTCAAGCCGGGCGGCATGCGCAAGCGCACGGATCGCTTTGGGGTCGGTGATCTCCACCGTCTTCTCGGGCCGTTTCCGGCGCTTCGGGGATGCCAGCCCGGTGGATACCCCATTGTCTTCATTCACCGGAACAGTTTATCCGCCGGTGAAGCCGCAATTGTCCTATGCCGCGGGAAGCAAGAAGCCATCGCGGACCAGGTTCCCCACATCGGAGAGCAACCCGGTGCGGAAAGCGCCGTCGTCGAAGTCGTCCCCTCCACCCAGCAAGGCGGCCAAGGCGCCGATCAGCTGGCGGACGGACAGCTCGCCGTCACATGCCGACACGAAGCCGGCCAGCTCGGTGCTCAACAGGTTCGTCCGGCGCAGTCCCGCGCCCTGGCGCAGCAAGATGACACCGGGGTGCTCCGCGCCGGGCCGCTGGTGGCGTTCCTCGGTCACGTCCTCGGCCACCACCAGGTGGGCCTCGGAGAGCTCGTGGGCATCGAGCCAGTCGGCGCGTTCGACAGTCGCGGCAAGGTGCGGGCCTATCGGTTGCTCGATGGGGTACGTGATCTCTTCGAATCGGGTGGGCGCTGCTCCTGAACGCGGGTCCTCGGGGCGCCGCAGCCAGATCATACCGAAGCCGATCGCCTCCACGTTGCGGGACGCGAAATCCTCCAGGTAGGCGGCGTAGGCATCGCGGTAGAGCTTACGGTCGCGGCCCTCGGAGGCATCCTGCAGCCAAGTCTCGGCGTACAGCTCGGGGCTGACCTGTTCCCGCTGGATGAACCACGCTTCCGTGCCGGACCCAGCCAGCCAGGACGCCGGCCGTTCGCTCCATCCGCTACCCGCGGGGATCTCCCAGTTGCCGAGCATCTGCGCCGTGCCGCCGGGCGCGAGAACGTCGGGCAGCGTGCGGACGAGGTTGGCGACGATGTCGTCGCCAGGCAGGCCGCCGTCGCGGTAGGTGAACTGATCCGAAGAATGCTCGCCGGCACTTCGCGGGGTAATGACGAAAGGCGGATTGGACACCACTAGATCGAAAGCCTCGCCTGCGACGGGTTCCAGGAGCGAGCCCAGCCGCAAGCTCACCCTGGACTCGAGATCGGCCGGGTCAAGGTGGAGGGCCTCGGCATTGAGCATCAAGTTGAAACGGGTGAACGCGAGTGCCCGTTCGGAGATGTCGGTGGCCGTGACGTGTTCGCTGTGGTGCAGAAGGTGGAAGGTCTGGATTCCACAGCCCGTCCCGAGGTCCAGTGCCCGTTTCGAGTGCCGCCGTATGGTGGTCTGGACAAGCGTCGTGGAGGCCTGCCCGATGCCCAGCACATGGTCATGCCGGAGCACGCCAGGCTGCTGGTGGGCAGCGAGATCGCTGGAAACCCACAGTTCGGCGCCGCCGCTCCCGCTGTTGTCTGCTCCGGAGTCGCATTCCCAGCCGTACGGCCGCAAATCCACCTTCGCGGCGACAGCACCGCCGTCGTTCTTCTCCACCAGGCCAAGCTCCATTAGGCCCGCGGTGCGGATGCGCGGCAGGGCGGCGTCGACGTCGCCTTCGGTTTGCGGGACCGCGAGAAGCCACAAGCGCACGACGACGGCGAGCGCGGCTTTCGTGCGGTCCGTCGCCGGGTCTCCGGCTGAGTCAGCCGGTTCGGTGACGATGAGCGCGGGGATGAGCTGATCCCGGGCGAGGGCCGAGTGGGCGGACTCTCCAAGAAGTCCTGCCACTCCGTCCACGGTGTAGCCAACGTTTCGCAGGTCGTCGGCGAGCGCTGTGAGCAGCCCGGGAAGGTCGCTGCGGGGAGCGTCGAGGGTGGTGGGGGCGGTCCCAAAGACGGCGGATGTTGCGGGATCAGTCACTGTGCAATTCTATTGGGGCTGGCGGCTGGCTTTCTGCGCGGCGTCTGCGTCGGCCTCTGCGTCGGCGGGGAGGCGTTCGAGCAGGTAGCGTTGAATCATGGCATTTCACCCCTCCACTTGGCGTCGCGCTGCACTTCTGGTCATCGGCGCAGGCACCCTGGCCGTGACGGCCTGCTCCTCCGGGGGATCTGTCTCCAACGCCGACATCCCCGCGTGGAAGGCGACAACCATGCCCTCGGCGGCCGGGGTGGTCGTGGAAGACTCCGGGAAAATCCCGAACCGAGACCCCCTGGTCAAGAGCTTCGCGAACGTCGCTGCGGGAAGCTACACCTTGACCGTGGCCTGCGACGGCGGCGGCAAGGCATTCTTCGACGTTTCCTTGGCCGGTACTCAGATCACCGAGGCCGGGGCGGCGTGCAATGGCAGCCGCGAAACGTCCCGCATCAAAATTCCCTCGACCGGTCCACTGAGCATCAGCGCAAGCAGCGTGGATGCCCCTGTGATCTACGCGTACCAACTGGTGCCGGCCTCGTAACTGCCGCCTCGTTCCCGGTTCAAGCCGGGCGTAGACCGGGCGTAGAGTCGGATTATGGGGTGGGCACGCGCCCTGAAAGTACCGACGACGACCGCGATTCCCGCCGTCGTGCTTTGCAGTGCGCTCGCGTGCGGCACGATGTCGTCGTGCGAATACACCTACGAGGACGGCCGTGCGGCGGCGAGCAGTCCGCCGTCGGCGGTCATCACGGATCCGGTGCTTACCCGCGACCCGGCCCTGGGACAGACCGTCACGGGCGATGCGATGAAGGCTTGGGCGCAGGACGTGCTTCCGGACGTGAACGGATTGTCCTTCTACAGCAGCTTCGGCCTGTTGTCCGCCGGAGAATCCCGCGACGAAGAAACGACCCAGCTTCCCGGGGGTACGTATGCGGTGACGCTTGCGTGCCGCGGTGCCCGCAGCGCCGAATTCACTGTGCGAAACGGGAGCGAAGTGCTCATCGAGGTGATGGTGCGTTGCGGCACCACACGGGTCAAGGTCCTGCAGCTGGAGACGGATGCCGTCCTGGGCATCACGATCACCGCCAATGCGCCGGCGAACTTCGCGTACCGGGTGAGCCGGATCTGATGACCGGAGCTAGGCTGCGCAGCCTTCCGGGCAACGCAGCGTTTCCGGGCTCGAGGCACATTCGGCGCAATACAGCGTTAGGTTGCGGCAGCTCAGATTGGAGCAATTTTCAAACTTGTTGGTGGGCGCCTGGCAGCGGACGCATTCGCCAATGGTCTTGGCGTCCTCACTGAATTCCATGTGCATCCGCTTGTCGAAAACGTACAAGGAGCCTTCCCACAGACCCTGGTCCTTGTAGGTTTCGCCGTAGCGGACAATCCCGCCGTCGAGTTGGTAAACCTCCTTGAAACCGCGGTTCACCATGAGGCTGGAAAGGACCTCGCACCGGATTCCTCCTGTGCAGTACGTGACTACAGGCTGGTCCTTGAGGTCGTCGTATTTTCCCGAGTCGAGTTCCTTGATGAAGTCGTGGGTAGTGGCGACGTCGGGAACGATCGCGTCCTTGAACTTGCCGATCTGGGCTTCGAACGCGTTGCGTCCGTCGAAAAACTTCACATCCTGCCCGGCCGCCTTCTTTTCCTCCAGGAGTGCGTGGAGCTCTTCAGGCTGAAGGTGGGTGCCGCCGCCGACGACGCCGTTCTCATCCACCTTCAATTCGCCGGGGGCACCGAAGGACACGATCTCATCGCGAACCTTGACGCTGAGCCTCGGAAAGTCGTCGGCTCCGCCTTCGGACCATTTGAAGTCGATATCGTGGAAGCCCTTGTATTCCTTGGTGGTCTTCACGTACTGCTTGACGTTGTTCAGTTCCCCACCAACTGTGGCGTTGATGCCGTCCTGCGAAATAAGGATGCGCCCGGTCAGGCCGAGCTTCTCGCACAGGGCGCGCTGCCAGAGCCGAACGGCGTCCGGGTCTGCGATCGGAGTAAAGCCATAGAAGAGCACAATTCTGTTTAAAGCCACGTATTTAAGGGTACTTGGTGGCCCCAAACCCATGTGTCGGGCTGCCGTCCGGCCGCCCTAAGTGTTAATGGAGCTGTTACTGACGGCCCCTGTTGATTCCCAGACCGCTGGCATAGTCTCTCTACATGAGTCACGACGCCTTGGTTGAAGACATCGCTGAGCTGCTCGAAGTCTGGGTGGCTGGCTGGTCTGGGTCCCGGAGCTACGAAACGCGCAAAGAAGGCCGGTTCCCGGCAGCCCTGCGTGCGGACAAAACCGGCGACTGGGAATACTTCGCGCACGACCCATCGGACGCTGAGTTCGCCGAGCTGGCCGCCAAGACAGCCCAGGCGGACACTCGTATCTTGACGATCCTCACGAACGACGTCGGACGCTACACCCAATTGGCTCGCGAGAACGGATTGAACGTCACTTCGGATTCACAGACCATGATGATCGTGGACATGGGGACGCAGGATGCCGAAGATCCGTGGCTCTCGGATGACGACCTCAAGCTCGCGACTTCCGAAAGCAAGGGCGTCCACTACGCGGTGGTCCATGCCGGCGAAAAGGTGGCAGCCAGCGGTCAGGTATTCGTGGTCAGGCAGACAGCGGTGTTCGACAAGATTGTCACCGAACCCAACTACCAGCGCCGGGGACTGGGCAGTTTCATCATGAAAGCCCTCGCCGCGCAGGCATTTCAACACGATGTTGACAGTGGCCTCCTCCTGGCCTCCTTGGACGGACAGCATCTCTATTCGCACCTTGGCTGGAAGCATGTGTGCCAGGTACTCATGATGTCCACCAAGTCGGTCGACGAGACTGACCTTTCTGTGGCGTAGCCGACCTTTGGCGTAGCCGACCTTTGGCGTAGCTGGCTTCTGCGCCGGAAGCCGCCCGCAGCGGGTCCGCGGCCAGCCCGACAACCGGTCTGCGGCGGCGCCGACGACAGCCGGTTTCCGGTGCGATGACAGAATGTTCACGTGAACGCAACTGAATCGATGATCTCCCTTCTGGGCACGAGCCCGGACCCGGAGCAGTTGCGACATGTCCGCACTATTCCGGCGCGGGAGGCTGTCCATGAGGCATGGCCGGGCTGGGCCCATCCCGATGTGGTTGGCGCATACGGATCCTTGGGCATCCACGAACCGTACCGGCACCAGATCGAAGCAGCCGAGCTCGCCCATTCGGGCCAAAACGTCGTCATTGCCACGGGGACCGCCTCCGGCAAGTCGCTTGCCTATCAGCTGCCTGCCCTCGACGCGATCCACCGTTCCGAGTTGCGTGTGCTGTCCGAGCCGGGCAAGATCCACGACGACGGTGCTGTCACCCTGTACCTCTCCCCCACCAAAGCGCTTGCAGCCGACCAGTTGGCAGCGATCCGCGCGCTCAAGCTCCCTACGGTCCGGGCGGAAACGTACGACGGCGATACCGAGCAGTCCCAGCGCCGCTGGATCCGCGATCATGCCAATTTCATCCTCGCCAACCCCGACATGCTGCATTTCGGGATCCTGCCCAACCACACGTGGTGGGCCCGTTTCTTCCGTAGGTTGCGGTACGTCATCGTGGACGAGGCCCACAGCTACCGGGGAGTATTCGGGTCGCACGTCGCCAACCTCATGCGGAGGCTCCGGCGAATCTGTGCCTACTACGGTGCCGGCACCTCCCTTCCTGAGCCGGTGTTCATTGCGGCGTCGGCGACGGCCTCGGACCCTGGCACGTCCTTTGCCCGGCTCATCGGCACTCCCGTCCGCGAAGTTTCCGAGGACTGTTCTCCGCATGGCTCCACCACGGTGGCATTTTGGGAACCAGCCCTGACCGAGCTGAAGGGCGAAAACGGGGCAAAATCCCGGAGGACCGCCGTCGCCGAGACCGCGGACTTGCTGGCCAATCTGGTGTCCTCCCGTGTGCGGACCATCGCCTTCATCAAATCCAGGCGCGGCGCAGAAACAATTTCGTCTATCACCAAGCGCCTCCTCGATGAGGTGGACCCTAGCCTGCCCCAGCGGGTTGCCGCGTACCGCTCCGGGTATCTCCCCGAAGAGAGACGGGCCTTGGAAAAGGCTTTGCGTTCGGGCGAGCTGCTTGGAGTCTCCAGCACGTCCGCATTGGAATTGGGCATCGACATTTCCGGGCTTGACGCGGTTCTGGTGGCCGGCTGGCCAGGGACGAGGGCGTCCCTGTTCCAACAGATCGGACGGGCAGGGCGCGCGGGCCAAAACGCCATTGCAGCATTCGTGGCCAGCGACGACCCCTTGGACACGTACCTGGTCAACCATCCGGAGGCGATCTTTGATGTGTCAGTCGAGGCCACCGTCTTCGATCCCGGAAACCCCTACGTGCTCGGCCCCCATCTGTGCGCGGCCGCGGCCGAGCTCCCGATCGGTGTGGCCGAACTTGACCTGTTCGGGCCAACGTCCGAATCCCTGCTGAATCAGCTGGTGGAACAGGGGTACCTGAGGAAACGGCCTGCGGGCTGGTTCTGGACCCATCCCGAGAGCGCCGCTGCCATGGTGAACCTCCGCGCGGATGGCGGCGGCCCCGTGAGCATCGTGGACTCCGAGACCGGCTCCCTCTTGGGCACCATGGACTCGCCACAGACGCACTACCAGGCGCATACGGGTGCAATCTATGTCCACCAAGGCGACAGCTACCTGGTCGAGGAGCTGAACGAAGAGGACCATTGCGTGGTGGTTCGTCGAACCAACCCGGACTACTACACGACTGCACGTGACGTGACGCAGATCGAGGTCCTGCAGACTCTCCGCAGCGTGGAATGGGGGGATGTCGCGGTCCACTTCGGCGAAGTGAAGGTAACAACGCAGGTGGTTTCCTTCCAACGTAAGGCATTGATTTCCAATGAGGTTTTGGGGGAAGAACCGCTGGAACTCGGAGCCAGGGATCTCTTCACCAAGGCGGTATGGTTTGTGGTTCACAACCGTTCACTGACTGGCGCGGGCCTTGTCGAGGCCCAGTTCCCTGGTGCGCTTCACGCCGCGGAACACGCCGCCATCGGACTTCTCCCGCTGGTCGCTTCAAGTGACCGTTGGGATATCGGTGGAGTCTCAACAGCGCTCCACGCCGACACCGGAGTTCCCACGATCTTTGTTTACGACGGCCATCCAGGCGGCGCCGGATTTGCCGAGCGTGGCTTCGAGAAAGCCAAAGTGTGGTTGACCGCCACAAGGGACGCCATCGAAGCATGCGAGTGTGACACCGGCTGCCCTTCCTGTGTCCAATCCCCCAAATGTGGCAACAAGAACAACCCGCTGGACAAGGACGCCGCGGTCACGCTGATCAACGTGCTCCTGCGTGACGCGACCTAGGTACACGTCTAGGGCGGCGGCCCGGCCCGGGAGCGGCCGGTCGCGGTCCCGAAGACTGCGCCGCGGTCCAGCTCAGTGCGGATCTCCACGATCCCGTCTCCGCCCACTGTGCACGCCGACAGCGAAGCTCCGTGCCGTGCCGCAGTTTCGCTGGCGACCACGCAAGGGTCTCCCGCTGTCAGGCCACGGGCCGCGTCGGCTCCTGCGAGCGCAGCGAGATCGGCGGCAGACGCTGCGCGGTGGGCCATCGCCATGGCCTGGGAAAGGGTCAACGCCGCCGCTAAGCAGATCATGACGACAAGGCCCAGGGCAACAGCCAGGACGGTTCCCGAGCCGTGTTCAAGAACGCGACCGCAATCGCCGGCGCGGGCGCTACCAGCCCTCACGCCGCGACCTCTTCCACAGAAGCGTGGAGCCCCGTCACCGGCACAGCGCCCTTGAAGTCAACAACGCCGTCTCGGTCCGCAAGCAGTGGCACTGTGGCCGATGACGACTGCGGAGCCTCTCCCCTTGCTGATGCCGTCGCCGAAAGCCTCCACGGGATGAGGGAACCCAACGGACCGACGACCCTGTCGGAGACCGTGACGTTGATCCATTCGCCGTCTTCCGCAACGACAGTCGAGGCGGCATCGCCTGCCAGCATCCGAACGATTCCGTTCACGGTTGCGTGGCTATCTCCGCGGGCTAAGGCCCTGGCTCCCGCTCTAGCCGCTTCTTCCAAGCGCAACTGCGTAAGTCCCGCGGCCGATCCTGCCAAGAGCAAGGCCAAAAGAAGCAGAACAGTAGGTAGTGCCACGGCGAATTCCGCAGTGACGGCACCGTATTCGCTCTCAGGAAAGACCCCTCGCCGGCGGTCCCTCCGCGGACCGTGAAGCTTCTCCGCAGGAGGAGGCCGTCTGATCGAAGGAGGCCACTGCCGCGCAGTTCTGAAGGGCCCGGCGAGTCTGGGGCGCCTGGCGAGCCCCGATGCCGATGCCCGCGGCCGCATCGAACTCCCGGCGCAATGCTTTGAAACCCGCAGCGGTGTCATGGCAGGGAGAGCGCGCTGCGAATGAGGTTGAGGAGGAAGCCCCGTACTTCCTCGCTGCGAAGGATGACCACCAAGAGTCCCGCGAAGCCCACTGCGGCAAGCGTGGCGATGGCATACTCTGCCGTTGCCATACCGAGCTCGGACCCCATGAGCCGCATCTTCGACCGTCTCGGAGCGGCCGAATCGTCGCTGGGCCGCGCGCGGCCTGTCTCGGCGTGGGAATGCAAGTGGGTTGGTAGCCGAACGGGCCTGATTCCCTGCGAGCCCGGGAACAGTTCGAGGACTTCGGCCTCGGGCCGAGGAGGGGCAGCGAGGGCCAGGGCCAGGGCGGTCCGGGGGGCCTGTGCGGTATCGACGGTTGCGTTCATTTCGGTTCCTTTCTGCGGGGCCGGCTTGGCTGCCGGCTGTACCTAGACTCTTCCGTTGGCATTTGGGCTTCGAAAGGCCCCAAGTCTCCTAAGTGGAAAACTCCCTTCCGAACGTTCCTGTGGAGGGAAACTGTCTTGTGTGGAGGCAAACTCAAGCGCCGACCCGGGCGGGGATCACAACTATCCACGGCGGGGCTCCCGGCTATCCCCCGGACGGAAGCATTGCCAACAGCACCGGGACCACGCCAAGACAGATGAAGGCAGGCAATGAACACAGACCCAGCGGAATCACGAGTTTCACTCCGAGCGCGGCAGCGCGCTTTTCCGCCATCCTGAACTGTTCACGCCGCAGCCGTGCTGCCTGGGCATAAAGGATTGCCGATGATGGCGCGCCGGTCAGGGCAGCGAAGGCGAGCGCGTCCTTGAGCCTGCGCGCTTCAGCGCACTGTTGGCCCGAACTCCGCCACGCCGTCTCCCAGTCCGTTCCGATGTCGAGGGCTGCAACCACCGTCCTCAGGGGGCGGCTGAGCTGCGGGGAAGCGCATCCGGCGATTAACTCAAGGGAGCGTCCGAGTCCCGCGCCCGAGTCGAGCGTGGCCGCCACCAACTCAAGGATCATGGGCACATTTCGCAGACCTTCCGGCCGCTCGGGATTCCGGGGAGCGCCCACGGCCTCGCCCCTGCGAGCGTTCTCCAGCGGGCACTTGTTCCCGCGTGAGCCTCGAAGCATGCGCAAGGCTGTCCGCCGCCGGGTTCCTCCCTGATGCGCGAGCCCGAGAATTGCCGCAAAGACCAATACCAGGGACACTGCAATGGCAGGGAATGCCGAGCCCATCAGTCAACGCCCACCGCGGCGTGCACCAACCGAGATGACCAGATTCTGCCGGTGACGGTCAGGACACCCCCAGCCGCGAGCGCCGCCAATCCGACCCCGTTGGCCAACAGGACCCCCACCGGATCCACCCCAAGCATCATGCCCAGCCCCAAGCCGAAGACCGGCAGCCACGTTAGAAGGCGCACAGTGGCTTTCGGCCCGGCCAAGGCAGTCTGCCGGGCATCACCGGCGTCGTCCTCAGCCTCAAGCTGGGCGGCGAACCGCGTCAACACGTCGGCCAACGGACAACCACTCGCCTCCGCCACGTCCACGCAGGCGGCCAGTTCTCCCCAGATTCGGTATTCACCGGGATTCCCGCCCTTAAGATTCTTCCCTGACGACGTTCTGATGGCTTCGGCTACCGACGTCCCGATCATCGAGGCCGCCCGCGCTGCCGCGAGAACCTGGAGAGACCCAGACGACAGCTTCGGTAATCCCGGGGCCTTCGCTCGCGCTTTGCGGACATCGGAGTCGCTCGAAGCAAAGCGGTGCTCCGAGTCGCCGTGTACGATCCAGAGTTCCTCCCAGAGCCTCGACGTCGAACGGCCGCCCCGGAGCAGAGCGGCCAACTGCTGTACGAGTACCGTGAGCGGCAATGCATCCGGGCGGGAGCGCTTCCGCGGCATGCGCACCCCAGCGGCGGCCCCATCGCCAGCCCCAGCCGGGGCAGCACGCGGCAAAGCGCGCGCTACCCGTTTGCCAAGTCGCCGGGATGGCTGCAAGACCACCCACGCACCGGCCGCCAGGACCAGAATGAGTAATCCGCTCACGCGACCGCTCCGAGGTGATCTGCGCGGGAGATCGGCCCGAGTGGCCCAGACAAAAGCCCAGGGTCCAGCTCAAGTCGAGCTGCAAGGTCCCTCCACGCGGGGCCGGCAACGGCGACACCGGCCCGCAGATCAACGGCGGGGACGATCGATTGGGCGGACTCGTCCTCCGCCAACAATCCAATGCAGGAAACTCTTCTGCCGGCAGGCGTCCGCTCGACGTGGACCACTGCGTCCAATGCTGTTGAAAGCTGCAGCTGAACAGCTTCCCGACTCAAGCCTGCGAGCGCGCCCAAGGCCACGAGCCTGGCCGGGACGGCGGAGGCAGTGTTTGCATGGATAGTGCCTCCGCCACCCGTATGGCCGGTATTGAGCGCCGTCAACAGCTCACGGACTTCCGCACCCCGGCACTCGCCCACAATCAACCGATCCGGCCGCATCCGCAGCGCCTGCCGAACGAGTTCGCCAAGGTCGAGTGCACCCCCTCCTTCAAGGTTTCCGTGCCTGGACTCAAGGGAGACCACGTGAGGGTGCACCGGGTTCAACTCCGAAGCGTCTTCAATCAGGACAAGCCGATCATGGGGGCTACTCAATGCGAGCATCGTGGACAGCAATGTGGTCTTCCCGGAACCGGTGGCACCACTGATCAGGAAACTCAACCTGCGGTCAACCATGGCCTGCAGCACCTGTTGGACGGGCGCCCCGAACATGCCTCCGGCACGCAGCTCGTCCATGGAGAAAACCTCCTCGCGCCGAATCCGAACGGACAACAAAGTTCCGGCGGCGGAAATCGGAGGCAGCACCGCGTGCACCCGGTATCCGCCGTCGAGACGGACATCGACGCACGGCGAACCGTCGTCCAAACGACGCCCACCGGCCGCCACAAGCCGGGAGGCCAAGGCCCGGATCTGAGGTTCGCCGTCGAATCGCACCTGGGCCCGTTCCAGTCCCTTGCCGCGGTCGAACCACACGGAGTCCGGGCCATTCACGAAGATGTCCGTCACCGAGGCATCGTGTGCAAGCTGTTGGAGGGGTCCAAGTCCGCTCAATTCGGCGCTGATCGATTCGACGGCGGCAAGCGCCCCTGCGGTCCCGAGCAGCCTGCCCGTGGCATGGACGGCCGCTGCCACGCGTGACGGAGTGACCGGTCCGGCGTCGGCCATGACGGTTTCCCGGACGGTTTCAAGGAGCGCGGCGTCCAAGAGCCGGGTCTTGCGTCGACGCTCGCCGCCCGGGAATGCGGAGGCACTCATACTGCTCCGTCGTCGAGTAGTTGAAGGACGGATTCCGCAAAGCGACGCACGGCCTTGCGCTTACCGAATTCCAGAAGGCGTCCGAGCTCAGCCGCCGCGGCAGTACCGCGGAGTTCGGGGAGAACGCCGTGAAGGGGCAGGCCAAGCGATTCGGCTATGAGGGGTCCGTCAAGGACCGTACCCGCATTTCCGCGGATTACCAGGGCTGTGTCAACGGGCGGCAGCTCCTGGAGAAGCCTGGCCGCAGCTACTGCTGCGCGGAGTTGGGCCGGTACCACAAGGAGGATCCTGTCGCAGTCCCAGGCAAAGCTGCCAAGCGATTCCGTTCCGCGGCCGATATCGACAATGATTAGTTCAAATCCCCGTCTCGCCGCGTCAAGGACAGCCGCGACGGCCCCAGGCTCCGCGCTCAGGGGACGGTCGCGACTACCCGGCCAGGACAGGAAGGAGAATCCTCCGGCTTGGGGCAGTGAATCGCTTAGCTGCCCGGTGCCGATGCTCCCGCTGGCACCCGCGAGATCGGGCCAGCGCAGCCCTGGCGCATCTTCGGCGGCCAGGCAAAGCTCGAGGCCCCCTCCGCGGGGATCGCCATCAACCAGGAGCGTCCGTATGCCGTGGACGGCCGCTTCGTTAGCCAACCAGACGGCAGCCGTGGACGCGCCCGCTCCGCCGCATCCTCCTGTCACCCCGAGCACCATTCCTCCGGGGTCCGGATCTTGGGACCTACCGAGGTGCTCCGCCAGCCAGGCTGCAGCTTCCGGCAACACAGCCACGCGTTCGGCCCCCAGCGCCGCTCCCAATTCCCACAAAGCGTCCCCTTCACTGTTGAGGCCCAGCAAGACTGAAGGCGCACGACGACGGGGCGGAAGTTCGCGGACATCGCTGCCAAGAAGCACCATCCCCACGGTGTCCCACAGGGGCAAGGCACCGGATGAATCGACGACTGTCCGGAGACTGGCACCGACAGCGGCTGCGATCCTTTCTGTTTCGGCTTGTAACCTGACATTCGCCGTCACCAGAAGGACCTCCCCGGAACTGGCAGGAAGCCACGGGTCCCCGGACACCGGGTCTGGCTCCGCCCCGCTTCCACCATTGTTGGGGTTCCGTTCGAGATGTTGCCCGCTCATGAAGCCACTATCTCCGTTTCGCCACGAGCATTGGAGGCCTGTATCGGCGTATGTGGATAAGCAACCACAACAACCCCTGTGGAGGACCAGTCCGCGTGCCGACGGAAGCAGCCCCGGACAAAAGCTTGCGGACGGCAACTGTCCGCAAAGTGCAAGGCTCCACGGAATCACAGGGCAGAATTGTCAGCATGTACCTGCTGCTCGCCGCCCATCCAGACGGCGCAGCCATTGAGGAAATCAACGCTGCCGGAGTAGCCCGGGCAGAACCGCGCGTCGTACGAAAGGCCGATCTCGCCGGCGTCGTAAGCGTCTTGGAGAAGGGCCGTCCGCGCTGGGTCTGGAACCGGACCCAGGATTGGTACCCGGCGATGCTCCAGGCCGGGGTGGAGCTGGAACGTTGCCATGACCTCACGCTCTGCCGCGCCATCCTGGTCCATTCTGAGTTCACGGCCCACACGGACTATGCCCGCAGCGCGGAAAAGCTCACGCAGGACGATGAAATGCCGGTTCCGCCGCGGGTCCTCCAGCCTCCCCCTCCGCCCGCCGAGCAGGACGCACTGTTCGACGAGCTTGTCCCGCGCAGCACCCAGCCAAGCCTGAACGAGATCGGGGCCGAGTTCGCGGCCCAGCAACACGCGCTCGGCCAGGCCTCAAGGGAAGAAGGCCGGCAGCACCGCCTTAAACTGCTGCTGGCTGCGGAATCCGCCGGGGCCATGATTGCCGCCGAAATGCAGTTCACGGGTGTGCCCTGGCAGGAGGCGTTGCACGAAGAAATCCTGGAAGGCCATCTGGGTCCCCGGCCTCCAACTGGCCACCGGCCAGCCAGGCTGGAGGCGCTCTGCAATGAGCTTCGAGGGATTCTCCACTCTCCGAAGCTGAATCCGGATTCACCCCAGGACCTCATGCGAGCCCTGCACCGGAACGGCATCGAAGTAAAAACCACGCGCCAGTGGGAACTCAAGGAATCGAAGCATGCGGCCATCGAGCCACTGCTGGAGTACAAGAAGCTCTCCCGCTTGTTCGCTGCGAACGGCTGGTCGTGGCTGGACGCGTGGGTGAGCGAAGGGCGGTTCCGCCCCGAATACGTGGTGGGGGGCGTGGTTTCCGGCCGTTGGGCGTCGAGGGGAGGCGGGGCGTTGCAGATCCCTCGCCAGATCCGGGGCGCGGTGCATGCCGATCCGGGGCACAAATTGATCGTCGCGGACGCGTCCCAGCTCGAGCCCCGGGTTCTGGTGGCGCTGGCGCAGGACTCGAAGATGGCCGAGGCTGCGCGGGACAAGGATTTGTACGCCGGCATCGCCGCACAGGGCTTCGGTGGCGATCGCTCGAAGGCCAAGATCGCCTTGCTGGGCGCAATTTACGGTGCTACCACAGGCGAATCCGGGCGCCTCATGCCACAGCTGACCAGGACTTATCCCCGGGCGGTCGGCTTCGTCGAACAGGCAGCCCGCGACGGCGAAGGCGGCCGCACCGTAACCTCAAGGTTGGGCCGCAGCAGCCCGCCGCCGTCGGAACGCTGGATCCGCAGCCAGCAATCCACGACGGCGGAAGAACAGCGGCGCGCGGACAGCATCGCCCGCTCGCGCGGGCGTTTCACGCGGAACTTTGTGGTGCAGGGTTCCGCGGCGGACTGGGCGTCGTGCTGGCTCGCCGAACTTCGACGGCGGCTGCGCACCGCGCGTGCCGACGGCCTGCCTGCCGGGGAACTCGTGTTCTTCCTGCACGACGAAGTCATGGTCCACGCGCCCGCAGAGTCGGTTGAAACGTGCATCAAGGCCATCGAGGAGGCCGCGGCCGCCGCGAAGGAACTGTTGTTCGGGCGGATTCCGGTGGAATTTCCGGTGAGTATCGCCGTCGTCGATTCTTACGACAAAGCCAAGTAAGAGGCACTATTGCCCCGGGGGCGACAGCAGAGGACGATTGCCCCGTGGGAAACAAGGGCCAGGCACCACTGGCTGCATATATCGCCTTCCAACTGACCGAGCTGGAAGGACAATTGCCGCTGATTGAAGCGGCCGATCCGGAAGCCGTACACAACGCCAGGCTTGCCCTTCGCCGGCTCCGTTCAGTCCTCAGCTGCTATCGCGGCATGATCCCTAAACTTCCCCGGCCGGCCAGCGAGGAAGTCCGCTGGCTCGCAACTTCACTCGGCGAGTCCAGGGATGCCTATGTCCTGGCGCAGAGGATACGGCTATCGCTCGACACAAAGGATTCCTGGAAAAGCCCCGAAGCCGTGCGCCAGGCCGTGGAGGAACTGGAAGCGTCCAGCGCCCGGCTGGCCGCTGCCCTTGGCGGGCACAAGCGCAGCAAGCGCACGGTGCGGGCCGCAAGGGCAGCGCTGTTGGAAGTCCCTGCCGGCAGGGAATACAAACACCCGACGGCGGACCTTGCGGAGCGCCTCCAGGCCCGGTGGGAGCGGTTGCAGCACAGCATCGCGGAGCAGGCAGGCAGCAGCGACCCGGAGGTCCGCAACGCTGCGCTCCACCAAGCACGCAAGGACGTCAAGTGCCTCCGTTACTCAGTGGAGGCAGTCGCGGACGCCTTCAGCCATCACGCTTCCGGGGTGATCCAGCCGGCGATCGGCCTGCAGCGGTTGTTGGGCGAGCAACATGACGCTGTCGTGGCTGGCGAATGGATCAGGGAACTGGCAAAAAACCCCAGCATTGACGCCGAAGACGCCCAAAGGCTGGAATCGATGGAAGTCCGGCGGCGACTCAACGCCGAAGAAGAGTTCCGGATGGCGATCGCCGAATACCCCGTGCCGGCGCCGAGGCGCGCACTGATCTTTTGAAGCCCGGAACCATAACCGCCAGCGGGGCCGAAAGCTAGTCATATGGCGGAAACGAACCCGGCATGACTCAGGCAAGTAATGTACCCCGAAGTAACTTCAGCGCTCCCCTTCCTTCTGGATAGTCTCGCCTTATGGCGTTCGAAGTGAGAAGCGCCACAGTGCAAAGACGCGCTCACTGTGCGGGCAGTATTCAAGGGGGAACAGCAACGATGGCTGGACGATTCGAAATTCTCAGAGACGGCGAAGATGGCTACCGGTTTCGGCTGACGGCTTCCGATGGAACCCTGGTGGCGGAATCGCCGCGGTTCAAACACCTGAAAGCCGTAGTGGCGGGGATCAACGCCGTACGGGAAAATGCCGCCACGGGCATCGTCGTGGATCACTCAAAACCTGCCCGACGCGCAGCGTAGTGGGCCGGGCGGGGGCCCGGGGGCATCGGCCCGGAGTGTTCCCGGGTGGGGCGGCACGCCTAAAGCGGGAAGCTAGATCTCGATCTCAAGCAGCCGTTCCGTGTCCCACGGAACAGTCCAGCCCAAAGCATCGAACAGGCCGCTGAGCACCATCCCGGTGAAACCCCAGACGACTAGTCCGTTGACCTGGAAGACGGGGCTTGAGAAGGTCCGGCCGAGTCGCGTGAGCGTCCCGGTGTATCGGTTGTCGGGATCCAAGAGGTCCCGCACCGGGACACGGAACACTTGAGCGGACTCAGCGTAGTCCACCACCCTCACAGGCGAGGGCGACGCCCACCATGCCAAGACCGGGGTGACCACGAAATTACTGCGGATCAGGCCTAGTTCCGGCATGACACCCAGCACCTGCACGCCCCCGCTGTCCAGACCGGTCTCCTCGACTGCTTCCCGGATGGCTGCAGCGACGGCCGATTCATCCCCGGGATCGATACTTCCGCCGGGGAACGCCACCTGTCCCGGATGGTCGTCCAAGGTGTGGGCGCGTTCCAGAAGCAACACATCCAAATCCGCCGGGGCCACCGGTTTCCCTGATTGGGCGGGGACGTCGTCCAAGACGCCGAAGAGCATGAGCACGGCCGCTTTTCGCGCCTTGTCCGGATCTATAGTCGCGGCCGCAATCCGCGGATCAGGGCCCGGATGCAGCCCGGAATCAATCCTTGTAATGAGACTGACGAGGTCCTCGAGCGCGGTCATCCCGGTCTCCTTTGCGATTCCATCCGAATCTCCGCCGCGCGATGAGTCTCGGCAAGCAGCTTTGCGAGAAGCGCTTCGTTGCCCGGCGCCAGTTCGTATTTAAGCAACTTGGCCGCTTTGACGGGGTCCTTTTCGCCTTCGCCGTAACTCGGGCACCAATTGGCCACGGCACACGCTCCGCACGCTGGCCGGCGCGCATGGCAAACCCTGCGGCCGTGGAAAACCACACGATGGGACAGCATGGTCCAGTCCCGGGGCTCGAACAGCTCCGCGACATCGAACTCGATCTTCACCGGATCCTCGGACGTCGTCCAGCCAAATCGGCGCGCCAGCCTGCCAAAGTGCGTGTCCACAGTGATTCCAGGGACGCCGAACGCGTTGCCCAGCACCACATTTGCCGTTTTTCGCCCGACGCCGGGAAGCGTCACCAGGTCTTCCAGCCTGCCGGGAACCTCGCCGTCGAACTCGTCCACCAAGCGTGTGCTGAGCGCCAGGACGTTCTTCGCCTTGGCACGGAAGAAGCCGGTGGGCTGCAGGATCGCCTCCAGCTCGGCAAGCTCGGCCTCGGCGATGCTCCGGGCATCCGGATAGCGCGCGAACAGGATCTTGGTGACCTGGTTGACCAGCACATCCGTGGTCTGGGCGGACAGCACCGTGGCCACCACCAGCTCGAACGGGTTCCGGAAATCAAGCTCAGCGTGGGCGTAGGGATAGAGCTCAGCGAGCGCCTTGTTGATTTTGCGCGCGCGCCGCTTCAAAGCCAGCGGGGTTTCGACGACGGTGTCCACGGCCGGCCTGGTTAGCCGCGTTCGATGTGGCTGAGATCGCGCAGGACGCCCACTTTGCCATCAGTATCCTGGACGAGGAATTCCTCGCCGCGGTCTTCGAGTGCCAGGACCCACGCGCCCGGTTCGATGGTGAAGGCGGGCATCCGGGTGTGCTCGTCGACAACGACGCGGGGGTGGGCCACTGCGAACCAGAATGCCTCATACCCGGATTCGTCCCTTCGCGTGGCTGGGTCAACGGTGGCGCCGATGGGCTCGTGCACCCGGGGCTGGTTGACCGTGCCGATGTGCTGGGTGGCGGGCCCGGTGCCGGCGTCTGGGCCGCCGACAATGGGCGTAGCCATGGTGGCGGCGGGCATGTGCTTGGGCTCCTCGGGCGTGGGCGCCTGCGCTTCCCGTGCGCCGTCGGCAACTGCCGCCTCTGCGGATTCGGCAGGCGCGACGGCGGCGGCTTCGGTGGGTGCTTCAGGTGCGGAAGGGGTCTCTGCCGGTGCGGCGGTGGTTGCTGCCGGAGCCCAGTGGGCGGGAGCTTCGGGCATGGAAGTTCCAGGCCCGGAAGCAGCGACCGCAGTTTCCGGCCTCGGCGCGACCGGCTCAGGCTTGGCCGGCTTCGGCGCGGCAGGCTTGCGCGTTGGAATGGCCGACTCGCGGGCCACAACGTGCGCGGGCTGTTCGGCCCGGCCCTTGAAGTCGTCGCGGAGGAGGGGCAAGTGGGGAGCCAGGACCGTCGCAGCCAGAAGACCTACCGAGCCAATGAGTCCGACGAGCACGAAAACGGTAAACGCGCCTGCTGCGGACAGGAAGAACAGGGTCACGGCGAACGACGCCACGACGGACGCGAACTGGTCAGTCGAAAGGGAGCCGATTCGCACAATGTTCCCCGGCTGCAGGCGGCGGGCAACGAACAAAGCGGCAACAACGAGGGGAAGAATGATGCCCAGCGCCAGGAAGAAAAGGTTATCGAGGTTCCACAGGTTGTAGCGCCCGCCAAACATCGGCAGGAGGGACCCCACAAACATCAGCAAGGTGGAACCGAAAACGGTCACGTCCCGGATGGTGAACGGACCCAGTACGGCTTGGTACTTCGGGGAGGTCACGCTGCCGGGCTGTGGCGCCACGGATCCAGTTGCTGCTTCGGGGGCCGATCCGGGCGTCTGCGCGCCGTTCTTCGGACCTAGGCTCGTCTGGTTCATGTGCAAATCTCCTTAGTACGGCGGTGTTCCGGACGCTGCCGCTCAAGGCTGCACCCAGTATTTTCCGGGCCGGACCGGGCGGCAAGTTTTCGCGTCTCGAGACCTCTTCAGCCTATGCCACCCGTCTGACAGTCCACTAGTTGAAGCCATTACGAAAGCTGGATGCGAACGGGTGAAAGCAGAATGGCTCCGCACGGGTGACCCGTGCGGAGCCATAGTGCAGCTTCCAAAGCTACTGCGGGGTCACCTGGAGACGCGCAGCCTCCTGCAGAAGCGGCGTCGTGATGATCACAGTCGATGTGCCCGGCGCGATGTCGAAAGCGACGTTGCCGCGAGCCTTGTCGCCGGGAAGGACAACGCCGGAGCCAAGTGCGCCGTCGACAAACATCTCAACGTCGCCCTTGCGGCCGTCCGCATCCTTCGCCTCAAAGTACAACGGGTTCGAGGAGGTCTTGCCCTTCTCGGTCTCCCACAGAACATCGAGGATCAGGTAACCGCCATTTTTGGCGGGCGCGTTCAGGGTCGCGTTCGCCGTCGCCGAGTACTTGGCCGAAACGATAGTCACCTTGGCAACGTTGCCATCGCCCATATCGACGGACATCGGCTGGCCGACTGTGTATCCGGCGGGTGCCGCGGCGGTCGTAGCCCCGGGGTTCGAGGCAGCGGATGCGGCCGGAACGACAGCGGTAGACCCGCTCGGCGTGGTGGAGGCACCGACTCTGGCAATGTTAAAGACGACGCTCAAGAGTATCAACGCCAAGGTCACGATCAAGGCCACCGTCTTGTGCTTCTCGTAGCCAGCCAGCTTGTAGCCCTGTTTGTCGGTTTGCTTGTTCGTCAGAAGCAGGATCAGGTCAATCAGTGACCAAATACCCAAACCACCAAGCGTGACCAACTTCAGAATGCCTGTGCCGATCTTGCCCAAGTAGAACCGGTCAACGCCGAGTCCGCCAAGGAGAAGTGCCAATAGCCAAGCTGTCAGGAATGACTTGTTACCCACAAACTGTCCACCGGGAACCGCGCCAGGGTAACCGACTGGTGCTGCCTGATACCCAGGGTATCCGGCAGGTGCGCCCTGATACCCCGGATACTGACCAGATGTCTGTGCGGGTCCTCCCGCGTATGGTCCGGGTTGTGGTGAGCCGGGGGCTGGATATCCGGCGGGAGGTCCTACAGGAGGGGTGTTCTGACTCATGGGGATTCCTTTCGATAGGCGCGACCTTGCGCCTTGCGGAAAAGTGTGAAGCGGGTGTTCCGCGGCAGTGTTAGCCGTTGCGGACGATGAATGGGATCCCGTTGCGGGACGCGGCGTAGGCGGCTCTGTGCTCTATGGCGGGCTCATGTGGTGCTCGCTTCCCCCAAGAAATGAGTGGCTTTAGCCGCCCAACAAGCAAAGGCTACTTAGTGACCGACTTCGTGTCCACCAAATTTGTTAATCAGGGCCGAGGTCAAGAGCCTTCGCCGCCGTTCGGCGCGAATCACCCGCCGCTCACGGTCCGGATTGTGACCGCGGACACCTGTTGTCGGCTCAAAACGCTAAGGTGGGTTCCGGAAAAGCTCTTTGCGGAATCCCGTGAGGCGCCGCAGCCCAACGTCGTGCAAGATTGGCGGGTGGGGCGGCCCCGCTACGGGACAACCGCGCGGCAGAGATCGATGAATGATGAGGTTCACATGTCCCAGGACGCCAATGGATCGACGACCACCGCTGCACCCGGATCCGACGGGGCAGGCAACGGCGATGCCCTCGAAAATCTTCTCCACGAGAACCGGAAGTTCGCGCCCACCGCTGAGTTCGCGGCCAACGCGGTAGTCGGCGCCGGAGTCTATGCGGAAGCGAATGCGGACCGTCCCGCGTTCTGGGCAAAGCAGGCCCGGGAACTGCTGGACTGGGACACGGACTTCACCCAGGCCCTGGACTGGTCCAACCCGCCCTTCGCGAAGTGGTTCGTCGGCGGCAAGGTCAACGCCGCGTACAACGCCCTGGACCGGCACGTGGAGAACGGGCTCGGGGACCGGGTGGCCATCCACTTCGAAGGCGAACCGGGCGACACCCGCTCCTACACCTACGCGCAGCTCACCGAAGAGGTGAAGAAGGCCGCGAACGCCTTCGAGTCCCTCGGCGTGGCCAAGGGCGACCGGGTGGCCGTGTACCTGCCCATGATCCCCGAAGCCGTCATCACCATGCTGGCCTGTGCCCGGATCGGGGCCGTGCACTCGGTGGTGTTCGGCGGCTTCTCCGCCGACGCCCTGCGCTCGAGGATCGATGACGCCGAGGCCAAGCTCGTGGTCACCGCGGACGGCACGTACCGGCGCGGGAAGCCCAGCCCGCTCAAGCCCGCCGTGGACCAGGCCCTGTCCACAGAAGGCCACACCGTGCAGAACGTCGTGGTGGTCAAGCGCAACGGTCAGGACGTCGACTGGCACGAGGGCCGGGACCAGTGGTGGGAGGACACCGTCGGGACCGCTTCCGGTGAGCACACCGCCGTCGGGCATGACGCCGAGCACCCGCTGTTCATCCTGTACACCTCCGGGACCACCGGTAAGCCCAAGGGCATCCTGCACACCACCGGTGGCTACCTGACCCAGACCGCGTACACCCACAGGGCGGTCTTCGACCTGCACCCCGAGACGGACGTGTTCTGGTGCACCGCCGACGTCGGATGGGTCACCGGCCACTCGTACGTCGCCTACGCCCCGCTGGTCAACGGCGCCACCCAGGTCATGTACGAGGGCACCCCGGATTCCCCGCACCAGGGCCGCTGGTGGGAAATCGTGGAGAAGTACAAGGTCTCCATCCTGTACACCGCCCCGACGGCGATCCGGACGTTCATGAAGTGGGGCCGGGACATCCCTGCCAAGTACGATCTGTCCTCGATCCGGGTCCTGGGCTCGGTGGGTGAGCCCATCAACCCCGAGGCCTGGATGTGGTACCGGGACGTCATCGGCTCCAACGCCGGGAACAACGGGGAAAAGAAGGAACACCCCGCCCCGATCGTGGACACCTGGTGGCAGACCGAGACCGGCGCCCAGATGATCGCGCCCCTGCCGGGCGTGACCGCGACCAAGCCGGGTTCGGCGCAGGTCCCGCTGCCGGGCATCGCGATCGACGTCGTGGACGAGGCCGGGGAGTCCGTCCCGGACGGGCACGGCGGCTACCTCGTGGTCCGCGAACCCTGGCCCGCGATGCTGCGGGGCATCTGGGGCGACCCGGAACGGTTCAAGGACACCTACTGGTCCCGCTTCGAGGGCATGTACTTCGCCGGGGACGGGGCCAAGAAGGACGAAGACGGAGACGTGTGGCTCCTGGGCCGGGTGGATGACGTCATGAACGTCTCCGGGCACCGGCTCTCCACCACCGAAATCGAATCCGCGCTCGTGTCCCACCCCTGGGTGGCGGAGGCCGCCGTCGTCGGGGCTTCCGACGAAACCACCGGCCAGGCCGTGGTCGCGTTCGTGATCCTGCGTGAATCCGCCCCGTCGGGACAGGACAGCGGCGACGCCACCGTCGCCGAGCTGCGCAACCACGTGGGCAAGGAAATCGGCCCCATCGCCAAACCCAGGCACATCCTCGTGGTCCCCGAACTGCCCAAGACACGCTCCGGCAAGATCATGCGCCGCCTCCTAAAGGACGTCGCAGAAGGCCGCGAAGTGGGCGACGCCACCACCCTCTCCGACCCCACGATCATGGCCCAGATCGCTGAGTCGTTGAAGAAGTAGGCTCTGTCACAATCAAGCCAGGCCCTCAAGGCCGGCCAGGCCAAGGCGGTGGTCCTCCCCAAAGAGGACCGCCGCTTTTGTCTTAAAACCCTCCGTCGCAAGAATGTTATATTTAGTTCTTTCATGTTCTCTTTTGAGCGGTTATAGTCGAGTTCTACGTGAGAAAACTCACAAGCACCACGCTTTCAAGGGAGAGAACATGGCAGCGCAACTTGACCCGTTCCAGTCGGCCCACAATGCTGGCCCTGGACGCCGCACCATCCTGAAAACGCTCGGAATCAGTGCCGCGGGGCTCGCCGGCATTCCGCTGCTGGCTGCTTGCACGGGTGGCTCCGGGCCGGCTCCGGGAGCCTCATCGAGCAGCCTGACCTTCGGCTCCGGTTCCTCGGACGACGTTCCCAAGGCCGCCTACAAAGCCGTCACCGATGCCTTCACCAAGAAGTCCGGCATCACCGTGGCCACCAACGTCGTCCCGCACAACGACTTCCAGAACAAGATCAACTCCTACCTCCAGGGCAGCCCCGACGATGCCTTCACGTGGTTCGCCGGCTACCGCATGCAGTACTACGCGGGCAAGGGCCTGCTGGCTCCCGTGGATGACGTGTGGGCAACGATCGGCAGCAACTTCTCCGACGCCATGAAGAAGGCCTCCACCGGGCCGGACGGCAAGATGTACCTCGTCCCCAACTACAACTACCCCTGGGGCTTCTTCTACCGGAAGAGCTTCTGGGCCGAAAAGGGCTACGCAGTGCCCAAGACGTTCGACGAGCTGAAGACCCTGGCGGCCAAGATGAAAACCGACGGAATCATCCCCATCGGCTTCGCGGACAAGGACGGCTGGCCGGCCATGGGCACCTTCGACTACATCAACATGCGCCTCAATGGCTACCAGTTCCACATCGACCTGACCGCCCACAAGGAAAGCTGGGACCAGAAGAAGGTCAGCGACGTCTTCGACACCTGGAAGGCCCTCCTGCCGTTCCAGGACCCCAATGCCCTCGGCCAGACGTGGCAGGACGCGGCCAAGGCCCTCGAAGCCAAGAAGACCGGCATGTACCTGTTGGGTTCGTTCGTGACCCAGCAATTCACGGATCCCGCGGTGCTGGCGGACATCGATTTCTTCCCGTTCCCGGAAATCGCCGTGGAAGGCACCGACGCCGTCGAGGCCCCCATCGACGGGTTGCTCCTGTCCAAGAAGGGCGGCGACAACAAGGCGGCGCACGACTTCCTGGCATTCATGGGATCCGCCGAAGGCCAGAACGCCTATTCAGCCGTGGACACCTCGAACATCGCCACCGTCAAGGGCGCCGACACGTCAAAGTTCACCCCGCTGAACAAGAAGTGCGCGGACACCATCGCCAACGCCAAGTACATCAGCCAGTTCCTGGACCGGGACGCTCTCCCCGCCATGGCCAACAACGTGATGATCCCCGCGCTGCAGTCCTTCATCAAGGACGGCACCGTGGACGTCAAGAACCTTGAAGCGCAGGCCAAGACCCTTTACGCAGCCCAGTAGCTGAAGGAATCCCCATGAGTACTACCGCCGAGAAACCGGCAGCACCGGACAGCGAACCCGGTGCTGCCGGGCGAACCACGGCCGGCAAGAGCCAGCCCGGCACGGGCAGGCGGACCGGCAAAGCAGGCAGGGTCCGCCGCCTTACGCGCCGTGACAAGATCGTCCTCGCGGTCATGGTGGGCGTGCCGACCCTGATCCA